>NZ_JAVYAD010000004.1:0-616835 GCF_032337515.1 Rossellomorea yichunensis | reverse complement strand
TTAAAAAAAAAGAACTTCCATAAATCTGGGAGTTCCATTTTTTTATCAAATATCAACATTAAACTTTAACAAAGCCTTTTTAATAGTGAAATTGAAACCATTTGAGTTAGTGAAACGACTAATATTTACAGTTAAGGGGGGGACGGGGAAATCGGGCAATCAAGCTGTTATAAAGAGTAATTAGGACATTTCGTTGTAGGTGCGGTATTTTTTATGAATGTAGAAAATGGATTTGAATATTTCACTCATCCCTAATGGAATGCCTATTCAGTAGTCCAATTCACCTGAAAGAGAATAGCAATAAAAAGAGCTGCTAAAAAAAGTAGATCTTTTGTCATGGTTCAGGGAATAGGTATATAATAGAGAGTATACGAGTATAGTAGTGATGAAGAAATAAAAGGGGGCTTGATGAATGATCAGAGTGTCCAGGACAAAGAAAGTCATGTTACTTGGTTTAGCAATCATCCTCATAATAGTAGCCAACCGGATTTCCAGTGTACAACACCTGACCGCAAGAATCGCCGCCAACCTGTATGTTAGCCTTAAGTATCAGGATCTTGACCTCGAATACCAAAACGTCGAATTCTCACCTCAGTTTGGAGATTATTCTGTAGCGTATAAGGACAAGGATGGAAGAGTCTATGGTTTCATGGTTACCCCTAAGTCAATGCCCGTCATCATACTTCACGATCCTCTTAATGAGTCACCATAATCAAATCTGAAAGAGTAATCTTCTTATCTATCTAAATCTCTCTTCTATGTAAAATAAAACATTAAATGAATTAAAGTATGCACATAAAGGTCAGAATGGGCTGAATCAAATCTTGAGATTATTAGGACCCGTCTCCTATAAAGAGGCTGGTCTTTTTATCATGGGAAGAAAATACACCCCAGGTCTTAGAAGCATTTACTTCTACGGCTTCTGTTTGCATGATGGCGATTTTTTTATACTTAAGGTATTCGTTCATATAGGAGTGACCTTGATGGAAGAAATCATGGCAAATTATTCCGCTGAGTGGGGGATATGGGGTGTATTGCTTTCTTTATTTATTGAAGGAAGTGCTTTCCCTTTTGTGGGCACTTTTTTTATCGTAACAATGGGATTTATTCTAGAATTAACGTGGATGGAGATAGGAGTCATTTCTCTATTAGGAAGCTTTCTTTATACAGCTGGGAGCTATATTCCTTATTTTATCAGCTTTAAATTAGGTGAGAGGCTTGAGGCAAAGCTCAACCCCGAAAAACGGAAGAAGCTAAAAGAAGCTAAGGAAAAGTTCAGCCGCTACGGAATCTGGAGCGTAGCGATTGCAAGTCCCCTTCATTTAGGAAACGTCATTCCCTTCATGGCCGGCATGGCAAAAATGAATCTGAAAGTGTATTCTCTCCTTACTATGCTGGGGATTGCTCCGTCTACCTTTTTATTCTTAAGTATAGGCAAGTTCTATGAGGGTGATAGAGAAGTAATCCTCGGGATGGTGGAAGAATACCAACTGCTGGTCCTGACGGGGTTTGTGCTGGTCACTGTTTTATATTTTCTTTTTAAAAGGAAGAGAGAAAAGGGAGTAGGAGGATGAGCAGGAAAGATTTGAAGACTGGAAAGTTTACGGCAAGTTACTCAAAACTTCAACACTAAAACCCTCTACACAGATTAAATCTACGTAAAATCATCCTGTTCCTCATTGCTTACCCCCCTTCTTTCCTATAAACTAGACCTATTCAAAAAATAGCACGTGTGGAGAGATTGTATGGAAGCAAAAATGATAAGAAGATATGACATTATGGAGGTCAGCTTGCTGGCGGGTAAGATCATGCTGCAAAGTGGTGCAGAGACGTATCGCGTCGAGGATACGATGATGCGTATCGCAGCTTCTTATGGGATATCAGAATCTCACAGTTATGTGACGCCTACCGGGATCATCTTTTCGATTGAAACGTCTGAACCGACGAAAACGAAGCTGATTCGAATCAACGAGCGGTCTACTGATCTTGAAAAAGTAACACTCGTGAATAGTATTTCAAGGCAAATAAGCAAGGGGCATCTTACCCTTGAAGAAGCCTACAATGCCCTGGAGAAACTGGATCAATCAGATTTATCATACTCCTTTGTGATTCAGGTATTGGCAGCTTCGATTGCCAGTGGCTGCTTTCTCATCATGTTCCAGGGAATGTGGATGGACTTCATTCCGGCACTGATCACGGGCGGAGTCGGATTTACGAGCCTGATTTATTTTCATCGCCTCGTTCCGATCAAATTCTTTGCTGAGTTTCTTGCTTCCTTTATTATCGGAATGCTGTCGTATGGATTCGTCCAGCTTGGAGTCGGACAGGAACTGGATAAGATAATCATTGGATCTGTGATGCCCCTTGTTCCTGGTCTTCTCATTACGAATGCGGTTCGGGATTTGATGGCAGGTCATTTGGTGTCTGGTTTATCGAAGGGAGCAGAAGCCTTTTTAACGGCGTTTGCCATCGGGACGGGAATTGCCGTAGTTTTTACTCTGACATAGGGTGCATTTGATTAGTATCAAGAATAAAGATTGAGGTGAAAAGGGAATGCTCATCATCGAACAATTAGTGACAAGCTTCATATCCGCTGCTGCATTCGGGATTATCTTCAACGCTCCAAAGCAGTCCCTTTTCAAATGCGGAATTGTTGGAATGTTAGGCTGGATCATCTACATAGGAATGAGTTTAAATGACGCGGATGCGGTGCTTGCGACGTTACTTGCATCCTTTGTCGTTGCTGTGATCAGTCAGGTATTTGCGAAAATGTATAGAACCCCGGTCATCATCTTCTCTGTAGCCGGAATTATCCCTCTTGTACCTGGAGGGCTGGCGTACGATGCCATGAGAAACTTCGTGCAGAACGATTACAATGCTGCCATCAACCTTGCGGCAAAAGCCTTCATGATCTCAGGCTCCATCGCCATCGGACTCATCTTCTCGGAAGTCATCAACCAAGTCATCCGAAACGCACGGCTGAATGTAAGTGCAAGACGAATGAGATAGGGACGGACCTTACTTTTGTGGGGTCTTTTTTTATTGCTTCAGCAGAGCATAGAAACGAAACAAAGTTGGACGAAATGATCAAACTGCAGACTCCGTGCACATGTAACATTTTCTCCCTCCCAACGTCTAATCAACAAATAGAACATAGAGGAGGGTCAAAGTATGAGTAAGAAATCTTATCTGCTCATTATTGCCGGTATTGTGTTGCTGGTGGCACTTGGAACGTTTGTGTATAGTCAAAGACCTGTTGTGAAGGCCGAGGGGAAGATGGAGGGCGACCTTCTCGTGATGGAGAATAACTCATGGAATCTGCAATTTTCAACAGCCCTGAATAAGGAAACGGTGACGCCCCAGAACATTTATGTAGAAGACTCCAATGGAGAGAGGATCAATGTCTCCATGAAGTTGGATGAAAATCGAAAGACCCTGCAGATTCAAGCACCGCCAGAAGGATATCCTTCTGATCCACACAAGTATACACTTCATATTTCTCCTAAAGTGAAAACCAAATGGGGTTTTTCTTATGATGGAGATACAGAAATACCCTTTTCTGTCACCTCTAAACTACCCAGTATTCAATCCAAGGAAGAACTAACGAACTATTTTAAACAAATTTTAAAGAAAAATAAGGAAGATACGGAGTTTTCTCTGTTCGGTAGAGAAGGGAATATGGAATCCAAATCATCAGAAGATAGTGCAGCTGGAGAATCGCCTCAATCGGAATCCAATTTTTCTGAAACGAATAATCAGGTTCAAGGAGTTGACGAGGGGGATATAGTGAAGACTGATGGAAGCTATATTTACCAATTAACAGACCGTAGACTGCTAATTACAAAGGCAAATCCTGTGAAAGAAATGAAAGTGGTATCCACTACCAGCTATAAAGAAAATATGCAGCCGCAACATCTGTTTTTACAGAAGGATAAGCTGCTCGTCATCGGGAATAGCTGGTCGCATGCAAATTTTCAAGAGAATAAACAAGAATCAATTGCTTCCACTATGCCTGTAGACGGGTCGACCGTTGCGCTTCTGTATGATATTTCGGACAAAGCAAAACCATCTCTTCTCAGGCATGTTGAGCTTGAAGGTCAATATGTAACGTCGAGGAAGGTTGATTCCACTGTATATTTGATTTCAAATCTGTATCCAAACTACTGGATGCTTGAACAAGGGGGAAATCCTGATCTGAGACCCCGGGTGAAAGATAGTTTAACAGGTAATGAAACGACACCACTTCCAATAGAAGATATTAAGTATTTTCCACAGTCCCATTCCCCCAACTATACCTTACTGACGGGAATGGATATGGAAGATCCCAAGGCTTCTCTAAGCGTTCAATCCTATCTTGGAAGCGGTGATAAAGTGTATATGTCTAAAAACAACCTTTATGTGGCTGTGGAAAAATACAATGAAGATGCTATGAAAAGTTGGACCTCTTCAAACACGGAGATTTATAAATTTTCCGTAAGTAATGGAAAGGTTGAATATGCTTCCTCAGGTCAGGTAGAAGGAAGGGCGTTAAATCAATTTTCCATGGATGAACATAAAGGTTACTTTCGGATTGGAACGACAAAAGGGGAGGTGTGGAACAGTGATTCCCCTTCAACCAATGCTCTCTATATATTGGATGAGAACATGAAGAATGTTGGGGAAGTAACGGATTTAGCCAGGGGAGAACAAATCTATTCTGTCAGGTTTATGGGGGATAAGGCATATATGGTGACCTTTAAACAAGTCGATCCCCTTTTTGTCATCGATACCGCAGATCCGAAAGCTCCAAAGGTTCTGGGGGAGCTGAAGATTCCAGGTTTCAGCACCTATCTTCACCCCATTGACGAACATCACCTCATCGGGTTTGGGTTTGATACAAAAGTGGTGAATGATAATAAAACAAACAATGAGGAACCCAGAATCATTCGACAAGGAATGAAGATTTCATTATTCGATATTACAGATTTTCAGCATCCAAAGGAAACGGACACTGAAATAATAGGTGGGCAGGGTACTCACTCTTATTTGTTGGACGATCACAAAGCACTGCTTCATGAACCTTCACGAAATCTATATGGCTTTCCCATTTCTGTTTATCATGAAAAAGAGGGAAGCCGGCATGAACTGGATTTTGACTATCAAGGCGCACTCCTGTATGAAATCACACCTGAAAAAGGAATCGTTTTAAAGTCTCAGCTCACAGAAGAAGAAAACAAAGAATATTACGAACAGTGGGAAGACCAGATTCAAAGACTCCTATATATTGATGATCAGCTTTATACAGTATCACATAATAGAGTGACTGCTTACTCATTAGATGATTTTAAAAAAGAAAACGCAATTGATCTCCCATGATGAAAACCCTTAAGGTGCTTTGCCTTAAGGGTTTTCTATTACTTAAGACTCCCCGATGAATCATTTAGACTATCTTTTTTTGTCAGGTTTTGAAAAAAAATCTGTGGGTAGATAAGTATTAGCATTATACAATTTCCATAATAGAAGGGAGAACATCGAATGAACAATGATATAACGCAAGAATGGTACGGGTACTTAGGGAAGCTTCCTGATCTGTTATTGGCTTTATTGGTGTTATTAATCGGCTGGATCATTGCAAAGGCTGTTGAAAAAGCCGTTTACGGAATTTTAAAACGGGTGAAGATCGATGACAATCTTTATTTTGGCAGCAGGAACGGAGAACGGAAATGGACATCGGAGAAAGTCATTAGTAAAATTGTGTACTTTATTCTGCTTGTGTTCGTGTTTATTGCCTTCTTCAATATGCTGGACTTGAACTTTATTGCTTCACCATTGGTCGGTATGTTGAGTACGATGGCAGCAGCGATTCCGAACGTATTAAAGGCGGCACTTATTCTATTATTTGCATGGATAGTTGCTTCTATACTGAAGGTATTGATAGAGAAACTGGGTACGAGACCAGCAGTTAAAAACACGCTGGTAAGATCTAAATTAGCGAAAGATGAGAACGATGTACATCGCTATGTCTATACCGGTGCTAGAATTGTATTCTATCTAGTGCTTCTCATATTCTTACCGGGAGTGTTAGCAGCTCTTAATATCACAGGGGTTTCAGGGCCATTCACGGAAATGCTCCAAAACTTCCTAGGGTTTATTCCTAAATTGTTTGCTGCAGCTATCATTCTCCTCGTTGGCTGGTTTGTAGCAAAAATTGTCCGGGATATCGTCACGAACTTTTTACAGGCGATTGGAACAGAGAGAGTCGCTGAACGATTCGGCATTGGCAAGCTCTTTCAAGGAACAACGGTTTCATCGGTCATTGGTACGATTGTATTCGTGCTCATCATGATTCCGGTTACGATTTCTGCATTAGATCAGCTGGATATTCGGGGGATTTCAGAGCCGGCGATTAACATGCTCAATCAAGTCCTGATTATGCTTCCGAATATTGCGATTGCGATTCTGCTCATCCTTGCAGGAATCTGGGTCGGCAAATGGGTTGGAGCCATGGTTGCACGATTACTGAACCGGGTAGGATTCAATTCTCTATTACGTAATATGGGGATTGGACGGATGAATACTAATAAGAATCCGTATGAACCCACTGGCTCAACTTATATGAATCTATCGGGACTTGTAGGTAGAGTTGTTCAAATCATCATTGTTTTCCTCTTTGTAGTAGAAGCATTGGAAATTGTAAGATTGGAATTCCTGGTTGCTCTGGCAACAGGCATCCTTGCGTATTTACCACATGTATTGGCAGCCATCGTCATTCTTGGGGCAGGCTTATACTTAGGTAACTTAGTGAAGAGCATCATATCCAACGTACTGAGTGATCACTTCCAAGTACTTTCGACCATCACGAAATATGCAATCATTGCCTTAAGCTTCTTTATGGCCTTGGATCAATTAAAAGTGGCTGATTCCATCGTCAATATTGCCTTCATGCTGATTCTGGGTGGACTGGCACTAGCCTTCGGTTTGGCATTTGGCCTGGGTGGGAAGGACTTTGCGCAAAAATATCTTTCTAAACTGGATCGGAAAATTGAAGAAGAAAAGAGCAGGCCAAATAATGGCGGAACGGATACACCTCCTCTCGATCAATAAGAGTAAAAACCACACGGTCCTATTAGATCGTGTGGTTTTTTGTTAAGGAATATTCAATAATTCTTACAAGAATGACCTACAGCTTCTGCATGAACACTTCCAACTACCACCCGGCATAAAAAAACGTTATGATGATACATATATATACATAATGGAAGTTTTATGTAAGAGGGGTGTTCATTTGAAAGTCATACGTTTTTTAAAGCCTTACCGTATTGCCATGGCGGTTGCCTGGAGTTTAATGCTGGTAGAGCTTGCTGTAGAACTATTAAATCCGCTGTTTATGGCACGGATTATTGATGAAGGAATTATGAATGGAGACTTAAACGTGGTGTTGAAATGGGGCTTCATTATGGTGGGGATGTCTCTTCTTGCGTTTATTTCAGGCGTGACGAATTCATTTTTCGCCGCTCATACGAGTCAGGGATTTGGCTATGATGTGCGGGAAAGCTTATATAAAAAGGTTCAGTCGTTTTCCTTTGCAAGCTTTCACAAACTCCCGACCTCATCCTTGATCACCAGGATGACAAATGACGTAAGGCAGCTGCAGAATACGATTTTCATGAGCTTGCGCATTATGCTGAGAGCCCCCCTGCTTGTTGTCGGATCAACGATCATGGCACTTATCGTGAATGTCCGTCTGGCCCTTATTTTATTTATCGTGATTCCAGTATTATGGGTGTTCTTATTATGGGTCCTGAAGCGGGGATGGAGCTTTTTTGAAAGAGTTCAATCCCGTCTGGACAAAGTAAACGAGGTCATGAAGGAAAACCTCTCCGGGATGAGGTTAATCAAGGCTTATACTCGAAGCAAGTATGAAGAAGGCCGATTTCATGGAGCAAATGAAGATTTGAAGGATCGGACTGTCCGTGCTCTTCGTTTTATGGAAATCATCATGCCACTTCTGATGCTCGTGATGAATCTGGCCCTCCTATCCGTTTTGTGGTTCGGAAGTATAGATGTTGCCTCAGGTGGGGCGAGTGTTGGAGAAGTCGTAGCGATCGTCACATATGTTACGAGAATCTCTTCCGTTTTTTCAATTTTCTCATTTATCATTACGAGCTTCTCAAGAGCAAGAGCTTCCGCCGGGAGGGTAGAAGAAGTTCTCCAGACAGAGGTAGATCTAAAAGACGGAGAAGAAGCCCAGCAGGAAAACACAGTGGTGAACGGAGAGATTGCATTCAGAGATGTGTCGTTTCAATATCCTTCAACCCTTGGGAAGGTGCTGGAAGGTGTATCGTTTAAAGTGGAGGCAGGCGAAACGGTTTCGATCCTGGGAGCAACCGGATCCGGCAAAACATCACTATTCCAGCTCATTCCCCGCCTTTATGATGCGACGGAAGGATCTGTTGAACTGGACGGTCAATGCATACGGTCCATACCTTTGAATCATGTAAGGAAAAATATTGGGTACGTGCCCCAGGAAGCGGTCCTGTTTTCCGGGTCAGTATCAGAAAACCTACAATGGGGAAAAGAAGATGCCACCAGGGAAGAGATGATCCAGGCAGCAAAGGATGCCCAAATCCATGAAACCATTATGAATCTATCCAATGGGTATGATACAGTACTAGGTCAAAAAGGTGTCAATCTTTCAGGAGGACAGAAACAGCGTCTGTCGATTGCGAGAGCACTCATTCGAAAACCCAAGATTTTATTACTGGACGATAGCACGAGTGCTTTGGATTTAAAAACAGAATCGAAATTGCTCCAAGCTCTGAAGCAATACGAATGTACGACGATGATCATTACACAAAAAATAAGTACCGCAATGGAATCTGATACAATTCTGCTTCTTGAAGATGGAGTGTTAATCGGAGAAGGGACACATACATCCCTATTAGAAGATTCCACCCTCTATCAGCGGATTTTTCAATCTCAATTCGGAGAGGAGGAAATACATCGTGTCTAGGCATGTGGGAAAGAAACTGGGGAAAAACGATAAAGCGAAAGATGCAAGAGGGACGCTGCGTCGACTATGGAACTACCTTTCCGAAATGAAAGTGATCCTGTATCTCGTCATTCTAATGGTGTTCATCAGTTCGGCAGCTTCTTTACTGGGACCTTTCCTAGTGGGAAAAGCGATTGATGAATACATTGTAACGAAAGAGACTTCCGGATTGATTGGGCTTGTTTTAGGTTTAATTGCAGTGTACATCTTCCATTCCCTATCCGTTTGGTTCCAAAATTATTGGATGATCGGTGTGGCTCAAGATACGGTCTATCGCTTGCGGAAGGACCTTTTTCATCAATTGCATCAGCTATCGATCCCTTTCTTTGATAAACGAAAGCATGGGGAGTTAATGAGCAGGGTCACAAATGATATTGATAATGTAAGTGCCACGTTGAATAGCTCGTTCATACAAATCATATCCAGTGTCCTGACGTTAGTAGGGACCGTCACGATCATGCTCTGGCTCAGTCCGTTGCTTACATTGATCACATTGACCATCGTACCACTCATGGCTCTCGGTATGAAGTGGATTACGAATCGGACAGGACGTTTGTTTAAACAATATCAACAAAATATCGGAGAGCTAAACGGCTATATTGAAGAGACGATTTCGGGGCATAGCATCATCAAAACCTTTTCCCGTGAGGATACTGCCATAAAGGATTTTGGAGAAAAAAATCAGAGATTGCGAACGGCTGCTTATTGGGCGGATACCTATTCCGGGTTTATCCCGAAGCTTATGAATGTGTTGAACAATTTAAGTTTTGCCGTCATTGCCGGAGTCGGAGGGATCTTTGCATTAAATGGCATGATAACCATCGGAGTCATTGTGATATTTGCTGAGTATGCCCGTCAGTTCACCCGTCCGTTGAATGAGCTCGCGAACCAATATAACACGTTGTTATCAGCCATTGCCGGTGCTGAGCGTGTCTTTCAAATTTTAGATGAAGAGGAAGAAGCGAAGGATGAGGCGGATGCCGTGGAAATCGATTCCGTTGAAGGGAAAGTGGAATTCCGTCATGTATCCTTTTCCTATGAAAAAGGGGATCAAACTCTTCAGGATGTATCCTTCACCATTACGCCGGGTGAGACCGTTGCATTGGTCGGACCGACAGGAGCAGGTAAAACTACGATTACCAATCTGCTCTCTCGTTTCTATAAACTGAATGAAGGAACCATTGAGATTGACGATCAGAATATACAAACCATTAAACGGAAGAGTCTTCGTCAGCAAATGGGATTTGTCCTGCAGGATAGCTTCCTGTTTCAAGGAACGATTGCAGACAATATCCGTTACGGCAGGCTCGATGCGGACGATGAAGAAGTAAGGGAAGCGGCTAAATTGGCCAATGCCCATTCCTTCATAAAGAAAATGCCTGAGGGCTACGAGACGTTATTAAGGCATGATGGCAGTGGGATCAGCCAGGGACAGAAACAACTACTATCCATTGCACGAGCGATCCTTTCAAATCCGTCCATCCTTATTCTTGATGAAGCCACGAGCAGCATCGATACGATTACAGAGCTGAAGATTCAGGAAGCCCTCAAACGATTGATGAAGGGGAGAACCAGTGTAGTGGTGGCCCACCGTCTTAACACCATCCGCCAGGCCGATCAAATACTGGTCCTTGATCAAGGAAAGATCATTGAACGGGGATCTCATGATGAGCTTTTGAAGCAAAAAGGGTTTTATCATGGGTTGTATCATAGTCAGTTGAGGGAGAGCGGTTGATGGGATGTATGAATTTTCAAAATACAAAAAAACACCTCAAAAGTCAGCACTTTTGAGGTGTTTTTGTCTTTAAGGGGCTAATCATCCCGTTAGCGATCCCTTTGGTGTTGCCTTAATCGGATAAAGACAACTCTGTAACTTGCAACATCACAAGTAATATATTTATATCTTGAACGTTGTTTGCAGATAATAAACAGCCGCGGGCAATTCCTTGAGTCGTTTGATATACCTAAACGACGTAAGCCCTACCTCTCTTACATCCTAACGGCTCCGAAGCCGATCCAGTGTGAATAAGTTGTTAAATCAAAACAGAATAGAATTACGAATTATCTTCTCTATCGTTTTAATGTATGTTACAAGATTACAATAACTAAATATAACATCAATATTAAAACGTGTCAAGGTGATTTTTGATTATAATTCAAGTGACTGCGGCGAATCCTCATCATCGTTCATTAATCGGATGCTGACGGGTTGAATTTTCAAGACGATGTATTCAGGATCCTCTGGACCTTCAAACCATCTTTTCATATGGTCATTCCATAGTTTTTCCTTATAATGAGAAGACTCTTCAATGGTGGCGCGACCTTCGATTTCGACGAAGGTATCTCCATACCCCTCTCCTTCGTAACCAAGAAGGATATGTACATTAGGATTGTCCTCAATTTCATCTGTCTTATGGGTTTCCTTGTTTGTTGGCGTATATAGAGTCAGCTCATCATGTGAGAACGTCATATAACGGGAATGGGGTTTATTATTTTTTACCGTTGCCAGTGTCCCTACTTTGCTTTCATCGAGCACTTTTAAGATTTGTTGTTTCAGTTCAGCTTGTGACACACAATCCATCTCCTTTAAAGGTTCATTTATATCCATACTATTCCTTTTATTAAGGTGAAATAAACATGGGAATGTGTATTTGGGGTGCTGGCCGGGAATAACGGAAATAATAAAGAAACAAAGGATGATGAGCGTGATACCGGAAGAATTAGTCGATATCTGTAAGAAAAGGATGGAGCCTTATCCCTGTGAGGGGTTTGTATACGGGCGCGGCCCGGAGCAACCGACGATCATGATTGTCGGGGAAGCTCCAGGTGAAACCGAGATTCATCATGGAATGCCGTTTAGTGGACGGGCAGGAAAAGTGCTGGATGAGTTCTTTCAGTATCTGGGGGTTTCAAGGGAAGACATATATTTTACCTCAACTGTCAGAAGCAGACCTTATAAAATTGTCCCTAAGAAAGTAGGGGACCATGAGATCGTGGAGAAGAAGTATAACAGGGCACCGAATCGTAAAGAACAGCTGGCACATGCCCCGATCCTGGATTATGAGCTGCAGCATATTAAGCCAAAACAGCTTGTAACCTTGGGGAATATCGGGTTACAAAGACTATTGGGGAATAAGTACACGATATCACAAATGCATGGACGGCTGATTCATGCTAAAGTCAGGCGGTTAAAAGATCTTGATTCAAATGAATGGATCATGAGCGATGATAGCTACTCCATTTTTCCGACCTTTCATCCTGCATCGATTTTCTACAATCGCTCTTTAGAAAAAGAAATATACAAAGACCTGGATAAGTTGAAAGAAATACTGGGGGAAATCTATTAAAAAGGAGGCTGACATTTCTGGTGTGTCAGCCTCAAACTTTACGCTAATTCTTGTTTAAATTCTCCTGAGCCATTCTCACAAGTTCCTTCACCATGTTACCGCCAATCCTTCCGCCAACTTTTCCCGCTTGCTCAGACGTTAACTTTCCATTATATCCTCGTTGAAGAGGAATACCTTGTTCCTTGGCGATCTCATATTTCGCTTCTTTGGGATCTTGTGTACCCGAAACTTTCGCTTTTAATTGATCCATCGCAGCCCGGGATTCAGGTACAAGAAGTTTTCTTCTCGACATATTATCACCCCTTTTTTAGATTGCCCAAATATTTTTTTATGAGTATAGAGTCTTGTCATATAAGGGTTTTCCCACGTTTAAGAAATTTTCGTCACAAAAAAAGATTGTCTAATTTGTGTCAAATAAAATATAATTCTTAATAGTTAGAACATTTTTACAAAGAAAAGGGGGAAATGCCGTGGAAGAACTAGTTGGCAAGTTGGTAGGAATACTTTGGTCTCCGGTCATGATTTACTTCTGTTTGGGTGTAGGGTTATTATTTTCTATTTTAACGAAGTTTTTACAAGTCCGGTTGATTAAAGATATGGTGGTTCAAATGTTTAAGGGTGGTAGCTCCAAAGCTGGTGTGTCTTCCTTCCAGGCGTTGGCGCTGTCGTTATCAGGACGTGTCGGGACGGGTAACATCGCCGGTACTGCAACGGCCATCGCTTTTGGTGGTCCAGGGGCGGTATTCTGGATGTGGACGATTGCATTTATCGGTGCAAGCAGTGCCTTCATCGAATCCACACTTGCTCAAATTTACAAAGTGAAGCAGGATGGGGAATACCGTGGAGGACCAGCCTATTATATTGAAAAAGGGATTGGCTGGAAATGGTATGCCGTGCTATTCTCACTTGCTACATTGCTTGCAATGAGTATTTTAATGCCTGGAATTCAATCAAATTCCATTGCATTAGGGCTTGAAAATGCATTTGGTCTTAGTACAACAGTAACTGGTATTGGTCTTGTCGTGTTAATCGGAGTCATCATTTTTGGTGGGGTCAAACGTATCGCTGGAGTAGCTTCTTACGTAGTCCCATTTATGGCGATTGCCTATATTCTTCTATCTCTTATCATTGTAGGAATGAATATCACTGAAATCCCGGCAGTTTTTGCTCTTATCTTCAAGAGTGCATTCGGCTTTGATTCAGCATTCGGTGGAATCATCGGGATGGCCGTGTCTTGGGGAGTGAAACGTGGAATCTACTCCAACGAAGCAGGTCAAGGTACAGGACCACATGCTGCAGCGGCAGCTGAAGTGTCCCACCCTGCTAAACAAGGGCTGGTTCAAGCGTTCTCCGTTTACATCGATACTCTTCTGGTTTGTTCGGCTACAGCATTCATGATCTTGTTTACTGGATCCTTCAACACAGAAGCTCCTGATGGAACAATGCTTGCGAACAATTTAGAAGGAATCGAAGCGGGACCTGGTTATACACAGGCAGCGATTGAATCAGTCATCCCTGGATTCGGAGCATCATTTGTCGCGATCGCATTATTCTTCTTTGCTTTTACAACTATTATGGCTTACTACTACATGGCGGAAACGAATGTTGCCTACCTGATGAGAGGGAAGAATTCAAAAGTGGCGATGACCATCTTAAAGTTTGTTCTGCTTGCTGCTACATTCTACGGAGCAGTAAGAGAAGCCGCTTTAGCATGGGCGTTAGGTGATATCGGTCTTGGAATCATGGTATGGCTGAATTTAATCGCCATCCTTATCCTTGCCAAACCTGCTTTAAAAGCACTCAAGGATTACGAACAGCAGAAGAAGCAAGGTCTTGATCCAGTCTTTAACTCTACAAAGCTCGGCATCAAAAATGCAGAATTCTGGGAGCAGGAATATAAAGTAGAAGACAAGGAAAATGCATCTTAACCCATAAAAAGAACCTGTTGCCTAACTGGGCAGCAGGTTTTTTCGGTTAATACAGACCTTGTTGTTTAGAAGCAGGTCTTTCATTTTTCGAATAAAGCCGGTCACCGATAAACTTCTGAAACGCATACATTAGTAATGATTTAACAAAGAACAGAAGTGATAGCTGATACTGCTTTAGGCGGATTAGCTTCCACACACCGAGTTTTTTGAAAAGGGAGTAGAAAGGGTATGTAAAGAACGTATCGACAAGGAAATTGACCAATACATAAAGATAAATGTTTTTATAGGTGAATTTAAGAATCCAAACAGAACCGCTCAAAAAAACCCCAATCACAAAAGGCATAATGCCATTCACATTCGGGAAAAGCCTGGTAGTGATGGTCCACAAGTTCACTCTTACTGCGAAAACATTTTCTGAATAAACGAGGAATGACATAAACATAGAGGCAGGTAAATACTTTTTTAAGCTCTCTTTTCCTGCTAGTAAGAGGAATACCCAAGAAACGAGCATCAGAATGAGTATATAAAGTTTGTTTTTTTTATGACTCACGGTGAATCCCTCCTAAAAGGATGACGAGATATCTTACTCCTAGATTGGTTTAATGAAAATAGATTTATACGGATAACAGAAAATATTTAATTCCTATCGGTTTAGTAAACAATATCTTTGAGTTAGACATGTGAATTGATTATGATGAATAGAAGAAGTAAAACGTGATATTTATCAGGAGGAGCTGTTTTAATGGACTTATATGAACCGTATATACAGAATGATCGCCAAAGGAATTTGGTTGATTTAGCTGGTGAGCTTGCTGATGTGTTTTCTGAACGAGGGGAAGCGTATGACAGGGAAGATGAATTTCCTTATGAGAATTTCAACGACCTGAAGAAAAAGGGATATGGAACATTATCTCTTCCTAAAGAGTACGGCGGGGAAGAAATCAGCCTATATGAGCTGGTGATGATTCAAGAAAGGCTTGCTACTGGGGACGCGGCAACGGCTTTGTCCATTGGCTGGCATCTCGGGGGATTGATGGAATTGACGGAAACCCGGACGTGGGATGAAGGAGTGTTCAAAGAACTTTGTGAAGAGGTTGTAGCAAACAATGCTCTAATTAACAGGGCAGCATCGGAACCGGCAACGGGAAGCCCCACTCGTGGAGGACTTCCCGAAACCAAAGCAGTGAAAACGGAAGAGGGATGGAAAGTAAGCGGCAGGAAATCCTTTACTTCTATGGCGAGAATCCTGAACTATTCTTTAGTATCAGCAACAATCGGAGACACGGAAGAGAAAGGATTCTTCTTGGTGAATCATGACCTGGAAGGAGTAAGCATCGAAGAAACGTGGGAAACGATTTCCATGAAAGGAACGGGCAGTGATGATCTCGTTCTCACGGATGTTCATCTCCCGTCTTCTGCCTTGGTCGAACGTGATAGTGTAAATCCGAGAGGAAAGAATGATCTTCCTAAAGCATGGCTCCTGCACATACCTGCATGCTATATAGGTGTTGCGATCGCCGCACGCAACTATGCCATCCAATTTGCAAAGGACTATTCACCAAACAGTCTGCCGGGACCCATCAAGGATGTACCTGAAGTTCAACGGAAAATTGGTGAAATAGAATTGGAACTATTCAAGGCCAGGCAAATTCTCTATTCAGTAGCCGATAAGTGGGTGAGTGAGCCTGAAAAACGGATACACATGGGGTCAGAGCTTGCTTCTGTAAAACATATCGTGACGAACAGCGCCTTTCACATTGTAGACATCGCCATGAGAATTGTTGGAGCAAAAAGTCTTTTCCGCTCGAACCCGATGCAACGTTATTATCGTGATGTAAGGGCTGGTCTTCACAATCCGCCGATGGATGATATGGTGATAGCAATGCTAGCGAATAACGCTTTGAAATAAGATTTCACTAGTAAAGGTATAGACACGATTTGTCTATACCTTTACTAGTGTCTATGGGTGTAACGTTTTCTCCAGGACGGTTTGATGCTGGGCTTCTAACACATGTATTTCACTGAGCTCCTCTAAAAGGTCGTGAATGGATAGTAATTCGTACAGCATGACCGTTTCACAGGAAAAGTGATGCTTCATGGACTGAAAGGGTTTTGTATGTAGTCCTTCATGATCGTCCCAGAATTCCTCGAGTAAATCTTTCATTAGAGTAAAATGTTGTTCAGGTATGTGAAACGATGGATGATGCATGATGCCTTTCAATGATTGGGTCGCATGTAAGATACGATCTTTCTCTTCCTCACTGAATGAATACTGAACAGGTAAGTAAATTAGGTTCCCAATATGAAAAAGGATCTGCCTTAAGAGGTTAAGTTTTTTGTACTCATAATGGAAATAACGCAATTCCTCACGACTGGAGCGGTGAAGCTTCCATTCTTCCTTTTGATATTCGCATAGGGTGTCCGTAGATTCTATGTCTCTCAAAATATCATTGAAGATCAATTTTGTATCCCGGTGAAGAGAGTGATTCTGAAGAACTTCAGAGCCTCTTTTTTCTAATAAATTGCCCGTTTTGAAATAGAGATTATGAATCTTGGCCGTAATCGTTTTCGAGTATTTTGGTGGAAGGATCCACAAGTTCACTAATGTAGACACAATCAGCCCGATGGTGGTCGTGCCCAGGCGAATGAAAAAGGTAGCTACATAGTGATCGTGTATGGTGGGGATCATGGCAATCCCAGTTAACGTAGCGACCAGGATGCCTGCCCCTAAATGAAGCTTGTGGCAGGTAATGATTGTGAGCAGCGCGACCAACGCATAAGTGATGGGGTGATCCCCGAACGTGGAAGCAATGATTACCGCAAATAGTGCTCCTATCGCTGAAGCGGGAAAACGAATGAATGCTTTCTTGATTGAATTTGCGGCTGTGGGCTCGATGGTGACTATGGCTGTAATGACGGCAAAGGTCGCTGGCCAATTTAAAAGCTCACACACAAGAGCCGTTAAAAAAACGGCAATACCGGTTTTGGCTATTCTGCCTCCGACAAATTGAAATTTTTTCAGAAAATCCATAATTTAACCCTCTTTTTTAAATTACTGTCGCCTTCATTATAAAGTAAGAAAAACCCAATTGAAATGAATGGACAAAAAAAGAACTGTTCGGGGAACAGTTCTTTTTTATATGATAACTCATCTGAGAGGTAAAGGACGTAACATAATCTTGATTGATTTAGGCATCTTGTGTTCACTCTGAGCCTCTTTTAAATACTTGAACATTTGTTTGCCTGCAACAGAGTTGGCGGAATGAATCGTGATGCGTTCTGCAAATAGCTGCTTTTCTACCATATAGTGTACGAGCATTAATCCATTACGGGTCTTGCTTTCTAAGTCATGATCCAATGAAAGATGAGCGATAGAAAAATTCAGAAGCAGGTCAATACATTCATCGATGTCTTTCGCGAGAATGTACCCTTGAGGACAGTGGCGGTAATCGTCTAAAAATACATTTACTGTCATATTAATTCTTCTTTCGTCATTTGACTTAATTTAAGCCTAACAGACATTGACAAATACTTATATAGGTCAATAGTATGATAATTACAAATATAATTGTATTTTTTTTGTTGGATTATGGAGGTTAATCTTTATGGAATTCTAAACGATAGAGGGAAATGACTATTTTTTGGAAAAGCTTTTATCCACCTTTCATCTTTAAATTACTTCTAAAGGTAAAGAAATTACGTTTAGATGATAAAAACAATTGCTTTTAGGAGTAAAATGTATTACTTTATAAAGTAAGGAGGGGATATTTACCATGAAAGAGAATTTAAGGTTGAATGTTTCATTGCTGCGGCGACGTGTACCCAATTTAACATCAGCTGCCAAAACAGTAGGGTTAAGACCTGCAACGGTATCCAATCTATGTACCGGCAAGATTTCTGTAGGACGTGCCGAAGTGAAAACGATAGTTACATTAGCAAATCTGGCTAACTGCACGCTGGATGAATTAATTATTCAAGGAGGGAAATTAACTATGATTGAAACGGGAATCAAACCACTCGATTTGTTTGCGCCGATTGTCCAAGGTGGAACGAATGGGTTCGTGGCGAGAGCACAGGTTGGTCAATTTGTTGTTTTAGCGGAAATGACAAAAGTGCTGAAAGAAAAAGGATATCAATCGATCTTATTGACGCCGGATAAAACCTATCCTGGTTTGAGTGATCTAGAAGGGTTTGTTGATGTGAAATGCAACTCGGTTGATGAAGCCTTTGCAGAAGTCAGCCTTATTGAGGATAAAGGCAGAATTCTCCTGTATGTTGACCGTTCCTATATTGTGTCAGGGGAATTATATGAATTGAGAGAGCGATTCGAAGGAGAGAGCTATCCGGAAATCACTACTGTTTTATTTGATCCAACCGGTGAAGCAGTGGATGAAGAGGACCCGTTCGGTCCACTCGATACTTTATGTTACTTCGATATTGATCTCTCTACCCGGGGGGTGTACCCGGCCATCCACCCAGTGCAGTCTACATCGATTTTACTTGAAGACGACGCCCTGGATTCAAGCCACACGACTATTCAAAAGAAAGCCAAGAAGCTGCTAAGACGCTACAAAGAAATTCGTGTCCTCATGAATACAATCGGTAAAGATAAAATACCTGAAGCGGATCTCGATCTATTTCATATAGGAGAACGACTGGAAGCCTACTTGAGCCAGCCATTCTACGTGGCAGAAGAATTCACCAAAATAAAAGGGCAAACCGTCGGAATCCAACAGACCATCCAAGACATTCAACAAATACTCCAAGGACAATACAACCACCTAGAACCAAAAGAACTCACCTACAAAGGTAAACTGATTTAGAATTTCACATAGGGACGGACTTCGACAGCAACGTTCGAGGTCCGTCCCTTTTCCGTTACTTTTTTCTTAATTTTGTGGGAGATGAAAGAGGAATTACGAGAATTTTGTCGTATGTGTAAAGTAATGACTATTTATAATGGGAGACAATTCGATGATTATCGAGAAATTATTATTACATGTATTGATTATATTGGCTCCTGTTCTCATTCAAACTTCACTCCTTGAAAACCATAGGCTCGGAAAATCACCTGTTTTCATAGGTGTATTACATGGGATTGCCGCGTTTATGTGTTTAATATTCGCTTATGAAAGTTTCGGGTTGTATTGGGATTTCCGCTATATACCATTGGTTCTTTCAATGCTGTATGGAGGGAGAAAAGCCGGGATCATTGTTCTTATATTCATTTTAACCGCAAGAATCATCAACGGCGGTGATGCCATCATTTTCGGATTTGTAAGTGCATTTCTTGCGGGAACCCTTCCGTTCCTGATTTCAAATCGGTTCTGGACATTTCCACCAAAGAAACGGGTAACATTTGCCGTGTTACTTGGATTTTGGCCAGCGTTAGTGATGCTTGGGATTCTTCTTTCATTTGCATTCATTGCAGGAGTTCCAGTTTCAGGTAATAAAGAAATGGGGGTCTACGTCCTGATATTTGGGGGCATCCAGGTGTTGGGGGTCGGTGTAGCTGCACAACTCAATGAGTGGATGATCGAAAAGCGTTTGCTCCGTGAAGAGATTCTGAAATCTGAGAAACTTAATACACTGGGAGAGCTTGCTGCTTCCATTGCTCATGAAGTACGTAATCCTCTCACAGTCGTCAAGGGATTTCTTCAATTAATGAAGAAGCAAGTTACGGGGACTCACGAGGAATATTTAAAAATCGTATTGGGCGAGTTAGGAAGGGCAGAGGAAATCATTAATGATTATTTGAATTTTGCCAAGCCAGAGTTCGAAAAAATTGAGAAAATCAATGTGAAAGAGGTCCTCTCGGATGTTACCGTGCTTCTTAATGCGTATGCTCTTAAAGAGGGGGTTTACCTTGAAGCGAACCTCAAAGAAGATGGATTTCTATTGACAGACCGAAATAAGTTGAAGCAAGCCTTCGTCAATATCATCAAGAATGCCATTGAAGCGACTCCTTCTCAAGGAAATGTAAGCGTGAATTTAGAAATCACCCATACACAAGCCATCGTCACGGTAGAAGACACAGGCAAAGGGATGACTAAAGATCAAATCGCACGACTTGGGACATTGTTTTTTACAACAAAGGTCCAAGGTACTGGATTAGGTACTTCGGTGTCCTTGCGCATCATTGAAGCCATGGGTGGTCATATCCATTATTCAAGCATTGTTAATAAAGGAACAGTCGTCACAATCGATCTTCCGTTGAATAAAGATAAGGTTGTAAAATTTGATTCCAATCTCCCCAATACATATATGAACAACCAAAACGCTTAGGAATCACTAAGTGTTTTTTTATGGACAACAAGACAAAATAAAAACTCAATCAACTCCATTTCCCGTACATACGTTCCATGATAGGATAGAAGATATGAATAATAAATCCAAGCGTACAGGCGACAATCACCGTTCCGACACCAACCGCTCCATGAAACACCATGGCTAACGTAATGGCAATCGCCTCGTTCAATAAACGGGAATTTCGTAAATTTAAGCCGAACCGTCTATGAATCGCCACCATAAATGTATCCATGGGGCTTGAAGGCAGCTTGGCTTGAAGATAAATGGAGATTCCGATGCCGAGTAGCAATATACCTGTCAGCACAAGAGACAATTGTTGAATAAATCCGACCGGTTGAAGCGTTTCAAGACCGATCGTGATCCAATAATCAACCATCATCCCGATGACGAAGATGGAGAGAGCAGCTAACCATTGGATGGCCTCCTTTAATAAAAGAGCGTTTATACAGATGAGGATACATCCATTGATGAAGATGCATGTCCCGATTGAAAGGTTGAACAGAGTAGATTCACCAACGGCCAGTGCATCCCATGGAGCCGCCCCCAAATCCCCTTTAATAATAAGAGAAACACCTAATGACAATGCTAGTAATCCTATACAATAAAAAATGAATCGTGCCTTCATTCCCCGAATCCTCCGTTCGAAAAAGCTTGTCTAATATATATGTTCACTGAAAAAAAATAGAATGATAATTTATGTGGGAAAGAAAGGGGTGAGACGTCACATGAAGAAAACGGTCAAGATTTCGATAAGGGAATTAGTAGAGTTCGTTTATAAAGAAGGAAGCATAGATGTAAGGTTTCAAGCCCGCTCTTCCATGACCATCGGAACAAAGCTTCATCAAAAACTACAGAAAGAATACAAAGAAGGTGATGAGAAAGAAGTCTTCCTAAAAGGAGAAAGATTGGTGGAGGATATTGTGTATCAACTTGAAGGCCGCTGTGATGGGATCCATTATGAATACGGGGAAGTAATCGTAGAAGAAATTAAATCAACGGCAAGACCTGTAGCACAAATCGAAGAAGGTGCCCGGGTCCACTGGGCTCAAGGTGAATGCTACGCTTACTTATTGGCAAAAGAAAAGCAGCTGAAGAATATTGGCGTGCAGCTCACGTATATAGAGGTAGAATCTGAAAAAACGAAGTCTTTCACCCGTACTTATACGATGGAAGAGCTTCAACACATCGTTGATGAGACACTGCTTGCCTATACTCCATTTGCTACCCTTTTACTCACCAACCAGGAAAACCGGATAAAGAGTATTCCAGACCTTGGATTTCCTTATCCAACTTATCGAAAAGGGCAGAAAAAGCTTGCTGGTGCCGTTTATAAGACGGTCGCCGAATCCAGGTCTTTGTATGCGAATGCCCCGACGGGAACAGGGAAAACCATTTCAACCTTATTTCCTGCGATCAAAGCGATGGATGGGAAATGGTTTTATGTGACTGCCAAGACGATTACCCGGACTGTCGCAGAGGAGGCGCTGCTTCTTTTAGAACGTGAAGGATTGTCACACAGGACGATTACCATTACGGCAAAAGACAAAATCTGCTTTCAGGAAGAAACGATTTGTCAGAAAGAGTATTGTGAATTTGCGAATGGCTATTATGATCGAATTAACGGTGCGCTCATTGATATTTTAACGCACGAAACCATCATCACCCGCCCGATTGTTGAAACATACGCCAGGAAGCACCGGGTATGCCCGTTTGAATTTTCAATCGACCTCTCCTATTTAGTCGACGGTGTCATCTGTGATTATAACTACATTTTCGACCCAAAAGTTTCATTAAAAAGAATGAGCGATGAAGGAAAGAAGAATACGACTCTACTCATTGATGAAGCACATAACCTTGTTGGCAGGGGCAGGGAAATGCATTCAGCCACCCTGAGGAAGTCCGATTTTTTAGAAATCAAAAGAAAGTATCCGGAATATGAGGCCTTGAAGCAAAGCATTGGCGCGGTTAATAAGCAATTCCTCCGTTTGAAAAAAGAACAAGGGGACGATGTGCGTAATGAGATGGATGCAGAATTAGTTGATGAGGTGGAAAGCTTTGTTGAGATAGCAGAAAAACATTTGGGAGAAGCGGAAGGAGATTGGTCTGAGGAGTTTCTTCAATTGTACTTTGATGCATTAAATTTTGTGAGGATCACAAACCTCTTTTCCGCTGAACATCGCTTTGTGATCGATCAAACGCCTAAAGATGTAGAAGTGAAACTATTTTGCATTGATCCTTCAAAGCTTATCAAACAAATAACGAAGTCGTTTCGATCATCAGTATTTTTCTCAGCTACGCTTCACCCCTTTACGTACTATTTTCAGCAACTGGGTGGGTGTGAAGAGGATTATCGGTTTCTGATTCCTTCGCCATTTGAAAAAGAACAATGGCAGGTTGGGATCCATCCGATTTCAACCCGGTTTAAGGACAGAAAAAGAACACTTTCCTCGATTACACGTTCCATTACAGAAGCGTTCAATGAGTATAAAGGAAATTATCTGGTCTTTTTTTCATCTTACGCTTATATGGGGGAAGCCTTTGAGGAAATGAATAAGGATGCAATGGATGCAGAATTCATCATCCAGGAGCCTAATATGAAAGAAGTAGACAGAGAGAAATTTTTAAAGGAGTATCAAAGCGACAGAGATCGTCCGGTTATTGGATTTGCCGTATTGGGAGGCATCTTTTCTGAGGGTATCGATCTGAAAGGAGATCGATTAAAGGGTGTAATTGTTGTTGGAGTAGGGCTTCCTCAGCCAAGCAGGGATCATGAAATCATTAAGGACTATTTTAATGAACGGGGGTTAAATGGATTCAATCATGCCTATGTCTACCCGGGGTTAAATAAAGTATTTCAATCCGGGGGGAGGCTCATCCGTTCTGAGGAGGATACGGGAGTCCTCAGACTGATCGACGATCGTTATCTGTCACCGAAATATCAGTCATTACTGCTTGAAGAATGGAAGGATTATCAAATCATCACATGAAAAAAGACCGCTGATATAGCGGTCTTCTTTCGTATATTAGTTAAAAGAAGGATCCTTTAGTAAGCGATCGAATTCTTCAAGGTGATGGGTTTCATCTGCAATCATGTCATCTAGCTTGATGCTAAGCTCGACGAGACCCAATTCCTCAGCCTGCTCTTTACGTATTTTATAACGTTCGATTGTATCAGCTTCAGCTTTACGGCCTTCCTCTAACATTTCCTTCACATTATCTGTTTGTTTCACGGCAACCGGAGTAGTCGTTGGATCTCCGCCCAATGTTTTAATTTTTTCGGCTAAATATAAAGCATGCCCCTGTTCATCAGGGATTTCCTCTTCGAAGAAAGGCTTTAAGATTTGACGGTATAAGCCGCTCACGACAGCAGCGTAGTTTGTGTAAAGTATAACTGCAGCATATTCATTCGCTAAATCTTCATTTAATCCATCGATTAATTCTTTTAATTTTGCGTCATCCATTTGAATACCACCCTTTTATTTATTGTTATATATAGGGTATTTACCCGGCATAGTGAAAAATAAACATGCTGAAAGTAATCGAATGCCCTTCAAATATTTTGCCTTGAAATGGGGATTCTAATTCTATAAAAGTCAGAGGAGGGATGAGAATGTCTAAACAGGGAAAGAAGAGTATGGACCAAACATCAGAACAGTTGGCAAAGCAAAAGGCTAAGAATGATGTAGAATTCGGATCTGATATTCAGGTGGGGAATTCAAAAGGCCAAAGCCAGAAAAAAAGTGGCAAACAAGTAAATAAAAAATAAATGACGAATATCTTTTTCCCCGAAAGAAAAACCTATATGTAGAAACAGGAGGTGTAAAGGCATGAGAATTGGTGTTGAACAATCTTTACAAAACGTCGTGCAAGCCTTACGTGAAAAGGGGCATGACGTCGTTGAATTAAAACAGGAAACAGATGCAAACGGCTGTGACTGCTGCGTAGTGACAGGGATGGATTCCAATGTAATGGGGATTCAAAACGTAGCTACTCAAGGATCCGTGATTGAAGCAAGTGGTCTAAGTGCTGATGAAGTATGTCAGCAAGTTGAGAGCAGATTACAATAGTAGAAAAAAAGTGTAGCTCAAAAAGAACAGTCATTGATGGCTGTTCTTTTTCAGTAGCATAGTAATAAGAAGGGTGAATGCACGATTTTTGGCTCATTCGAGTGAAACGGACGTTTCACTCGCCTTTCAGCAAAGCTGAAAGGTCGCCTGAATGAAAAGACCCCCCGGCATAAATGCATTTAAGCAGGGGGGTTCTTTTCATTCAGGCGGAAATGAGCCAAAAATCAACTAGTTCCGTCATCCAATCTGTGCAAGCGGCTGGTTTCTCAAGTGCTCCTTCAATAGGTCAGGTGCTGTGATAAACAACAGACCATTTCCTTCCAAAGTTTTTGGGAATCCGAGTGGAACGGTTCGTTTAATGAGTTGTGCATACACTTCGGTTTCTGAAAGCTTACGGTCAAAAGATACTTGCTCGAATTCTTTAATGAGGGCTAATGCTCCGGACACGTGTGGAGCCGACATGGAGGTACCGCTGAGCTTAGCGTATTTTTCACCAGGAATGGTAGATAAAATTTGTTCACCCGGTGCCACCAAGTCGACTTCATTATTGGAATTCGTAAAGTAAGAAGATTTTCTTTGAAGGTCGATGGCTCCTACAGAAATCACTTCATTGTAACAAGCGGGAAAAGAAAACTCATCGGTGCTGCTGTTGGAGTCACCTTCGTTACCTGCTGCACAAACAACTGATATATTTGCATCCACCGCTTTTTGAATCGCTTCGTGCAGAGGCTTGTGGTCAGTGGGACCTCCCAATGACATGGAGATGATGTCCACTTTTTGTTCGATGGCATACAGAATGCCGTTTACAATCCAATCGTATTTGCCACTCCCACGGCTGCCTGCCAGTACTTTAATGACCAATAAATCGGCCAGTGGCGCAACCCCGATAACCCCGTCACCATTTTCACTTGCAGCAATCGTACCAGCCACATGGGTGCCGTGTCCGCTATAATCAGTAACGTTATCTTTATCACCGTTATCATCGTCGGTGAAATTGCGGAATCCCTTCACTCTCCCTGCCAGATCAGGATGGTTCATATCGCAGCCTGTATCCAGGACAGCGATTGTCGTTCCTTTTCCTTTGTACCCATTCTTCCACATACTAGGAGATTGGATTAAATCAACGCCTTTAGGAATTTCATTTGCATCAACAATCATTTCGTCCATGAAATATGGAATTAACCTAATTTCACCTTGCATATCAATCCCTCCTAAAATGGTACTTCGTAATAAAAATCTGAAGTTTCTGAAAATATAACATTTTTGGGACAAAATGAAAAGGGATAATAGTAATAGGAAAATAAAACCAATCATATTTTCACCTTTTTAAGCATAGGGGAGGGGATTTTTAAAATTCCACGGGTAGTATTCAATGGAAGAATGAGTGAGAACCTCAGGAGTAGAGATCGATGTGTCAATCTGAATATCGAAAATTTAAACAAACGTTTGACTGAGAGGATGAACTATTGAGTAGACAAGGTTATCAGAGGTTAAACAAACGTTTGGATAAAAAGTGAAGTTCTGTTTTTTTCATCATGTCACCCAGACTTTCAACATAAAATGTCTTGAAGGAAGGTGAACCAATGATGAATTATTATCAATATGGCCATCCTGGTTATTCATATTATCGAAACGCTCCTAACATGGCCTTCGCTCAAATACAGGGAGGTCCATTAGCACCAGGATTGCAGGGGTATGTTTTTTTTCGGGAAGTGCAAAATGGGGTGGAAGTATATGCAGAGATAACAGGATTACCATTATATAAGGAAGGAAAAGGTGACCAAAACCCGATCGGGCCCCATGGATTTCACTTACATGAAAAAGGAGTCTGTGAAATAGGAGATCCAAAGGAACCTTTCTCTTCTGCCGGCGGACATTGGAATCCGACGAATCAGCCTCATGGTAATCATGCGGGTGATTTTCCTGTATTGTTCTCAAATGACGGATACGCTAAAATGTCCTTTTTTACGAATAAATTCAAAGTGAAAGACGTCATAGGCAAAGGGGTCATCATCCATCAAAGCCCGGATGACTACAGGTCCCAGCCCTCAGGAGATGCGGGGAAACGGCTCGCATGCGGAGTCGTTATGGGATATGGGGTCTAATGAAAAAGGGTCGACCTTATTAGACAGGTCAACCCTTTTTTATCATCTATTAGAACAGGCCCAATACATCAAGCATGACAATAATGATTAGCAACGGAGCCAAATAACGGATCAGGAAGAACCAGGTTTCGAATAGTCCCCTCTTCAATCCGCTTCCATGCTTCAATTCTTCGTACAGTGCTGTTTTCTTCATTTTCATAGGTACGAACAATGCGATAAGCAGTGCTCCAATCGGAAGCAGCACATTGCTGACAGCGAAATCAGCCAAGTCAAAAATGGTCTTACCGAATAGCGTGATATCCCCAAGTATCCCAAATGATAATGCAGATGGAATACCGAAAACAAAGATGGCAAGTCCGATGATCCAAGACCATTTTTTACGCTTTTCAGGTTCTCCTTTTGAAATGACCGAAACAATGATTTCGAGCATGGAGAACGCGGAAGTTAATGCAGCGAACAAGAACAGGACAAGGAAAGCAATGAAGAAGAACATTCCAAAAGGAAGTTGACTGAACACGGTCGGTAAAACATTAAACAGTAATACCGGGCCCGCCCCAGGTTCTAAATCAAAGGCAAAGACTGCCGGGAAAATGGCCAAGCCTGCTAACAGAACGATGAAGATATTCATAGCCACTATGGATATGGCTGATCTTGGCAGGCTCTGTGTTTTCGGCAGGTAAGAGCTATATGTCACCATCACCGATACACCCACACTTAGCGTGAAGAACGATTGTCCCATCGCTTCTAATATCGTTTGTGATGTTACCTTTGAAAAATCAGGTTGCAACAAGAATGTGATACCATCCATGGCGTTATCAAGGGTTACAGCACGAATGACCAAAAGAATAAATAAAATAAATAATGCCGGCATCATGATTTTACTTGCCAGTTCAATACCTTTTTGTACCCCTTTAGCAACCACGATGATGGTCATCAAGATGAAAAGGAATTGAACAAACACACTTGTTACAGGATTTGAGATCGTTGCACCAAATACTTCTGCGTATTGATCCGAGGAAAGATCATTCAATTGACCCGTAATGGCTTTAAATAAATAAACGACAATCCATCCCCCGATCACACTGTAGAAGGAAAGTAAGATAAAGGATGTAATCATCCCAAGAATCCCGACCCAGTGCCAGCGTGTACCAGGGGCGATTTTTCGATACGAATCAACGGCATTGCTTCCGGATGTCCGTCCGATTGAGAATTCAGCAAGCAGTAGTGGAAGTCCGAGTAATAAAGTAAATAGAATGAAGATCAGGAAGAATGCTCCACCTCCATTTTGACCGGCGATATAAGGGAATTTCCAAATTGCCCCCAATCCAATCGCAGACCCTGCTGCCGCTAATATAAAGCCGATCTTTGATGACCATTGTTCGCGTTGACTCATTCTTATTCTCCTCTCAGTTTTCTGTTCATTATTGACGTGTGGGGGACGGTGCAAAACAACAAAAAAATCGCCCCTACATATCGTAGGGACGATTTGGATATCGCGGTACCACCCTAGTTATGAGAAAACATTTCTCATCACTCTTCACACATAACGGCCTTAACCGTCTTTTGATCTCGTCAAAAGAAGCTCAGGAATCGAAATTCACCAATCATCTTTGTACCGGTTCACACCAACCACCGGCTCTCTTTAACAGGGAAATGTTCGCTACTTGTTTCCATCAAAGCTTATTCAATATTAGGTTATACAATTTTTATCATGAATCAAAACAACTTGTCAATCTATTTCGAAAAAAGAAGTGAGAATTGTCTGGAATTGTTGGTGGTATTTGGGGGGTGTCGTGATGTTAGTAGTACCAGGTACAGATGTTCTGAAATGTACCTGGTACAACAAGATCACACTCCTTGAAAACCGCACCTTCATTGAGTTCCCCTTTCTTCTCAAGTAAAATAAAGAAAAAACGTAATGAAAAGGTGTTTTAAATGAAATCATATATTGTTGTCGGAGCTGGAATTCTTGGAGCTTCTACGGCTTACCATCTTGCTAAGGCCGGAGCGCACGTAACAGTAGTTGACCGTCAAGACCCTGGACAAGCAACCGATGCCGCAGCGGGAATTGTCTGTCCTTGGCTTTCCCAACGTCGGAATAAAGTGTGGTATCGACTGGCCAAAGGTGGGGCGAAGTATTATCCGGGAATCATTCAGCAGCTGGAAGCGGATGGAGAAACTGAGACAGGGTATAAGCGTGTAGGGGCGATCAGC
Source organism: Rossellomorea yichunensis (assembly GCF_032337515.1). Classification (NCBI taxonomy): domain Bacteria; kingdom Bacillati; phylum Bacillota; class Bacilli; order Caryophanales; family Bacillaceae; genus Rossellomorea; species Rossellomorea yichunensis. Next base: position 587,834 of record NZ_JAVYAD010000004.1, on the reverse strand, counting down.
CTTCATACCGATGAAAATAAACTTCGGAAAATGGTGGAGAGAGCGGAAAAACGCAGGGAGGATGCACCTGAAATCGGTGAACTCACTCTTCTTACAGCTGAGGAAACACGTCAACATTTCCCGCTTTTATCTGAGGAATATCAAGCTGTTCATGTAAGTGGGGCTGCACGAGTTGACGGAAGAGCAATGCGGCAGGCGCTTATAAACGGAGCCAAAAAGAATGGGGCGATATTCCGACAAGGGGATGCCAAGCTTCTGAAAGATCATAACAGGATCACAGGCGTTACAATGGATGAAGAAAAGCTGGAAGCAGATGAAGTGATCGTCACTGCAGGTGTTTGGGCGAAGGCACTTTTTGAACCGATGGGAATAAACTTTTTAGTATCTTCGCAAAAAGCGCAAATTCTTCATTTAGAGGTAAAGGGGGAAGAAACGAGTGGGTGGCCTGTCGTCATGCCGCCAAATGACCAATATCTTCTTGCTTTTCCTGAGGGAAGAGTCGTAGCAGGAGCCACACATGAAAATGAGATGGGGTTCGACCGTCGGGTAACAGCAGGTGGTTTACATGAAGTTCTTCACAAAGCGATGGAAGTGGCACCCGGCATCCATAACAGTACAGTGATTGAAACAAGGGTGGGGTTTCGACCATTCACTCCCGGTTTTCTCCCCGTTTTCGGAGCGATGCCGGGACTTCCTGGGGTGTTGGTAGCGAATGGGCTTGGAGCATCTGGATTGACGGTCGGCCCGTATCTTGGTTCGGAGCTTGCGAAGCTTGCACTTGGTGAACCTACTGAACTGGATCCTTCTGACTATGATGTAGCAGGGGCCATCGGGTAAAGAAAGAAAAAAACACCAGCTTATTTCCCTCTATCTTCTAAGCGTAATGACCCTTATAATAAAGGGAGCGAATTTTAGTATATAAAGAAAAGGTGTTTACAATATGAGTTTATTATCAGTTCAAAATTTGACTCACGGTTTCGGTGACCGTGCGATTTTTAATGACGTTTCTTTCCGTTTGTTAAAGGGTGAGCATATCGGCTTGATCGGTGCCAATGGAGAAGGAAAGTCTACATTTATGAATATCATTACAGGAAAGCTTGAGCCTGATGAAGGAAAAGTGGAATGGGCGAAGCGAATCCGTATCGGTTACTTAGATCAGCATGCTCAGCTGAAGCAGGGAATGACGATCCGGGATGTATTGAAAACAGCCTTTCAATATCTGTTTGACATGGAAACGGAAATGAATGAGTTATTTGCCAAAATGGGAGAAGCCACTCCAGAAGAGCTGGAAGGATTGCTGGAAGAAACCGGGACACTTCAAGATGCCCTTACGAATAATGATTTTTATATCATTGACGCAAAGGTGGAAGAAATCGGGCGAGGCCTGGGATTAGATGATATCGGCTTGGATAAGGATGTTCACGATTTAAGTGGAGGACAAAGAACGAAAGTCTTACTGGCGAAGCTTTTACTGGAAAAACCGGAAATTCTATTACTCGATGAGCCTACCAACTATCTTGATGAACAACATATCAATTGGTTGAGACGCTACCTGCAGGAATATGAAAATGCGTTTATCCTGATCTCACATGATATTCCATTCTTAAATAGTGTCATTAACCTTATTTATCATATGGAAAATCAAGAGCTGAATCGTTATGCTGGAGACTACCATGAATTCAAACGCGTCCATGAAATGAAGAAGCAACAGCTTGAGTCTGCCTTTAAGAGACAACAGCAGGAAATTTCAGAACTGAAGGATTTCGTAGCCCGCAATAAAGCACGTGTGTCTACTCGTAACATGGCGATGTCCCGTCAGAAGAAGCTGGATAAGATGGATATGATTGAACTGGCTGCCGAAAAGCCCAAGCCAGAGTTCCATTTCAAACAAGCGAGAACCGCTGGCAGGGTCATCTTTGAAACAAAAGACCTTGTAATTGGTTATGATGAACCATTGTCGAAGCCACTGAACCTCAAGATGGAACGCGGTCAGAAGATTGCTCTATCTGGAGCCAATGGTATCGGAAAGACGACTCTACTACGAAGTATCTTGGGAGAAATCAAACCCATTTCAGGTTCAGTGGAGCTTGGAGACTATCTTCATATCGGTTATTTTGAACAGGAAATCAAGACTAAGAATAATAACACTTGTATTGAAGAGGTGTGGAATGAGTTCCCTTCCTTCAATCAAGCGGAAGTGCGTGCTGCCCTGGCGAAATGCGGCCTGACGACAAAGCATATCGAAAGCAAGGTAGAAGTGCTCAGCGGTGGAGAAAAAGCGAAGGTCCGCCTGTGTAAATTGATGAACAAAGAATCGAACGTCCTTGTATTCGACGAACCGACCAATCACTTGGACGTTGAGGCAAAAGAAGAATTGAAAAGGGCCCTTAAAGAATACAAAGGCACCGTTCTCTTAATCAGTCACGAACCTGAATTCTATCAGGATGTGGCGACAGAAGTATGGAACTGTGAAAACTGGACAACGAAATTATTCTAATTGTAAAAGCCGATTCCCACGCAAAGACAAGGTGGGAACCGGCTTTTTTCGTACATTAATCTACTAAAACAGACTCAAGTGAAGAATACCCATTATCATCCAGTCTCAAATCATCAAAACTATGCTTCATATGAAGATCGATCAGTTCCAAAAGTGTTTGCTGATCTTTGTTTTCAATCGCCTTCACCATTTCTTCATGTTCGCGGAAACGCACGTTCTCACCCGGTTCCACATGATAAAACACATCAAATAAAAACAGATAGACGTTAGACTGAGTAAGCATTTCATCCATATATCGTATCAGGAATTTATTCCCGCTCACATCTGCAAGGAATAAATGAAACTGTTTATTGAGCTCGACATATTTTAACAGATCCTTTTGTTTATAGGTTTCCTGTTCATCTTCAAGAAATGCATAAAGCTTTGACATATGTGCTTTTTTCACCTTTGGGAGGCCATATTTGACCGTAAGGAATTCTAGTTCTTTCCTTAATTCAAAGAAAGATATAATCTCTTCTTTTGTAGGATGGACGACAAATGCGCCTCGATTCGGAATGATCTGAACCAGTCCTTCGGCTTCCAGTCGTTTCAACGCATGCCGGATGGGGGTTCTGCTCACATCCATCTTCAGAGAGATGATTTGTTCCACAAGCTGGGTACCGGGAGCAATCTTTCTGGCAAGTAAGGCATCCTTCAGTTGCCCATACACTCTAAACTCTGCGGTTTGTCTCTTTTTCACGTTCATCATCCATTCAGGTCTATTATTTTATAATGTCTATCATATACGAAAAAGAGGCCGATCCAAAATCAGTTGTCTCCGAATGTCTAAAATGACACCTGACCGGATCATCCTTTTAAGCGAATGATTTAAAATTCTGTCCCCAGACTTCGTTCATAAGAAAAAATGTAAATTCACATGTAAGCATTTACTTGAAAAAGTTTTTAATATGGATTTTTTTCTGACTTTTATTCAACAGATGTCAGGGAGAAAAAATCGTTGACTTTTTTACATAACCTAATTAATATTTAAATAGGTTAAATATTAATGGATTGAATAGAAGTGGAGGCGCAAGATGGACCCGAAGCATATCCAGCATTCTTATATAGATCGTTTGTTCAATGCATTTCAAACCTCGAACAGACATATTCAACAAGATCTGACTTCTTCATTGAAAGAAATGAATTTAACAGGTCCTCAGTTTTATATTCTTTATCTCTTATCTGCATCAGAAGGTACAAAATCGACGGAACTTGCAGATAGGCTGGACGTAAAGCCCAGTGCGATTACGGTCATGATCGACCGATTACTCAAAAATGACTTTGTCACCCGGGAAAGGGATGAAAAGGACCGACGCATCGTGAAACTGGATCTAACAGCGGCGGGACATGAGGTTTTTGAGAAGGCAAAAGCCAAAAGAAGAGAAATTTTTTCACGCTATCTGGCTTTTCTTGATGAAGAAGATGTCAATCAACTTGTCATGATATATGAAAAGCTCGCTTCAGCCGTGGAAAATCAAACAACAGAAGAATAAGGAGAGAAACATATTATGTCCATACAACCAGGGATTAATAAACGCTTAGTTCTGACTGGCCTGATCATCGGGATGTTCTTTAGTGCCCTCGAACAAACCGTAGTAGGGACAGCAATGCCAACGATCATTGCTGAATTGAACGGCTTTTCCATTTTTGCGTGGGTGACCACGGCTTATCTGATTACTTCTACTACCGTTACTCCGATTGTCGGGAAATTATCGGATTTATATGGCAGGAGATTATTGTATTTAATCGGAGTCATCATTTTTATCATTGGATCGGGACTGTGTGCAACGGCCACTTCCATGGAACAGCTTGTGTTATATCGCGGTCTTCAAGGGATTGGTGGAGGAATGATCATGCCTCTATCCCAAACGATCATTGGAGATATCTTCACGGCTGAGCAGCGCGCCAAGTGGCAGGGGGTGTTTGGAGCGCTATTCGGTTTAAGCTCCGTTATCGGTCCATTTATTGGGGGCTTTATCGTTGATACAATCAGCTGGCACTGGATTTTCTTGATTAACGTACCATTTGGTTTATTATCTGCGCTTCTATTGTTCATCGGTTTGAAGTATGAAAACGTTGGACGCCCGACAGATAAGGTGAGCATAGATTATTTAGGGATCATTACCCTGATTCCGGCGTTAGTGCTTTTATTGATAGGCTTGAATTTCGGAGGAGACAAATTCGAGTGGACGTCAGGAACAAGCTTTCTGATTTTTGGTGGTTCCATCGTGTTACTGCTTCTGTTTGGTTTCATCGAAAACAAAGCAAAAGAACCAATCCTGGATCTAAGCCTGTTTAAGAATAGAGTGTTTGCGACGACGAATGCGTTAGGTTTCCTGCTGGGTCTAGGAATGTTCGGAGCGATTATGTTTGTACCGATGTTCATGCAGGGGATTCTCGGAGTTACACCAACCCAGGCAGGTTCCACCATGACTCCAATGATGATCGCGATGATTATGGCAAGTATCATCGGAGGAAGATTATTACTGAAACTGAAATACCGCACCGTCCTTACGGCAGGTATGCTCACTACTGTAGTCGGCTTTTTCTTGATGAGTACGATGGGTCCGGATTCTAAAGAATATACAGCATACTTTTTTATGGTGGTCATGGGATTTGGAATGGGACTGGTGATGCCAACACTTATGATTGCTGTTCAAAATGAATTCCCTAAGTCCCGATTGGGGGCTGTCACTTCATCGGCCACCTTCTTCCGCTCGATCGGTGGAACGATTGGGATTACAGTATTGAACGCCGTTATGAATCAATCACTTCAAGAGAATATGAAGGAAGTGACGGCACAGCAGGATAATCCAGCTGCAAGTCAAATCCTTGCAGGGTTAAGTGAGAAAACAGATGCATTGTTCGGCCTGCTTGTAACACCAGGTTTACTTGATGTTCCGAAAGAGGTAGGCAGCATCGTGATTGCTTCCATTGAAACAGCATGGTCTGATGCCTTCACAACTGTATTCTTAACTGGTTTAATCTTTATCGCGATTGGCGTGGGAGTAGCCCTGTCAGTCGGAAATGGAAGAATCAAACGAGATAAAGAGTTGCAGGAAGAAGCGATCAAAGAGGAGACAACGCTTAAACCGGCTACTGAATAATAAGAAAAGCTTGCTTTGAATTTCAAAGCAAGCTTTTTATTAGTTGGTTTTACGGACTTCATACAAATGAAACTTTAATCCAAACGGATCAGATATCATTTCACTTTTTCCATGATAGACATGGTCTACCTTACAGCCGCTGTCCAGAAGCTTTTGCTTACTTCTTTCAAAATCATCCACAGCAAATTCGAAATGCACGGTGTTATGATCACTATCTTCAATGAAGAAATTCCGACCATTCATCGAGAACTTTGTTTCATTTGCTCCCCGCTCTTCAACCTTCATTCCGATGATCTTCGTGTAAAATTGAATCGCCTCATGATAATGGTTCACTCCAACGGCAATATTGTTAGTAAGCTGAAAGGATGAACGATGGTTATGCTTCAGCTGAGGGACAAAATCTTCTGATGGAGCCTGTAATAAATCCAGTAAGGAATAAATGACGCAATATTCATCTCCTGGACCGAAGTATGCGGAGCTGCAATGATAAATCATTCCTTCTTCACTTTTCTTGAAAGTGGATACCCCCGGCATGGAGGTATTCTCGTTTTTAAACCCGAGATCTTCTGAGAAAGTGTTCTCTTTCGATGATACAAGCGGAAAGGACCACCCTTTTGAAGCCGCAAAGTCTTCTTGAACGGCCGGGTCGTCTGGAGAGGATAGAACAAATTCACAACGACTTAACAAATGATGATACACTCCATTAAAGCCATCCCCCCACATGGAACAATATCGGCAATTCCTCCCCATATTATGAATTATAATAAGTTCATCCTTGTCTTTGAAAAGCTCCTCTAGTGTAACGGTTTTCTGGTCAGTTGTTAAAAAGAGGTAGTTTTCAACCTTTTGCGGCGTTTGTTCTTTGCGCAGCTGTGCAAGCTGCTTTTTCTTTTCCATGATTTCCAACTCTAAAGCCTGGATCATTCTTGTTCCTTCGTATGTGGTCATTTTATAGCCTCCTTGTTATAGGTAAGATTTCTCTATTGGGATGGGATGTCCTTCTTTTGGGGTGAGCCTTTGGTGTATAGGGAAGGAGAATGGTTGGTGATCACGATTTGAAGCTACAAATCAATCACCTTAAGACATGAAGAAAGGGACATTTACTTAGAAAATGCAATATTTTTTAGAAAATAGAACTTATAAAGGGTGGTTTGCATTTTTCTGTGCCTCAATGGAAGCAACTAAAGGTAAATTTTACCCATGCTTTGGTTGGTTTATATCACTAGGGTACAAATAACGGCGTATTTTTGATTTTATCAGCGAAATTCCAAATTTAACGGCGAAACGGATTCTCATACCCCTTTATGCCGATTCCAATAAAGATACCTTTCCACTAGCTCGCTTCTCACCTATCCGTCACCGAATTTTCTTTGAAGGAATTTTCTGAAAATATATTGACAATATTCAGCAGAAACGTTATCTTTTGAGTAGATAAATATAACACATAATTACATAAACGAATTAATAACGTTATATAAATATATTTTTATATAGTGACAGGAGGCCGATACGTTGATTTTGCATGAGATTGAAACTGCCAGTCGATCGCAAATGGAACGCCTTCAACTGGAGAGATTACAACATATTGCTGCTTATGTGTATGAAAGAGTCCCTTTTTATCGTGAGCAATTTGACAGGAGAGGTCTGAAGCCACAGGATATAACGTCTTTGTCAAACCTAAAAATGTTACCGCTTACAAAAAAGAATGATTTACGGGAGCATTACCCTTTTGGCCTGTTCGCGGTCAAGCGTGAAGAAATGGTAAGGGTCCACGCATCTTCCGGAACAAGTGGAAAGCCAACGGTTGTAGGGTATACCCAGAGCGATATTAACATGTGGGGAGAAATTGTGGCCCGGGCCATTGCCATGTCAGGTGGAAAACCTGGAGATGTCCTGCATAATGCATACGGATACGGACTGTTTACAGGAGGTTTGGGTCTTCATTATGGAAGTGAGAAGCTTGGAATGATCACGGTACCGGTATCAGGTGGAAACATGTCCAGACAAATCACTTTGCTGGAAGACTTTCAGCCGACGGTCATATGCGGCACGCCGTCCTATGTACTCAATTTAGCAGAAACAATGGAAGTACAAGGGAAGGATCCAGCTTCACTATCCTTACAATATGGAATATTCGGGGCAGAGCCCTGGTCGAATGCGATGAGAGAAAGGTTGGAGAAAAAGCTCGATATTAAAGCGTGTGACATTTATGGCTTAAGTGAAGTGATCGGCCCGGGAGTTGCCATGGAATGCCACGAAGCTCAGGATGGCCTTCATATTGCAGAGGATCATTTCCTGGTGGAGGTCATAAACCCTGAGACATTAGAGCCTTTACCAGAGGGGGAAGTCGGTGAGCTTGTGTTTACAAGTTTAACGAAGGAAGCCTTTCCGATCATCCGTTATAGAACCGGTGATATTGCGTCGATTAAGCACGGGAGATGCTCGTGTGGAAGAACGACGGTGAAGATGTCACGTGTCAAGGGAAGAGTGGATGACATGCTCATCATCAGGGGAGTGAATGTATTTCCATCAGAAATGGAACATTTCCTGCTTCAGATAAGTGAGCTTGCACCACATTATCAGGTTCACTTAAAGAAAAAAGGGGCACTCGATTTGGTGGAGTTGCAGGTTGAGGTCACGGATGAATGCTACCAAGGAATGTCTCAAGACATAAAGCATGAAGGAATCAATCAATTGGAAGCAAAAGTGAAAAGCCTCATGAAAGATCGTTGCTATGTTTCCATGGATGTGAAAATCAGGGGACCGAGAGAAATCCCCCGTTCAGAAGGGAAAGCCATCCGGATTGTGGATCTTAGAGGAGAAGCAATGTTTCAATAAATTTTTTTGAGAAAAATAGTTATCACACAATATAGCGACAGCGTTTCAACTGTGTGATAAAGGAGGAACTACAGTGAGTGACGTATTATCAAACCAACACCTGACGGAAGAAGAGCGTATGACTCATTTTATGAAAAAGATTGAAAATGATGAAAAGATTGAAGCGGATGATTGGATGCCTGATGAGTATAGGAATGCACTGATCAAGCTGATATCCATGCATGGGATCAGTGAAATCATGGGGGCACTTCCAGAGAAGGAATGGGTACCGAAAGCACCTACACTAAGAAGGAAGCTTGGAATCATGGCGAAGGTTCAGGACGAGATGGGCCATGGACAGCTTTTGCTTCGTGTAGCGGAAGATTTAATGAAGCCTTACGGGAAAACACGTGAGCACATTATGAGAGATTTGTTTTCAGGAGATTTAAAGTTTCATAACGTCTTTCACATGGAGGCACCTACCTGGGGAGACGCTGGATTGATCGGCTGGCTTGTGGACGGGGCAGCGATCATCACACAGACGAATATGCTCCATGCCTCATACGGTCCATATGCCCGGGCGCTTAAACGAATTTGTGCGGAAGAAGTGTTCCACGCACAGCATGGTGAAGCCATCATCATGGCCCTGGCAGAAGGAACTCCCGATCAAAGGGCATTAGTTCAGGATGCAGTTGACCGCTGGTGGGAATCGCTTCTTATGTTCTTTGGACCGGGTGATGCGAAAACGACAGGTTCCTCTAAACAGGACATCACCATTAAATACAACATCCGGACGAAAACAAATGAACAGCTGAGACAGGACTTTTTCACCAAATATGTCCCAAGGATGCTGTCGTTAGGACTGACTCTTCCCGATGAGACGATGTACTTCGATGAAGAACAGGATTTATGGATCTATAAGCAGCCCGACTGGAACCGCTTCAAGGAAATCATTCGGAACAAAGGTCCGAAATCAAAGGATCGCCTTCGTTTAAGAGAATTATCCTACGACAATAATGCGTGGGTTCGCGAAGCATTAAGCCCTAGTGACCAAGTAAGCTAGAAAGGAATGAGTTGGATGTCTGACAAGGGGCAGAACTTTTATCAGGAATTTGAAGTGTTTAGTAAGAGGACGGACGGGGCGCAGATGCAGCATCAATTCAGTCTATTAGCACCCAACCATGAGCTTGCCATGGTGATGGCTCAAGAGAATTTCATGAGAAGAGAGCCGGTCTCGGATATATGGGTTGTGAAGCGGTCGGACGTCCGGATGATGACACCCGAGGAAAGAGAGAGTGTCGGTCGTCTTGATAATAAAGATTACCGAAACGCCAAAGGCTACGGTTATCTTAAAAAGAAGTGGAGACAGTACGAACAGGAAATGCTCGATGAGAAAGAAATCATGTCATGGGGAGAGTTGGTGAAGAAGAAATGAAAGTGAATAGACCAAATGACATCCCGAACGCAGATTATAAAGAAGCGCTTCTGAGCCTTCTCTATCAACTGGCCGACGATGATTTCATCCTTGCTTACCGTGGGTCTGAATGGTTGGGACTCGCTCCTCATATTGAAGAGGATGTCGCGTTTTCATCGATTAATCAAGACACGATGGGGCATGCCACAATGTTCTATCACCTCCTGGAAGAGTTAGGGGAAGGGGATCAGGACCACCTGGCACATGGGAGGAAGGCGTCAGAACGAAGGAATGCCATCCTGCTGGAAGAAGTGAATGGATCCGGTCACTACTTGCAAGAACCCCGCTACGACTGGGCCTTTGCTGTTGTAAGACATTATTTTTACAGCGTCAGCAAAAAGGTACGAATTGACTCATTAAAGAACTCCTCCTATGAACCACTTGCCGAGATGGCGATCAAAATTAACACAGAATTGTATTATCACCTGCTGCACTGGAAAACCTGGTTCATTCAATTAATGAATGCCGGCGGTGAAGCAAGTGAGCGAATGAATAAGGCGATTGAACGAGTATTGGATGAATTTCTGGGAGTGCTCACCCTTGGGCCAAATGGAAAAGAGATGTCTCTTATGAAGCTGATCGAAGGAGAAGAGAATTTATCGAAACGATGGGAGCTTGCCCTTCAACCGGTCTTCCAATCGACTCAACTATCCTTTCCTCCGAAGGTAAGCATGAAAAAGGGGAATGGACGCTTAGGTGAACACACTCCTGAACTGGATACGGCACTTTCTACATTAAGCGAAGTTTATAACACAAATCCCGCAGCAAGCTGGTAAAGGATGAAGGAATATGACTGCAACCGTTTTAGAAGTTCTTCAAACAGTGAAAGACCCTGAAATTGATTCCATCAGCATTGTAGATCTTGGAATGGTCAATCGCATACACCACCAGGAAGATGCCCTGATGATTGAACTCCTGCCAACCTTTGTAGGCTGCCCTGCATTGGACATTATCAAAGGGAATGTGGAGAAGGCGTGTCGGGATCAGCTTGGAATTCAATCCGTACAGGTTCAGTTCGTTTATTCTCCTCCCTGGACATCAGACAGGTTAACCGAAAATGGCCGGGAGAGACTGAAGGAATTCGGCATCGCACCCCCGCCTGAACAATTCAGCGGGGAAGAAGATTGGGAGATTCATTGTCCATATTGCGATTCTCCCTATACTTCAATGGAGAATTTGTTCGGTCCCACCGCCTGCAGAAGCATTCTATACTGCAAGCAATGCCGCAACCCGTTCGAAGCCATGAAACCAATATCGACAATGATGTGAAGTTTAGTAAGTTTTAGCTTTTAGCACCGTTTATCTAAATCTATCTACTTACAAAGCTATTTTCTAAAAGATTGTTGTTTTGTAAGGTTTTGTTAAAGTAAACCAGATTCTCAGAAAGTTGATTGGAGTGGAAGGCGCCCGCCCCGCGGAAAGCGAGCGCCTGTAGCGGAAATCAACTACTACTGTCTTTTTAAAAATAGCACCAAAATAAACTATTGAAAATCAAAGGAGAGATTCCACTATGGTAAAACTAATCGCATTGTATAAGCATCCTGAAAACAAAGAGAAATTTGATGAGCATTACTTCAATACCCACGCTCCGATCACGGCAAAAATTCCGGGCCTTAAAAAGATGGATGTAACAAAAATCGTCGGTTCACCCATGGGTGGAGAAGGCAAATACTACTTAATGTGCGAAATGTATTATGACAATCATGAAGCGATGAAAGCTGCCATGAAATCCGATGAAGGCAAAGCCTCCGGGAAGGACCTTATGGGCTTCGCCGCAGAGTTAGTCACTCTTATGATCGGTGAAGAAGTGAATGAGTAAAGAGTACGAATATATCGTAGTGAGCGAGAGGGACGGACTTGGTTTTATTGAATTGAATAGACCTAAAGTTCTGAACGCCATCAATCGTCCTATGGTATCGGAGTTAGTCAATGCTTTCGAGGCATTCGACCGGAACGAAAGTGTGAAAGCAATTGTTTTATCTGGTAGGGGAAGAGCCTTTGCTGCAGGGGCAGACATTGATGAAATGGCGGAAGACGGTGCCATAGATTTAGAGCTCTTGAACCAATTCACGGAATGGGACCGCCTTGCCTGGATCAAGAAACCGATCATCGGATCGGTCCAAGGGTTTGCGTTAGGAGGCGGGTTTGAGTTAGCTCTTTGCTGCGACATTCTATTCGCTTCAGAGGATGCAAGCTTCGGATTCCCTGAAGTGAATCTTGGGGTCATGCCTGGAGCGGGTGGAACCCAGAGGCTCACCAAGCTGATAGGGAAATCAAGAGCGATGGAATGGTTGTTGTCGGGAGACATGTTTACAGCCACGCAGGCTCTTGAATGGGGAGTCATCAACCGAACGATCGCGAAAGAGTTATTAATAGAAGAAACCGAGAAGTTTGCGAAGAAATTAGCCGCCAAGCCACCACTTTCCCTGCGTCTGATCAAGGAATCTGTTCATAAAGCCGTTGATTCTTCGATTTATGAAGGGATGCAATATGAGCGTAAGAACTTCTATCTTCTCTTTGCCTCTGAAGATCAGAAAGAAGGCATGAAAGCTTTTGTGGAAAAACGCAGACCGGATTTCAAAGGAAAATAAGGGGGCTGCATCATGTTCGAAACCATTAAATATGAAGTGAAAAATAACGTAGCCTGGATTACCTTAAATCGCCCGGATAAACTGAATGCTTTCATCCGTCAACTCAATCTGGAAATCCAAAAGGCAGTGAAGGACTCTTCTCGAAATGAAGAAGTGAGGGCCATCGTGATCACGGGTGAAGGCCGGGCTTTTTGCTCGGGGCAGGATTTGAGTGAAGTAGATGAATCAATGGATCATGGTGAAGTGTTGCGCCATAACTACGTACCGATGGTGAAAGAAATCGAGCAGTGTGAAAAGCCGGTTATCGCAGCCGTGAATGGAGTGGCGGCAGGAGCGGGATTCAGTCTGGCCCTTGCCTGTGACTTCAGACTGGTGTCCGAGAAAGCGAGCTTCGTGCAAGCATTTGTGCATGTCGGTTTAGTCCCGGATTCAGGGAATCTTTATTATTTATCAAAGATTGTTGGCTATGCAAAAGCGTTGGAACTGGCGGTTTTTGGAGAGAAGATAAAGGCGATCGATGCAGAAAAGCTGGGTCTTGTCACGAAAATCATATCACTTGAAGAGTGGCAGGAAGAGACGGCTGCATTTGCCGAAAGAATCGCCGCCATGCCGACGAAAGCAATCGGCTTGATGAAGCGCTTATTAAAGGGAAGCGCGGACCTATCATTCCAGGAATACTTAGAAAAAGAAGCCTATGCCCAGCGGATCGCAGGCCAAACAGAAGATCATCGAGAAGGTGTAATGGCTTTTATGGAAAAAAGAAGACCAGCCTTTCATGGAAAATAATTCAATCAAAAAGGAGATGGAGTTATGTCTACAGTAAAAGAGCAAAGCTTTGAAGTCCTTGAAATGAAAAGAGAACATTATTCATTGGTGATCAACGGTCAACGTATGGAAAGTGGTTCAGGTGAAACCTTTACGACGTACAATCCAGCGACAGGTGAGGCAATTGCCACCGTTTCACTGGCATCTGTGGAAGATGCTGAAAAAGCGGTTGAAGCAGCGAGAAACGCGTTTGATTACGGTAAGTGGAAGAAGTTCCCGATCAATAAGCGTTCCCGTGTGCTCAATAAAATTGCAGGCATTATGAGATCACGTTTTAATGAACTTGTCTCTCTTGAGATCATGGATAGCGGGAAATCACTATCCGCCGCACAAGGTCAAGTGATGCAAGCGATCGAAGACTTTGAATTCTATGCAGGAGCGATTGTGGGCCATCGTGGCACGGTCAATAATGTACCAGGCCAATTCATGAATGTTGCGGAGAAAGAGCCGGTCGGTGTATGTGCCCAAATCATCCCATGGAATTATCCATTGATGATGGCAGCGTGGAAAATTGCGCCGGCGATTGCGGTAGGCTGCTCGGTTGTCGTAAAACCTGCAACTCTTACTCCGCTGACAGCCATCGTACTAGGTGAAATCTGTATTGAAGCAGGAGTTCCTGAAGGTGTTGTGAACGTCATTCCTGGTGCAGGTTCTTCTGTCGGCAACTACTTGGTTGAGCATGAGAAGGTTGATAAAGTAGCCTTCACAGGTTCCACTCCTATCGGTAAAAACATCATGGAAAGGGCGTCTCAAACCCTAAAGAGAGTCACTCTTGAATTAGGTGGAAAGTCACCAAACATCGTATTTGAAGATGCAGATGTAGATGCAGCAGTGGATGGTTCCCTGTTCGGGATCTTCTATAATACAGGTCAGTCCTGTGAGGCACGCTCCAGGTTATATGTTCACGAAGACATTTATGATGAGTTCATGGAAAAATTCGTTGAGAAGACGAAGAAGCTGAAACTGGCTGACCCTCACGATAAAGGAACTCATATCGGGGCGATCATCAATCAGGATCAGTTGGACACGATTGACGGATATGTTCAATCTGCCAAAGAAGAGGGGGCAACGGTCTTAGTAGGGGGAAGCCCTGCGAAAGTAGAAGGATTCGAAAAAGGCTATTGGTATGAGCCGACCATAATTACAGATGTGAATCACGACATGAAGGTTGTAAAAGAAGAAATCTTTGGACCAGTTGTGGTGGTAATGAAATTCAAAGATGAAAAAGAAGCGATCAAAATGGCCAACGATAGCGAATATGGTCTCGGTTCAGCGGTATGGACTCAGAACCATGGCCGTGCGACAAGAGTATCGAAAGCGATCCAAGCCGGAATCGTGATGGTGAACTGCCCGTTCTCCGCATTCCCTGGTACTCCATTCGGTGGCTACAAGCAGTCAGGATTCGGCCGTGAGCTTTGCATTGAAACGCTCGATCTTTACACAGAAACAAAGAGTATCATTTCTTACTTCGGAAACCGTCCGTTAAACCCATTTGGTTTGTAAGAAGAAATAAATAAGCAAGGGGTTGTCCTATCAAGGTCAACCCCTTATTGCAAGAAAGGGGAAAGCAAACATGACACAGCATATCGTTGTAGTTGGTTCCGGAGTAATGGGTAGAGGGATTGCTTATGTAAGTGCAGTTGGAGGCTTCCGGACCACACTGGTTGATATTAAACAAGAGCAGTTGGATCATGCCAGGAATGAGATTCAGCTCATTTTTCAAAAAGGAATGGAAAGGAATAAGCTCACTCAGCAGCAGTACGTAGAAGCAAAAGAGCTTATGAGTTATTCAACGAATCTTTCGATTGCCGTACGGGATGCAGATGTGGTCATTGAAGCCGTTCCGGAAAAGACAGACATCAAGCGTGGCGTATTTGAAGTGCTGGACGCGCATGCCCCAGAGTATTGCTACCTGGCAACGAATACTTCCACCATGAGCCCGACTGAAATCGGCTCCTTTACCAAACGGCCTGACAAAGTCATTGCCATGCACTTTTTCAACCCTGTACATAAAATGCCACTCGTTGAAATCGTGAAGGGATTGGAAACAAGTGATGAAACGGCGGAGGTCATCCAGCAAGTAGCCCGCCTGATGGGGAAAGAAACGGTGGTCATCAATGAGTTCCCTGGTTTTGTCACAAGCAGAATCTCTGCCCTCGTTGGGAATGAAGCCTTTTACATGCTCCAGGAAGGACTCGGTTCTCCTAAAGAAATCGATAAAGCAATCAAGCTCGGTCTCAATTATCCGATGGGTCCGTTTGAGCTTGGAGATTTAGTCGGACTGGATACACGATTGAATAATCTTAAGTACCTTCATGAAAAGCTTGGAGAAAAGTATCGCCCTGCCCCTCTTTTAGAGAAATATGTGAAGGCAGGACGTCTTGGCCGAAAAACGGGTAAAGGTGTTTATGATTACTCGGAAACAAAGGAAAAGGAGCATCAGTCATGAGAGAGGTTGTCATTGTCGATGCGGTCCGGACCCCGATTGGAAAATACAAAGGCTCTTTAAAAGAGGTGCGTCCTGATGATTTAGGTGCGCATGTTATTAAAGCACTCGTCGAACGAAATCCCCTCGTCCCTGTAGATACGATTGAAGAGGTGGTCCTTGGAAATGCAAACGGTGCCGGGGAAGACAACCGGAATGTAGCCCGGATGTCGACACTCCTGGCAGGTCTCCCTGTTGAAGTCGGTGCCACCACTATCAACCGTTTATGCGGTTCTGGACTGGACGCTGTGAACTATGCGGCTAGAGCCATTTTGGCTAATGAAGGGGATGTCTTCATTGCAGGCGGGACTGAAAGTATGACCCGTGCTCCTTACGTCATGGCAAAGCCTTCAAAGGATTTCCCAAGAGGCAATATGGAAATGTTCGATACGACGATAGGATGGCGCTTCGTCAATTCCCGTCTGAAAGAAAAATTCGGGACCGATTCCATGCCGGAAACCGCGGAAAACGTGGCGAAACAGTTCGGTATTTCTAGGGAAGAACAAGATCACTTTGCTTACTGGAGCCAAATGAAAGCGAAACGTGCCATGGATGAAGAACGGTTTAAAACGGAAATCGTGCCCGTTGAGTTACGGGACAGAAAAGGGAATCTTTCAATTTTCCAGTTCGATGAACACCCAAGACCCGATACCAATAGTGACAAACTGCAGAAGCTTAATCCTTTATTCCAAGGCGGAACGGTGACGGCAGGGAATGCATCAGGAGTCAATGATGGTGCCTCTGCTCTGTTATTAATGAGCAGGGAGAAGGCAGAAGAATTAGGCGTTACTCCGCTGGCCCGCTACATGACATCGGCCACTTCAGGGCTTGACCCTTCTGTGATGGGACTGGGACCTATCTATGCCACACAGAAGGTACTGAAACGGTCGGGCCTTGCCCTTGACCAAATCGGCTTAGTGGAGCTCAATGAAGCATTCGCTGCACAATCCATTGCCTGCATCCGTGAACTGGGGTTGAATGAAGAGATCGTCAATGTAAATGGAGGAGCCATCGCCTTCGGTCATCCACTTGGAGCAAGTGGAGCACGTATCCTTACCACCCTTCTGTATGAAATGAAAAAGAGAAAGGTACGGTACGGCTTGTCTACCATGTGTATTGGTGTCGGACAGGGGATTGCGACTTTAGTAGAGAATATTGAAACTTAATAGCTTGAGTCCTGTATGTGCAGGGCTCTTTTTGTGATTAGGATTTATTCTTTTTAGAAAGGATAGAAGTGAGGTGAGTGAGATGGAATTTGAAATCATGACTAAAGATAGCGAGATTCCTTGTCTCGTAGTCGCGGATGAGGATAACGGAAGGTATTTAATAAGGAAAGCCGATACGAGCGGGGAAGTGTTTAACAGCCAGGAAGAGCTTGTAACATGGATCGAGTCGAATTGGTCGAAGGAACAGGTTATCAATTCATATGAATTTGTGAAGATGCTGGAGATGTTGAGGGTGTATCATTGAGGGTCAGGCTCTGTAAGTGAGCCTGATTTTTTTTTGCGCCTGAAATTCATACAAACTTAAAAATCGTGAATATTCATTTATTTTCATAGAAAGTTTATGATAATATATAAAGCAAACGTAAATTAAACGTCATAAACAAACGGAATATACTTAAAGGAGAGGCACCGATGAATACACGATCAATGATCTTTACACTATATGGGGATTATATACGTCACTATGGCAATAAGATATGGATCGGCAGTTTGATACGTCTTCTGAATGAATTCGGTCACAACGATCAAGCAGTCCGGGCAGCCATTTCAAGAATGAATAAGCAAGGCTGGGTCCAGGCAGAGAAACAAGGGAACAAAAGCTACTACTCCCTCACAGAACGCGGCGTGATCCGAATGGAAGAAGCGGCAAACAGGATCTTCAAGCTGAAGCCTGAACAATGGGACGGTAAATGGAGAATCCTTATGTACTCAATCCCTGAAGAAATAAGGAGCATCCGGGATGAACTGAGGAAGGAACTGGTCTGGAGCGGCTTTGGAACCCTTTCCACTAGCACTTGGATCTCTCCTAACAATTTGGAGAAACAAGTGCAATCCCTGATTGGAAAATACGATATCAAAGAGTACGTCGATTTCTTCATTGCCGAATACGAAGGTCCCAATGAAAATCAGCGCTTGATCGAAAAAAGCTGGGACCTGAATGAAATCAATGATCGCTATCAGGAATTCATATCCCATTACAGTCAACAATACATGATTGATAAGAGTAAAATCGGGAAAGGGAAAATGACCGATGCTGAATGCTTCGTGGAAAGAACGAAGCTCGTCCACGAATACCGTAAATTCCTATTTGTTGATCCTGGTCTGCCTGAAGAACTCCTGCCTGAAAAATGGCTCGGGGCACACGCAGCCTCCCTCTTCGGAGAATATTACAAAGAACTTGCAGAACCAGCCTCCCGATTCTTCGAAAGTGTATTCGAAGACGGCAATGAACTCAAAAACAAAGACCTGAGCTACAACGTCATGACCCATCCATTACTATTAGACTGATAAAAACCACTTGCCGGTTGGGCGAGTGGTTTTTTTGAGGGACGGACCTCTATTTTTTCAGAAGATAAGAAATACCAAATAAGGATGCCCCGGTAATGAAAGAAGCATACCACGGAAAAAGGAATGATGGACCAAGGTCAGGCAGGAAGTAAGTAGCGCAAATAATGATGCCCATCGATACCATACCCATTGTACCTGCCTTGATGGAATCTTTCACAGGGGTTTGTTTCTCCTTGAATAAAGAATGTTTAATGATCGAGAAAATGATTTTTACCCCAATCAAACTGGAAATGAAGATGATAAGTACCAATATGCCGGAAGTGACTGGATATACTTCACTGCTTATATCTTTAAACATCGGCCCAATCAATAATAAGAGTCCTCGAAACAACAAGAAATATCCCAATAAATTAAGAGCTAAAGATGAAATGAATGTAACGACATTCCTCTTCTTCTCTGTAGGAAGCTGTTCAATGATATCATCAGCGTAAGCCTTAGGATCATCCCCTAAAATCATTCTGGCTGTTTTCCCTTCACGCTGCCCGTCAATAATATGATCCAGGATTTCCATTAATATTTCCTCGGTCTGCTGCTCAGATAATGAAAGTTGTAGCCGCATATATATCAGAAAATCCGAATAATACTTTTCGTTCTCTTCCGACAACCCTGTTCGTTTCTGATTGTTCAATTCAATCAACTGCTTTGCTTCAATCATCATGATTCCCCCTTTTTAATAGTGAAGTGACGGGTGATACGATTTGTTCCCATTCCCTTGATATATCCGAGAGTGCTGAATGTCCTTTTTCTGTTAAATAATAGTATTTTCGGTTAGGTCCGGAATCAGATGGCTGCATTTCCCCACGGATCAGATTATTTTTCTGAAGTCGTAACAACACTGGATAAATGGTCCCTTCGCTCACATCCTGTAAACCAGAAGACTGCAATTTTTTAGAAAGTTCATATCCGTAGACCGGCTCCTTTTCAATCACAGATAGGACGCAACCATCTAATATACCCTTTAATAGCTGACTGCGGATAGACATATAGTGCCTCCTTTTTTAATACATTGCTATACAAGGTACTGATGTAAAACACAACTACCTTGCTTTACAAAGTAGTTGATTTTAGAATATGTGTTTTGGAATGAAATGTCAATAAATAATTCAAATTGATGGAAATTCTTTTCGGTACTTGTCGTACAATTCCAAAAAGTATAACATTAATTTAACGAAGGGGGATTATAATGAATAACCTAACGAACCTATTACATATAAAATATCCAATCATTCAAGGAGGCATGGGGAACATCAGCAACGCTCCTTTGACGGCCGCAATCTCGGAGGCCGGTGCGCTCGGTACAATCGGAGTCGGCACCATGGGCGTGGATGAAGTGGAAGGGATCATCGTGGAAACGAAAAAGAGAACCATAGAGCCTTTCGCTCTAAACATCCCAATCTCCATCACTCCTCACTTGAAAGAGATGATCCGCTTAGTGGTGACACATGGAATACCGGTCGTTTCCTTATCAGCAGGAAATCCTGTCCCGTTCATTCCCTATTTTCATGAACATAACGTGAAGGTGATCTGTGTCGTCGCTTCGAAAAAGCAGGGAAAGAAAGCGGAAGACGCCGGTGCAGATGTGATCGTGGCGGAAGGATATGAGGCTGCAGGGATCAACTCCAATCTTGAAACGACAACGCTTGCCCTTATTCCACAACTCGTCGATACCGTGGACATTCCTGTGGTCGCAGCAGGAGGAATCGGTGATGGGCGGGGACTCGCTTCCATGCTTGCCCTTGGTGCCAGTGGTGTGCAAATGGGTACACGGTTCATCGCTACAAAGGAAGCTCCTTTTCATGAAAACTATAAAACGACTCTAGTGGAAGCAAAAGATGATAGCACCGTCATCGTCGGTCGTTCTATTGGAAAAGTTAGAAGGGTCATGAAAACGCCTTATGCTGCACAATTGATTCAAAAAGAACAAGAGGGGGTCGCTTTTGAGGAGTTCAGTCAAATGACCTCAGAAGATTATCATCGTGTTGGAGCACTTGAAGGGAAGCTGGATCAAGGGTTTATCAACGGTGGCCAGGTGTCCGGTCTAGTATCGGATGTCCCGACGGTGAAGGAATTGGTTGAGAGAATGATGAACGATGCCCAGGGAATTTTCAGTAAGCTATCAGGTAGTGGTGTGGAATCTTAATAGATTATTGTAAAGAGGCGCTTTTCCTTGATTGGGGAAGTGTCTTTTTTATGGTGGTGGTCACAATTTGGCACAAGTTTTGGTGAAAGTGGCACAACAAAACGCTAAAGTGGCACAAGTTTCCTAGATTCAGGCACAACAAATTAAAAAAGAGAGATTCAAAGGGGGGAAACTATAGTACGATACCATTAATTATGCTGGATTTTCATAGATACCGTTATTAAAGTGACCATTTAACGATTTGTTTCAGCATTCCACACCAATCGCCAAGTCCCAATATCCATCTAATATCTTAAAAACAGTACTCCTCATCACGTTCACCAGACCCAAAATAAAAATATTTTCCCGCAATCCCTCTAGAAATCATCACCAATACCGTCTATACTAGTATTAATTTTTAAATTTTCGGAATATTATTGACTATTTTGTGACAGGAGTGATAATATAACGTTGTATTTACGTTGGTAATCATTTTTATCATACTTGGATTTGCTAGTCTACCAGACTACTGATCATATATTAGGAAGAGAAAAAGGGGGATTTCTGTGAAGAAGAAGAGTTTATTACTTGTTGTCATCTCTATGATGCTGGGAATGCTGTTTTTAGCGGGCTGTGGTAGTGATACAAGTTCAGGTGGAGAAGATGGTGAAAAGCAATATGTGATCGGGGTAACCCAGATTGTGGAACATCCGTCTTTGGACGCAGCATTTGAAGGTTTTAAGAAGGCATTGTCTGAAAACGGTTTCAAAGAAGGCGAAAATGTAAAATATGATGTTCAGATCGCCCAAGGAGATCAAAGTAATTCACAAAGTGCTGCCAAGAACTTTGTTGGAGATGGTGTCGACCTTATCTTTGCAAACTCAACCCCAAGTGCACAACACGCATTGAATGCAACGAAAGAGATTCCGATCGTTTTTACTTCTGTTACTGACCCTGTCGGTGCTGAATTGGTTAAGTCTTTTGAAGAGCCTGGTGAAAATATCACTGGAACGACTGATACTCATCCGGAAGCGATCTCAAAGACCATTCAATTTATTACGGATGAAATGAAAGCGAAGAAGATTGGGATTGTTTATAATTCCGGTGAACAAAATGCTGTCGTGCAGGCAGCTGAAGTGAATAAGCTTGCTGAAGAAAAAGGCGTGGAGGTTGTAGAGGCTACCGTTTCAACGTCGGCTGATGTTAAACAGGCGACTGAATCCCTGGTGGGAAGAGTCGATGCCATTTACATTCCAAAAGATAATACAGTCGTTTCAGCGTTGGAATCAGTCATCACTGTAGCGA
This sequence comes from Rossellomorea yichunensis, assembly GCF_032337515.1. Taxonomy (NCBI): domain Bacteria; kingdom Bacillati; phylum Bacillota; class Bacilli; order Caryophanales; family Bacillaceae; genus Rossellomorea; species Rossellomorea yichunensis. The sequence goes on along the minus strand of NZ_JAVYAD010000004.1, from coordinate 566,002 downwards.
ATGAAAAGGATATTCCTCTTTTTGTGGGAGAATTGGATTCATTGGAAAAAGGTGCAATTGCAGCGAGTGGATTTAACTATGAGGATCTTGGTTATGAAACAGGATTGATGGCTGTGAAGATTTTAAAAGGAGAGAAGAAACCTTCTGAAATTCCTGTACAGGCTCCCCAAAATTTCGAGTTGATGTTCAATAAGGCAGCAGCTGAAGAACAAGGAGTGGAAGTACAGGAAGCCTGGTCTGAGCTTGGGAAATTTTTAGAAGAAAAATAGGAAGGGTTGATGATTCGTGCCAACAGCAATATTCGCATCCTTTGAATCTGGAATCATTTACGCTATCATGGCCCTCGGAGTCTACTTGTCCTTTCGGATATTGGATTTTCCTGATTTAACAGTCGACGGCAGCTTCGTTACGGGTGCCGCTGTCGCTGCCACCATGATCGTCAGTGGCGTAAATCCAGTCATCGCAACCATTACAGCGATTGTCATCGGATTTGTTGCAGGATGTATAACGGGACTACTTCATACGTTTGGAAAGATCAATGCCCTATTATCAGGGATTCTAATGATGATCGCCCTGTATTCTATCAATCTCCGGATAATGGGACGGTCGAATGTACCCTTACTAAGTCAGGATACTGCTTTTACAGGGGTGGAAGGATTTTGGTCTCCTCTCGGGATCGATGCCGCACTCAATAAATTGTGGATGGCAGTGGGACTTGGGGAGCCTGTACCGGGAACGTGGAGCATTTTATTTATTATGGTCATCATCACGCTTGTCATCAAGTTTTTAACAGACGGATTCTTAAAGACGGAAATCGGATTGGCATTACGGGCAACGGGAGATAATCAGCGAATGATTCGCAGTTTCTCCGCTAATACGAACCTGATGATTATTCTGGGTCTGGGAATATCGAATGGGATGGTAGCATTGTCCGGGGCATTGATTGCCCAGTATAGCCGATTTGCTGATGTAGGAATGGGAATCGGGATGATTATCATCGGACTTGCTTCGGTCATCATCGGTGAAGCATTGTTTGGAACCAAGACGATCGCCCGTACGACGCTCGCGGTCATTGGTGGGGCGATAATCTATCGATTAGTCGTATCCATGGCTCTTCGCGTCGATTTCCTGGAAACAGGGGATATGAAGCTTATCACAGCGACAATCGTGATTCTTGCCCTTGTCATGCCTAAGGTGATGGACCGTTACAAGGATAGGAAACGAAAGGCGCAGCGGATGGCAGAACGATTAGACAGATCTTCAATCACAGATGGAAAGGGTGAGAGCGGTGTTACAATTAAATAGAATCCACAAAGTATTTAATGAAGGGACACCCGATGAAAAAATCGCTCTTGATGACATCCAGCTCTCTTTAAAACCCGGTGATTTCGTCACTGTGATCGGAAGCAATGGAGCCGGGAAATCGACATTGATGAATATCGTTTCAGGTGTACTGCTGCCGGATGTAGGAAATGTTCTGATTGACGATCATGATGTTTCTAAGGTGTCCGAGTATAAAAGATCCAAGCTTATCGGTCGCGTGTTCCAGGATCCGATGGCAGGCACTGCACCTACTATGACCATCGAAGAAAATCTGGCCATGGCGTATTCCAGAAATCGTACCCGCACCTTTAAAATGGGTGTGACCAAAAAACGGAAAGTGTTTTTTAAGGAAGTACTGGAAACACTTCACCTCGGGCTTGAGAATCGATTGAATGCGAAGGTCGGGTTACTATCAGGTGGGGAAAGACAGGCGCTTTCCTTATTGATGGCCACTTTCACCGAACCGTCGATCTTATTGCTGGATGAACATACGGCAGCTTTGGATCCTGCCAGAGCTGATCTGATTACGAACCTGACGAAAGAAATTGTAGAAAAGTATAACCTTACCACGTTGATGGTCACCCATAATATGCAGCAGGCGCTGGACCTTGGGAACCGCTTGATCATGATGGATAAAGGCCAGATTATACTAGAGGTTAATGAAGAAGAGAAAAAACACCTCACAGTCGAAGGACTTCTCCACGAATTTCAGCGAATCCGTGGAAGCAAACTCGCCAGCGACCGGGCACTTCTTTCATAAGCTAATAAAAACAATAAACAACCTTCTACAAAAAGCAACGAACCTTGGTTCGTTGCTTTTTTATTTATGAGATTCTTTTAATAGCCTATCTGGAAAAGGGAATCGTCTAGCTCCCGCGGCTAGAGGCTCGAGGTCATAAGCTAAATGGTCCAAGAAGGCAAAGGACGCCTTCTAGGCCCATTCATCTTATGCTTGTCACCTCTGAGCAAGCCGCCTCCGCTTTTGATGTCGTCTAGCTCCGGCGGCTAGCCCCTCGAGGTCATAAGTCAAGACCACCAAAAAGGCAAAGGGCGCCTTTCCGGTGGTCTCGCCTTATGCTTGTCGGGCCTGCCCAAGCCGCCTCCGCTTTTGAGTGAGGGACGGACCTTCGGCTTCGCCGATAGGTCCGTCCCTCTGCATAACTTATATTAATATAATATTTTAAATTTTAACAATTTATTGACTATTTATAAAACAAAATGTTATTATATCGTTGAATTAACGTTATATAAAAATATATAATTTGTTGGTTTAAAGGGGGAAAGCGATGAAGTCTGGATTAGCAGAAGGACATATGGCCGTCGTCACAACAGAAGTAATCCCCAGCATGTATGCCCAGTTTGAAGGAGACGTGGTACACCCTGTATATTCAACCGTCTCAATGGTTTACCACATGGAATGGGCATCAAGAAAGATCATTCTACCCTATTTGGAAGACCATGAAGAGGGAATGGGAGCCAAGGTGAACGTCGAGCATATGGCTCCGGCGAAAAACGGTTCCTCTCTTGAAATTAAAGCGAGAGTAATTAAATATGAACGAAACATCATCGTGACTGAAGTGACTGTCAGAGATAAAGAGAATGACAGACTCATTGGGAAAGGTGAGGTCAAACAAGTCGTACTTCCTAAAGAGAAAATTAATGAAAGAATAAAAGAGAACTAAGTTTAGATCCAATTCATCAATAGCAGTGTAAAAGGAGGAGATTTAGTGAGTAACGTATTCACCAAAATGGAAGCGGTTACAAACAGAGAGCTTGCAGGGGGCGGAGAAATGGATATGTTCGAAAAAATACAAAATCATGAACAGGTTGTATTCTGCAATGATGAAGAAACAGGACTGAAAGCCATCATCGCCATACATAATACCACTCTTGGACCTGCACTGGGCGGCTGTCGGATGAGACCCTACACCTCAGTAGATGAAGCACTTGAGGATGTTTTACGCTTATCAAAAGGGATGACCTACAAATGTGCAGCGGCCGACGTGGACTTCGGTGGAGGAAAAGCCGTCATCATCGGTGATCCTGAAAAAGACAAACACCCTGAGTTGTTCCGTGCTTTCGGCCAATTTGTTGAATCCCTGAACGGAAGATTCTATACGGGGACAGACATGGGAACGACTCCTGATGACTTTGTTTATGCCCTAAAAGAAACGAATTGCATTGTAGGTGTCAATGAAGAATACGGTGGAAGTGGAGACTCTTCCATCCCGACTGCCATGGGCGTCATCTATGGCTTACAGGCAACCAACCAAAACGTATGGGGCTCAAAAGACCTTCATGGAAAAAGCTATGCCATTCAAGGGTTAGGAAAAGTAGGCTTTAAAGTAGCCGAGCGACTACTTGAAGAGGGAGCAGACCTCTATGTAACAGATATCAGTCAGAAATCCATCGATCAGTTAGTAGCTAAGGCAAACAGGATGGGAGCAGCGATTAAAGTCGTATCCGGAGATGAGATCTATTCGGTTGATGCAGATGTCTTCATTCCTTGTGCGATCGGTGGGATCATTAATGATCACACGGTAGATCAGTTGAAGGTAAAGGCTGTCGTCGGTTCTGCCAACAACCAGTTATTAGATCTTTCACATGGAATGAAGCTGCACGAAAAAGGGATTTTATACGCACCTGATTACATCGTCAATGCAGGCGGATTGATCCAGGTAGCTGACGAATTATACGAACCAAATAAAGAACGTGTCCTGCAAAAGACAAGCGCCATCTATAACAGCCTTCAGAATATTTACCTGCAATCAGAGAACCAGCACTTGACTACAGTCGAAGCAGCCAACCGGTTCTGCGAGGACAGGATCCACGCACGCACAAGAAGAAACAGCTTCTTCTCCCATGCGAAACGCCCGAAATGGTCGGTTAGGACATAAAATGTAAATCGGAATAACAAAATAGCACCAATATGAGGTGATGAAATGATCGAGGAATTTCAATTGGTCCAGGTTATGGATCAACAAGGGGAACTGGTTCAAGGTGAGTATGAAAAGGACATCTCAGAAGATTTAACCCGTACTTTTTATCGGCATTTAATCAGGATCCGTACATTTGATAAGAAAGCGGTGAGCCTCCAGCGTCAGGGGCGGATTGGAACGTATGCACCATTTGAAGGCCAGGAGGCATCCCAGGTGGGGAGCGCACTTGCCCTCCAGGACAAAGACTGGTTATTCCCGTCCTATCGGGATCATGGGGCTACCATGACATTCGGCCATTCCCTGCTTCATATCTTCCTATTCTGGAAGGGGAGAAATGAAGGATGCGTGCCTCCGGAAGGAAAGAATATCTTCACTCCCGGCATTCCGATCGCGACACAGCTTCCACATGCGGTAGGGGCTGCTTTCGCCGAGAAAAGAAAAGGGACCCGGAATGCAGCCATTGTCTATTTTGGTGATGGCGCCACTTCTGAAGGCGACTTTCATGAAGGATTGAACCTGGCAAGCGTCTGGGAGGCACCGGTTGTCTTTTTTAATCAAAACAATCATTACGCCATCTCCGTTCCCATGCACAAGCAAATGAATACAAAGACCATTGCCCAGAAAGCTCTTGCCTATGACATTCCAAGCGTACGCATTGACGGCAATGATATTTTTGCTGTGTATTTTGAAACGTTGAAGGCGTTGGAGAGAGCACGAAACGGGGACGGACCTACCTTGATCGAGTCTGTTACCTGGAGATACGGTGCCCATACAACCGCAGATGATCCGACGAAGTATCGTGATCAACAGGAAAGTGAGTCCCGACGTAAGGATAATGACCCTGTTGACCGGTTAACGAAATTCATGAAGCATCGAGGCTGGGGTGACGAAGAGTGGATGACCTCAGTTCAAAAGGAATGTGCGAAGGAAGTTGACCTTGCAGTCGAGGAACTGGAAGCATATCCGGCAGCTGATCCAAGTGTGATCTTTGATTATGTGTTTGCGACACCGACCTGGACGATCCAGGAACAAAAAGAAAAGCTCCTTGAGCAATTGAGAGGTGAGTAGAATGAGCACCTTAACGAAAATGAAAACGCTGACGATGGTTCAAGCCATAACGGATGCGATGAGAGTGATGCTTCAGGAAAGCGAAGATGTTCTGTTGATGGGTGAAGATATCGGGACGAACGGCGGGGTATTCAGGGCGACGGACGGTCTTCAACAGGAATTCGGTGAAGACCGGGTTCTTGATACACCCTTAAGTGAAGCGGGCTTTATTGGAGCGGCCATCGGGATGGGGCTGAACGGATTTCGTCCGGTAGCGGAGGTCCAATTTTTAGGATTCATCTACCCGGCATACGAGCAGATCATGACGCATGCATCCAGAATACGCACCCGTACCCTTGGCCATTTCACTTGTCCTTTGGTCATCAGGGCTCCGTATGGGGCTGGTGTACGTGCCCCAGAGATTCATTCCGATAGTACCGAAGCACTTTTCACACATATGCCTGGAATCAAGGTTGTCTGCCCTGCAACTCCATATGATGCGAAGGGACTTCTGATTGCAGCCATCGAGGATCCTGATCCCGTTCTATTCCTGGAGCCTATGCGATGTTATCGTTCTTCAAGGGAAGAAGTTCCTGAAGAAAAGTACACCGTGGAAATCGGGAAAGGTAAAGTAGTCACAGAGGGTGAGGATGTCACCATCATTGCATGGGGAGCGATGGTTAAGGTAGCTGAGGATGCAGCCAAGGAAGCCGCTGATAAAGGTATTTCCTGTGAGGTACTAGACCTTAGAACACTCTATCCCCTAGATAAGGATCTCATTTCAAGCTCCGTTCAGAAAACGGGGAGAACCGTGGTTGTCCATGAAGCACATGCCACTGGTGGGGTTGGAAATGATGTACTGGCGATCATCAATGACAATTCTTTTTTATATCAGAAAGCGCCGACTGAAAGGGTAACAGGATTCGATACACCTGTCCCGTATTTCGGATTTGAAGATTTCTATTTGCCTGACAGTAAACGTGTGCTGGCTGCAGTGGAGAAGGTAGCCCGCTATTAGACAAGGAGGGAGTTCATGGAAGTTAAGCTTCATGATATTGGGGAAGGCATGACCGAAGCCAATATCAATCACTTTCTTGTAAAAGTGGGGGATGTCGTGCGAGCGGATCAACCACTGGTAGAGGTACAGACAGATAAAATGACGGCAGAGATCCCGGCACCATTTTCAGGTGTCATCAAGGAGTTTACGGTTAGTGAAGGGGAGACGATTCCAGTCGGATCCACGGTTTTGTTGATGGAAAAAGAACAAGGAAATCACTCCGTGAGCCGGCGAGTTGTGCCGGAAACGACCCATGTATTGAAGAAGAGAAGGATCCTCGCGTCACCTTATACAAGGAAAATCGCAAGAGAGAATGGTATCAACATAGAAGAAGTGACTGGTTCCGGAGTGGGCGGTAGAATCCTTGATGAAGATATTTTCCTTTATATGAATGGAGAAAGTAAGTCAGCGCAAGTATCGGTGGAAAACCCTGAACCATTTGCCACTGAGGCACTGACAGAACCTGATGCTAAAACGATTCCTTTCCGGGGCAGACGAAAACAGATCGCGTCCAAAATGTCACAGTCGCTGAGAACCATCCCGCACTGTACCCATTTTGAAGAAATCGACGTTACGAATCTACTATCCTGGAAAGATACTATGAAAGCGGGCGGCGGGTCCATTTCCATGGGCGCGTATTTTATCAAAGCCATTTCTGTCTGTTTAAAAGAGTTTCCGATTTTCAATGCCCGTCTCAATGAAGAAGAAGAGTGTGTCGAGCTTCAGTCTCAACACAATATCGGAATTGCAGTCGACACAGAGGAAGGTCTGATCGTTCCTGTCATCAAGCACGTGGAAGAAAAAACGATGAAAGACATTCACGGTGAGATGAAGGAATTGACCGTCAAAGCACTGGATGGCAAGCTAGCGATGAAAGAGATCAAAGGGGGAACCTTCACGGTCAGTAACGTAGGACCTCTGAACGGATCGATCGGAGCCACTCCGATCATTAACGAACCGGAAGTAGCCCTCCTCGCCTTCCATAAAACGAAGAAGCGTCCGATGGTGAACGAAAAGGATGAAATTGTCGTCCGTTCCATGATGAATGTTTCGATGTCTTTTGATCATAGAGTGGCAGATGGCGGGACAGCCGTGAAATTTACGAACCGATTACGGGATCTGATTGAAGAACCTCAATCCATGCTATTGGAGTTGATGTAAATGGTAGTGGGAGAGATTACGGAAGATAAAGACATTGTCGTCATCGGAGGAGGTCCTGGGGGCTATCACGCGGCTATCAGAGCCGCGGGCCTCGGTAGACAAGTGACGTTGATCGAACGGAAGGATGTAGGCGGGACCTGTTTAAATAAAGGCTGCATCCCGTCGAAGGTATTCACCCATTTTGCCCAGGAATATAAAAAGACGAAGCACCTGAAGGAAATGGGGATGGAGTTTGGGGAAGTGGAAGCAAACCTTGCTACTCTACAAAACTATAAAGAGAAAAAAATCACCCAGCTCCGATCAGGGGTAGAATCACTGTGCAAAGCAAATAAGGTTGAAATCGTTAGAGGATATGCTACCTTTCTATCAGAATCCCGAATCGGGGTTGAAAACGGACATGAATTTTCTCTCTTCAATTTCAAAGATGCGATAGTGGCAACAGGTGGAGATCTACACTATCCGGATGGTATCGATTTTAATTCTGACCGAGTGCTGAAGGAAAGACAGATTTTTGAGCTGGAGGAAATCCCTGAAGAACTGATTGTGTATGGTGCCGATTATATTTCACTGGAGATTGCGTCTGTTTTCTCCACATTGGGAAGCTTTGTCACCCTAATCTTGAATGAAGACCTTCCATTTGACTCTTCGATTTCAAAAGAGTTGTTCAGGCAGTTTAAAAAGCAGAAAATCAATGTTATCAAGAGCTCTACCATAAAAACGGTGAGTGACACAGAAGGAAAGGTTATAGTAGGGCTGAACAAAGCAAACGGTGAAATGGTCTCCATCGAAGGCTCCCACTTTGTCATGAGTGGAAAAGTGAAGCCGAACCTATCAGACATCGGCCTCGACCGTCTCCGTGTTGAATTAACCGAGGATGATTATATCCAAACAGATCGGGAGGGACGGACCTCCATTCCTCATATATGGGCGATCGGGGATGTCACGGAAGGTCCGTCCCTCGCAGTTAAAGCGATCAAACAGGGGAAGGCGGCGGCCGAGGCGATGGCTGGGCTACAGGTGGAAGTAGATCTGCAGTTTGTGCCGATGGTGGTGCAGATGAGCCCGCCGATTGCGTGTGCGGGCCTTACAGAAGAGGAAGCACGAGAGGAAGGTTATCCGGTTACAGTGAGTGAGAACCCTGTCAGAGGAAACGGGTACGCTCAGCTGATGGATGAAAAGGATGGATTCGTGAAAGTCGTGTCAGACAGTGAAACGGATTTGATCCTTGGTATTCATATGATGGGAATGGGAGCAGCCGAGCTGATCACATCAGGTGTGCTGGGACTTGAAATGGCAGCGAGAGATGAGGACTTTCGCTTTCCACTTTATCCCCACCCGAGTATGAATGAAAGTTTACTCGAAGCAGTCGAAGGGTTAAAGGGAGAAGCGGTGCACATGCCTCCCCGAAAAAAAGAGATGGCCAGGTAAAGTGAGGAACACGCTTTTATACAGAGAAGCGTTTAAGCTTTACTAGCCGCTCTTGAGAAGTTCTTTAAAACTATTTAATATAATATTCAGAATATACTTATGTTTAATGGAGGGATTAGGATGCAAGAAAATGTAGCCAAAAAGCAGGTTAAAGTAGAAGATGTCTTCCCAGTCAGAGATGTTGATTTTTTAGAGTACTATACGGGTAATGCAAAGCAGGCTGCGCACTTCTTCTGTACAGCATTCGGTTTTAAGACCGTTGCCTATTCAGGGTTGGAGACAGGAAATCGTGACACAGTATCCTATGTACTGCAACAAAACAAAGTCCGATTGGTTATAACGGGAAGCCTGCATGAAGGCAGCCGGGTGGCCCAATTCGTGAAGCTTCACGGAGACGGCATTAAAGATATCGCCCTTGTGGTGGATGATGTTGAAAAGGCTTACACTGGAGCGGTGTCCCGCGGTGCAATTGAAATCATGCCACCATCGACGCTAGAAGATGATAATGGAAAATTGAAAAAAGCCATCATTGGTACATACGGGGATACGATCCATACCCTTGTGGAGCGTAAAGACTATAAAGGGATCTTCATGCCGGGCTTTGAAAAATATGATTCCGCTCTTAAACATGAAGATGCCGGTATCATCGCTGTGGACCATGTAGTAGGAAATGTGGAGCGTATGGAAGAGTGGGTGGAGTACTATGAAAAAGTCATGGGCTTCAAGGAAATGCGTCACTTTACAAATGAAGACATTACAACCGAATACTCAGCCCTTATGTCCAAGGTGATGCATAACGGCGGCCGCATTAAATTCCCGATCAATGAGCCTGCTGAAGGAAAACGCAAATCACAAATTCAGGAATATCTTGAGTTCTACGGTGGTCCAGGGGTGCAGCATATTGCCATCCTGACCGAGGATATCGTGAAGACAGTCGGCATCCTGAAAGAGAATGGTGTGGAATTCCTAAATACTCCTGATTCCTATTACGACATGCTTTCAGAGCGTGTAGGGGAAATCGATGAAGAGATCTCCAAAATCAAAGAGTTGAATATTCTTGTCGACCGTGATGACGAAGGCTACCTGCTTCAAATATTCACAAAGCCAATCGTAGATCGTCCAACTCTTTTCATTGAAGTGATTCAACGTAAGGGTGCAAGAGGGTTCGGAGAAGGAAACTTCAAAGCACTATTCGAATCCATCGAGCGTGAGCAAGAACGCAGAGGAAACCTATAAAATAAAAAATAGATAGAGATTAGCATATATAACGGGGGTCAAAGGACCGGTCAGGGGGTTAACTCATGAAGAGATTAGCTGCTTCTACTTATAATATCGTACAGTTTGCAGGTACCATATTTGAACAGAAGATAAGCTAACACGTGAGTCGACCCCCTTCATCCATGAGGAAGGCGAGGATTCATGTATGACATTAAAGTTCAAAACAAGAGAAGCAGTCACACATATTGCTCCATACGTGCTGGGGAAGACGCTTGGCGACTTACAGAAGGAGCATGGTCTCTCCTCAATCAGAAAGCTGTCAGAAAATGAAAATATATATGGCTGCTCCCCGAAAGTGAAGCAGTGGTTTAAAGAAAATGGGAGCGACCTGTTTTTGTATCCGGACGGAGCTGCTGTCGATCTTAGTCATAAGGTTTCAGCGTTTTTAGGGGTACCGAAAGAACAGATTGTATTCGGGAATGGCTCGGATGAAGTGATCCGGCTGTTGACGAGGGCCTATTTGAGCAGTGGCGACGAAGCTATCATGGCCGATGTTACGTTTCCCAGGTATAGAACCAATGTGTTCCTAGAGGGAGGCTCTCCGGTCATTGTCGCACTCGTAAACGGTACCCATGACTTGCAGGGGATGCATGACCAGATCACTCCAAAAACGAAGCTGATCTTTGTGTGTAATCCCAATAACCCGACTGGAACCATTGTCGGAAAAAGAGAACTCCTGCAATTTATCGAGAGCGTCCCTTCGCATATCCTGATAGTGGTGGATGAAGCCTATATGGAATACGTTACAACTGATGACTACTTAGAAACCCTGCCTCTCCTGTCAGCATTCGAAAACCTGATCGTTCTTAGAACCTTTTCGAAAATATATGGCCTGGCCGGACTAAGAGTCGGGTTCGGGGTCATGAATGAGGAGATTGCAGAACAGCTCCGTAAAGTGAAAGATGTCTTCAATGTGAATACCGTTGCCCAGAAGTCAGCGATCATTGCCCTGGAGGATCAAGCGTTTATTAGGGAATGTACCCATAAGAACGAGCAGGGTCGTCTTTATTTGGAAAGTGAATTTGATCGTCTGGGGATAGCTTATTTTCCTTCTCAATCGAACTTTATCATGGTGGACACAGGTATGAATGGTGACACGGTCTCATATGAGCTTGTGAAAAGGGGACTCGTCGTCCGTTCAGGAACTCTTCTCGGATACCCTACAACGGTTCGTGTCACGATCGGAACACAGGACGATAACAAGAGATTCGTTGGAGCACTGGAAGACATTTTGCAAAACGGAGGGGTGAACTAAATGGATATCAAACCCCAGACGCTTGAGTGGCAGTCTGCTTATAAACTGATGATAGGCTCGATTTTGCCCCGGCCGATTGCCTTTGTTTCATCCCTTGATGAAGATGGGATTGCGAACCTGGCACCTTACAGCTTCTTTACGGCGATTTGTGCAGAGCCTATGCTCGTCTGCTTCTCCCCCATGAGAAGAGGGAAGGATGGAAGCAAGAAGGATACCCTCCGAAATATCGAGAAAACGAAGGAATTCGTCATCAATATCGTAAGTGAAGAATTTGTGGAGAAAATGAATAACTGTGCCATTGAATTTGAACCTGGCGTTGATGAATTTGAGCAGGTCGGGCTGGCGAAGAAGGAGTCTATTACGGTAAAGCCTCCAGGAGTATCTGAAAGCAAAGTGCAATTGGAATGCGTCCTTCATGAAGTTCTTCACTTTGGCGATCATCCAGGTGCAGGGAGCCTGGTCATCGGGAAAGTTGAGTGTGTAAGGATTAATGATGAACTCTATTACGATGGAAAGATAGATTCAGAGAAACTTAAACCGGTGGGAAGGCTTGCCGGTCAAATGTACACCAAACCATTATCCGATTCATTTGAATTGATTCGAAAAAGGTGATGACACGTGAAGCTGGTTAGTTTTTTAAAAGAAGGAGAAGTAAGGGCGGGGATCGTTCAGGGTGAACTTGTCGTGGACATCCATGCTGTGAGCGGAGGTTTGCTCCCTAAAGATATGTTATCCATCATCGATCTTGGAGACGAAGGCCTAAAACGGATGAAAGAGCTCGGCACCATTTCGGAGAAAGACACGGGAGTGCATTCATTAGGTGATGTCACCCTGAAGTCGCCGATTCCAAGGCCTGTAAGCATCCGGGATTTCTATGCGTTTGAAGAGCACGTGAAAACGGCCCGTAAACGGAGGGGACTCGATGTGGTGCCGGAATGGTATGACATCCCCGTCTTTTATTTTACCAATCACTTAGCTGTAAAAGGTCCTCTCGACCACATCGCGAAACCTGCTGGATGTGAGTGGCTCGATTATGAATTGGAAATCGCCTGCGTGATCGGGAAAGAAGGAACAAACATTTCAAAAGAAAACGCAGAAGACCATATTTACGGCTATTTCATCATGAACGATTGGAGTGCTAGAGACATCCAGAAGCACGAAATGAAAGTAGGACTTGGTCCAGCGAAAGGAAAGGACTTTGCCACTTCTTTCGGTCCTTATTTAGTGACGAAGGATGAACTGGAAACCTATCGCAGGGGAGACCGCTTTGATCTTCCTATGACGGCAAAAGTGAATGGGAAACTCTTATCCGAGGGGAATTATCAGGACATTCATTATACATTTGCAGACATGATCGAGCGCGCCTCGAAAGACGTCACCCTGTATCCCGGCGAGGTGATAGGATCTGGAACTGTTGGAACAGGATGCATTTTAGAGCTGGGAACTGAAACGCATCCGTGGTTGAAGCCTGGGGACGTAGTGGAATTAGAGATCGCGGGCTTAGGTGTTTTGCGTAATAGGATTGCAGAGAAAAGAGAGGAGGAAAACCATGTACTATCGTCAACTGGGGAAAATACCTCACAAACGTCACACCATGTTTAAAAAGGATGATGGCACGCTTTACAGGGAGCAGGTCATGGGGACGAAGGGGTTCTCAGGGACACAGTCGATTCTGTATCATCATCACTTGCCGACGGCTGTGGCGAAAACAGAGTATTTAGGGAATTATATGCCGGAGTTTGAGGAAGAGGGTGCTCTTCGTCATCGACATTTCTTTACAGACAGAGTCGAGAAAAAAGGCTGTGCCTTAAAGAGCCGTGAATATTTACTTGGTAATTCCGATTTATTGATTGGAACCGCCTATGTAACAGAAGAGATGAAAAGCTTTTATCGGAATGGTGACGGGGACGAAATGCTTTATATCCATTTTGGTAAAGGAAAGGTAGAGACGATGTTCGGAACGCTCACCTATGGAAAAGGGGATTATGTGGTGATTCCGATCGGGACCATATACCGTGTTGTTCCTGAAGAAGAGACGAAGATGCTGATCGTCGAGTCCTTCAGTCAGATTACCACACCTCGACGTTATCGAAATGAGTACGGACAGTTGCTGGAGCACAGTCCGTTTTGTGAGCGGGATCTGCGGGGACCTGAGAAGCTTGCAACCATGGATGAAGAGGGCGAATTCGAAGTGATCACTAAATCACGGGGAGCGCTTCATTCCCATGTGTTAAATCACCATCCACTGGACGTCGTCGGCTGGGATGGTTATCTTTATCCTTGGGTGTTCAACATCGAGGATTTTGAGCCTATTACAGGACGCGTACATCAGCCGCCTCCAGTTCATCAAACGTTTGAAGGACATAACTTCGTTGTCTGCTCATTTGTTCCAAGACTATACGACTACCATCCGGAATCAATTCCGGCTCCTTATAATCACAGCAATGTGAACAGTGATGAGCTGCTGTACTATGTGGAAGGAAACTTCATGAGCAGAAAGGGAATCAAAGAAGGATCGATTACCCTCCACCCGAGCGGGATTCCACACGGCCCTCATCCAGGAACGACAGAAGCCAGTATCGGGAAAAAAGAAACCCTCGAGCTCGCTGTGATGATCGATACTTTTAAACCGTTGAAGATCGTCAAAAAAGCAAAGGATGTCGAAGATCCGAATTATATGTTTACATGGGTGTAAAGGAAGAATCAATCCAAAGGCCGTCCGGTTCCTTGGGTTGATTCTTTTTTATTTATATAGAGTTTAAAAAAGTGGCGACTACTTTTTGGGAGAATATATTTTTTTATGAAAGCTTATTCATCATTGTAGAAAGAATGAAATTAAATTCTAGTTTGAAAGGCATTACGGATTATGGGGATGAAAGGTTTTGTATTGAATGCATTACTTATTGATCACGTCTTACCAGAGTAATAAAAATTCATTCCTACTATATTAATAGAAAACTGAATTCTCAATTATAAAAAAACAGTGAGAATAAATCAGTCAGATGCACACAGGTCTAAACTCCCCAAACCCCCATTCCCATAGGATTTTGTCGAAAAATATTTAAAAGGGCTCCTCATGGGATCTGAAGCGTCATTCACCCTAATAATTAAAAAAATCTAAAATATTTTTTTCTCCCGACAAACTCTATAAGGACAAAGATGTAAGCGTTTACTTATAATCAGATTAATCTAAATAGTCAAATAATTTACAAAAAGCCTGTTGACCTTACCGGGAAACGGGAGTAATATTGTCCTCAATAAAAAAATCTGAGCCAGCAGTAAACAGCAGGAATACCGAATCAAGCAGGCTGTTCGAATGTGCTCCAAGTCAACGGACTTTCGTTGCAACAATAAATTTCTGAATAATCAAATAAATTTCAACCGGGAAAGGAATGATTAACATGAACGAACAGTGGATCTACTTAGACGGACAATTTGTAAAAAAGGAAGACGCAGTTGTATCTGTGTACGACCATGGTTTTCTATATGGAGATGGAGTGTTCGAAGGGATTCGAATGTATGATGGGAACGTGTTCCGTCTGGAAGAGCATGTTGATCGCCTTTATGATTCTGCAAAATCCATCATGTTGCATATCGAAGTCACTAAAGAAGAGATGAGCGACATTATCGTAGATACATTGAAAAAGAATCAACTCGAGAATGCCTACATACGAGTGGTCATTTCTAGAGGTGTTGGAAACCTCGGATTGGATCCATTTACTTGTAGGAAGCCACAAATCATTGTCATTGCAGAACAATTAGCCCTATTCCCTAAAAGCTTATACGAAACGGGCATTGATATCGTTACGGTGGCCAGCCGCCGAAATCGTGCAGATGTTCTTTCGCCAAAGGTTAAATCCTTAAACTACTTAAATAACATTCTAGTAAAAATCGAAGCGAACCTTGCAGGTGTAAGTGAAGCATTGATGTTGAACGATCAAGGATATGTAGCAGAGGGATCCGCAGACAATATCTTCATTGTCAAAAAAGGAAAGATCCTTACGCCTCCCGGATATGTAGGGGCCCTTGAAGGGATCACCCGTAATGCCATCATCGAGATCGCCGGTAAATTAGGATTCGAGATGAAGGAAGAAGTCTTCACCCGTCATGATGTGTATACAGCGGATGAAGTGTTCTTAACAGGGACAGCCGCAGAAGTAATTGCCGTTGTAAAGGTTGATGGCCGTGTAATCGGTGAAGGAAAACCTGGAAAGTATACAACCCAATTATTGCAGGAGTTCAGAAACACTGTCACGCAGGATGGAAGAAAAGTTTACAAACAGAATGCTCAAGTTGGCTAAGTTGGAGGTGATGACGTGCGAAGTGACATGATCAAGAAAGGAATCGACCGGGCTCCCCACCGCAGCCTACTATATGCTACGGGAGTCAAGCTCGAAGACATGGAAAAACCATTTATCGGGGTGTGCAATTCTTATATCGACATCATTCCCGGTCATATGCATTTAAACGGATTTGCCCAGGTAGTGAAAGAAGCGATCCGGGAAGCCGGCGGAATTCCATTCGAATTCAACACAATCGGTGTGGATGATGGAATCGCCATGGGACATATCGGGATGAGGTACTCATTGCCGAGCCGGGAACTGATTGCCGACTCAGCAGAAACCGTCATCAACGCTCACTGGTTCGACGGAGTGTTCTACATTCCGAACTGTGACAAGATCACACCGGGAATGCTCATGTCAGCTGTCCGAACAAACGTCCCTTCCGTCTTTGTATCAGGAGGCCCGATGGAAGCGGGGGTTTCCAGCGACGGGAAGCCATTATCACTCGTATCCGTTTTCGAAGGAGTAGGCGCCCATCAGTCAGGAAGGATGAC
The DNA here is from genome assembly GCF_032337515.1 of Rossellomorea yichunensis. Taxonomy (NCBI): domain Bacteria; kingdom Bacillati; phylum Bacillota; class Bacilli; order Caryophanales; family Bacillaceae; genus Rossellomorea; species Rossellomorea yichunensis. The sequence continues at coordinate 549,677 of NZ_JAVYAD010000004.1, read as the reverse complement.
GGCAGAACAGCTTCTCGACATTGAAGCCAATGCATGTCCCACATGCGGATCATGCTCAGGAATGTTCACAGCGAACTCCATGAATTCCCTGATGGAAATGCTTGGAATGGCTCCTCCGGGAAATGGCACCATTGTTGCTACATCGGAAGAACGGCATCAGTTAATCAAGGATGCAGCCAAATATCTGGTGGAAATGGTAAAGAAGGATATTAAACCAAGAGACATCATAACAAAAGACACCATCGATGATGCATTCGCTTTAGACATGGCCATGGGAGGTTCAACCAATACCGTCCTCCACACACTGGCGATTGCCAATGAAGCGGAAATCGATTATGACATCAACCGAATCAATAAAGTGGCAGAACGAGTACCGTATTTATCTAAGATAAGCCCGGCATCTGATTACTCCATGCAGGATGTTCACAATGCAGGCGGGGTCAGCGCCATCATTAAAGAGCTATGTGAAATGGAAGCTGTACACAAAGATCGCATTACGGTTACAGGAAAGTCACTATATGAAAATGTGAAGGATGCTCATATTCAAAATGACGACGTCATTCGTCGCAGGGAAAATGCCCACAGTCCAGTCGGAGGATTATCCGTCCTCTTTGGAAATATCGCTCCAAACGGGGGAGTCATTAAAGTCGGTGCAGTCGACCCATCCATTAAAACATTCATGGGGGAAGCGATTGTATACGAATCTCAGGATGATGCCCTTGCCGGAATCGAAAGTGGAGAAGTAAAAGAAGGTCATGTCGTGGTCATTCGATATGAAGGGCCAAAAGGTGGTCCGGGAATGCCGGAGATGCTGGCACCGACTGCAGCCATTGCAGGCCGTGGACTTGAAAAAAAAGTCGCACTCATGACAGATGGACGATTTTCAGGAGCATCCCGGGGCATTTCAATCGGTCATGTCTCACCGGAAGCGGCTGAAGGAGGACCGATCGGTGTGGTTGAAAATGGAGATCCCATCTTCATTGATCTCACGAATCGAACGATCTCCCTCATGGTTTCAGAATCAGAACTTCAGTTCAGGCAAAAGGAGTGGGTACAGCCACCTCCAAAGATCAGAAAAGGTTATTTAGCACGATATGCCAAACTTGTCACGTCAGCCAGTACAGGTGGAATTTTGAAAACGGAATAGAGAAAAGCGTTGAAGAGGTAAAAGGATTGGAAATCGTATTTTCAGAGAGCTGGTGGTGCTGCAAACCAGTAATACATCCAATACCGACATCCCCTCTGAGTATCGTTCTGAACCTCTAAAAGTAGGAACGATCGAGTAGATGATACTCGTTACAAAAACAAAGGCTGGTGAAACCGATCAGCCTGCAAAGGGAGATGATATCCGTTGTCTCTGAATTAGGGTGGTACCGTGGAAAGGATGAAGACCTTTTCGCCCCTGCGAAAGATGAACTCTGTCGTAGTGGGTGGAAAGGTCTTTTTTGTTTGGGAAAGTGGATGAATAAAGCAAAGGCTCAGGTGGTTCATCGCCTGTGCTTTGAATATATCCAGCTCCGGCGGCTAGAGGCTCGAGGTCATAAATCAAACATACCAGAAAGGCAAAGAGCGCCTTTCCGGCATGTTCGCTTTATGCTTGTCGCCTCTGACCAAGCCGCCTGCGCATTTAATATATCCAGCTCCGGCGGCTAGTCCCTCGAGGTCATAAGTCAATCTCGCCAAAAAGGCAAAGAGCGCCTTTTCAGCGATCTTGCCTTATGCTTGTCGGGCCTGACCAAGCCGCCTGCGCTTTTAATAAAAGGAGGAGATAGGCAATGAGAGCGAAGGTAGAGGCAGAACCGGCTTCACAGACACTAACAGAAAACGTCAACGGTGCTGATATGCTCATGAAAGCTTTGAAGGAGGAAAAGGTTGAGATTCTGTTTGGGTACCCTGGAGGAGCGGTCTTGCCGATTTACGATGCTCTATACAAAGCCCCGATCAAGCACGTTCTCGCTCGTCATGAGCAAGGCGCCATCCATGCGGCAGAAGGGTATGCCCGTGTATCGGGGAGACCGGGTGTGGTCATTGCCACGTCAGGACCGGGAGCGACGAATTTAGTGACAGGGATTGCCGATGCCATGATGGACTCACTGCCTCTTGTTATTTTCACCGGGCAGGTGGCTTCAGGGGTCATCGGAACCGATGCTTTCCAGGAAGCGGACGTAGTAGGGATTACGATGCCGATCACCAAGCATAATTATCAGGTGCGTGATATTAAAGATTTACCGAGGATCGTGAAGGAAGCCTTTCATATCGCATCAACCGGCAGGCCAGGGCCGGTACTTGTCGACATTCCGAAAGACTTGACCTTACAGCAAGCTTATCGGGTACACGATGTGGAAATGGACTTACCGGGGTATCAGCCTAACTTCTATCCCAATCCGCTTCAAATCAAGAAACTGGTGGAAGCCATAAAGGTATCCAGGCAGCCGGTCATCTTAGCCGGGGCAGGAGTTCTTCACGGAAAAGCAACGGAGGAACTGAAGGTTTTCGCAGAACAATATGACATCCCGGTGATTCACACCCTCTTAGGTTTAGGTGGATTTCCGGCAGATCACCCGTTATTTCTCGGAATGGCGGGGATGCATGGATGTTATGCAAGCAATATGGCGCTCCACGAATGTGACTTGCTCATCAATATCGGTGCCCGATTTGACGACAGGTTGACCGGGAATCTCGCTACCTTTGCACCAAGGGCCAAGGTGGTCCATATCGACATCGATCCGGCGGAGATCGGAAAGAACGTCAAAACGCAGATCCCGATCGTAGCCGATGCCAAACAGGCACTGGAAAAACTTCTTCAACATGAAGAAGAGAAACCTGATTTCGATGCCTGGCATCATCATCTTAAGTCATATAAAAGGGAATATCCTTTCTGGTATAACCAGGCCCACGATGTTCTGTCACCTCAACGCCTCATCGAACAGGTGTATGAAATGACCAACGGGGAAGCGGTTGTTACAACAGACGTGGGACAGCATCAAATGTGGGCGGCACAGTATTACTCCTTTAAAAAGCCGAATAATTGGGTAACTTCCGGAGGACTTGGCACGATGGGATTCGGATTTCCTGCAGCGATAGGGGCTCAGTTAGCGAATTCAGACAGTACAGTGGTTGCCTTTGTAGGCGATGGCGGATTCCAGATGACTCTTCAAGAGCTGGTTCTGCTAAAAGAGTTGAACCTTCCTGTTAAGGTGGTGCTTCTAAATAACGGTACTCTCGGAATGGTAAGGCAGTGGCAGGAGACATTCTTTGAAGAAAGGTACTCCCAATCGGTTTTCTCCACCCAGCCTGATTTTGTGAAGCTGGCTGAATCATACGGAATTAAAGGATATCGGGTGAAAACCCAGGAAGAAGTGGACTCTGTTTTAAAAGAAGCCTTAACGAGTGATGAACCAGTGCTCATCGATTGCTGGGTGAATCCAAAGGAAAATGTCTACCCGATGGTGGCTCCAGGAAAAGGATTACATGAAATGTTAGGAGTGAAACCATGAGGAAAAGGATTGTAACGGCTCTCGTTCATAACCGGAGCGGTGTCTTGAATCGGGTGACCGGATTGTTTACTAAACGTCAGTTCAACATTGAAAGCATTTCTGTTGGATACACAGAAACCGAGGGGATTTCGAGGATGACCTTCGTTGTCAATGTAGAAGACGATCGCAAAATCGAGCAACTGTTAAAACAGCTCCATAAACAAATCGATGTCCTCAAGGTATCCGATATCACTGATCAAGGAGTCGTTGCAAGGGAACTGGCGCTCATCAAGGTGTTGAGTACAGGACAGACACGATCCGAAATCAATGGGATCGTAGAACCATTCAGAGCCGCCATCATTGATGTGGCAAGGGACAGCGTAACCGTCCAGGTAACCGGGGAAACCTCCAAGATAGAAGCCATCATCGATTTGTTAAGACCGTACGGAATCAAAGAAATCGCCCGAACAGGCATCACGGCATTCGCAAGGGGTAATGGTAAGTCGGTGACGGATTTAAAACAATATTCGATCGTGAATTAGAAGATGTTGGATTCACACTTTGAAAAAACTTATTATTCAAAAAATGGAGAGGATGAGGGAAATGGTAAAGGTATATTATAACGGAGACGTGAATGAAGAGGTTTTAAAAGGGAAGAAGGTAGCGGTTGTCGGTTATGGTTCACAGGGTCACGCACATGCTCAAAACCTGAAGGAAAGCGGATTTGATGTTGTAGTGGGATTACGAAAAGGGAAGTCGTGGGACCAGGCTGAAAAAGACGGATTCGATGTCTACTCAGTCCGTGAAGCAAGTGAACAGGCGGACGTCATCATGGTTCTCCTGCCTGATGAGCATCAGCCGAAAGTATATGAGGCAGAAATCAAACCGGCATTGTCTGCAGGGAAAGCACTGGCATTTGCACACGGATTTAATATCCATTTCCATCAAGTCGTTCCTCCGGAAGATGTAGATGTTTTCCTGGTAGCACCGAAAGGACCGGGACATCTGGTAAGAAGAACCTTTGAAGAAGGAGCCGGAGTGCCCGCACTCTTTGGGGTTTATCAAGATGCTACAGGTCAAGCCGGTGAACTGGCGCTAGCGTATGCAAAAGGTGTAGGGGCAGGACGCGCAGGAATCCTGGAAACATCCTTCCAGGAAGAAACGGAAACCGATCTGTTCGGGGAACAAGCAGTCCTGTGTGGAGGAGTGACATCCCTTGTGAAAGCAGGATTCGAAACGCTGGTTGAGGCAGGTTATCAGAAAGAAGTCGCCTATTTCGAATGTTTACACGAATTGAAACTGATTGTCGACCTGATGTATGAACAAGGATTGGAAGGAATGCGCTTCTCGATCTCAGACACGGCTCAATGGGGAGACTTCGTTTCAGGACCACGGGTGGTGAACGAAGAAACGAAAGCCCGCATGAAGGAAGTATTAACGGATATCCAAACAGGAAAATTTGCGAAGGGATGGATTCTGGAGAACCAGGCGAACCGTCCGGAATTCAACGCCATCAATCAGCGTGAAAGTCAGCACCCGATTGAAGTCGTTGGAAGAGAGCTTCGTAAAATGATGCCATTTGTACAGAAACCTTCTACTAAAGAAAAGGAAGTGGTTGCGAGTGCGAACCATTGAGATCTTTGACACAACTCTACGGGACGGTGAACAGTCAGCGGGTGTAAATCTTAATACGATTGAAAAGATTGAAGTGGCGAGACAGCTGGAAAGGCTTGGGGTGGACGTCATTGAAGCAGGGTTTCCTGCAGCTTCAAAAGGAGACTTCGATGCCGTGCAGCGGATCGGTTCCACAATCAAGAACAGCTCTGTTACAGGGCTGGCTCGTGCTCAACAGCGGGACATTGATGCGGTATGGGAATCGCTTAAAGGGACGGCCGAACCAAGGTTGCATGTGTTCCTGGCCACCTCTCCCATTCACATGACTCATAAGCTGAAGATGACACCGGATCAGGTCATCGATACAGCGGTCCAGGCCGTTCAGTATGCGAAGAAATTTTTCCCGGTGGTTCAGTGGTCGGCAGAAGATGCGTGCCGATCTGATCTCAATTTTTTAGTGAAAATCATGGAGAAAGTCATTGCAGCAGGGGCTTCAGTCATTAACCTTCCTGACACGGTAGGATATATCACCCCTCATAAATACGGTGAATTGTTTCGATACGTAAGAGAAAATGTTCCAAATATCGATGGAGTAAAGCTATCGGCTCATTGTCATGATGATCTGGGAATGGCGACAGCCAATTCACTGGCTGCCATTGAAAACGGAGCCGATCAAATTGAAGGAACGATCAATGGAATCGGCGAACGTGCCGGGAATGCAGCTCTGGAAGAGATCGCAGTGGCACTTAGAATCCGTGAAGATTTTTACGGAGCCACTACCCGTCTGAAGCTCGATGAAATCAAGAAAACAAGCTCTCTTGTCAGTAAGCTGACGGGGATGAGAGTACCGGCTAACAAAGCGGTTGTAGGTGATAATGCTTTCGCTCATGAATCAGGTATCCACCAAGACGGAATGCTGAAGGAAAAAACAACCTACGAAATCATCACCCCTGAACTGATCGGAGTGAATGCCACCCGCCTGGTACTGGGAAAACACTCAGGACGTCACGCCTTTAAAAATAAAGTGGTTGAATTAGGATTTGAACTTTCAGAAGAGAAGCTTAATGAAGCATTTCATGCATTCAAGGATCTGGCGGATAAGAAGAAGGAAATCGTCGATGAAGATCTCTTCAGCATCCTGACGAATAAACAAACGGAAATGGCCGATGCTGTCGGCTTTACATTAGAAAGAATGCAGGTCCAATATGGCATGGACAATATCCCGACGGCCACGATCGAATTGAAATTCGAGGACGGAAGTGTAACCCGGCTCGCTTCAACGGGTTCAGGAAGTGTAGAAGCCATCTACAATACAATCGAAAAAATCCTGCCAAGTCCTTCTAGATTATTAGATTACAAGATCAACTCAGTAGGAGGGGGCCGTGATGCCCTTGCAGAAGTTTATGTCCGACTCGAATATAACGGAGAAAAGACAAGCGGACGCGGAACTGCCCAGGATGTATTAGAAGCATCAGCTCGAGCTTACCTTAATGCAGTGAATCGATCAGCACAACGGAAGTCACATTCCATGGAGAAGGAAGCAGTGGAAGCCAGCTTGTAAGACAGAGGGCCTTGTTAATCAAGGCTCTCCCATAAAACCAACCAAAACAGGAGGTAATTCTAATGAAGAAAAAAATCGCTGTACTACCAGGAGACGGTATCGGTCAAGAGATCATGGACGGGGCATTAGAAGTACTGAAGGCAGTGGGTGATTGGTTCGGTCATGAATTCGAAGTCGAGAAAGGTCACATCGGCGGGGCTGCCGTCGATCGCTTCGGTACACCATTACCTCCTGAAACGATCAAGCTTTGTAAAGATAGTGACGCTGTATTATTAGGAGCTGTAGGAGGTCCAAGGTGGGAGCATCTTCCGAAAGAGCTTCGTCCTGAAAAAGGTCTCCTGGCGATCCGCAAAGAGTTCGGGCTATTCGCGAATCTGAGACCGGTGAAAGCATTTGAAAGTTTACTTGGTGCATCCCCGCTTAAACGGGAGATTGTAGAAGAAGTAGATTTGGTGATTGTCAGGGAACTGACTGGAGGATTGTACTTCGGTCAGCCGTCCGGTCGTCAAGGGAAGAGAGACGAAGTAGCAGTTGATACCCTTGTATATGAAAAAAGTGAAATCGAACGGATCGTTCATAAAGCCTTCAAACTGGCTCTAAAACGCAAGAAAAAATTAACGTCCGTTGACAAGGCAAATGTTTTGGAAACAAGTCGAATGTGGCGCGAAGTCGTGAATGAAGTGGCGGCTGATTACCCGGATGTGGAAGTGGAACATATGCTGGTCGATGTCGCTGCCATGAAGCTGATGTATCAGCCGAAGCAATTCGATGTACTGGTGACTGAGAATATGTTCGGGGATATCCTGAGTGACGAAGCCTCCATGATCACAGGCTCACTGGGAATGCTGCCTTCCGCCAGTTTAAGAGGAGACTCCTTCGGTCTTTACGAACCGGTACACGGCTCTGCACCCGATATCGCCGGAAAAGGAAAAGCCAATCCACTGGCTATGATTCTATCGGTTGCCATGATGCTCAGACATTCCTTCGGCTTAAAAGAAGAGGCTGAAATGATCGAAATGGCCGTTCAGGAAGTCCTGAACGCAGGCTACCGTACAGGAGATCTTTGGACGATGGGGTGCGGAACCGTAGTTGGGACAGGTGCCATGAGCCAGCTGGTTGTAGAACGCTTAGAAGCGGATCATGCGCTGTCTTCGATTCTGGCGGCTTATTTATAAGATAGATTTGATTGGAAAGTGCCAGTGGAAATCAACCACTACTCAATCAATTTTAACAATACAGTCTTAACTGGATAAAAATCTTACCAAACCAGGAGGGAGTTCATGGCAGGGAAAAATATCATCGAAAAGATATGGGAAAAACATATCGTGCACAGAGAAAAGGGAAAGCCGGATTTACTGTATATAGATTTGCACCTTGTACATGAAGTTACGTCTCCCCAGGCATTTGAAGGGCTGCGCTTAAAGAATCGAGAGGTGCGGAGACCGGATTTAACCTATGCGACGATGGATCATAATGTACCGACAAGAGAGCGTCACATCATCAGAGATGAAATCGCTCGACTGCAAATGGATACGTTGAAGAAAAATTGTGAGGAATTCGGTGTCACTCTTGCCGATATCCATCATCCTGATCAAGGGATTGTCCATGTCATCGGTCCAGAGCTCGGATTGACACAGCCGGGGAAAACCATTGTATGTGGAGACAGTCACACCTCTACCCACGGAGCTTTCGGAGCTCTGGCTTTCGGGATAGGTACTAGTGAAGTGGAGCATGTTTTAGCCACTCAAACCCTCTGGCAATCGAAGCCGAAAACCCTTCAAGTCGAAGTATCGGGAGAGCTGGGATTCGGTGTTACGGCAAAAGATGTGATCCTGAATATCATTTCTACCTATGGAGTGGGATTTGGAACCGGATATGTCATCGAATTCACCGGTGACGTGATCCGCAATCTATCCATGGAAGAAAGAATGACGGTCTGTAATATGAGCATTGAGGCAGGAGCCAAAGCGGGATTAATCAGTCCCGATGAGACGACCTTCGCTTATTTAGAAGGTCGGGAGTATCTGCCGAAGCATAAATCATATGAACAATGTAAAGAAGAGTGGAGATCATTGACGAGTGATGAGGACGCCGCTTACGATCACAAAATCGAGGTGAAAGGTGAAGGAATTGAGCCTCATGTAACATGGGGAACCAATCCAGGGATGGGCGCATCGATTTCAAGGTCCGTCCCTCATCCGGAACAGTACGCAGATCCATCTGAAAGAGAAGGGGTTGAAAGGGCGATCCATTATATGGGGCTCGAGGCGGGAATGAGAATTGAGGACATAGAGGTTGATTATGTGTTTATTGGCTCGTGTACGAATTCGCGCTTGAGTGACTTGAGGGCAGCTGCTGAGGTGGTGAAAGGTCATACTGTAAAGCAGGGCGTAACCGCTTTGGTTGTTCCGGGCTCGTTTAAAGTGAAGAAAGAGGCTGAAGAACAAGGCCTGGATACCATTTTTAAAGAAGCCGGATTCCAGTGGAGGGAAGCAGGCTGCAGCATGTGCCTGGCCATGAATGATGATATCGTGCCCCCAGGCAAACGCTGTGCATCCACTTCCAACAGAAACTTTGAAGGCCGGCAAGGAAACGGATCAAGAACCCATCTACTCAGCCCATCCATGGCCGCTGCGGCTGCCGTGACCGGAAAACTGACAGATGTACGAAAACTTGAAAAAATGCCGGTTTCATAGGAGGTGAAAAGGTGGCAATCAATCATGTTGAAGGAAAAGTATTTCCTCTAAGAAGAGACAATGTGGACACGGATCAAATCATACCAAAACAGTTTTTAAAGCGAATTGAGCGTAAAGGCTTTGGTCAATACTTGTTTTATCATTGGCGGTTTGAAGACGATGGGAAGTCCCTAAGAGACGATTTCTTATTAGACACACCACAATATCAAGACGCCGAGGTTCTCCTCGGTGGAAAGAATTTTGGGTGCGGATCTTCTAGAGAGCACGCTCCGTGGGCCCTCCAGGACTATGGGTTTAAAGTAATCATCGCCAAAAGCTTTGCAGATATTTTTTATAACAACTGTTTGAAGAATGGGATCCTGCCCATTCAGCTGGATGAAAAAACAGTGGATGCTCTGTTAAGAAATGAGAGTCATGTAGATTTATATAAAATGGAAGTGTCCCTTGAGCATCAGACGATTTGTGACTCGGAAGGACTTCGTGTCTCCTTTGAAATTGATCCCTACTGGAAAACGATGCTTTTGAAAGGGCTGGATGAGATCGATTTAACTTTGCATTACGGAAAAGATATTGAAGAATACGAAAAAAATTATGAGGTGAGTGGCTTGGGAATTTAATGGATAACACTGAAGTTGTAGAGGCAATGGAAAGAATCAGTCATCAGGTGCATCGAACACCGTTAAAGCAATCATCGACGCTGAATACGTTCACTGGTGGAGAGATCTATTTGAAAATGGAGAACCTGCAGCGAACAGGTTCCTTCAAAGTAAGAGGCGCAATGAATAAAATCATGTCATTGTCTGAAGAAGAAGCGGGTAGAGGCATCATTGCCGCATCTGCAGGGAATCATGCCCAAGGTGTGGCACTGGCTTCATCCCTGCGCGGAGTTCCGTCGAAAATCTTCATGCCGAAACGAACACCTTCCACAAAAATTGCGGCAACGAAACATTACGGAGCTGAAATTGTCCTGACTGGAGACACCTATCAGGAAGCCTACGGGGCAGCACTTGAAGAGAAAATCAGAAATGGCTCGACGTATGTTCATGCATTTGATGATCATAAAGTGATGGCTGGGCAAGGGACAGTCGCACTGGAAATGCTTCAGCAACTCAGTGATTTAGACATGATCCTGGTACCTGTTGGCGGAGGAGGTCTGTTGGCCGGGATGGCACTGGCCGTAAAAGCCTTTAACCCCCGAGTGAAAATCGTCGGCGTACAGGCCCTGGGGGCACCGGCTACCTATAACTTTTTTACAGGAAGAAACAAAGGATCCCTGGAGCATGTACACACGATTGCTGACGGGATCCTCGTCAAGAAGCCTGGAGAGCTCACGTTTCCGATCATCCGGGAGTATGTAGACGATATGGTCACTGTCACGGATGAAGAAATCTCCTATAGCATCATGTTCATGCTTCAACGGGAAAAAACGCTGGTTGAAGGAGCTGGAGCAGCATCCTTAGCGGCAGCCATGTGCCAAAAGGTCAAGGTACAAGGAAAGAAAGTCGGCTGTGTCATCAGTGGAGGAAATGCCGATCCAAGCAAGATCCCTGTGTATAGGGATCTATCCAAAATGGCCAGACAGCTGCACCATATTGTGTAAAAGAAGGGCGGCTCTTAACTACATTGTTAGTTAGGAGCGGTCCTCTGTTTATAAGTGGTGGAGTTTTATAAAATAATTCTTCCAATCTATGAGTAATGAAAGCTCTTACATTCTAAAAATACGTAAATACCTATTGTAATAGGTAATTTTTTCTACTATAATGTCCACTATACAAGAACAAATGTACACGAGAAATATACAAATGGAGGTTTTCGGCTTATGGAATCAATTTCAATCGGACTTTTAGGACTCGGAACGGTGGGAGCCGGAGTGGTGAAGATTGTAGAGAATCATCAGGATAAACTGTCCCATCAAATCGGCTGCCCTGTGAAGGTAAAGAAAGCCCTTGTTCAGGATTTAGAGAAAGATAGAGGACTGGAAATGGAAAACAGCATACTGACCTTAAATCCTGAGGAAGTCCTGTTTGATCCTGAAATTGATATTGTGGTCGAGGTAATGGGAGGAATCGAAGCGACGAAGGAACATCTCCTCCATGCACTGCACCAGAAGAAGCATGTCGTAACGGCAAACAAGGATCTCATGGCCCTTCACGGACCGGAGTTACTAAGGGCAGCATCAGAAAACGGCTGTGACCTATTCTACGAAGCAAGCGTCGCAGGAGGAATCCCTATTTTAAGAAGTTTAGTAGATGGCCTCGCCTCCGATCGCATCACGAAAATGATGGGAATCGTCAACGGAACAACGAACTTTATCTTGACGAAGATGACGAAAGAGGGACGGACCTTCGATGATGTTCTCAAGGAAGCCCAGGACTTAGGCTATGCAGAAGCGGATCCGACGGCAGATGTAGGCGGATTGGATGCAGCGAGAAAGATGGCGATTCTTTCAACGTTAGGATTTTCCATGAACGTCGATTTAGCCGATGTGAAGGTGAAAGGTATTACGGAAGTGACGGGTGATGATATCCAATATGCCGAGCAATTTGGCTACACAATGAAGCTCATCGGTTATGCTCACCGTGAAGGAGAGTGTGTTGAAGTGAGCGTGGAGCCTACTCTGCTGCAAAATGAACATCCACTCGCATCCGTTCATGATGAATATAACGCTGTGTACGTATATGGGGAAGCGGTCGGTGAAACGATGTTTTACGGTCCGGGGGCAGGAAGTCTTCCTACTGCCACAGCCGTCGTATCAGATATGGTAGGAATTATGAAGAATATGAGATTGGGAGTCACGGGTAAGAGTGCGGTGAACCCGCAATTTCCTAAAAAGTTAAAAGAACGGAATGAAATTCATTCAAAATATTTTTTGCGCCTTCACGTTCAGGATGAAGTAGGTGTCTTAGCAAAACTCACTTCCATCTTCTCGCATCACGGTGTCAGTTTCGAGAAGATCCTGCAGAATCCGTTAGACAGTGATGAGTTTGCTGAAATTGTCCTTGTGACTCATAAAGCATCTCTTGATCATTACGAAGACATTTTGATGGAGCTGAAGGATTATGAAGGAGTTCATTCGATTGAAAGTTCATACCGTGTAGAAGGAGGAGACAAAGGATGAGATGGAAAGGGTTACTGGAGCAATATCGGGAGCATCTTCCATTAAATGACGACACTCCTCTCTTAACGTTAAATGAAGGGAATACTCCCTTGGTTGAATTAAAAACGCTGTCCAGGGAATGGGGCATCGAGTTGAATGTAAAGGTTGAGGGAGCAAATCCTACCGGATCCTTTAAAGATCGCGGAATGGTTCTCGCCGTTGCCAAAGCAGTAGAATCGGGAAGTTCGACGGTCATTTGCGCCTCTACGGGAAATACTTCTGCTTCAGCAGCAGCCTATGCAGCGAGGGCAGGAATCAAATGTATCGTGGTCATCCCAGAGGGGAAAATTGCTCAAGGGAAATTAGCTCAAGCTGTCATGTATGGTGCCGAAATCATTTCCATCGAAGGGAATTTTGATGAAGCCCTCGAAATCGTCCGTGAGTTGAGTAAAACCGAATCTGTGACTCTTGTGAATTCAGTGAATCCATATCGATTGGAAGGGCAGAAAACAGCAGCTTTTGAAGTCATCGAAGGGTTAGGTGAGGCTCCTGATGTGCTTGCAATCCCTGTCGGTAATGCAGGGAATATTTCGGCATACTGGAAAGGATTCAAAGAATACCACAATCTCAAAGCATCAACTTTACCACGAATGTTTGGCTTTGAAGCATCGGGAGCAGCAGCCCTGGTCCATGACAGGGTGTTTCCTCAGCCTGAAACGATTGCCACTGCAATCCGAATCGGGAACCCGGCAAGCTGGACATTAGCCATCGACGCGTTGAAGGAATCAAACGGACATATTGATGAAGTAACAGATGAAGAAATTCTTGAGGCTTATCAGCTGCTTGCAAGTAAAGAAGGGATATTTGCCGAGCCCGCTTCATGTGCATCGATTGCGGGAATAAAGAAATCATTAGATAAAGGCTTGATCGAAAAAGGTTCGAAGGTAGTGGCGGTGCTGACAGGTAATGGCTTAAAGGATCCGGTTACGGCCATGGAATGCAGTCCGGTCACTCCAGTGAAGTTGCCAAACGATCGTGAAATGGTGAAGGATTATATTAAAGGGACCATTGGCGTATGAAAAGACGTGCCCCCCGCTCCTGGAAAATCATTGTCCCAGGAAGCACAGCCAATTTAGGAGCTGGATTCGATTCTCTGGGCTTGGCGTTAAATGTATTTTTAACCGTTGAGGTACACGAAGCAGAAGATTGGCAAGTGATTCCCCTTTCTTCTGCCCTGGAGGTCTTTCCGACTGATGAGACACATTTTATAGTTGGGGTCGTGAAAGAGGTGGCGGATGACTACGGTAAGGAACCTTCTCCTTGTCACCTCTACGTATCCAGTGACATTCCGTTAACGAGAGGGTTAGGCTCAAGCGCAGCAGCGGTTGTGGCGGGCATTGAGCTTGCCAATGCCCTATGTGAGTTGAATCTGTCACAAGAAAAGAAACTGGCACTTGCAAATCGGTTTGAGGGTCATCCCGATAACGTGGGAGCTTCATTATATGGTGGGTTTGTAGTCAGCTGTCAGCATGATAAGGGTGTAAGTCTTATATCGGTTCCTGATCTTCCTATTGATGTGGTATGCGTGATTCCAAAAGCTGAACTGAAAACATCGGATTCCAGAAATGTACTCCCTGACAGTCTTTCCTTTGAAGAATCCGTGGAAGCCGGAGCAATTTCAAACGTACTTGTGGCGGCATTTCTAACGGAGGATTGGGAAACGGTTGGGAAAATGATGAAGCGAGACAGGTATCATCAGCCCCACCGGAGAAAGCTGCTTCCTCACTACGATGCAGTAGAAGAGGTAGCGGGCCGTTTCGGGGCATTCGGTGTCGCCTTAAGTGGTGCCGGGCCGACGATTGCCTGCTTTGTGGAACGGGAAGCAAGTGAATGGCTCGCACGGCAGCTGGAACAGTCCTTCCCGAGCATGAACGTCCGCAAATTATCCATCTCCCCTTCGGGAAGCAGCATCACCATCGAACAACCAAAGGTCCGTCCCTCGTCGCTTTGAAACATGCGAGGGACGGACCTTGTTTGGTGGGGAAAATCCAGGTTTATGGTTATTTTTCTCTTAAAATCATAAAACAATTTTCTGTTTCATTTACGATCAGGTAGTAGGGTGATTGATGGGTCATGCCCATTTCTTCCCGGAGTTCTTTTGGGATATGGACGGTTCCTTTTTCTGAGACGTAGCGCTTGTTATGAGTAGAGTCCTTGACCGCTCGCTTAATATATATACAGTTGTTTTGGTAGATGAGTTCTGCAAGTCTTCCTGGGATTAGTCCAAACTGTTCTCGCCATTTGTGGGGGAGGGTAATCGTACCACTTTTACTGAATGTTTTGCTACCATACATCGTGCTTAACATGTAGCATCACCTGCTTTCACAATCATTGCTTCTCTTTTTTCCTCTTACATGAAAAATAAACGCAATTTTGAAAAAATAGGAAGAAGGTAGGGTGTGTTTAAAGAAAGGATGTTCAGTGGAATAAAAAAGGTATGAACCCTAGTATGGAGGTGTGAATCATCGATCCAATCCAAATTCTGTTTTTGCTTATAATTGGCTATAGTGTTTTTACCATTGATAAAAAGAAAAGGAATGTACCTGTTCCTGTAGTTTTACTTCTGTTTGGAATAGGGTTGTCGTACGTACCTGCTTTTTCTGACGTCAACTTAACGAAAGATATTATCTTTGAATGGTTTCTGCCATCCTTATTATTTATTTCTGCCTATCAATTTTCAACAAAAGCCTTAAAAAAGCATGTTGGAATCATTTCTATCCTTAGTACAGTGGGAATTATCATTACGACCCTTCTGATGAGCCTGCTTTTTTATTACGGTTTGCATCCATGGCTTTCCATTTCATTTATAGAGGCGCTATTAATCGCAACGATTCTGACGCCTACGGATCCTGTTTCTGTTGTATCTATCTTAAAGGAATCTTCCAGTCATCAGGACATAGCAGATGTTGTAGAAGGGGAGTCAATGATCAATGATGGCACAAGCATCGTGCTCTTTACGGTTGTCGCAGGAGTCTACTTTGGCGAAGAGTCCATTTCAGTGCCTTCATTTCTTATGGAATTTCTATTGGTTTCCTTAGGAGGGATTGCCATTGGTGTGTCGCTCGGTTGGCTGGCGAGTAAAGCCATCCACTTCACAACTGATTCCAGATACCAGATCATGCTTAGCATCATTCTTGCTTATGGAAGCTTTTATATAGGGGAAGAGCTTGGTGTCTCAGGCGTACTGGCTACTGTATTCTCAGGGATCATGCTTTCGTATGAATACGGAAGAACTATTAAGGAACATCATTTTAGAAGGGATCTGGATGGTTTCTGGACCGTCATGGAACCGACCATTCTAACCTTTTTATTCCTATTAATAGGGATCCAGGCCACACAGTATTTGTCTTTCTCATTAATCGGGTGGATCTTCTTCCTATTTATTCTCTCCTTGGTGGTTCGCTATGTTATTATTATTGGTGTTGTCAAAGTGAGAAAAACTTGGAGAAAAAAGTACGGATGGAAGGAAGTATTCATATTAACTTGGTCCGGTATTAAAGGAACCATGTCTGTTGCCTTATTATTAAGTATAGATGGACAAGGTCCTCAGCTGCTCCACTCCTTGACATTTGGAGTCATACTGTTTTCTCTCATCATACAAAGCATTGGAATTTACCCTTTGACGACTTTCTTCTTGAAAGGAAAATAAGTCTTCAAAGAATTTATGATAAATTGGTAAGAACTGAGAAACCATAGGAGAAAGACTATTTTGAATTTAGGTGAACCCTCAACGATGAAACAAGCAAAAGACATTGCCTTGAAAATTTCCGTCACCTACGTATTATTAGGCATCCTGTGGATTATTTTATCCGACTATTTTTCCATGATCATCGCTCATGAAAAGCTCAGCATGTATATTTATTTTCAGCGCTATAAAGGCTGGCTATTTACACTTGTAACAGGTATGATCATTTTTTTATTGGTGTATCGGAGAACCAGTGAATTAATAATCTCGAATGAAAAGTTGAAGAAAAAAGAGAGGCAGCTTCAAATAAGGAATCAGCATTACCATTCTCTTTTCGAACAAAATACGGATGCAGTCTTAGAGCTTAGCCTGGATGGCAATGTGGTATCTGTGAACTCTGAAGCTGAAGGGTTGCTGGAATCAACTCATGAAGAGTTGAAAGAAGTGAAATTCAGTAAATTTTTGGATGAAGCTGAGATGAAAAGAGTAAGGGATTACTTTTACCAAACCTTTAAAGGCTGGGCGTCAACCTTTGAAACGACAATACATTTAGCCAATAACAACCGGAAAATACTGCGTTGTTCACTTGTACCGATTATTGTGAATCGAAAAGTGACGGGGATGTTTGCCATTGCAAGGGATATCACCCTTCTCCGGGAAAATGAAGAAATGGTGATAGCATCCGAAAAGCTTTCTGTCATTGGGCAGCTGGCTGCGGCTGTTGCACATGAAATCCGCAATCCCCTTACATCCCTTAAAGGGTTCATCCAGCTTATGCAAATCAGCAATCAAATCAACCATGATCATTTGGATATCATGCTCTCTGAAGTCGATCGGATAGACTTGATCTCAGGGGAGATGCTGATACTGGGTAAACAGCAGGAGTTCGACCTGCGTCGCGAAAAACTGGATGATATACTGAAACAAGTACTGGTACTGATGGAAGCACAGGCTCATCTTGATAATGTATCCATTCAATATAAAAATCTGGCGGAAAAGCCTTTGTACGTATTTGGTGAAGGAAATCAGCTCAAACAGGTGTTCATTAACATTATTAAAAATGCAGTTGAATCCATACCTGAAAACAAGGATGGAAATGTTTCAATTACATTGGTCACCAGAGGCGATGACGCCCATGTTATCGTTGCGGATAACGGAGTAGGCATGGAACCGGAGAGAATCGACCACCTTGGGGAACCATTCTATTCAACGAAAGAAAAAGGAACGGGTCTGGGACTGGCCGTCTGTCAAAAGATCATTGAACGACATAAAGGACATATACACTTTCAAAGTGAAAAAGAAAAAGGAACCGCAGTGGAAATCAGCTTGCCTATCGTGGATGAAGAGATTCCAGCTGCCTCTGCCGATTAAGAAAGGACAAATAGCATGAACTCAATTTCAACGATTATCAATACCCCATCAATTCAAAAAAACTGGGAAGAATCAGGATTCACTTCATTAACTCCTGTCCAGGAGCGTGTAGTACCTCTCATTATGGAAGGGAAAGATGTTGTTTGTGAATCGCCGACTGGAACAGGGAAGACGCTTGCGTATCTACTTCCAATCATCCAAGCCATTGATCCATCAAGAAAACAGGCTCAAGCTGTGATTCTTGCTCCATCAAGAGAGCTTGTCATGCAAATCCACCAGGAAATCCAGAAATGGGCGAAGGGAACAGACGTTACGAGTTCTGCCTTCATTGGAGGAGCAAACATTAAAAAGCAAGTCGAGAAGCTGAAGAAAAAGCCACATATTGTAGTGGGAACAACGGGTCGCCTGATCGAACTGATGAAAATGAAAAAACTGAAGATGCATGAAGTGAAAACCATCGTCGTCGATGAGTTCGATTTAATGATCTCATCAGAACATATCCGTGAAGTGAAGGATATCATCAAAGCCACCTTAAAAGAACGTCAGGTTCTATTCTTCTCGGCCACGTTATCAGACGAAACCGAGAACGTGGCGGAATCATTATTGCAAAACCATGAAATCGTCAAAATGGAAGCCAATCTCGATAACCTGAAAGTAGATCATGTGTATGTATACAGTGAGCTGAGAGACAAAATGGAAGCTCTAAGAAGCATTTCATATTTCAAAGGAATCAAAGCACTTGTGTTTTTCAATCAACTGGAGAAGCTCTCTGAAATAGAAGAAAAACTGAAATATAAGGGAGTCGAGCTGGAAGTATTGGCAGGGGAATCAAACAAGATGGAGCGTAAGCAATCACTGGACCGCTTCCGCTCAGGAAAAGTGTCCATGCTTCTGACAACAGACGTTGCAGCACGTGGCCTTGATATCACAGACGTCACACACGTTGTCCATTACGACTTCCCAAGCGATACAAAACAATATATTCACCGCTCAGGAAGAACCGGTCGCATGGGAGCGGAAGGAACCGTCATCTGTCTCGTATCCAAACGCGAGCTGAGCTTCCTCGAGAAACTGAGCAAAGAACTCAACCTCCCATTCCAAGAAAAAACCATTCGAGGCGGGGGACTTCAAGCACCGGAACAAAAATAAGATGAATAAATAGAGGTCCGTCCCCAGGTTTTAAGGGACGGACCTCTGTTTTTTTGACTGGAGGGGGTGATGTCTACCCCTCCAAAATTATAACCTTATCCATACACGACATTTCCATCCATCATTGTCATCCAAACACCAGTCTCCAGCATTTCCTCTGCTTCCACATCAAACAAATTCCGATTCAAGACGACTAAATCCGCTTTTTTTCCAACTTCGATCGTTCCTAGATCATGCTCTCTGAAGTTTCCGTAGGCAGGGGATTTCGTATAATGTATCAATGCATTTGCTAATGAAATTTTTTCATGATGATTCCAGCCGCCTTGAGGAGTCCCGTCCTCATGCTTTCTGGTAACCGCCCGGAAAAGACCGAGCATGGGATTCAGATCCACAATCGGAAAGTCCGTTCCGAAAGCGATACTGGCACTATGATTCTGCAAAGATCCAATCGGCCAGGTGAATCGAGCCCTTTCCGGACCAAGCCTGTCTAAGTAGGCATGTGTATCCATAGACCCTGATGTCAGGTGTTCAGGCTGAATGGATGCAATGACTCCTAATTTCTCAAACCGCTCGAAGTCACTTGGATCACAAACTTCAATATGCTCGATTGTATGGCGGGAATCCCGTGGTCCGTTTACACTCCGGGCATGCTCATACAAATCGAGGCCCAACCGGACCGCAGCGTCTCCACATGCGTGCAGGCGGATCCTGAAACCTTCCCGGTCTGCGTCTTCAATCCATTTTTGGTAAACGTGCGAATCATAAATCGTCCCGCCGGTTTCAGAAGGACGGTCAGAGTAAGGCTGAAGCAAAAAGCCCGTATAGGTAAGGGGGACACCATCCAGGAACTGCTTCAAGCCGGAAAATTGAAGTTTATCGGATTGATACTTTTCCCTGAATTGAATACCACGCTCAAGGTTTCCGTCCAAAACATCCAAAAAGTGAATTCTAGTCGTCAGTGTTCCTTTTTCCTCAAAGGTCCTATAAAAAGCTGGATCCCCCAAAGTATATCCGGGAAGAGGGAGCATATCAGAAACAGAGGTTATGCCGTAGGATGAAGTCTTTGCCAACATCCCGTTCATCAGCCTGGTTTTCACTTTTTCATCAAACTTAAAAGCTTCAATTACATACTGAACAGCCGTCTCATACAAAAAGCCGGTCGGCTCCCCATGCTCGTCTTTTTCAATCTTTCCAAAGGGAGGCTCGGGTGTATCACGGTGAATTCCTAATTTCTGAAGAGCAGCTGTATTCAGCCAAGCGCTATGAGCTTCTTCATTCAGAAGCACAACGGGGCGGTGGGGAATGTACTGATCCAGAGAGTGACGGGAGGGAAGAGCCTGACCAGGCCAGCGTACGTGATGCCAGCCGAATCCAAGGATCCATTCTTCATCTGGATGGTTCTTTGCATACTCAGCAACCATTTTTGCCGTCGCTTCTTCTGAATGGCCGAATGTCAGCTTACAGAATCCCTCGAACATTGCCCCTAAAAACAAATGAAGATGGAAGTCATGAAACCCTGCCGTCACCAGGCGGTTTCCGACATCCCATGTTTCTGTAGACGGTCCTATGAAGCTCACCATCTCTGAGCGGGGACCGACTCCAATAATACTGTCATCCCGAACAGCCACGAACCCATCAAAAGGGGATAAAGCTTTTCCCGTAAATATGGCTTTACTTACAATGACTTTATGAGCTTTATGATCCATCCTCGCCTCTCCAATCCTTTTCAGCTTATTATATGGCTCTTTTCGCTAAGTTTGTTGCTATCTAAAGGAAGAAAGTAGTAGTTGATTTCCGCTGCAGGATGCTCGCTTTCCGCGGGGCTGGCGGTGAGCCTCCTCGGCACGCCTCCGGGGTCTCACCTGTCCAGCTATTCCCGCAGGAGTCGAGCATCCTTCCGCTCCAATCAACTTTCTAAGCGTGTTTTTTCATAAGAATAACTTAGCAAACCACCTCTTTTTAGGTGAGTAGAAGTAATATCCTATTGAAGAATTCTATCTTCTAAGTAGGTTGTAATTAAGACCTTTTAGCTCTGTCACGAAAAAAACTTTTAAAGATGGTGAGGAGGCTCGGCCGAACGCTAGCTGCAAGCGGAGTAGTTCCCCTCACCATCCAGTCTATACTGATTGACAGAGCCCAAGCAGACCTTGTTTTAAAAAAACAATCTTTGCGTAAAGAGCCTATTAAATCGATTGTAACCAGAATAAGGAAAGAATACAAACCAACGCTTCTTATCACGAGTATAAGATTTTATGAGAAATTCAATTTTCAAGAAGGCATTAAAAAATACAATGTTGAATAGTAAAAGAGAACAAGAAGAAAAGGAGAATGATTATGCTGACAAGAACCTTTCCGGTGCTTGAAACAGAAAGATTCCGCTTAAGACAGATGGAAGAAGGGGATGCTCCCCAAGTATTTGACTATTTTTCAAAAGATGAAGTCACTCGATATTATGATTTAGAGTCGTTTCAAGAGGAAAAACAGGCCGTTGAGATCATCAACAGATGGAACGGGAGATTTCAGGGAAATGAAGGGATCAGATGGGGGATTGCTTTAAAAGAAACAGACGAAATCATTGGCAGCTGTGGTTTTCATCAGTGGGAAAAAGAGCACTTTAAAGCCGAGGTGGGATTTGAGGTTCATCCAACCTATTGGAGACAAGGGGTCATGTCCGAAGTGCTAAGACCTACCTTGAAGTACGGGTTTGAAGAAATGTCCCTTAATCGAATAGAAGCTTTTTATGATCCGGAGAACATGGCTTCAAAGAAATGCCTTGAAAAAGCAGGGTTTATCTTCGAAGGAGTATTGAGAAAAGCGGCATTTGAAAAGGGTATCTTTTGTGATGCTGCTGTTTGTTCCCTGTTAAAAGAAGAGTTTTAAGCAAAACTTAAGACGCTGCTTATGCCTATACCACATAAACAGCGCCTTAACTTAAGTAAACCTTATTCAATTAACTTTACTATCCTTTCTTACTAATACACATACTTAACATTCTTTTGAATTAATGGTATTGCATGTATTATTTAGTTTATTTTCTCTTGCCGCTGATTTTCCCACACGCCCACATGTTACGAAGATAGTTTTCACGGGCTATCTTCTTGCGTACCATGATGTTAGCATGCTTCGCTTAAACTCTTCATTGGAATCATCTCCTGAAATAAGATTGCGCATTCCCGCATATCCACACATCTTGAAATCAGTTTTCACGGGCCGATCTCAAAAGCGAGATGTGATGCTGACATGCTTTGCTAGCTTACTTCATTGGAATCACGCCTTCCTTTAAAGTTTGTGTTTGTAAATCTTTTATTAATTATATATTAACAAATTCTAAAATTAATGCAAATGTTCAGAATAATCAATATAATGCGATTTGGGCTGTTTTTAACGGTGAAATAGTCGGTTATCTTACTTTATCTCAATCTTACTTGTTTTTTGAAAATCATTTTTATTAGTCCTAAAAAATACATTCAACAAAACCTTGACCGTTCCTTTCCGCTGCAGGCGCTCGCTTTCCGCGGGGCGTGAGTTGAGCCTCCTCGGGCTTTGCCCTGTGGGGTCTCAACTTTCCCGCTTTTCCCGCAGGAGTCGAGCGCCTTCCGCTCCAATCCACTCTGTGCTTCTTCATTATTTGTCACTTATAAGAATAAGGAGTAGATAGACCAAACACCAAAAATCATTTAACAAAAGGATTGAAGGTAACTTCAAAAGCAGGCATTCTACATAGGAATAGCACGTAGTTCCTCTCTCATTAAAAATAAATTCATGAATTGGGCGAAAAAACTGTCATTAATCCAATCTTCTATTAAGATAGTACTTCTCCAAATCCAATTCCCGGTTCACAAGCAGTTCCATTTCTTCGAGGTGATGTGTTTCCACCACGGGGTCGAGGTGGGACCAGTGAACTTTATTTACGAAGTAATAGTTTCTGATTTTCCTGAGGATGACAAGGGAGTGGGGGAAGTGATCGAATTCTGCCTTTATACTGTTGAAGCGGGTAAAGCCCCATTTTGTTAGATTCATCATTTATCACCTAATGTTCTATTACCTTTTCTTTCAATATGTTAATCCCCGGGGAGCATATCCAATTTAAACAAACGTTTGATTAGTTCTTCAAAACATTTATTCTACTAGGGTTCAAGGGATTAAACAATCGTTTAACAGTATTTACATATCCAGTAGTCTATCCCTATCATCCTGAGATTGTCATTGCTATTTTTGAAGGGCTCTTGTTATGATGAGAAGGTTATGAATCGTAAAGAAAAGCTAGGAGAATGAGCTTTGAATAAAGTATTAACCAACTATTCTATTTATCCATATGAAGCGGAAAAGAAGGAAATTCCGGTAGCACCACTCCATAAGGGAGACACGACGAAACAGCTGATATCCTCCCATGAAGAGGATGCTTTTTTCTTTCGGACGATGGAGGAAGCAGGCATTCATTTGAATGCTTCTCAGATAGAGGCTGTTCGTCATGTGGAGGGACCATGCTTAACCCTGGCTGGTGCAGGGACTGGAAAGACGACGGTCCTCGTTTGCCGGGCAGGCTACTTGATGACTGTGAAAAATATTCAACCGAGGAATATTTTACTCGTGACCTTTACAAAGAAAGCGGCGGAAGAAATGAAGCAGCGGATTTCAAGTCTGCCGGGGACGGAAGCTGGCGGACAGGTTCATGCGAGTACGTTTCATGCCCTGTTCCTTTACTTATTGAGGTCCCGTCATTACACACAAGAAGTGGTCGGGAACGAGCGCTATAAACAAATTATCTTGAAGCAGATTCAGAGAGAAATGAAGATATATGATCCTTATGATGCAGAGACGCTCCTCGCAAAACTCTCTCATTATAAGTTGAACCAAAAAGATATCAGGGATCTTCCACAGAAATCAAAATCAGAAAAAGAAGTGCGTGACATTCTCTTAAAATATGAAGAGTGGAAGCGGATGAATCATAAAATGGATTTCGATGATATTTTGACAGAGGCATATCAATTATTACTTTCGAATCCTAACCTCTTGACCTCTCTTCAGCATCGTTTCCAGTACGTGATGGTCGATGAATTCCAGGATACGAATCTTGTACAATATGAGCTTATGAAGTTGATTGCGGCTCATCGAAACTTGTTCGTAGTAGGGGATGATGATCAAACGATCTACACCTTTAACGGCGCCAGAAACGAATTTATTTTGGATTTTGATGAAGAGTTCCCGGATGCAAAGGTTGTAACATTGAAAGAGAACTATCGATCTGATGCCTATATCATCGGGTTGGGTAATAAAGTGATCGGACAGAATGAACACCGTCGTGTTAAAGAGCTTATCGCCACTAAGGTGGAAGGACAAAAGCCGCTTTATTCAAGACCGGCTACTGCAGATGAAGAGGCCGTGTGGATCACAGAAGAAATTCATCGGTTAATGGGAGAAGGCTATACATATGGGGATATGACGATTCTTCACCGCACCATGAGCAGCGGGCGGGCAGTCTTTGAGCAACTGCTATTAAAAGAGATTCCGTTCACGCCTTACAATCAAAAGGATTCCCTCTTCTATGAAAACTGGACGGTGAAACCGGTGGTCGATTACTTGCGGTTATCGATTGTTCCAAGGAACTTTTCAGCCATGGAATCCCTGCTGCCGACTTTATTTATAAGAAGGGACCGGGGGATGGCTCATATTCTCGAGGAAGATCGTAAAGAGAGGAAGAAATATCCTCTCATCCATTTAACGACATTATCAGGATTGAAGCCGTTTCAGATAAAGAATATAAAAGAACGGATGAAATTTCTAAAATCGATCGGAGACCAGTCACCTGAAGCTGCGATCAAACGGATCAGGAAAGAGTTCTATCATCAATACATCGATGCCCAGGAATCACATGTGGTAACAGAACAGAAGGAACTTATTAAAGAAATGCTGGACGAGCTTGAAGGATCGGCGAAACGCTTTGATACGATTTCGAGTTTTATTACCTTCATTGATGAAATGAAAGCAAAGTATGAAGAAATCTATTCAAATCAAAGTCAAAAAAAGAATACAAACAGCGTTTCATTAATGACGATTCACCGTTCTAAAGGCCTGGAGTTCCCTGTCGTGTTTTTGATCGGTGCGATTGAAGGAAACCTTCCCCACAGCTCAGCGCTGAATGCCAATAAGCTTGAAGATAAGGTATACAAAGATCCGAATCAAAAAGAAAAGGCATTGAGTGCAGTAGAGGAAGAAAGACGGCTCGCGTATGTAGCCATCACGAGGGCAAAAGAAAAATTGTTTATTTCTTCTCCTGCCTATTATCAAGGTGAACAGCGGAAATGCTCCCGATTTATTGCGGATTTATTTACGAATACTCCCCACACGGATCAGCCGAAGACAACTAAAAAGGCGAGGAGTGGGAAGGTGAGTAAGATCTTGGCCTGGATTTGCACAAATACCAAGTGCATTGCCTGGCAGAGACCGGAAACCCATGAGGATACGGAATGCAAGGTTTGTCCCCTTTGCTCAAGTCCAATGAAGCTTGGCGAAAAGGAAATCACTGAATAAAAAGAGCCCGGGCGTCCTGGAAGACAGGACGTGCGGGCTTTTTGCTTCGATGAACGTAAAGATATCAACTGTTATACGGATTTATCGACCTTTATAGATAGATATCAACCTTTATTAGGATTTATCAACTGTTCTTTCAATTTATCAACCGTATTTTCAAGATATCGACCGTTCTACAAAAAATGACAAATTTCGCTAGCGGTCATTAAAGGACCAAATCATCATTGAGAAAAATGATCATGGTCATGAGAGTCGATCTTTTTCGAATCATTTGAATCCAAAGCTTGTCTTAAGAAATAAATTAGAATACCTAAAATCATTCCAAGCATCACGATTAAACCCAAAGTGATTGTGATTCCCATTGTGCCGCCTCCTTTTTAAACTTAGCTATGGTCCAATTTTCATCAATTTAAACATCTATATCGTTAGTCTATGAATAGGAGGAGGCAATATATGCGATGTAATATAATTTATAGGCAGAATCAATTCAGTAAAAAGGAACTATTTTCTAAATATGCTCATAATTATAGAACATACGTTCGTTTTTTATGTTAAAATAAATGTACGGTGTACATAGCTGGGTGGGCAAGAGGCAGCTCCCTTAAGATGGGAGGTGATGAGCAGGAATGATCGAAACGGCAGACGTACTACAATTGATGATTGCCTTTGGTACATTAACAGTAGCAATAATCGCAGTCACGCAACAAAAAAAGAAGTAACCCACCCACTATGACAACTGCAAGGGAAAGGTTACTTCTATCTTATTAAGGATAAATTGCTCACGGCAATGTATACTGTCAGAGTTCTGGTGGCAGCCAGGACTCTGTATTTAATCAATGAACTTTTCTATTATATTATACAAAATGAAGGGAAAACCTGTAAAGGAATCTTATCAAGTTCGATCTATTAAAATGGCTCGGACGGGAGATCCATCTCCTTCTTTAAGAGGGAGGGGCAGGGCCACCAGTTCATACCGTCCAGGCTCTACGTGGTCAAGGACAATCCCTTCCAATATTCCGATGTCATGTTGTCGTAATGAATGGTGAGCAGTAAGCTCCTTACTATCCAATGGATCCACTGAAGGAAGATCCACTCCAATCAAATCAATTCCTTTTTCCTTCAAAAAAGGTGCTAGCCCTTTCGCAATGTGAGGAATGCGTCCAGGAAACCGCTCGGGATTCTTCCATGCATTCGTCTTGAAAAGCACCTTCTTAACTCCTGAAAAGTCGACCTTATCCATTAGTTCACTATTTATTTCTGCAGCATTCTCCACCGATACAACGATGGCCGGCCCCATAAACCTCTCTAATGGCAGATCCAATATCCTCTTCCCATCTTGGTCGAAGTGGAAGGGGGCATCGACGTGTGTTCCAGTATGAGAACTCATGGTAAGCTGACCGACATTCACGGATCCCGATTCCTCCTTCGTCCAATTCAATGAGAAAGAAAAGGGAGTGTCCCCCGGCCAAACAGGAGTATCATTATGCAATGGGCGGGAAATATCAATGATCTTCAAACGATCTCATCCTTTCTAAAAGAAGTTACGCTACAACATTCCGCGTATTTTCAAACTTCTTATATTCTTCATTCTTCATGATGGTTTTCAATATTTGGATGGTCTCCCACACATCTTCATACGAAGAATAGAGAGCTACCGGAGCCAGTCGGATCACATTTGGTGAACGGAAGTCAGGTGTTACTTTGTTCACCTTCAATGCTTTACAAATTCTTGCCGCCTCTTCATGCTTTAAACTAATGTGACCGCCTCTCTGCTCATCTTCAAGTGGGTTACAGATTGTAAACCCATACTGAGAAAGTTCTTGTTGAAATAGATCCATCATAAATCGTGTAAGAGAAAGGGATTTTCTCCTTAGATTTTCAATGCCTGCTTCATCAAATAACTCCAGGGATCCGAGTAAAGGAGCACTGCTTAAGATATGAGGGGTCCCAATTTGGAAGGCGCCTGCAGAATTTGCATGGGTCAGCGTATGATCCATATCAAACTGTTTATCCTTACGGGAGCTGAACCATCCGGAAAGACCAGGTTTCTTCCCTTTATGCCTGTTATGAACAAATAACCCGCCTACACCACCCGGGCCGCTATTTAAATATTTGTAATTGCACCACACGGCAAAGTCTACTCCGTCATCATGCAATTGATGAGGAAGAGCTCCAATCGAATGTGCCAAATCGAATCCAATCACAATGCCACGTTTATGGGCTTCACTCGTCAATCGCTTCATATCCAGGAGCTGTCCGCTTCGATAGAGAACAGAAGGTAACAGAATCAGAGCTATATCATCTGTCATTTCCCTGATGATGTCCTCTTCTCTTAATGTGTATCCGTCTCTGCTTGTTACCTGCATCAGATGTTCATCAGGGTTGTAGCCTTTTAACTCCAGCTGACTTTGGATCGCGTAAATATCCGAAGGGAAAGTCAATTCATCAGCTAAGATTTTGGTGCGTTTTCCATCAGGTTGATAGAATGTGGCGAGTAACTGATGAAGGTTCGTCGTAATGGAACCTGTCACAATCACTTCTTCCTTTTCTGCCCCAACTAAAGGAGCCGTCATTTCGCCAAGTTTCTCAGAATAATAGAACCATGGCTCCTGGCCATCCATCCAGCCATCGATTCCATGTTCCTTCCAATCTTCCAATGACGTAAGTAACGACTTCTCTGCCCGTTTTGATAATAAGCCTAAGGAGTTCCCATCCATATAATAGTGATTTTTTTTTATGTAAAATTCATTCCGGAAATGGGCCAATGAATCCTGCCTGTCCAGTTCTTTAGCATGTTCCAACGTCAACTTCTCTCCATCTGTCATCCCTATCCCACCTTAAACAGTCTTACCAAAATGATAATCGAAATGGTTTGAATAGTAAAATAATTATTAGTTCTGTCAAAGTATAATGGTTTTTTTTGTAGTTTCTATTCATCAATATTTGTGGTTTAACGTCATTAAAATTGCTATGAGTCCTGTCAACCAGAGTGTGCTAGATGGTGAGGGGAACTGCTCCGCTTTCCGCGGACGTACGGCCGAGCCTCCTCAGCTTAGCCGAACGGGGTCTAGGCACGCCCGTTCTTCCGCAGGAGTCTGCGCAGTTCCCCTCACTATCTATAAGAGTTTCTAATGACTGAGTTTAATAGTGGTGAAAACAACCTTAAGAAAATTGAATTACTAGTAATTAACAAAAAAGAAATAGAGAAGTGATTTCCTCAAATATTTTGGTTTTATTCAATAATGAAAACTCATGCTTAGGAAGTTGATTGGAGCGGAAGGTGCTCGACTCCTGCGGGAGAAGCGGGAGAGGTGAGACCCCGCAGAAGCCGAGGAGGCTCACCGCCCGCCCCGCGGAAAGCGAGCACCTGCAGCGGAAATCAACTACTGCTATCTTGAATAGAAGTAGTCAGCCTCCTACAAATGAGTAGAGTAAAAAGTATTTATTTTTGAATAATTTATTCAAAAATGTATAAAAAGTCAAAAAACTTTGGTATAAATGAATTAATATAAAAATTATCAGGATAATTATTCATTTTTGAATAATTTCAATACGTGCAAAGGGGTGCTGTCTGTGACTGTAAAGAAAAAAAGTTGGAATGAAAATGAGGCGATCCTTCATTCGCTGCAAGATGATATTTTAGTAACCAATACAGATGGGATTATCTTGAAAGTGAGTGACGCCACCGGGGATATATATAACGTGAATTCGGCAGATATGGTGGGGAAATCTGTATATGATCTGGAAAAAGAAGGGGTTTTTTCTCCGATATTAACTCCGATCGTTCTAAAAGAAAAGAAAAAAATAACGTTGGTCCAGACGAGTAAAGAGGGCAAGAAACTGCTCGTTACAGGGATTCCGGTATTCGATGAAAACGGAGAACTAGTGAGAATCGTTAGCTATTCCCATGATGTAACGGAATTATTGAATATGAAAAAGTATTTAACTGAAATGGAAGATGAGATGGAGAGGGTGAAAAGCGAGCTTGAAATCCTTAGAAGCCGTCATTACTATTCGGAAGGGATCATTGCCTCGAGTAATGAGATGAAAAAGGTGTTACAGGTTGCCCTGCAAGTAGCAGAAGTCGATGTGAACGTCCTCCTGCTGGGAGAATCCGGTGTCGGTAAGTCCCATATCGCGAAATTCATACATAACAAAAGTCAACGAAAAGGCGGCCCGTTCATTGAGGTCAATTGTGGAGCGATACCAGACTCGTTATTTGAAGCAGAATTCTTTGGGTATGAACCCGGGTCTTTCACGGGGGCGGACCGTAAAGGGAAAGTAGGATTAGCAGAACTCGCTGAAGGCGGCACCCTGTTTTTAGATGAAATAGGGGAACTATCTCTATCAAACCAGGTCAAAATTCTAAAGTTCATTCAGGAGAAACAATTTTATCGCGTAGGCGGTACGAAGCAAAGGAAGGTTGACTTCCGGGTTCTGGCAGCTACGAACAAGGATTTAGAGGTGGCTGTAGAGGAGAAAGAATTCAGGAGGGACTTATTCTTCCGTTTGATTGTGGTTCCCATTACGATTCCTCCATTGAGAGAGAGAACATCAGACATTATTACGTTGATCGATTACTTTGTAAATCATTTTTGTGAAAAATATCAGCGCCAAAGAGAGCTGGATGAAGGAGTTGTTCACCAGTTGTTGATCCAAGATTGGAAAGGGAATGTCAGAGAGCTAATGAATATAATTGAAAGGCTGATTGTGACATCTTCCAAGCCATTAATTGAAATGGAAAACCTCCCTGGTCCATACATAAAGCATAGTGCTGATATTTCAGGATTTGAGTACAATGGTCAATCATTAAAAGACATTCTTGAGTCAGTCGAAGAACAGGTATTAAAGAATGCGAGGGAGAAGCATAAGACTACTACGGAAATGGCCCAAAACCTGGGAATCAGTCAACCGTCAATAGTCAGAAAACTTAAAAAATACAAAATAAAATAAATTATTGGCATGAAACTTGCAAGTAATAAGGTGAAAAGAACTGAAAGGTAGAAGGGGGATATTATTACGACGCATAAAAGTGGTTCTTGAATGGTTAGGGGTTATGGATAAATTTTAAAGGGGTGTTTGACAATGGAAGTTGGAAAACAAAATGTTAGTCAATTAGAAACCCGGTCAGGCAGAACGGCAAGAGAAGCAATGAAGTTTATCATACCGTCCTTGTTAGGGGTACTATTGTTCCTTGTGCCTGTTACGTATGAAGGGAATATGACAATCGGGGTCGGGATATTTGCTTCTTATTTTCAAGGGGTGCTGGAAGGTGTACTGCCATTATTCATGACTGTGGTTTTTGGTGTATCGGCTCTTGTGGCTATTTATACGAAAATGTTTAAACCTCAGTGGATTGTCAATCAATCATTCTTAAAAGGACTATTCGACGTAGGATACTTTTGGATTGCTGTTCGTGTCCTCGGTTCGATATTTGCCGTGATGACGGTAAATGGGAGTGGTCCCGAGTGGATTATTTCTGACTTTACGGGTGGAACCGTATTGTATTCGTTAGTTCCTGTCTTAGCCACTTGGTTTTTATTTGCAGGCTTATTGATGCCACTTCTTTTAGATTTTGGATTGATGGATTTCTTCGGCACTTTGCTGCAGAAAATCATGAAGCCGCTTTTCCAACTGCCGGGGCGATCATCTATCGATGCTCTTGCATCCTGGATGGGAAGTGGTACCGTCGGCGTATTGATTACAACGAAACAATTTGAAGAGGGTTACTACACAAAACGGGAGGCAGCAGTCATTGCAACAAACTTTTCCGTTGCTTCGATCGCTTTCAGTCTTGTGATTGTCAGCTTCATCGGATTGGAATCAATGTTTGTTCAACTGTATGGGACAGTGGTGATTGCAGGGATAGCAGCTGCGGTCATTTGTCCGCGTATTCCGCCTCTTTCACGGAAGAAAGACACCTACTATGAGCCGGTTGGCATGCAAATCTCCGAAACCGTTCCTGAAAATGTTTCCCGCTTTCAATGGGGCTTTGAAAAAGCAGTGGAAAAAGCATCAGAAGTGAAAAGTGTAGGAGAGGTAACGAAAAAAGGACTCCAGAACGTCCTGGATATCTGGTTCGGTCTTATTCCTTTGGTAATGGCCCTTGGAACTATCGCTTTAGTGGTAGCGGAATATACTCCAGTGTTTGACATATTGGCTTATCCGATTGTTCCACTATTAGAGTTATTACAAATTCCACAGGCGGCAGATGCGGCTCCTGCCATGATCGTTGGTTTCGCAGACATGTTTTTACCTGCTGTTGTAGGGAGCGGAATTGAGAGTGAGTTAACAAGATTCGTCATTGCCGCCATGTCTTTGACTCAATTAATTTACATGTCTGAGATTGGTATTCTATTAATCAAATCCAAGATTCCGATCAGCTTTTTAGATTTATTCATCATTTTTATCCAACGTACGATTATTACCTTACCTATCGTCGCTCTATTGGCTCATTTCTTCTTTATGTAAGGCTCATACCGTTAAGTTTTGTTGTTATTTTAGAGAAGAAAGTAATAGTTGATTTCCGCTACAGGATGCTCGCTTTCCGCGGGGCTGGCGGTGAGCCTCCTCGGCTTTGCCTGTGGGGTCTCACCTGTCCAGCTATTCCCGCAGGAGTCGAGCATCCTTCCGCTCCAATCAACTTTCTGAGCATGTATCCTTAAAAGAAATCAATAAAAACAAGAATTTTAGCAAACAACCTTATTTAAGGTCAGTGGAGATCGATTTTGCACACATTTAAGCTCTTTCACAAAAATTCTCTTAAAGATGGTGAGGGGAACTGCGCAGACTCCTGCGGAAGTACGGGCGTGTCGAGACCCCGGAAGCGAAGCTGAGGAGGCTCGGCCGAACGCTAGCTGCAAGCGGAGTAGTTCCCCTCACCATCTAGGACACGCTAATTGACAGAGCCTTGCAGAGCATATGTTAGAAAGCAACAATCTTTGAGAAAAGAACGTTATGTAAAAACAAATTTGTCAGTCACATATATGGAGGTTACTAGAATGGAACGAACGTTTGAACAGCTTATTCAAAATATGCCTAATCGTCTGGCACCCAGTATGGCAAAGGATCACCCGAACTTACCCGTAGTAAAAGAAGAGGGGTGCTATTACTACGGGTTGGACGGAAAGAAATATCTTGATTTCACCTCTGGAATTGCCGTAACGAATGTTGGACATCGTCATCCAAAGATTGTACAAGCGATTAAAGATGCAGCAGATGGGCTGATGCACGGTCCTTCAGGAGTCATCATGTATGAATCGATCCTTCGATTGGCTGATGAGCTTGCGGAGATTCTTCCGGGAGACTTAGATAGTTTCTTCTTTGCCAATAGTGGGACGGAAGCGATCGAGGGAGGAATCAAACTTGCTAAATATGTAACGCAGCGACCTTATGTCGTTTCCTTTACCGGCTGTTTTCACGGCCGTTCACTCGGTGCGTTAAGTGTCACGACTTCTAAAAGTAAGTATCGAAAGTTTATGCAGCCATCAGGCCTGACATATCAGGTTCCATATGCGAACGAAAGAGAGTGTCCTGAGGGAGTGGACTCAGTCCAATATGTTGTTGATAAGCTTGAAAAGGATTTCGAAACTCTCTTTAATCATCAGGTCACACCTGAAGAGGTAGCGTGTATCATATTAGAACCCGTCCTTGGTGAAGGCGGGTACATCGTTCCTCCGAAAGCATGGCTTAAAAAGGTAAGGGAGATTTGTGATCGTCACGATATTTTACTGATTTTCGATGAAGTCCAAACAGGCTTTGGACGTACGGGGAATTGGTTTGCGGCTCAAACCTTCGATGTAACACCGGATATCATGGCGATTGCAAAAGGGATTGCCTCGGGGCTTCCCTTGAGCGCGACGGTCGCATCGAATAAGCTCATGAAACAATGGCCTCTTGGGAGCCATGGGACGACGTTTGGAGGAAATCCGATTGCGTGTTCCGTTGGACTTGCTACATTAGAAGTCATGAAG
Source organism: Rossellomorea yichunensis (assembly GCF_032337515.1). Classification (NCBI taxonomy): domain Bacteria; kingdom Bacillati; phylum Bacillota; class Bacilli; order Caryophanales; family Bacillaceae; genus Rossellomorea; species Rossellomorea yichunensis. The sequence continues at coordinate 516,464 of NZ_JAVYAD010000004.1, read as the reverse complement.
GAAGAAAATCTTCTCGATAATACGAAAACAATGGGGGCTTATGCAGTATCAAGGCTTGAACTCCTGAAGGAAAAACATAACGTAATCGGCAGTATTCGTGCTGTGGGGTTGATGATTGGAATTGAAATCGTTCATCCTCAATCAGGGAATCCGAATCGGGAAGGTTTAATGAACATCCTTGACCTGGCTCTTGAAAAAGGAGTGTTATTCTACCTGTGCGGCAATCATAGTGAAGTGATCCGTATGATACCGCCACTTACTGTAACGAAAGAACAAATTGATGATGGGCTGCGAATGTTGGATGAAGCTATAACGGAGTACGAAGAATCGTTAATGAGTCATCTTGATTAAATTCCGATAGCATAAGAAAAGGTTGATCAGTTTCAAACTGATCAACCTTTTTTATAGTCTTTTAACCGAAATAGCCTTCCTCATTTTCCGGAGTGCATCCTGACCCTCAATTTCTCTTCTCATCATCAGGTTTACGTACAGAGCATCAATTAAAGTTAATTGCGCAATACGGGAAGAGAGGGCCTCGGAACGGTAGTCGGTTTCTTCGGACACGGTGAAAAGCGATGTATCGACTCTTTGGCTCAAAGGCGATTTGGCAAAATTGGTGATGCAGATCGTCTTGGCCCCGGTTTCCTTGACAATATCAAGAACCTGGAGAATATCTTTTGTTGAACCGGAATGGGAGATAAATACGGCACAATCTTCACTCGTCATTTGGGAAGCGGTCATCAGCTGGATATGACTGTCGCTTGCGGCATGAACACGTAGACCTGTTCGAATGAACTTATGATACGCGTCAAGGGCGATGACGCCTGATCCGCCACTGCCGAAAAATTCGATTGATCGGGCATTCGACATTATGTCCACGGCTTTCGTAAGCTTTCTCTCATCGACTACCATCAATGTATCCTCAATGGTTTTAATATTGGATCGGAATACTTTTGTGGCAATGGTTTGAGCAGAGTCCCCTTCATCAACCCGCTCGTGTATGTCCTTAAGCCCCGTCACGATTTCTGAGGCAAGTGCAATTTTCATCGCTTGATAACCTTTAAAGCCGATTCGCTTACAAAAACGAAAGACAGTGGAGTCCGCGACTCCTAAATCTTCTGCCAAACCATTAATCGTCGAATGGATGATCTCTGTTGGATTTTCAAGTATATAGTCGGCAATTTTCTTCTCGGTCACGCTAAATTGAGGATAGTGTGAACGTATACTCGCTAGACAATGCTGATGTTGACTCATAGACTTCACTCCTGTAAGGGTTTTCATAATTTTATTATACAAGAATACTAGAAAAATAAAAATAATTTCTGTAAACGGTTGCAAAAAGAAAAATATTTTTTATAATAGAGATATACAGAAAATAATTTTCCTGATTATCTTAAACTACGAAATGCACCTTCTTTAAGCCATCTCTGTTTAGCAGGTCAGAGAGTAGAAGTTACATAGAGGAAATTGTAAACGTTTTACTTTCCCGGGTAGTCAGGATCAATCGTTATAAAAAAATCTGGCAGCCAAGCTGTCGTCATGAAAGAAAGGTAGGGATAGAGATGTCTGATCAAATGCTCATTTTAGTTGCATTAGCCGGAATTTTTCTTCTATTATTTTTAGTTATCAAAACGAAGCTTCATGCTTTCGTTGCCCTATTATTAGTAAGTTTAATTGTAGGGATCGCCGCAGGGATGCCTCTCCAGGAAGTTGTCGCTTCGATACAAAGCGGGATGGGCGGGACCCTCGGGTTTGTCGCTGTCGTTGTTGGTTTAGGCGCAATGTTCGGTCGTATGCTTGAAGTTTCAGGTGGAGCGGAACGATTGGCTCAAACCCTGATTAATAAATTTGGTGAAGATAAAGCGCAGTGGTCGTTGGGTATTACAGGTTTCTTAGTAGCCATTCCGGTATTCTTCGATGTAGGATTCATCATTCTTGTACCGATCGTATACGGATTGGCAAAGAAAACTGGGAAGTCCCTATTATACTATGGGATTCCTTTACTTGCGGGACTTGCTGTAACACACAGCTTCATTCCGCCAACTCCAGGACCGATTGCTGTAGCTGATTTAATCGGTGCTGATCTTGGCTGGGTTATCTTATTCGGTACTCTTGCCGGTATTCCATCCATGATTATCGCTGGTCCACTTTTTGCAAAATTCATTTCGAAACGAATTCATGCAGTGGTTCCGGATTATATGCAAGTGGAAGAGATCGAGTATGATAAAGAGCTTCCGAGCTTTGCAATGATTGCGTCACTTATCTCGATTCCTTTAGTGTTGATCTTATTGAATACGCTTTCGGGTGTTCTATTAGATGAAGGAAATACCATTCGTTCAATCTTGACTTTCTTGGGTCATCCGTTCGTAGCGTTAACGATTGCGACTCTATTGACGTTTACATTATTAGGAACGAGACGTGGATATTCCCGTCAGGACGTTCAGGATATTGCGACGAAAGCACTTGAACCGGCTGGGATCATCATCCTTGTTACAGGTGCCGGTGGAGTGTTCAAGCAAGTTCTGATCGACTCAGGTGTCGGTGAAGTACTTGGTGAAATGATGGCAGGATCAAGCTTGCCTCCGATTGCCCTTGCTTTCTTAATTGCCATGGTCGTTCGTGTGGCACAAGGTTCAGCGACAGTATCCATGGTCACGGCAGCGGGACTAATGAGTCCATTAATTTCCACTCTTGGTTTAGAAGGTCCGGTCCTTGGTTTAATGGTCATTTCCATTGCAGCAGGAGCAACTGTCTTCTCTCATGTGAATGACAGCGGATTCTGGCTAGTGAACCGTTATTTTGGATTAGATGTGAAAGATACGTTAAAATCATGGACGATGATGGAAACGCTCATCGGGTTTGTAGGGTTTACTGTAGTATTCATTATAGGGATATTCATTGGTTAAAATAGGATAGAATATAGTGGAAGAGGGAAGAGCCGTGTCGCTTCTTCCTTTTCTCTATTTATTTAGGAGGAACTAAGATGTCAAAATTCATGATTGGTGTCGATATCGGGACAACCAGTACAAAAGCAGTACTTTTTAATGAAAAGGGAGAAGCGATCGATCGTCATGGGGTCGAATATCCATTACATACACCAGCACCGGGAACCGCCGAACAAGATCCCGAAGAAATCTTCCGTGCCGTCATCAGTTGTATAAAGGAAGTGACTTCGAAAACAAGTGAGAAAATTTCGTTTGTGTCGTTCAGCTCTGCCATGCACAGCTTAATCCTAGTGGATGAGAAGGACCAGCCTCTGACTCCTTCCATTACTTGGGCTGATAACCGAAGTGCCGAATGGGCGGATAAGATAAAAAAAGAAATGAATGGTTTGGAGATTTATCGTAGAACAGGGACTCCTATTCACCCGATGTCCCCGCTTGTAAAGCTTGCATGGCTGCAGCATGAAGAACCCGAATTAGTTTCCAAGGCAGCCAAGTTCATTTCCATAAAAGAATTTGTGTTCCATCGCTTTTTCGGAAAATATGTTGTGGATTATTCAATCGCATCTGCAACAGGTATGTTCCATCTGGAAAACCTGGCTTGGGATGAAGAAGCGTTGAAGGTGGCAGGTGTCACCAAGGATCAACTTTCGGTTCCTGTCTCAACGACTGAGAGCTTAGTTGGATTGAAATCTGAGTACACGGACATGATGGGCTTATCAGCCGACACACCGTTTGTCGTCGGAGCTAGTGACGGAGTCCTATCGAATCTTGGCGTCAATGCCATTGAACCGGGTGTCGTAGCCGTTACGATCGGAACGAGTGGTGCGATACGTGCTGTAACGGACCGTCCTGTAACGGATCCTAAAGGCCGCATTTTCTGTTATGCCTTGACGGATAATCATTGGGTGATTGGCGGGCCTGTCAATAACGGTGGCATGATCTTTCGTTGGGTGAGGGACGAACTGGCTTCTGCAGAGGTTGAAGTGGCGAGCCGGTTAGGAAAAGATCCTTACGAAGTACTTACGGATATTGCATCTAAAGTAGAACCGGGCTCGGAAGGATTGCTCTTCCATCCATATATGGCAGGCGAACGGGCCCCTCTTTGGAACGCAAAAGCCCGTGGTTCATTCTTTGGACTCGGTATGCATCACAAAAAAGAGCATATGATCCGTGCAGTGTTAGAGGGAATTGTCATGAATTTATACAGCGTTCTTCTGGCGCTGGAAGAATTAATCGGAACACCGAAAAGGGTCCAGGCAACGGGTGGATTTGCCCGCTCGGAAATTTGGCGTCAAATGCTCGCTGATGTATTTGATCAGGAAGTGGAAGTGCCGGAAAGCTTCGAAAGCTCATGTCTTGGAGCGGTTGTCCTTGGGATGTATGGCAAAGGGATGATTGACTCACTGGAAGAAGTGAGTGAGATGGTCGGCTCTGTACATTCCCATCAACCAGATCCGAAAGCAACGGAAGCTTATACGAAGCTGATGCCTATCTTTATTCGCGTTCCACGTTTGTTGGAAGAAGAATATGAAGCGATAAGTGCATACCAGGAAGGAAGCTGACTCGTCTGAGTCGGCTTTCTTTAGGTAAGAGTGGCAATGAATCTACTTAGCCAAAAATGGTTGTTTTCATGTATAATAGAAACGAAAATACCTTTTAAGAGTGAAAGTATCTATAGATAAATCCGAAAGAGAGTGAAACAATATGGGTCGTAAATGGAATAATATTAAAGAAAAGAAAGCGTCTAAGGATGCGAATACTAGTCGTATTTATGCGAAGTTCGGTCGTGAGATCTATGTTGCGGCCAAGCAAGGTGAGCCGGATCCTGAACTGAACCAAACGCTGAAATTTGTACTTGAGCGTGCGAAAACATACAGCGTGCCGAAACACATCGTGGACCGTGCCATCGAAAAGGCAAAGGGTGGTTCAGAAGAGAACTATGACGAACTACGCTATGAAGGCTTCGGACCGAATGGTTCCATGGTCATTGTTGATGCCCTGACGAACAATGTAAACCGAACTGCATCCGAAGTGCGTGCTGCTTTCGGCAAAAATGGCGGTAATATGGGTGTGAGTGGATCTGTAGCGTATATGTTCGATGCAACAGCCGTAATCGGTATTGAAGGGAAATCAGAAGAAGAAGTAATGGAGATTCTGATGGAAGCGGATGTAGACGCACGTGATATTATCGAGGAAGATGATGCTGTGATCGTTTACGCTGAACCAGATCAATTCCATGCGGTTCAAGAAGCGTTTAAAGGTGCAGGTGTCACTGAGTTTACAGTAGCGGAACTGACAATGCTTGCGCAGAATGATGTCGAACTTCCAGAAGAGGGTCAAGCTCAATTCGAAAAAATGATTGATGCGATCGAAGATTTGGAAGATGTTCAGCAGGTTTATCATAATGTTGATTTAGGTGAATGATAGAAGAAAGGACCCCTGATGCTGAACGCATTTGGGGTTTTTTATTGGAGAACATCCCCGCTGATTATGTCACTTTACCACTTTATTTGTCGAATAGATTGAAAATTCAGCAAAATACTTCATTCTCCCAATCTGCTTTGTTATGCTAAAGAGGAATCTGAATAAATACGTGACAAGGGGAGAGGAAAATATGGGACTAGATCAACTTGAATTACAGCAAGCAGAACAGAACGTGGATCGAAAGGAAAAAACCAAACCCTATCTAACGGCATTGATCGGTTGGAGTCTGCCGGCAATCGAAGCGTGTACGAAGCTTAATAGGCCTTTCGTCGTTGTTGGCCCCCCTGATTTTGAGGCATATGCAGAAAAACATGATATTGCCTTTATCGGTTGGGACTTCGATCGATTAAATGAAGGTTCAGATCATCTTTATAAACAGCTGAAAGCAATGGGTGCGGAAGTGGCCGTTCCTTTGTATGAAGAGTGTGTGGAGTGGTCCGGGGCATTAAACTCCCGTTTCCGTAACGAACCCCGCGTCTTCAATCGTTCTCTTCTATTAAGAGATAAAGGGATGATGAAGCGTAAAGCGCAAATTGCCGGAATCAAAGTAGGCGTATTTGAAGAAGCACGGGATAAGGAAGATGTAAGGAGGTTCCTGAAACGTGTGAATGAAGCCCTTCTGAAAGTCGAAGGAGATAAGAACGACCCCATTCACGTAAAACCTCTTGATAAAGCAGGGTCTGTCGGACACCGTGCCATTGAGAATCCGGAAGATATCGATGCTCTCACCGATTCGGAGTTTCCGCTTCTGATGGAAAGTCATTTAGACGGACAGGAATTTTCGTGTGAAGCGTTTATTCATGATGGAAAGATCCAATTTTTAAATATAACGGAGTATGTGCGATTAGGCTACTCTAATTTCGTACCGGCATCTCCAAGCCTTGAGGAAAAGCGTCCGATCATCCGAGAGGCGATTCAACAGCTCATTGATGCGTTTGAGATTGAATACGGTGTTATTCATCCGGAATATTTCATTACGTCCGATGGTACTCTTCATTTTGGTGAAGTCGCAGCCAGAGTCCCCGGCGGACATATCTTTGATTTGATTGAGAGGGCTTATGGATTTAATGCATATCAAGCTCAAATCCTTTGCAGTGACCCCAATACAACAGAAGAAGAGCTTAGAGAGTTTTTCCCTTCTACAGGTGAAAAGGTAAAAGCCCATGCAGGTTGTTTAATGGTCCACCCTCATGTTAATTATGTGGAGAAACTGGAGGTACCCGATGAATTGGAGAACCATGCCTATTTTGAAAAACATGATATGTTCAGTCCTGCTCAAGGGAAGGTAGCTCAGCGAATCGGCTTCGGTAATCATTACGGAACGATCTTCTTCTACGGGGAAGACAGTGAAATCATGAGGGATCTATTAAAGGAATACGAACAGTTTAACTTCTATATTTAATTCTCCCATTCACTGGTATTTTGATCGATAAAGGAGTTTTGAAATGGCATTTGAATTAACGTCTAAGCTGGAAGATCGATTTCTGCAAGCGCTTAATGAACTGGAGAGCGCAGCTTCATTTGCGAAATCAATGTATCAAACTGACGTCTATCAGGAAGCGCAAAGATTGTTGGATATGGATGAAGGATTGGAGATTCTATATCGGAGCGCAAGTCGCTTTGAAAAAGCCGGGGTCTTCCAGGACGGCCCCTGGGAAAAGGCGTCCAAGCTCCAACCACCACTTGTGGCCGGTTCTCTTCAAGCGAAGGGGCTTCCTTCGATCATTGAAATTCTCAGTGAGTTAAGAATGCTCTCCATTGCAGAAGGACAGTATAAACATCCCGATGTTTCGACTGAAATGGCAGAGGATTTCCTCAATGAAGTAATGGTTCTGAATCTGAACCTGCTTTTCCCTGAAGCAACAGAAGCAGCACGGATTGAAGGGGGAGAGCAGAGTGAAAGGGCAACGGAATTATTTCGATTTCTATCTGATAAGCTTTCCTATCAAGCACTTACAACTACACTGATTAAAGAAATCGAACGTTTGACAGCACAGCGTCCGATCATGGTAAAAAGGACCGTGTCAATGATCGAAACGGCCAAAAAAATGCTTCATTCAGATTTAAGCGTAGCGGAACGCCTTGTGTTGGAGAAGTATGTTTCGGCCATTGAAGGTCCATCACCAATCAGTAAAAGCATTGTTCAGCCAGGTGAGTACCGAAAAAAGTTGATGAACCTGTCCAAGGAAGAGCTCGAGAAAGAAGCAGTGGCATTTGCGAGTTCAATGCGTGAAACAGGATTGGTCGCCCCTCAGCATGCCATCCTGTTAAGGTTCCTGAGCAGAAAAGTTCAAGACCTTGTTCCGGCTGCCCTGCACTTAAATGACAAAGGAAAAGCAAACTTGGATGAACATAAGGAACTTGTATTCCAGCTCATAAAAGTAGCGATCTATCCAGCCACAAAGCAATCGGTTTATGGACTCGCTCTTATGCTTGAGCGGGGTGTATTATCGTCATCTCCAGTATCACCGGGATTGAAAAGGCTGATTGAGCTCGATATTCGACCGGAAGTTCGGAAGACACTCCTTAATTCGTGTAAAGCTGGAGACGGAATTACAGCAAATTCTGTCCTTCTGGCCGGTGTCATCAATGTCCTCGGTCAACCGATCGGGATTGGCCAAGGCCTAAATCCGACTTGTCAAACAGCGCGGGGAATCAGCCTTTGGGCACAGCATGCTCCAGGATACTTACTCGAACTGATTCCACGGGCTGCAAGGGATGGAGATATCGATATAATGTTTGAAGGAACACCGGTCCATTCCAAAGAATTAAGTGGAGGGCTGGCACCTGAGCTTCATCAAGAGCTTGATCCTGTGTCACTTGTTCTCGTTCCTCATCTTGATCGTATATATAGTGAGATGATGAGACGTGTATCGCTCAGAGGGGAAGATGGACACCGCTGGGTGAATCCGGAGTTCTATGGAGATTGGGTTCAAAAAGGATTCAGCACGGTCATTGATTCACTAACAGGCCTCATCTCAGACTATGCCGGGTTCGTTCGTTTGTTCTATGCCACTCATCATCCGGAATACAATGATGACTACGGATTGATCTATCCGAATCCTGTCGGGATCTTCATTACAAATGTTCATGGAAAGCTCCTTGGGTTCCATGCCGTTTCGATTCTGAGAATCACCCAGGATCCCAATGGCGAATACCGGATCTACTTCTATAATCCGAATAACGATGGCTCTCAGAACTGGGGGCAGGGCATAGAACCTTCCGTCATGGAAAACGGGGAACTGGAAGGAGAATGCTCTCTTCCGTTTCACGAGTTTGTTTCCCGCCTATACGCTTTCCACTACAACCCTTATGAACAGGGAGATGCCTTTGCTGTGGAAAATGAAATTGTCGATGAAATCAAAGATCTTGCCCGGGATAGCTGGGGAAGGGATTATACGTGGGTTTGAAGATGAATGTGGCGTTAAGCAGCTTAAGTTGCTTAACGCTTTTTTTTGAGCTGTATGAAGTTTGGATGATTCTTTTATCAGTAGCCATACTAAATAATGGAGGTGGAATAAATGAGAGATCATAAGAAACCTGAAGAGTTCCGGATGGACACGCCGTTAAATCCGGAATTCACAATGAATAACCAGCTTCGTAATCCCAGTCAAGTGTATGTTCCGGGAGAGTCAGTAGAGGAACATCATGCAATTGAGGAAGGGAACGGGTTCATTGCAGAAAAAGAACTCGGACAAGCAAACGAAAATAGTTAAGAGGTGAAGGAAGATGATGAATAAAGAGTTTCCGGTGGCAAACCTATCAGAAGATACGTTGAATCAAGTGCAGAATATGGAAAGTGAACTTCGTCAGCAAACGAACGAGGATATTATTCTAATCGCTTATAAGAATGGTGGTGGAATGATTGAAGAGGGAAGATGAAGTGAATAAAGGAAATAAAGACATGCCGGATTTCAAACAGTTAAACGACCGTGTCATCGCAGAGGAACCGAAAGGACCGTTTTTCGCAATTAAAACAAATATGGATACGGCAGGTGTCAAGGACAATCCGTATGCGTCTGAAAATGCAGATCCCGAACAAGATGAGAAATTACAGCAATTTTTTGAAGATGAAGAGTTATAGGTGATATGAGAATAAATAACTGCAAAGAAGTGTCAGTCACATGATTGGCACCTTTTTTGATTTACTATCGTCCAAATACATAAAAAAGCCCTATACTAGAGGTATAAGACATAGTTACTTGGAAGAGAGGAATGAAAATGTCGAAAGTAGCGTTGGTAGTAGGGTCCACTGGATTAGTCGGTTCCCATTTGATTGAAATACTGATCAAGAGTCCCGAGTATAAAAAAGTGATTTCGTTCGTGAGAAGGAGCAGTGGAGTGGAACATGAAAAGTTGGATGAACGAATCATCCCATTCGATCAGATGAAGCTCCTTCCCCACGAGGAAATCGACGATGTTTTCTGTTGTCTAGGAACGACTATTAAGAAAGCGCAGACAAAGGAAGCGTTTAGAAAGGTAGATTATGAGTACCCCGTTCAACTGGGGAGGCTCGGTAAAGACCATGGAGCCAAACAATATATGGTCATATCAGCTATTGGGGCGAGCTCGGGTTCACCGTTCTTTTATAGTAAGGTGAAAGGAGAGTTGGAGGAAGACTTAATAGCGTTGTATTATCCCGTACTGCACATTTTCAGGCCATCCCTTCTTTTAGGAGAGAGAGATGAATTCCGCTTGGGGGAAAAAGCGGGAGAAATCTTCTCCAGAGCCATCCGTCCGGTGATGGTAGGGAAGTTGAAAAAATACAGAAGCATTTCAGGTCGTCAGGTGGCCTATGGAATGTACCGTGCCGCCAATGGCTCTGGCAGTGATAAAGTAACCATCCATGAATCGGATCAAATTCAAAACCTTTAAAAAGGGGGATTCCATGAAGAGGATACTAAGAGGTCATCATCTACTTTGTACTCACGGGTTTCAAGGTATGGGGTACAGTACTGAATTCGTTAAGGTGATGGCAGACATAGTGGGAGAGATACGAAACGAGGAATTGGACTTTCCCATCCAGGTTGTTCAGTCCTTCGATGACGCCTGCCAGGCCTGCCCTCATAAGGGGAGATCAGCATGTGAAAAAAGTGCGGACTCCAATGACCATGTTCTATCGTTAGACAGCAAGGTTCTTCACCATTTAGGATTGAAACACGGAGACATCTATATGAAATCAGCATTGATCAGCATTACGGCCCGAAAGGTAAAGACTGAAGACCTTGATCATTTATGTGAAGGCTGCTCCTGGCTGGAGTATGGGGTTTGTAAGGAAGGGATCGGAAAGTTAAGGGAGAATGTTTTAGTGTAAATTAAAATGAAAGACCCACATCTGATCAGGTGTGGGTCTTTAGTCATTAGATTTTATAATAATGCCTCAATGCATTCATCAGATGCTTAAGCGTTGGGTCTTCCTCAAGGTTCATCATCATCCCTTTAATGACGACGATACGCGTCTCATCCTTTTGAATTTCTTCTTTGATGACTTCCAATGAAATTTGGCTGTTTTCATCATCCGCTATTTCTATGGAGTCCTCAATCATATGAACAAGGGTGGATTCGTTGATTCTGTTTGAAGAAGTGAAATCCTTCACCAGATCATCCAATTTTTCAAAGGAAAGAACAGGCTGATCCCCGCTTTTTAGTAAGCCTTCCACTAAATCATCTGTACGTTTCAATATGAATCGGGACAAATAGGAAAAATCCAATTCGATTTTATCAAGCATCACCAATTCTAAATAAGAATGGAAAAAACCTTGAATCATCATGGTGATATCCCAGAAATAGGGTTCGATTTTTTTTCCGTAAATCCCATATAATCTTTTTTTATAATAACGATGGGTGTCCATTTTCATCTCGCTGAGGAGATCATGGATTTCATCGTTAAACGGCATGGCATTCTCTCTGATCTGCATAATGATAAACTCTTTATGTTTGCAGATTTCAATAAACTGACATTCTAATTGTTTTTGGAATTTTTCATAAGGAGGCAGATCCTCGTTTTCAATCTCATTCACTTTAGCTGTGATCATTTTAAAATAGTAGTTCATGATAGCTAACAGAAGGGCTTCCTTTGACTTGAAATACAAATAGAATGCACCTTTAGATATTTCACACTCATTCACGATTTCTTGAACCGAGGTAGCGTTAAACCCTTTCGTGGCAAACAGCTTAATCGATGTTTCAATAATTAATTTCTCTTTTTCCTTCATGCTTTCCTCTCCTTGATAAACTCCTTGACTCCATTATGACCGATTGGTCACAAAAAATAAACCTTTTATTTTATAAGTATATTGACTTATGACTGTTCGGTCAGTTATATTAGATTGTGTTATGACTAGTCGGTCAGAAAATGAGAGAAGGGACGATTAAAAGAGTGAATAGTATTATTAATTTCGTACTCAAGAATAAGTTTGCCGTATGGTTAATGACCATCATCGTCATTATTGCAGGCTTATATTCTGGATTTAATATGAAACTCGAAACCTTGCCAAACATTAATACACCGATTGTGAGTGTTACGACGGTGTATCCGGGAGCTACACCTGAAGACGTAGCGGAAAAGGTTTCAGAACCAATTGAAAAACGTTTGAAGAATTTAAATGGAGTAAATGTTGTCAGCTCCACGTCTTATCAAAATGCTTCAGCCGTTCAGATAGAATACAAGTTTTCGAAAGATATGGACGAAGCAAAGACTGAAGTGGAAGATGCTCTTTCAGATCTCTCTTTTCCAGAAGGGGTGAATGAGCCGGAAGTATCAAGACTAAGCTTTAACGCTTTCCCGATCATCGCACTTAGTGTAGCAAATGATGATCAATCTCTTGCTCAATTAACTTCGACTGTAGAAGAAACGATCTTACCACAACTTGAAGGAGTGGACGGGGTAGCATCTGTTCAAGTTTCAGGTCAACAAGTTCAAGAAGCACAAGTCGTTTTTGATCAAGAAAAGCTTGTTCAATACGGCTTAACCGAAGAAACGGTCCAAAATATGATCAAAGGTTCTGATGTGACAGCACCATTAGGACTTTACACGTTTAAAGACAGTCAGAAATCTGTGATGGTTGATGGAAATATCACAACGATCGAAGATTTGAAAGAGATGAAGATTCCTGTGACGCCTTCAGCCGGCGGGAATATGGAAGCGCCGCAAGGACAACAGCCTGGTGGTCAATCTTCTCAAGGTCAACCTGTAGAAACGCCTCAGGCTCAGGAAGCACCTGCGGGGATGAAAGTCCCGACCGTACAATTATCAGATATTGCTGATATTGAACTGAAAGGGAAAGCTGAATCCATTTCCAGAACCAATGGGAAGGAATCCATCGGACTTCAAGTGGTGAAAACAGCTGACGCCAATACGGTAGACGTTGTAAACGCCGTAAAAGAAGAAGTGAAAGATTTTGAAAAAAGCTTGGATGGGGTTGAAATCATCTCTACCTTTGACCAGGGCGAACCGATTGAGGAATCAGTCAGTACCATGCTGAACAAAGCATTATTTGGTGCTATATTTGCGGTCATCATCATCCTGCTATTCTTACGGGATATTAAATCGACGCTAATCTCCGTCGTATCGATCCCATTATCGTTGTTAATCGCGATTTTACTTTTAAAACAGATGGATATCACATTAAATATTATGACTCTTGGAGCCATGACCGTAGCGATTGGACGTGTCATTGATGACTCCATCGTAGTAGTGGAGAACATTTACCGACGGATGTCCCTTAAAGGTGAGCTGTTGAAAGGAAAAGAGTTGATCCGGGAAGCAACGAAGGAAATGTTCGTTCCGATCGCGTCTTCCACGATTGTAACAATCGCTGTGTTCCTTCCATTAGGATTGGTTCAGGGAATGATCGGGGAACTATTCCTGCCATTCGCATTGACCATCGTGTTTGCCCTATTGGCTTCACTTCTAGTGGCAGTAACGATTGTGCCGATGCTTGCTCACTCGATGTTTAAAAAAGGTGTCGGGAAGAAGCATGTGGAAAAACAAAGCCGTTTAGCGATTTGGTACAAAGGCGTATTGAACTGGACGCTGAACCATAAAATCATCACGTCACTCCTGGCTGTCGCGATGCTGGTCGGAAGCTTGTTCCTGGTTCCGCTCATCGGGGTAAGTTTCCTGCCATCAGACGAAGAAAAGATGATCATGGCAACGTATAAACCGGAACCTGGTCAAACAGAAGAAGAAGTAAATCAAATCGCTCAAGATGCAGAAGAGTATTTCCAAGGGCGTAAAGGGGCTGAAACGATTCAGTACTCGGTTGGTGGAGAGAACCCAATGAGTCCGGGAAGCTCAAACAACGCAATATTCTATGTTCAATACAGTGATGAAACAGAGAATTTCTCTGAAGAAAAAGAACAAGTCATTAAAAAACTTCAAGAAACAACAGATAAAGGGGAATGGGCTTCACAAGACTTCTCCGCCAGTGCCGGCAGCAATGAAATTGTCGTATATGTGTACGGTGAAACCCTGAAAGAAATCGAACCTGTTGTAAACGAAATTCAAGCTATGATGAAAGATAAAGAAGATTTCAAAAAAGTAGGGTCGAGTATCTCTGAATCGTACGATGAGTATTCGTTCATCGCAGACCAGGAAAAGCTGAGTGAGCTTGGCCTGACAGCGGGTCAAATCGCAATGGAACTTGGTCAGACACGCCAGCGTCCGGTCCTCACCACCATTGAAAAAGATGGAGAAGAGGTAAATGTCTATTTAGACGTTGAAAAAGAGGAATACGAAAGCATCAACGACTTGACGGATAAAACCATTCAATCACCGCTGGGCATTGAAGTTCCGATTAAAGACGTCGTTGAAGTGCAGGAAGGTAAGACATCCGATACTGTTTCACGACGCGACGGAAAAGTATTTGCTCAAGTGAGCGGAGAATTAAAATCGGATGATGTGTCAAAAGCATCACAAGCCATTCAAAAAGAAATCGAAGAACTCGATTTGCCAGAAGGTATCAATGTAGACATGGGTGGAGTAACGGAAGACATCCAGGAATCCTTCACACAACTGGGATTAGCAATGCTCGCAGCCATTGCCATTGTGTACTTGATCCTCGTGATCACATTCGGCGGAGGGCTTGCACCGTTTGCCATTTTGTTCTCGCTGCCATTTACGATCATCGGGGCATTGGTTGGACTATTAATCGCAGGAGAAACAATCAGTATCTCCTCCATGATTGGTGCACTCATGCTGATTGGTATCGTTGTAACCAACGCAATCGTCCTGATTGACCGGGTGATTCATAAAGAAAACGAAGGTCTATCAACAAGGGAAGCGTTACTAGAAGCCGGTGCCACCCGACTTCGCCCGATCCTTATGACAGCCATTGCGACAATCGGGGCACTGTTCCCATTGGCGTTAGGTCTTGAAGGAAGTGGATTGATCTCTAAAGGACTTGGTGTAACAGTGATTGGCGGTCTGACAAGTTCGACACTATTAACACTTGTCGTTGTGCCGATCGTGTATGAAATCCTGATGAAAATTAAAGGAAAGATTGGTCGACGGAAGCGAAAGGCAGTAAAAGAGTAAGTTGAGGAAAGCAGTCCTGTTGCGGGGCTGCTTTTTTTCTTTAGGTTGCCTCTTATATAAATTTTCTGAAAAATAGTATTGATTCCATCAAAAGTCTGGACTATAATAACATTAACGAAAGCGCTTTCGATGAAGAGGAGATAACAATGGTTACAATCTATGACTTAGCAAAACGGACTGGTTTTTCCAGTACGACAGTTTCTAAAGCTCTTAACAATTACACAGATGTGAGTCAGAAAACGAAACAAAAAATCCTGGAGGCCGCAGCTGAAATGGGGTATTTACCAAATGCCCACGCCCAGTCTTTATCGACAAAAAAATCCTGGACGATCGGTGTAATGTTCGCTGAGGACAACGAGGTCGGGATGAAACATCCTTTCTTTAGCGCCCTCATTGAAAGTTTTCGAAAGCATGTAGAACGGGAAGGCTATGATTTAATCTTTGCCTCTCGCAATCTGCGAAATCGGGATACTAGTTATTTGGAGCATTTTATGTACCGTGCTGTGGATGGGATCGTCGTAATATGTTCAGATCCTAACGACCCGCAGGTTCAAGACATGATTAATAATCATGTGCCGATTGTCGTGATTGATATGAGCAATCAGAACTGCAGCGTCGTCTATTCCGATAATATTGAGGGAGGGAGGCTTGCAGTGAACTATCTTCATTCATTGGGCCATACAAGAATCGCTCATATTTCAGGAGATCCAAAGATCGATGCAGGAGCACAAAGGATTAAAGGGTTTTCTAAGGCCATGAATGATTTAAACCTTCCGATTCATCAAGAATACCTTGTGAATGGTGGATTGTTTTCCTTTCAAGAAGGTAGAGCAGCAATGGAGTCCCTTCTAGAACTGGAAACGATACCTACTGCTGTTTTTGTAGCAGGTGACCATATGGCCATCGGAGCAATGGAAGCCATTAAAGAAAAGGGATTAAAAATACCGGAAGATATCTCTATCATCGGGTATGATGACATTGAAATGTCGGCCTATGTCACTCCGAAACTAACCACAGTCAGACAAGACACGGATAGAATCGGTGCTCGGGCAGGACAGTTACTAATTAAACAAATGATTCAAAAAAAGAAACTCATAACAACGGAAATCATTCCAGTAGAACTAATCATCAGGGAATCATGCACATCACTAAAAAAAGAAAAAAATAATTAATTTTTATTTTTTAGTAATTCCGAAACCGGTTTCGGAATTTTTAAAAGAAGTGAAACGAAACCGCTTTCGCAACTATATTGGGAAAAGAACAAAGGGGGATAATGATGAAGAAGTTTTTAGGAATATTTATGACGCTTGTACTGCTGGCAGGGGTATTGTCAGCTTGCTCCGGAGATTCTAAATCATCGGGAAGTTCGAAAGATAAAGACGTGGATTTGAAGGTGTGGTCATTTACGGATGAACTGAAGAAACCAATTACGAAGTTTGAAGAGAAAAACGGCGTAAAAGTAGAATTGACGATTGTTCCAATCGCTGATTACCCGACGAAATTAAAACCTGTTTTAGAGAGTGGCGTGGGAGCACCGGATGTATTTACGGGAGAAATTGCATTCCTTAAGCAGTGGGTGGATGCGGGATATTGGGAGAATTTATCGGAAGACCCCTACAATGTAGATGAAATCAAAGATAAATATGTTCCTTACGTATTTGAATTAGGTAAAGACAAAGAAGGTAACGTAAGAGCCCTATCATGGCAAACAACTCCGGGGGGGATCTTCTACAGAAGAAGCATTGCAAAAGAAGTACTTGGCACAGATGATCCAACTGAGGTAGGTAACATGATGAACTCAATGGACAATGTATTTAAAGTAGCGGAGAAGATGAAGGAAAAAGGCTACAGCATGTTTCCGGATGAGGGTGCGATCCGCTGGTTCTCTCAAGGAAATAATCCACAACCTTGGGTGAATGATAAAAATGAGTTGCAACTGACAGATGAAAAGATCGAGTATATGGAATCTGCAAAGAAACTTCGTGAAAACAACTATACAGCTCTTGCTGCTGAGTGGTCTCCATCGTGGTTCGAAGCGATGGATAAGCCGATAAAAATGAAAGAAAATGGAAAAGAGAAAGAAACACAAGTGTTCTCATATGTTCTTCCGACGTGGGGCCTTCACAGCGTCCTGAAGACAAATGTAAAAGAAACAGCAGGGGACTGGGCCGTGACGAATGGACCAAGCCCGTACTTCTGGGGTGGAACATGGTTAGGGGTCTACGAAAAATCAGAGAACAAAGAACTTGCGTATGACTTTGTGAAGATGATGACCCAGGAAGATGAATTCCTGACAGACTGGGCAAAAGAAACTGGGGATGTTCTGTCCTACCTACCTGTTACAAACGAAATCAAAGGTGATTTCAGTGACGAATTCCTTGGCGGTCAAAATAACTATCAATTCTTCCTTGAACAAGCGAAAGAAATCGAGCCTGGAATTGTAACGAAATATGATCAACAGCTAGATACGTTCTATGGAAACGCTGTTCAGCAATACGTGGACGGGAAGAAATCAAAAGAAGAAGCCATTAAAGAGTTTTATAAAAAAGCACAAAACGCATATCCGGACATAAAAGTACCAAAAAATTAACATGTAAAAAATCAAGGGCAAGTGGCATGGTCCATGCCACTTGCCAAATCTACTAACAACTAAGGGGGGCTGGGGAATGAAGAAATTAGACCGATATGGTTATGTTTTTATTGCCCCGTTTTGGATCATCTTTTTAATATTTAGTATTTATCCTGTTGCGCTTACATTCTACTATAGCTTTACGAATTATTCAGGAAGCGGGACAGCAGAAGTTGTCGGTCTTGCAAACTATGCCCGTTTACTCTCGGACAGTTATTTTGTGGAAGCATTTTTTAACACATGGAAAATATGGGGGATCAATTTTGCCCTGCAAATAGGACTGGCCCTTGTACTCGCATTAATCTTCTCTGATATGAGAATGAAGTTAAAAGGTTTGGCATTTTTCAGATCGATCTTTTATTTACCTAATTTAATCACGATTAGTTCGGTCGCTCTGCTATTTGGTATCTTACTGGACTGGCAGCACGGATCATTAAATATGATTCTATTAAATATAGGTCTTATATCAGAACCGATTAATTGGCTGAACGAGCCGACGACTGCACAGCTGTCTGTATCCCTGATCCTTACCTGGATGTGGTTCGGTCATTCGTTCATTGTGGTCATGGCGGGTGTTTCCGGAATTTCGAAAGACTACTACGAGGCTGCCTTGATCGATGGAGCAAACCGATGGCAGACCTTTACAAAAATCACCATTCCCTTATTAAAACCAATCTTACTTTATATCATGATCACATCCCTGATCGGCGGCCTTCAGCTGTTTGATCTGCCGATGCTTCTGACAGACGGAATCGGTTCCCCGGATGGATCACTGAATACCATGGTACTGTACCTGTACAATCAAGCATTCAAGTTTAACAATTACGGGTATGCATCAGCTGTAGCATACGGATTGTTTGTCATTACCTTGATTTTCTCTGCGATTGTCTTCAAAGGGATGTATGGTAATGAACGCAAACAAGCAAGGAAGGTGTAATGCATGTTGGGAAAAACAGCGGTTGAAAAAAATGTGTCCACTCAGAAGATAGAAAAACCAAAACCCGAACTTCTGCCACATGAGTCCAAACTAAAGACCAGAAACAACATTGTGAAGAGCATTATCTATATCCTGCTTGTGTTGATGGCGATTATTTGCTTCATCCCATTTCTTATGATGCTTGTGAACGCAACAAGATCGAATGAAGCGATCCTGTCAGGATTCACCTTGATCCCGGGCAGTTCCTTAGTTGAAAACTATACCAATATGATGGAATACGTAAACATTTGGTCGGGTTTCAAGAATAGTCTGATCATCTCTGTCCTCACGACCGTATTATCAGGATATTTTTCAGCTTTGACTGCCTATGGATTTGCTTTTTACACATTCAGGGGGAAGAATTTCTTATTCGTCTTCATGCTTGTGATGATGATGGTTCCGGGACAATTGGGGCTTATCGGCTTTTATGAACTAAGTAAGAACCTGGGGATACTGGATTCCTTCATCCCATTGATCGTACCTGCGATCGCAAGTCCATTTGTCGTGTTCTTTCTCAGACAATACATCAAGACGACTTTGCATCCAAGTCTAATAGAAGCGGCCCGAATCGATGGTGCGAGTGAGTTCAAGATTTTCCATACGGTGGCGATTCCGATCATGATGCCGGCTGTTGCAACGATGTCGATCTTCACGTTCATCGGATCATGGAATAACTACATCATGCCACTCGTGATCTTGTTCTCGCCTGAAAAATATACGTTGCCAGTATTGATGGGATTCTTGAAGGGATCTCAAGTAGCACAAAATTTAGGATCGATGTATTTAGGGATTGCGATTTCAGTCGTACCAATCATGATTGCGTTCCTATTCTTATCTAAATATATCGTCAACAGCATTTCAGCAGGATCAATCAAAGAATAGAGGAGAGAATGACATATGCATTTTGAGAAAACATTTACCTTTGGAACTGCCACATCATCGTATCAAATTGAAGGAGCTCACCAGGAAGGGGGAAGAACTCCATCCATTTGGGATATGTTCTGTGACATTCCGGGAAGAGTGTATAAGCAGCATAACGGTGATGTCGCATGTGATCACTATCACCGATTTGAAGAAGACATCCAGCATATTAAACGCCTTGGAGTGGATACGTACCGTTTCTCCATTGCATGGCCACGCATCTTTCCTGAAAAGGGTAAGTACAATCAGGAAGGGATGGACTTTTATAAAAAGCTTGCAAGAAGACTTCAAGAAGAAGGAATCAAGCCGGCCGTTACGCTATATCATTGGGATCTGCCAATGTGGGCGCATGAAGAGGGCGGATGGGTCAATCGTGAATCCGTTCAATGGTTCCTGGAATATGCCAGAGCATGTTTCACGGAGCTTGATTCGGTAGTCGATTCTTGGATCACTCATAATGAACCATGGTGTGCGGGCTTCCTTGGCTACCATCAAGGGGTGCATGCTCCGGGTCATACCAATATGGATGAAGCGGTCAAAGCTGTACATCACATGCTGTTATCTCACGGGAAAGCGGTAGAAATGCTGAAGAAAGAATTCCAATCCCAAACCGACATCGGCATCACGTTGAATCTATCACCGGTTTATCCAAATACGGATTCAGTGAACGATGCGTTAGCTGCAAATAATGCGGATGGTTATTCGAATCGCTGGTTCCTTGATCCTGTATTCAAGGGAGAATATCCGAAAGACATGATGAACTTATTCTCGAAATATGTCCATTCCTATGACTTTATTAAAGAAGGGGATATGAAGCTGATCTCAATTGAATGTGACTTCTTCGGCATCAATTATTACAGTCGTGGAATCGTCGAGTTCAGTGCAGCCCATGACTTTATGCATAAAGGAGCTTACTCTGATTATAAGAAAACAGGGATGGGCTGGGATATCGCGCCGAATGAATTTAAAGACCTCATCCGCCGCCTGAGACAAGTTTATACTGATCTGCCAATCTATATAACGGAAAACGGTGCGGCTTATGACGATGTGTTGGAGAATGGACGAGTGCATGATAAGGAACGTGTCGACTACTTGAATCTGCATCTTCAAGCCGTTTCTGACCTTAATGATGAAGGCATGAACATTCAAGGATATTATCTATGGTCACTGATGGATAACTTCGAGTGGAGCTTCGGATATGATAAGCGATTCGGAATTCTTTACGTGGATTTTGATACACAAGAGCGAATTTGGAAAGACAGCGCCTTCCGATACGCGGAAATCATCCGGGATCATAAAGAGAAGCATGGTCTTCACACAAATGCTGAGGAAGTTGCACAATGAATGCAAAGCAAGTAAAGGTAATTTTGACAGCCAAAGATACTGGAGAGCGGTTCTCTGAAAAAGAACCGGTTTCCTTTTCTTCTGATCAAGCTCCATCTGCTACTCATATCAAGCTTGATCCAGAGCGGAAATATCAAGAAATGATAGGGTTTGGAGGCGCGTTCACCGAAGCAGCTGCTCACAGCCTCTCCCTCATCAGCTCAGAAAAACGGGAAGAAATCATTCACCGGTATTTCGATCCGGAAGAAGGTTTGGGCTATCGTTTAGGCAGAACACATATCAATAGTTGTGATTTTTCGTTAGGGAACTATACGTATGTGGAGGATGGCGATACGTCGTTAGAAAGCTTTTCCATCGAACGTGAGAAGAAGCTCGTAATTCCTCTTATTCAAGAAGCGATGAATGTGGCGGATGAAGAACTTTCCATCGTAGCTTCACCCTGGAGCCCGCCTTCATGGATGAAGACGAAAGGAGAAATGAACAATGGCGGGAAACTATTATCAGAGTATGAATCTGTTTGGGCTGATTATTATTCAAAGTATATAGAGGCGATGGAAGAAGAGGGGATCCGAATCTGGGGCATCACGATTCAAAATGAACCGGAAGCAAAGCAGGTGTGGGATTCCTGCCTATATACGGGAGAAGAAGAGCGTGACTTCATTAAAAATCATCTAGGTCCGTCCCTGGCGAAAAATGGGCATGATGATGTGAAGGTCATCATATGGGACCATAATCGTGATGTGATATATGAGCGTGCCCATGCCGTATTATCTGATCCTGAAGCAGCTAAGTACGTATGGGGAACTGGTTTGCACTGGTACGTGTCGGAGGAGTTTGAAAATCTCTCTAAAGTACATCATGCTTTTCCTGATAAGCATCTGATTTTTACAGAAGGGTGCATGGAAGGCGGGGTACAGGTAGGTTCATGGGATACAGGTGAGCGTTACGGCAGGAATATCATCGGTGACTTGAACAATTATCTTGAAGCCTGGATCGATTGGAATTTGGTATTGAATGAAGAAGGCGGGCCTAATCATGTAAGGAATTATTGTGACGCGCCGGTGATCGTAGATACTCAAACGGACGAGGTTCACTATAACAGTTCTTATTATTATATTGGCCATTTCAGTAAATATATCAAACCTGGTGCAAGACGTATTGGAAGTCAAGTTTCCAATGACTCCATATTGGCTACGTCCTTTGAAAATCCAGATGGGGAAATCGTGTTGGTTGCTATGAATGCGAATAGCGGGAATGAAGAAATTTCAATATCCTGTGCTGAGGGATCGATGACTACTACGCTCCCTTCTCATTCTATAACTACATTCATTATTAGATAAAAGATTGAAAGCAGTCCTCGGGAGGGCTGCTTTTTGTTTTGAAAATAGCTAGGCCGGTGGGTATTATGTAGCGGTATGTTCACAATTTGGCACAAGTTTGTCTGAAAGTGGCACAACAAAGTGGAAAAGTGGCACGAGTTTGCTTGAAAGTGGCACAAGTTTGGTTGGAAGTGCTGCAACAACCGCCCCCTCATACTCAAAAATACCCCTCAGCAACATTCTAATGCGAATGACAAACCCATAATAAAGCACTAACTCCATTTCCATCACGTCCTCCTTCACATATTCCCAGGACAACCATCATAGAATAGACCATCTAAAACAAAGGCAGGGTACAAACATATGAGTTTGTTTTTAAGAGGTACATTGGTGCTGGTGGTGACGGCTTTTTTAGGTGAGTGTTTGGAGTTTGTGATCAATATGATTTTGGCTCGGGAGCTTGGGGAGGCTGGTCTTGGCTCATATATGTCGATTCTGCCGACTGTGTTTCTGATTGTCATTTTATCAAGTATGGAGCTGCCGATCAGTCTTTCCAAGTTCTTTGCCGAACGGGAAGAAAAGTATCATCGGGGCATGCTTCACTATGCTTTTCGATTTGCGGTCATCACGACGTGCATTCTCTTAGTTCTCATGGTCCTCATATATGCCTGGACTCCTTTATTTGAAGGATACCACCCAGGGATTCGCTGGCTCATTTTGATTGTCATTCCCATTGTGGCGTTTACTTCGATCACCAGGGGCTATTTTATGGGGATCCAGCGGATGGGCAAAATTGCAGTCGCAAATTTTCTGCGTAAAGGAATTCAGCTATTTTTACTGGTTTCGATCTATAATTTTCTATCTTTTGGTATCAATACGTCCATCTTCATAGCACTTGGGACGCTGATTGCCAGTGAAGTGGTCGTCTTTGTTTATTTAATTCATGCTTACGTACTCGAGATTAGGGGTAATAGAAAGAAAAGCCATTCTACATTATCAACAATTGAAATGAGAAAGTCAGTATTATCTGTATCGCTTCCAACGACCGTGCTGCGGATATTCCACGCTCTCACCCATGCCGTTCAGCCATTTTTGATCAAATGGGCGTTAGTTCTTTCAGGTATGGGAGCGCTGGAAGCGAATGAGCATTTCGGGATGCTGGCTGGAATCGCCCTTACCATCGGCTTTTTTCCATCATTTATTGCCTTTTCGATGTTGATCGTGTTAATTCCGACTGTATCGGAAAAAGTGTCATCAAAGGACTTTGATGGAATACTGACACACCTTAAGCAGGTCATGTGGATTACATTAGGATATGGAATTCCTGTAGTATTCATATACTATTTGCTTGGGGACTATATTACAGAAACGTTCTTTCATTCTGTGGAATCGGCCTATTATTTGAAGCTGCTCTGGCCGTATTTTCTTTTTCATTTCCTGGTGTTTCCACTCCAAGCTTTTTTGATCGGACTGGGATTGGTGAAGGATGCTCTCCTTCATACCATATGGTCGAGTGTATTTTCTTTTACACTGATATACTTGCTCGGATCCCGTTTTGGAATGGAAGGAGTCATTCTTGGCATGAACGCGGGAGCCGTTCTGATCACCATGCTTCATTATTTTACGATCTGCAGAGAATTGGAAACGACTCTCTGGTTAAAATCGGCAATTAAAATGTAAACTATAAAAAAACAGATGTACCCTTTTGAACCTCTTTGTTTTGCACAAAGAGGGACAAATCTTTTATCCTGGAAACACGTACATAATATCTACTGTTATGATGGCTCATTTCATAACCTTCAAAGGAGAAAGCTATGATCGATTCTATTTTATTCAACATCATGTTAGTCGGAGTACTCGGGATCGCTTCCCAGTGGATTGCCTGGAGGTTCAGGCTTCCTGCCATCGTCGTCATGTCGATTGTTGGATTGCTGGTGGGACCTATATTTGGTCTCATTAATCCAAAGGACGATTTCGGGGAAGTGTTCAAACCCATTATATCCATGGCGGTTGCCATCATCCTTTTTGAAGGAAGCTTAAATCTTAATTTTCGAGAGGTGAAGGGATTAGGTAAGCCTTTATTTAGAATAGTCACCATAGGAGCCATCCTTGCTTGGATATTAGGTTCTCTAGGGGCTCATTATGTGGCCGGGTTATCCTGGGCTGTTTCCTTTGTCATTGGTGGATTATTTATCGTAACCGGTCCAACCGTCATTCTACCGCTGCTCAGACAGGCGAAGTTGAAACCAAGACCTGCAGCGATCCTGAAATGGGAAGGGATAGTCGTTGATCCATTCGGTGCCCTGCTTGCCGTTTTTGCTTTTGAAATCATTAATTTCTTTATAAGCGATGAAGTCACGGGATTAGCTTTATTACTCTTCTTTGCAGCTTCCTTATTTGCCGTGGTATTTGGATGGGCGCTGGGGAAATTCACAGGCTTCATTTTTGAAAATGGACATGTACCTGAGTTCTTGAAATCACCTGTTGTTTTTGCGCTGGTTCTTGCCTGCTTCACAGTTTCAGATCAGATCACACATGAAACAGGACTGTTAGCCGTCACGGCAATGGGGATGACGCTTGCGAATATGCATATTTCATCCATTGATGATATGCGTCACTTCAAAGAAAACATTTCGGTACTTCTCATTTCAACCATTTTCGTGATGCTGACGGCTTCGTTAACCGTAGATACGCTATTACGAATCTTTAACTGGAACATCGTCGCGTTTGTGCTTCTTATGTTATTCATTGTCCGACCATTATCGATTTGGTTATCTACGATAGGGACGGACCTCTCTAATAAGGAGAAATTGCTTGTCGGATGGATTGCCCCAAGGGGAATTGTCGCGCTGACCGTCTCAAGTTATTTTGCTTCAGTACTATTAGAGAAAGGCTTTGAGGATGCGGCTATACTGACGTCCCTGACTTTTGCACTCGTTTTCTCTACAGTATGTGCACATGGCTTTTCCATTAAATGGCTGGCGAAAAAATTGGACCTTGCCATTGATGAAAGACCGGGAGTTATGATTGTGGGAGGAAGTAAATTCAGTACTGAATTTGCCAAAACCCTTCAAGACCTGAAGATTCCGGTCTTAATTTCGGATTCATCATGGCAGCGATTGTTTTCAGTCAGAAAAGCAGGGATCCCATTCTACCGTGGTGAAATCTTATCCGAACAAACGGAATACTATCTGGATATGACGCCGTATGAATATATGATTGCGGCTACGGAGCTTGATTCTTACAACGCTCTTGTCTGTACGACATTTGTTCCTGAGATCGGCCGTAATAACCTATTCCAACTGAGTTTGCGCAGCCAGCGGGACGATGATCTTGAAGATATGGTTCATACGATTGGCGGAAGGATCCTCTTCCAAAACCACGTGACATGGGAAGAGCTGAATAAACGTGTCGAACGGGGAGATGTATTCAGAAAAACGAATATTACTGAAAAGTACACCTTTGAATCTTATCTGGAGGAGCGGGATGAAAACACATTATTGTTGTTTGCCCTTAAAGCGGCAGGAAGGATTGAATTCTTCACTGAAGGTGCTTCACCTAAGATTGAGCAGGGAGATGTGATTGTCAGTCTCACTCAGCCCTGTAAGGAAAAGAATAAGATTCAGGAGAAACTTACGGTTCAACGTGAAAAAGAGATCATCAAAGCTCAAAATGAAACGAATCAAGAAAGCGCCGATTAAGTCGACGCTTTCTTTTTTTGCAGTTATTTCTTTCCGCTATATTGTTCTCCCAGTAACTGTTTCACTTGATTATACGTCAGCCCTGAATGCTGATTGAGTCGTTTAACCTCATCAATATCCGTTCCGGAACGAGTGACGTTTTTCTTCTGATGGTTCATACTACACACCCCCTATCACTTAATGTAAGTCATCGGAAGGCTTCCTATACAAAAAAAGAAGGCCCGGGGGACGGACCTTCGTGCACATTATGATTGTCGTGTTCTCTTATAGACCAGATCAAAGATGAGGATGATAAAGGCGAGTGCGTAGGCTGTATAGGAATAGGTTGAGTGTTCTGCCATGTTCTTTACTCCGATACCGACAAATGCCCAAACAAACACAAGCGGATAGAGCATGTCATGCTGCCTGATGCGGAACCAGAAAGCAAGAACCGTAGCGACAATCAGCCCGAGATAAGCCCACACCAATTCAGAAATGCCGAATCCGTTCCAGCCGATGTCCGTCAAGTAGTACGTAATGTTCACAATCGTGGCAACCGAAATCCATCCTAAATATATCGAAAAAGGGGCTATATCCAGGAGGGACGGACCTGTACTCTTCACCCGGCTATAAAGGGCAATAAGAGTTAAAAGAAGTCCAATCATGATAAATACTGAAACGAGAAAGTAATTGTAGTGCCAAACGAATATCCATGCTGAATTCAATAAGCAGCTCAGGATGAATAGTCCGCTTGTTTCCTGATAAAGGGGAAGATCTCTTCTGTCTTTAGGGAACTGGCGGATGATCCAAATTGCGAGCAGCAGATAAATCAGACTCCAGATAGAAAAGACATAACCCGCAGGAGTAATCATAATATCGAGCCTGTCACTGATTTCCCCCGTTGATTGATTATTCAAAGGCAAAGTAACAGCCAACGTATTCATCACAATCACTAAAGCGAAGGCTAACATATTCAAGATCAGTTTCATTGAGTGTACCCCCTGTAAGTAGTGGTGTTATATACTATTCCACTCTTATCAAATTAAAAACCAAATGAAGAGAGTTAGGCAAAAAGGATTAGTGAACGCTCTTTTCTCAAATGTTGTTGTCTTTTTAAATAAGCTCTGCAAGGCTCTGTCAATTAGTGTGTGCTGGATGGTGAGGGGAACTGCTTCGCTTTCCGCGGACGTTCGGCCGAGCCTCCTCAGCTTCGCTTTCGGGGTCTCGGCACGTCCGTACTTCCGCAGGAGTCTACGCAGTTCCCCTCACCATCTTCGCAAGAATTTTCGTGACAGTGCTAAGTTGTCCAAAAACAATTAACTAGAAAACAAAATTCTTATTGTTTTTATTGATTTCTATTAAGGATACATGCTTAGAAAGTTGATTGGAGTGGAAGGATGATCGACTCCTGCGGGAATAGCTGGACAGGTGAGACCCCGGAGGCGTAGCCGAGGAGGCTCACCGCCAGCCCCGCGGAAAGCGAGCATCCTGTAGCGGAAATCAACTATTACTTTCTTCTGTAAAATAGCACCAAACGTCACCAAAAGAACCTTAGTGAAAGATCAGGAAGGATTTATGGGATTTATCGAGAATTAGAAATAGGATAGGGACAATGAGAAAATCTATTAGGGGGACATTATGGACCGTACAAATCATACATATTCGGATGTTTGGGATTTAGATGTTTTTTTCCAAGGAGGAAGTGAATCTTCGGAATTCAGAAAGCACCTCGATGCGTTAGAAAAAAAGAAAAATGACTTTGCAGAAAATGCACTCGCTTTCCATCCGCCCCAATCGGCTAGTGATGCTGACCTGGTGTGGAACCTGATTGAAGAAGCAAAAGAAGTGATGCTGTATTTGCGACAGGCAGGTGCCTTCGTGAGCTGTCTTGAAGCTCAAAATATGCATGACCGAAAAGCAGATTCTCTCCGCGCGGAAGTAACAAGCCTGAGTGCGGACTTTTCTTCTACTTTTACAAAGTTTCAGCAGCAGCTTTCAGATTGCAGAGAAGAGGTCTGGAATGAACTGCTTCAACATGATCAACTGAGTGAAATTACCTTCGTCCTCAATGAGTGGAGACAAAAAGCGAAAGATAAGCTATCCAGCATAGAAGAGTCACTTATCCAGGCGTTAGCTGTCGATGGCTATCACGGCTGGGGACAGATGTATGACACGATCGTAGGGGCAATGGAGATTGAACATGATGGAAAAAAACTATCGGTTGGTCAGGCTAATAATCTGCTCTCCAGTCCAGACGCCAATACGCGCAAAGAGGTTTTTGAAAAATTGGAGAATGCCTGGGAACAAAATGAGGAACTCTTTGCAAGGACACTTAATCACCTTGGCGGCTTTCGCTTGAATGTCTACAAGAAGCGTGGGTGGGACGAATTGATGAAGGAGCCCCTCGAATACAATCGTATGAAGCAAGAAACGCTGGATGCCATGTGGGGAGCTATTTCAAAGCACAAGCAGCCATTCGTTCAGTACCTGGAAAGAAAAGCGAAACTAATCGGGAAAGACAGACTCGATTGGTATGACCTTGACGCACCCGTGGCAGAGTCGACGAGTACCATGTCGTATGACGATGGGGCAAAATTCATTCTGAAGCAGTTCTCCCGATTCGGAGAAGAGATGGCCCAGTTTGCTGAAAAAGCGTTTGAGAACCAATGGATAGAAGCGGAGGACCGATCGGGAAAACGTCCGGGTGGATTCTGCACATCCTTCCCGTTAAGTGATCAATCCCGTATCTTCATGACGTATTCAGGCTCAATGTCGAATGTCTCCACCCTTGCACACGAGTTAGGGCATGCGTTTCATTCCCATGCATTAAAACCGATGCACACATTGAATCGTAACTACGCCATGAACGTGGCAGAGACCGCATCCACTTTTGCTGAAATGATCGTCGCGGATGCTGCCGTAAAGGAAGCGGAGACGAAGGCTGAAAAGATTGCCCTGGTGGAAGATAAACTGCAGAGGAGTGTCGCGTTCTTCATGAACATCCATGCCCGTTTCTTATTCGAGACACGTTTCTATGAAGAACGTAAGAAGGGGATTGTATCTGCTGATAAACTCAACGAACTGATGGTAGACGCTCAGAAGGAAGCATTCTCAGACTCCATTGGAGAGGTTCATCCGCGCTTCTGGGCATCGAAGCTCCATTTCTATATTACAGGAGTGCCGTTCTATAACTTCCCGTACACCTTTGGATACTTGTTCTCACTGAGCATTTACGCCAAAGCCCTGGAGTCGGATGAAAGCTATGAAGATAAATACATGGCATTGCTCCGTGACACCGCGGTCATGAATGTCGAAGAACTGGCCGTGAAGCACCTCGGTGAAGACATCACCAAAGAAGCCTTCTGGGAAAAAGGGATCAAGCTATGCATAGCGGATGTGGAAGAATTTCTTGAATTAACAGAATAATGCTGTCAGGGTCCGTTCCGTTTTGGGGACGGACTTTGTTTTTGTAGTGGAACGACTGTTGTTGTGGTTTATCGACTGTCATTCAGGTTTATCAACCTTTATTCAAATTTATCAACCGTTCTTTCATTTTATCAACCTTATTTTCACTATATCGACCGTTCTACAAAAAAGGACAAACTTCGCGACCCCTCCGCCAAAACATCAAAAAAAACGACAAGTCCTACCACCCCTAAGCCTCAAGTCTGATACGAAAATAAAGCTCAGGCTCGTTATGGGAAACCCTGAAAATAGATAGGATAGAGACATGAAGAAGAAAGGAGGCAACAACATATGAAGAAATTTGGATTGCTTTTAGCAGGAGGGATTGCAGCCATTGTCCTGCTTGCCAATTTGGGACCGATCGTAGGGCTCGCCATCTCTCTAGTGATCATGTATTACAGCTTTAAAGGATTTGTGAAAACAGATTCCACAATGAAGAAGATCTTATGGGCACTGATCGGTCTTGCGGCATTCAGTGCTTCGATATCCAACTTCCCGGCGATCATCGGATTGGTTGCTCTATACGTTCTGTATGTGATCTACAAGAACTGGAAAAAAGAAGAAGTCATTATAGAAGAAAAATCATCGGATCCATTCACTAATTTTGAAAGAGAATGGTCACAATTAAAAAACTAAAGGAGAGAATACACTATGGCAAACTTATTTCAACGAATTAAAAATACAGTCATGTCCGACCTGCACGAAGCATTAGATAAAAAGGAAAAGAAAAATCCAATAGCCGTGTTGAATCATTATTTAAGACAGTGTGAGCAGGAAGTAGAAAAAGTAAGTAAGCTTGTTGAAAGACAATATCTATTAAAAGAAGAATTCCAAAAAGAGTATCAGCAGGCTTCTGCTTTAGCCGACAAACGAAAATACCAGGCTGAGGTTGCATCGAAGGCAAATGAAGAAGGTCTGTATGAATTTGCCCTGCAGGAACAAAAATACTATGAAGAGCGCGCCGTGCGCATCCAGGATTCAAAGGTGAAAGCAACGAAAGAGCTTGAAGAGCTTGAAAGAAAATATGAAGAGATGAAGCACAAGCTGAAGGATATGTACATCAAGCGGATGGAGCTGATGGGAAGAGAGAATATCGCCCGTGCCCATAACAAGGTGAATTCTGTGCTTGAATCTTCTTCCGGTTATAACAACCAGGCGTTCTCTAAATTCGATGAAATTGAAACATACTTAGACCATTTAGAGCACGGTATGAACTCCTCTTATTATCGAAATACGATCGACGCAAAGATCGCTAAATTAGAAAAAGAAGTGAAAAAAGAGGAAACGGAAGCCATTCCTTCATAAAACATGGTATTCTAATCTATGAAAACGAATAGTAACGATAAAAAAAGGGGGAGCCCAAATGGGTTCACCCCGTTTTATCATCATATATAATCCGGATATGGGTTTTATCCACCTGAATCAGAAAATATGATCCGCATTAAGAACTTTTTGATCCGGAATCCCGATATATGAACCTCTTGTCGAATAATCTTCATTCATAAAAAATACATAACTAGAAAGGAGGAACCCCCTTGTTCAATCGTTTACGCTCGGATGGGATCAGCTGGATCATTTTAATAGGAACCCTTTTAATACTGTTGGAAGTATCATTCTACGATGGGGGGGTTCTCGTCTTTCTCTCGATTGCGGCCTTCTGTATCTATATTGGAAGAAAGAAGCTTCCGAGTAATCTTGGAAAGATCCTGCTGTGGTTTGGGATCATCAGCTTAGCGGTCAATATCTTTAATACCGTAGCATTTAAATTTTTATTGTTTGCCATTCTTCTATTTATCATTGTCCGTTTTGCTGATTCGAAGAAACATCCTAAATACATCAATCCGACGATTAAGGATACGTTCACCCACACAAGTGAACCACTCGTCATGAAAAAGTCCGCTCTTCAAAATGAATGGTTCGGGCCGAAACGGACTCCGGAAGACGTATATGAATGGAATGATATCAACATCCAGGGTGTGATCGGAGACTCGGTCATCGATATTGGAAATACGGTGCTTCCTAAAGGGACGTCCGTCGTTTCGATTCGAAATATTTTAGGAAATATTGAAATATTGATACCGTATGATGTGGAAGTGAGTGTTCATCACTCGGTACTTGCCGGTTCGATTGAGGTTTTTGAAGAAGTGGAGCCGAAAGCGATCAACCAGTCCCTTTATTATCAAACTCCAGGGTATGATACGGCTGTCCAGCGTGTGAAGATTGTCACCTCGATGTGGATCGGGGATTTAGAGGTGAAGAGAATATGAGCACAGTCAGTAAGCAGATTGTTGCAGGCATTCTTTTTTCCCTTGGGATGGTGATCTTTTTATCGCTGTCATATTTTTATTTGTATCCCTTGGAGGATTGGTCCCTTTTATGGGAAGTAGAGATTATGGATATACCGGGAGCAGGGTTTATCCTCGTTGTAAGTATCCTTATCGGAATCGTGTTCGGCATCCGGACAGGGTTGAAGGATAAACGGCAGTTAAGGGAGATTGAAGATGCCCTGATGAATGTGGAACAGGGCCGCACGATCACATTCCCTGAAACGGCAACCTCAGAAGTGCAGCAGGTTTGGAAAAAGGTCGATGCGTTAGGGAGGCATCTAACGGATCAAGCGCGATATTCCCAAAAGCTTGCCAATGAAAAGGCAGAGGAGCAGGAAAAGAGAATCCAGGAAATCGTTTCCCAGGAGCGGAACCGTTTGGCGAGGGAATTACATGACTCGGTCAGTCAGCAGCTATTTGCAGCATCCATGCTGATGTCAGCCATCACGGAAACACCATCACCTGGACGAACGCCTCATGAAGAAAAGCAGCTTGGTATGGTGGAGCAGATGATTCATCAGTCTCAGCTTGAAATGAGGGCTCTCCTCCTTCATCTTCGCCCCGTTGCGTTAAAAGGAAAGAATCTTCAAGAAGGAATGAAGGAGCTGCTGGTCGAATTAGCTCAGAAGGTACCCCTTGATATCGAGTGGAAAATAGAAGACATGAGTCTTGATAAAGGAATCGAAGATCATCTCTTCAGAATTCTGCAGGAGTCGGTATCAAACACCTTGCGACATGCGAAGGCGAGTTCTTTGGATATTCGATTGATCAAAAGAGAATCCATCATTATTTTACGGGTAGTGGATGATGGTCAGGGCTTTGATGTGAACGAATCGAAGGTCACAAGCTCCTATGGGCTTCAGAATATGAGGGAGCGGGCCATTGAAATCGGTGGTACGTTTAAAATCATCAGTGTACCGAATAAGGGGACACGCTTGGAAGTGAAGGTTCCCGTTGTGGAGAATGAAGGTGAAAAAAATGATTAAAGTGGTATTTGTAGATGATCATGAAATGGTTAGGATCGGGGTTTCTTCTTATCTATCGGCTCAGGCGGATATTGATGTCGTCGGGGAAGCGTCGGATGGGAAAGAAGGCGTTCAGCTTGCCCTCGAGCTGAGGCCTGATATTATTCTCATGGATCTTGTGATGAAAGAAATGGATGGCATCCAGGCTACTAAGGAGATCATTAAAGAGTGGCCGGACGCAAAGATCATCATCGTCACCAGTTTCCTGGATGATGATAAGGTTTATCCAGCCCTGGAAGCAGGTGCGGTCAGTTATATGCTGAAAACGTCGAAAGCGAGTGAGATTGCCGAAGCGGTACGTAAGACGTACAACGGTCAATCGATTCTTGAACCTGAAGTCACTGGGAAAATGATGACGCGCATGAGACAAAAGACCGTTTCTCATCCTCATGAAGAGCTCACCAATCGCGAACTGGAAATCCTTCTCCTGATGACACAAGGGAAAACGAACCAGGAAATTGCCGATGAATTATTCATCGCCCTGAAAACAGTGAAAACACACGTGAGCAATATCCTCTCCAAGCTCGGAGTCCAGGACCGGACCCAGGCTGTGATTTATGCTTTTAAACATGATTTAGCTAAATAAAAAGATAAAAAGTGACCCAAAAAGAAAACTTTTTGGGTCACTTTTTCGTATAGAAAGATAAAAGTAAACGAATTTTCTACCCCAAAATGACAAGCATGAGAATCCCAACGTGAAATATATATCTAATAAGGATTGGTGTATTTTGGTAAGAAGAGTGAAAAAATACAAATCTTTCATCAACGGAAGGAGGAATAATGGTAGAATAAGCGATATATTGTCAAATATTGAAAAATAACCTGTAGGGGGATATTACGTGAACGCAAAATTTAGTAAGCCTAAAGGGTTCGGTGAAATACTGGACCACACATTTCGATTAAGCAAGAACCGATTTAAAGACTTTTTTCTTATTTTCCTTATTTTATTAGGGCCAGTTTATTTACTGCAGGCACTCATTGAACTGGCAGCAGGGGTTAGCTTCTTTAGGACTGTCGGTACCGGGGAAACCTGGTTCGATGGGATTGTCAACAGCTTTTCAGGTGAATTTACGGACGAAGGGGGTCCAGAAGTAAATCTGGCAGCGGAGCTTGGTACAGGTCTTATTGGACTTATCAGTATAATCCTGGCTCCAATCGCTCAAGCGGCGATTTTATTTGCCCTTAATCATATGAGAAAAAATGAAGAATTTACTGTGAAGCTTGTGATAAAGGAAGCATTCTCCCGTTTTTGGCCGATTATCGGAAGCAGTCTCCTATTTGGAGTGATTGTATTCGGTATCGTATTTGTTCCGATTTTTACAATTGGTTTTGCCGGAGTATTCGGTGCTGCACTTCTGGAGCCGGGCGTCGGGATTGTGGTCGCCGGAGTTGTCCTGTTGCTTGCATTCGCGGTTGCTGTAGCTTACTTCTTAACACGTTGGAGCTTTTATTTTGGAGCGGCAGCCATAGAAAATGACGCTCCTGGTCTCGGCAGGAGCTGGAGGCTGACGAAGAAGCGTGGATGGATCCTTCTGTTATTATTCATTGTATTCGGCTTGATCGTTGGAATCATAAGCTCGGCCTTCGAATTAACGTTCGGGTTGGTATTAGGGAATAGTGTTTTGTACGGCATGATAGTAAACGTTGTGTCTTTATTCACGTCGATGCTGTTCGCCGTTGGTTTCGGGGTTATGTTCCTTGATCTTAGAACGAGACATGACGCAGATGATTTAAATGAAATGATCGATGATTATAACGGAATCCAATAATTTCCTTTGAACAATTGAAGTATCCAGTCAGGCTCCGGAAGTCTCATGCTTCCGGGCTTTTGATCTGAAAGCTAGGTGAAGAAAGTGTTGAATGAAAACAGAGCAAGGGATCAATTAGAAGAAATCTTGGACGGGGAGGAATATAAGGCCTATCATGATGAGTCTCAGGGACTGCTTGCCAAATGGTGGGGGAAGGCAAAGGAATGGCTTTCAGAACAGCTTGAAAAACTATTCCCTTCTCTTGAACCGACTGGCGGGGCAGCATCGGGCATCCTTATCACGTTGATTGTCATTGTAGTGGCCATTCTCCTCGTTGCTGCATTCTTCGCCATTCGAAACGGAGTCCGAAAACGGAAATTCCGTTCGAATAAACCACTTCAATCCATGAATGAGATGGAGTGGTCCTATGCTAGACATTTAGAAGAAGCTTATAAACAAGAGGGTCTTGAAGATTATTCGAAAGCAACCCGCCATATGTTCCTGGCCCTCCTTTTATACTTTCATGAAAGAGACTATCTCGAAGCAAAGGTCTGGAAAACAAATTGGGAGTATTATGATGAACTGCGTAAAGTGAATCAGGATTGGGCAGAGCGATTCTACAGGCTGGCCCTTCTGTTTGATGAAGTGGCCTATGGTGAGCGGAAAGTGGAGAAAGAAGAGTATCTTCCCTATAAACAGGAAGCTCTAAGCTGGTTGGAACATGAAACGGATTCACAGCCTTACGCATAAGAGAAAGGAGGTAGAATCGAGAATTGAAAACAAATATAAAGGCGTGGGTCTGGCTCGCCACACTTCTAAGCTTATTTATCATCATCGGTGTATTTCTTTCTCCTGAAAAACCTAAAGAGTATCCGGCCTATGTTTCCGAGTCTCCCTCTCCTTCTGGAATAAAAGCCCTTTATACCTATTTGGAAAACGAAGGTGCTTCTATACAACGCTGGTCTTTTTCACCTGATAGGCTGCCGGCGGCTGAATCGGATCGATTACTGATTATGATAGAACCGTTCTCAATCCCTGAACAAGAAGAAATGGAAGCTTACGAGAATTTCATGAAAGCAGGGAATACGATTCTTCTTTTAAAGGATAATCCAAAAGGGATGTTTGACACGAAGACGGTCTTATTAGGGGAAGGGCTCGATAATCCTCTTATACGTGATCAAAAAGGGAATACATATCAAACAGATCTATTATCAGGCGTAAGGTTAGAAACGTCGGATGAAGATACCGTTCTATTGGATGATCGGGAGGGAACGATTGCCTATAGCTCTCCTATAGGTAAAGGTCAATTGATTGTCTCTACTTCACCGGGATGGATGATGAACGGGAATATTCTTGATAGTGATCATCTTCAGCTGGTTCTCACTCTATTAGAAAGCGGTCTTGCTGCTCGGAAAACGATCCTGGTCGATGAATACCTTCACGGGGGAGAGAGTGAGGCAAGCCTTACCAGTCTTTATCCCCAGTGGCTGTTGCTTTTAATCCTTCAATTGCTGATCCTCACCATCCTTTGGCTCTGGATGCGGGGGAAACGTTTTGGTGGTACTCTCACACCGAGGGAAGAGACGGTCCGATTCAGTGATGAACGAATTAAGGCGCTTTCAGCCTGGTACTTAAAAGGGCGCCAATACAAAGAATCTTTAGTGATTCAAGCCGATTACGTCAGAGTTCTGTTCCAGGAACGTTGGGGGATTCCGACGAGTAAGGAATGGTCGGAATTGAACGAACCTTTAGAACGGAGGTTAACTACCGTTTCTAAAAAAGAAATCGATTCGGTTTTATCTGGAATAAGGGCTGTATTAGAGAAAGAACGCATCAGTAAACAGGAATTCGTACAATGGTCGAAAAAAATAGAACTATTCAGGAAAGAGGTGGAGGATCGTTGAAACCAGAAATCACATCCTTAATGGAGAAATATGAAGAGCGAATTGTAGGTCAAAGTACGAATCTTAAACTCTTGTTGTCTTCCATTCTGGCAGGAGGGCATGTATTGATAGAGGGAGTCCCGGGAACAGGGAAGACACAGATGGTCAAGACCCTTTCCCAGTTACTCGGTGGAAGTTTCAACCGGATTCAATTCACACCGGATCTGTTACCGAGTGATATCACGGGTAGTACGATTTACAATATGAAGGATAGCAGCTTCCAAACGATCAAAGGGCCGATTTTCACCAATGTACTATTGGCCGATGAGATCAACCGGACTCCGGCGAAAACCCAGGCGGCCCTGCTCGAAGCCATGGAGGAAAAGCAGGTGACGATCCAAGGGGCAACGTATCCTCTTGAAGAGGTGTTTTTCGTGGTAGCTACCCAGAATCCGATTGAATTCGAGGGAACCTATCCCTTGCCTGAGGCCCAGCAGGACCGCTTCCTGTTTAAGCTGGACATCAATTTTCCTTCCTTTGAAGAAGAGAAAAACGTATTGAAACAAGTGATCGAGAATCATTATGCGGAAAGTGTCGGGGCCGTTCTCGACATGGAAACCTTCCTTACTATCAGAAGAGAAATCGGGGATGTCACACTTAGTGACGCGGTACTCGACTATATTATGCAGATTGTGAGAAAAACCCGTGAAACGGAATCGATCCGCTTCGGGGCAAGTACAAGGGCGGCGATTTCGATTGGAAAAGCGGGACGGGCATGGGCTTATCTGTCAGGGCGTGACTATGTCACACCAGATGATATCAAGATTGTGGCAAGACCTGCCCTAAGACACCGCATCCAGCTATCCCCGCACGTAGAATTGGAGGGAGTGGCCATTGATCAAGTCATCCAAGAGCTTGTTGGGTCGATTCCTGTTCCAAGATAAGGGGATATTGCCGACGCGAAAGTTGTTGATCTCGAATCTATTATTTTCCGCCATCCTTCTTGCAGGAACGTTTATTGGTCTGTCATGGACGCTCATTTTCGTATTGAACGGATTATTTATCGTCGTGAGTCTCATTGACCTGACTCTGTCACCATCCAAAAAGGAAATAGACGTCAAGCGCCATATTCCGGATCAAATGGAAAGGGGTCTGGATTATGTCTTCGATCTGAAAATTATAAACAGATCATCCCGTGGCATGGAGTTTCGGATCCTGGATGGTACCCCTCAGAGTTTTCAAACATCCTTTCCCTTAGAAGGGAAACTTGAACAGGATTCAGCAGGGACCCTTACTTATGATGTTGTAACACCCGTAAGAGGAGACTATGAACTTACCAGGCTGTATCTTCGTTATCGAAGCTCCCTCGGTTTATGGGAAAAACAAAAAACAATGGAGCTCCATGATGTGGTGAAAGTCATTCCGGATCTCACCGAAACAAAAAAAGTATTGGAAAGTGCTCAGCAGTTCCTACTATATGAAGGGGTGAAAATCCGTAAGCAGCAAAGCGGTGCCGGGGAATTCTCCAAGATTAGAAATTATGTACTCGGGGACGATCCGAGAAAGATCAACTGGCGTCAAACCGCAAAGCTCAGGGAAGTGATGACCAATGAATATGAACCTGAGCATGGTAAGTACATTACGATCCTCATTGATTGCGGAAGGATGATGGGAGCGGAACTGAAAAAAGGAAACCGGTTGGAGAAATCCCTGGAGGCGGCCCTGACCGTGGCGGCAGCGGCCCTTCAAAACGGGGACTATGTGTCAGTTCTTGCTTTCAGTAAAGATGTAAAGGTATATATCCCTCCGGCAAAAGGGATGGCACATCTGCAAACGATTCTTCATCGTATCTATCATTTGGAAGTGGACGCAGCCGAATCAAATTATGCCGGCGTCCTACACTATGTTCAAACGGTTCAGAAAAAGCGGAGTCTGCTTTTATTATTTAGTGACGTACACACCTTTCTTCATGAAGAAAGCGCCCTGTTTTACTTACAGCGCCTAAGGAAACAACATCTCTTTTTAACGATTGGGATAGAAGATGAAACGTTGGTCAAACGGATCAAGACAGAGCCTGTCGATTCTCAGCAGGCGATGATGAAGAGCTTGGCTCAGAAACAGATGCTCGTGAAGAAAAAGGAGAAAGCCAAGTGGGAAAAACAGGGCCTCATGATGGTGGAGGCCCGTGAAGAGAAACTGGCGGCAACGGCTGTTTCTTACTATATCGATATGATGAACCGGGGGTTACTGTAAGCTCGCCTTTAGCCGAAGCTTTCCGATCGTCATATAGAGAATCAGACCGATAACCGTTATAAAGGCAACCATATATTTTGCGAGTAGCGGTATGGCAGCAGGCGTAATGAAGCCTTCGATGATCCCGGCGATCACAAACAGGGGTACCGTCCCGAGGAGCAGCTGGACGGATCGTTTCGCTTGCTGCTTTAATTGATAGCCTCGTGTAAAACGTCCAGGTACAAAGAGCTTATAGCCCATCAAGAGTCCCGCTCCGCCTGCAATAAAGATGGCTGTAAGCTCGATCATGCCGTGGGGGACGATGTAAGCCCAGAATTCATAGCTCATTCCCTGGTGCCAGAAGACAGCGGCCAGGGCCCCTACTATGATACCGTTGTACACAAGCATATAGACCGTCAACAAGCCAAATGTCACACCGCCGGCAAAGGCAAGGAAGGCGACTTTGATGTTATTGGTCATGATGGCAGCCGACATAAGGGAAGAATCCACTTGTCCGTCACTTTTCCCGAGATTAGAAGGATCCACACCTTGAGACATCTCAGCTGGTAGAATGGAATATAGGTGAAGAGGATCATTTACGACAGAAATGAAGGCACCGAGTGCACCGATTGTAAATAATATCATCGCCGTGACAACGAACTTCCACTGTTCAAGCAGTAATCCAATAAACGTCGTGGAGAAAAAATGTCTAATTTGTTTTCCACTTGAGATTTGGTCTTTATATAATAGATTGTGAGACTTTGATACGAGGCCGTTCAAATAACCGGTTACTTCTTCGCCGGGAAAGTAAGTCTGGCTGTAGGAAAGATTCTGGGCAGCCTTTTGATAAAGACGGTTGAATTGATCAATGGCCGGACCCGTGGAGTTCTTCCTCTTGCGAAGGGTTCCAAGGAGATCTTCTAACTGCTTCCAGTCCTCCCGGTGCTGTTTGACAAATTGCTTCACGTTCATTGTGACACCTACTTGTTCTTTTGATTTCTTATCTCTTATTATAGTAAGTTTAGAAAAAAATAGAAACCATTAAAGGTAAATTCATCCATAAGGAGGGGATTGTATTGCATGAAGAACAAGTCGATATTAAAACCCCCGAATATGTTTCCCTGCAATTCCAACCTGCAGGCTTAGGCAGCCGGGCAGCAGCCCTTATGATCGACCAGCTATTGTTAACAATCGTAAACATCCTGATCGTTGTGCTCCTGTTTTTTGCGACATCGGGGAATGATGGCCTATTTAGTATGATGGAAATCAACTCGACACTATGGGGGATCGCCATCATCGCCATCTTTTTTCTCAACTGGGGATATTTCTTTGCTTTAGAATACTTCTGGGGTGGAAAGACGATCGGAAAGCGATTGCTGGGGATCCGGGTGATGCAGGAAAACGGACACAGCGTCACTCTCCTATCCTGCTTCATTCGCAATCTATTAAGAATCATCGACATGCTTCCCGTCTCCTATTTCATTGGTATGGTCATGATCTTCCTTCATTCTAAGCATAAGAGGGTGGGGGATCTCGTTGCCGGAACCATCGTTGTTCATGAGCGACGCGTCAAAGGAAAACGAAAAGAAAAAGCCATAGAGAAGGAAATCCGCCGCCGTGGCTTGAGGAAAGAGGATATAACGGTGGAAGCGTGGGAATTAAAGCAGCTCGGTGCGAAAGAATGGCAGCTGGTCAAAACGTACAGCAACCGATTCGTTCAGCTCCCCCTTTCAGAACGAAACCAATTAACCAAGAAGCTTGCCTTTATCCTCTGTCCTAAACTGGGATTAGATGTGCAGGATAAAACGTATGAGGAGCTTGAGGATACCCTTCTCCTTTTATACCTGGCATTAAGGGAAGAATGGGAATTTGAATTGTAGGAAGCAGCAAAGTCTGGAGAGGGCTTTGCTGTTTTTATATGTGATCATAATCCAAGAAGGGAGAGTGGCTTGTCCCGGGGGTTCCATGCAGAAGGTTTTGAAGGAAGTGCGTGTGAAAAAATGTAACGGTCAAACTGAAAAGGATGATTCTCTTTGCTGAGAATCATCCTTTGTTTTGGCAACTTACTCCATCCCGGGAGCCTTCTGGATTTCAAAAATAAGTACAATTGCAGTGATTGCATGGGCAATCAATCGGATGACCGGGAAAAAGTTTAAGAAGGAAGCAAGGATACCGAGGGCACTTCCAAGGATCGGTTGATCTTCTGACCTTGAAATATACAATACGCTCGCATGCCACAGGGCCACTAAACACAGGAGAAAAGGAATCGCATCACCTGCAATATTGCCAAAGATCGGAACCGCCAAAAACAATTCGATAGAAAAGGATAACCATTTAATTCGTGATAGCACGGACACACACCTCCTTATCTCAGTGTATGACTATGTGAGGAGCGTGTGCTTGTTTTTAGGGAATTGTTTTTTGTGGGGTGAGCGGTGGTTGTCGTGTGCGGGTATTGCGATATAAGTAGATTGGCAGATAACCAACATAAAAAGCCACCGTCTCCTCCAAGACGGTGGCTTATAAAACATTCAAGCCAATAACTTCTCAACAACCTTATGCTCATTTTCATTCAGCAGGTTTTTGCCGATCGTTTCATGAATCTCTTTATTCATGCTGTCTTCCAGCACAGCGGCCTCCTCTTTGTCGCCAACGAGGACGATCCGTTCCCACGCCTCATCAGCGGCCTTTTTGTCCAGGATGCTGCCGAGGCTTTTCCACCAGCGTTGTTGATTGGCTTTAAGGCGGTTTTCGAATTCTTCCTGCTGATTGGCTTTTCCGCCGCCGCTTCCCATGCTGGCGTCTGAGTGGTGGGGGCCTTCATGCTTTCGCCAGTCATCTGTTTCCAAATCGAATTCCATAAATTCGCTGGACTGAATCTCTCCAAAGGCGGAGGTGAGGATTTTGATTTGATTTTGCTGAAGCAGCACCAATCCCGTGTATGGATATTCTTTATGCAAGGATTTCAATTGATCCAGGTGAGGGTTCTCCTCCCAATAAAAATTGGTTTCAACCGGTATTTGAAGCTCGAAGGTCTCCCAAATGCCACTATCGGCAGAAGCGAAGATAATAAAGCTTCTTGGCAGTTCACGTTCTAAACTATATACATAGTTTTCTACTTTCGGACGGATCGATTGAAGCCTTTCTTTTTCCTCAGGAGCACTTTCCAGGTATTCTTCCAGGCGGTTGAATCCGTTTTTGAGGGCAATCTTCCATTCACCACCCTGCTGATCGTGGTCGCTGCGGTCCGTATTCAAGTATACAGTCAATAATTTATCAGGTTTTTGTAAGTACAAGTTTTCCAATACGCTCAGTGTTTTTTTGAAAGACATGTAACTCCTCCTTATAGAATGCTTACTTTTCATATAAACGGTAGAGACCCCTCTTAAACATTATTTTGTAAAAAAAGGGAATTGACGAAAGGACTTTAATAGGAAAAAATAGGTGGGAAGGGAGGAGAACCAATGAATATAGAGAAGCAGTGGGTCCAGGAAGATAGTGATTACATACGTAAGAAATTAATCGAATACAATATGTCACAAGTAGATGAGCAGACTAAGACGCCCCTGGAGCAAATCAGTTTTGTTATGAGAAACGATGAAGATGAAATTGTTGGCGGAGTGGTCGGAGAAATGTTCTGGCATCATCTCCATATTGATTTTCTGTGGGTGGCAGATGACTATCGGCATGGGGGGTACGGCTCCAAACTGATTCACCTGATAGAAGAGTACGCCAGGGAGAAGGGATGCCATCTCGTTATATTAGATACATTCAGCTTTCAGGCCCCTCATTTTTATAAAAAATTAGGGTATAAGGAATTTGGGGTCCTTAAAGATTTTCCTAAGGGACAGAGTCAGTATTTTATGGAGAAACGATTGTAGCAAACAGCGAGGGCTGTTTGCTTTTTTCGATTGGAGGTTTCTTTTATAAAATCTCCAATATGCTTTTGAAGCCCATTTTCTTAAAGAAATCAGATAAATCATGTTTTATGTTCTTTCCATCGGGTAAATATGTACTAAATAACACACGACGGGAGAGAATAATGTGAGCTATATTAACCAGGGTAGAGAGCGCATTCAATTTGATCGCAAGGGTAAGAAAAGGGATTTACATATACTGGAGTGCACACATTGTGAGAATGAATTCCGTTCACCGATGAATGTCAATCAAATCGAGTGCTCTCATTGTTCAACATCTACAGATCCTAAATTGGACGTTTCAATTTTTAAAGTCATCGGATTTATTGAAAATCTTCAAGGGAGTGAAGTACGTTGCTAAACAAGGATAAATTAGCCGATTTGAAAATGGATTTTAACGATATTCTTTGGATGAGTTCCGGAGTTGCTATTATTCTATTATTACTCGCTTTAGCAAATTTCTTTATCCTGGCCTAATCTAATCATGTGCTCGTTTAGAAAAGTCCTGACTGTTTAGCAGGACTTTTTTTGTTGGGCGAAACTCTCCACTGAAAAAGCCTGCCCGCTTTTAGGATGAAAGCGGGCAGGCTTTTCTTTAGGTATTATCCTTTATAGTTTTCATCGTACTCAAGGTAAACAACATGAGTTTCCAGGTATTCGTTAAGTCCGTGTTTTCCATCTGCTCCACCTATTCCGGATTGACCGCGGCCGGCGTGGAAACCATTGATGGCTTCGAAGTTTTCACGATTGACGAAGGTTTCGCCGTATCGAAGTTCATTAGCGGCTCTCATGATCTCATGAAGATTTTCACTGAAGATCGATGAAGAAAGACCATATTCGGTATCGTTGGCAAGCTCGATGACTTCATCAAAATCCTTGTAGGTCATAATTGGGAGGACCGGTCCAAAGATCTCTTCCTGGATAATCTCCATATCCTGTTTTACATCTACGAGAATGGTAGGCTCGTAGTAGAACCCTTTATCCATATTGAGCGGTTTCCCGCCGGTAAGGATTTTTGCTCCGTTTTCAACGGCTGTATTGACCATTTCAGTTACGGTTTCAAGTCGATCTTTATTCACAAGAGGTCCGATGTCGTTATCCCGGTTTGTCGGATCTCCGACTGTCGTGTTTTTCATCGCTTCGGTCATTTTGCTGATGAATTCCTCTGCTACATCCTCGTGGACATATACTCGTTCGGCGTTCGTACATGCCTGCCCGGAGTTGGTGATTCGGGATGTTTTGATCTTTTCAACGGCAAGATCAATATTTGCATGCTTGGTGATGATGGCAGGAGCCTTACCGCCCAGCTCCAGGTTTACTTTTGTAATGGACTTCGATGCTGCCTCCATCACTTTTGAACCAGCCGGGTAGCTTCCCGTCATGGATACCATTCGTACTTTAGGGTGACTGGACATCGGGTTTCCGATATCGGAG
This sequence comes from Rossellomorea yichunensis, assembly GCF_032337515.1. NCBI lineage: Bacteria > Bacillati > Bacillota > Bacilli > Caryophanales > Bacillaceae > Rossellomorea > Rossellomorea yichunensis. Next base: position 472,597 of record NZ_JAVYAD010000004.1, on the reverse strand, counting down.
CCTTTCCCCGTTACAAGGTTGAAGACTCCTTTTGGCAGCCCGACCTCGTCTATGATCTTAGCAAACTCACATGCGGTATTTGGCGTGTATTGACTTGGTTTCATCACGATCGTACAGCCTGTCACAATCGCCGGGGCAACTTTCCTGGCGAGGATGAACATAGGGAAGTTCCACGGAACGATCCCTGCTACGACACCAATCGGCTTTTTGTAAACAAGGATGTTTTCATTCGAGCGCTCACTTTCAAGGATTTCACCTTCATATCTTAACGCCCAACCAGCCATGTAGCGGAAATACTCGATGGCAAAATCGAGCTCATCCTCAGAGGCATCCAACGTTTTCCCGTTTTCTTCTGTCAGCATCTGAACAAATCGGTCTTTCCGTTCCTCCAGCTTATCGGCTATTTTATATAAATAGGAAGCACGTTCCTTGGAAGGAACCTTCCCCCATGAAAGAAAAGCAGAATGGGCAGCATCAATCGCGTGATTCACATCCTCTTCCGTCCCCATCTGAATGGATGAAATCGTCTCCTCATTCGCAGGATTGATCACGTCCAACGTATCCTTCGACGTACTATCCACAAACTCACCATTAATATACATCTGATACTTCTTCACGATTACTCCTCCTTGTAGAACTCTTTCTTATCATATCTTCTTCTTTTCCCGTTCAATGGGGAGGGATAAACATGGGGATGTGCGAGGGACGGACCTCGTTCCACTCATATATTAATCCGAGACCTTAATACAAAGGGGGTTAAGTAAGTTTGTGGGTTCGCTTCTGGGAATAAAATGATTAGAGGGACGGACCTCATCCACTCAATCCTTCATTCAAAACGCTGATTTAATAGGATTTGAGTAAAAATGGAGGTCCGTCCCTCAGAGTGGTTACTTGCTTGGCTCTGCGATTTTGACGAGTTGTTTGCCGATGTTTTTGCCTTGGAAGAGTCCGAGGAAGGCGTCGGTTACGTTTTCTAAGCCTTCTGTGATGGTTTCTTCGTATTGGAGTTTTCCTTGGGAAAGCCATTGGCCAAGTTCTGTTGCTCCTTCTTTGAAGCGGTCATTGTAGTCATTGACGACAAAGCCTTTCATAAGTGCGCTTGATTTGATTAATCTGGTTTGTACGCGAGGTCCCAGATCACGATCTGTTTTGTTATAAGAAGAAATCGCTCCGCAAACTGGTACGCGCGCATGTTTATTTAGTAAACTAAGGGCAGCGTCACCAATTTCGCCACCAACGTTTTCGAAATACACATCGATGCCGTTTGGACACGCTTCTTTTAACGAAGCATAGATGTTGTCCGTTGTTTTGTAGTTGATTCCTTCGTCGAATCCAAGCGTATCTGTCAGGTAGCTTACTTTTTCATCCGAACCTGCAATCCCGACGACACGGGCTCCTTTGATTTTGGCAATTTGTCCGACAACAGAGCCGACTGCACCTGCAGCACCGGATACAACCACGGTTTCGCCTTCTTTCGGCTGACCGATGTCAAGGAGTCCGAAGTAAGCGGTCAATCCAGTCATTCCCAGTATGCTAAGGTGAGTAGAGATAGGGGCGACATTCGGATCGATGGAGCGTACCTGCTTCTCATCGGCAAGGGAATACTCCTGCCAAGGCAGCATTCCTACAACGAATTCGCCTTTTTGGAAATGTCCTGATTCTGACTCGACGATTTCACCAACCGCTCCGCCGGCCAACGCTTCGTTCAATTGGAATGGTTCTACATACGACTTGGCATCAGACATTCTGCCTCGCATATAGGGATCCACGGAAAGATAGAGAGTTTTGACTAATACCTGCCCTTTGGATGGTTTAGGAACTTCAATCTCTTTGAAGTGGAAATCCTCTTTTACAGGCATTCCTTCAGGACGGGCGACTAATTGAATTTGTTGCTGCATTTCGGGTAACATCATGATTCCTCCTCGTAATTTAAGCTGGAATATATTTTCCGATTACTTGAAACTTATCACATGGAGTTTAGGTTCTACAAAGAATAACACTTGAGAAAGGCGGGGTGAATGTGTCGAATAGTTGGGAAGCGGAGGTCGAGGTCACGATTGACCAGGCAAGATTATTAATCGGAAATCAGTTTCCGGAACTTCATCCATCAAGATTAGACATCATTGACTATGGATTCGATAATACGGTAATGAAAGTGAACAACGATTGGGTCTTTCGGTTTCCAAGACGGGATATAGCCGTGAAGCTTTTAGAAACGGAAGGAAAGCTCTTGCCACTGCTCGATGAAAAGAGTCTCGGGCTCCGAATTCCGGTTCCGACCTTTTTTGGAGATTCATCTCCTCCATACAAATGGCCTTTTCTAGGCTACCGGTTTGTTGAAGGAACGATTCCATCCCGGGCACATGAGGTGGTTAGAGAAGGGAAGTCAGCCCTTAAAATGGCGTCGTTTCTAAAGAAGCTTCATCTGACGGATGTTTCAGAGGCCGTAAAACGGGGAGTACCTCATGATGAATTGAATCGTTTAGATGTAAAAAAACGAATATCGACCTTGGAAAAAAACATTCATGAAATCGAAGAACTAAATCTTTTTCACCAGGTTGATAAGTTAAAAGATTACCTTCAGCACGTACCAAAAGAGCCATTGCCATCAGAAACCACTCTGGTTCATGGCGACCTTCATTTTAAGAATATTGTTGTGAATGAGAATGGAATCTTATCAGGGATTCTGGATTGGGGTGACGTTCATATTGGTCATCGCGCCATTGATCTTAACCTCGTGTACAGTTATCTCAATCCTGCGGGACGGAAGTTGTTTTTTGAAGAATATGGAGAGGTAGAGGAAGTCGAGTTGGAATATGCCCGGTTCAAAGCCATCTACACCAACGTCGTCCTGCTTCTTTACGGTTATCATGAAAAGCAGCCTCATACGGTTGCAGAAGCTCAGAAAAGTTTAGAGTTTGCATTAATAAGAGGGACGGACCTTGGTGAGTAACACAAGGTCCGTCCCTCTTCTAATATTATTTAACGTTTTTTTGGATATACTTCACGATTTTTCTCAGTTCATTGGCATGTGGACGACCGAATGGGCTCGTTTGTCTTTGCTGGTACATGGTTTGTCCTTTTTCATTGACGAGGAAGTAAGCCGGTTCACCATGTTGTCCGTGATCCTCATAAGGGGCATCTTCACCGTGATAGAACACATCATAGGCTTTGATTGCCTCTAAATTTTCATCGGCTAAAACTGGGAATGTTAAATCTTCTTTGTTCGCAAACTCCTGCAAGTTCTCGAGTTTATCGCTGGAAATCGTCAGCAAGTGAACATTATGTTTTTCAAAGTACTCTTTATTTGCTTGTAACTCTCTAAGTTCTTCCTGACATACCGGGCACCATGAGCCTCTGAAGAAAACGATGAGATGCCAGCTTTGATGTTCTTTTTGATGGTCCTCAAATGAGAAAGTTTCACCTGAAACTGCCGGGAGCGTGAAATTTGGTACCGTATCATTTAATTGAAAAGTTGCCATTATTCATTCCTCCTATTGTTTTCTTTCCAGTCAGATAGGCATTAGGACAATCCTAACCAGATTGAAATACATACAGTATAGTAATTTATTTTGCTTACATGGAGTGTATTTCCCTTTATGTGAGAAACAAAACGTACTATTGTGCAGAGTGAGTAGAAAGGAGGATGAATATGAGAAGAAATAAGACAGGTCCAAATCTGTGTATTTTCCCGGAATACAAGTGGTGCGGACCAGGATGCAGCGGACCCGGTGCTCCCATCAATTCAGTCGACGCAGCATGTAAGGCACATGACCTTTGCTATGAGCGATACGGTCCAAGCTGCCAGTGTGATCGGATGTTCATGAACAAGCTGAAAAATGAAATCAACCACCATAGTCAAAAAGGGAGGCATGCTTTTTTTATGTATCAATATATGAAATTGCAGACGAGGGTCACGTGTCAGAGGCATCGGTGCCGGGGGTCATGGATTTAGTTATTAACCGCTTGGGTTGTTCAAGCGGTCTTATTTTATTCGGAGTTAGGAATGTCTATAATCCAGTTATTACCTCTTCTTCAAGTAAGTTGATGTTGAAATTTGTCACTATTTGTTGAAAAATGGCTAGTATACCTTATAAGACATTGTTCTTATTTTAGTAAATGATAAAGCACAACTATATTAATTTAAATAGATTTCATCCTGATTACAAAGGATTCCTTAGAGGTATTGTGGTATGAAAGTATTCCAAAAGAAAATAGAACCAAAGTTCCTTTTTAAATTTGTTTAGGGATTTTCATGTCTGATTCTATTACAATTACCTATGATATTGTCAGCAAGAAAGGGGAGAGACCATGTCATCCATTTCAACAAAAAAGGAAAAATATCTTTTTGAAATACATTTTTTAAGAGCATTTGCTTGTTTAGCGGTATTGGGAGTTCACGTATCAGCTACTTATTACTCAATGAATGATAATACGTTTAATTGGTTTTCATACTTTTTAAATCAAGTAGGACGTTTTGGAACGCCTATATTTGTTGTGATTGCCGGATTTCTATTATTCTATCAAGTAAAAAGAAACACCTATACTTTTAATAAATTTGTTACTTCCAGGATATCAAAAATCATTATGCCATTGATATTATGGAGCTTAGCATATCGCTTCTTACTCTATTATTTTGATAATCAACAGATTGGAGCAATAAAGACAGAACTTGTGAAGATCTTTACAGGCGGTCACTTCTATCATCTCTATTTTATTGCTATTATCGTTCAATTTTATTTTATTTTCCCTATCTTACAAAAAGTATTCAGAACGAAAATGGGATTAATTATTTTAACCGTCATCTCATTTTTTATTAGTTATAATATGATCGGTTTTGATCCCGGAGTAGAAGGGTTTATCGGAAACTTTATGGCAAGTAAATCGTTCATGCCGCTATGGATTTTCTATTTTTCATTCGGTGGACTATTGGCCTTCTTCTGGGAGGATATTAGAGATTTTGTAACTGACTTTCCTTGGATGATGTTAACCTTATCAATTCTCATAACAGTAGGAGCAATTATAGAGTATACAATCAATGGAGATCTTACTAACAGAAGACCAAGTAATCTAATTAATATTCCACTATTAAGCATTGCTACTATTGGAATGTATCCTTTACTTTCTCAGTGGAGTGTCTTGAAAAAGCCCCTGACGTTATTAGGAAAGTATTCAATGGGGATTTACCTGATTCATCCCTTTGTTCTGCACTTGATGAAAATATATTTGCCTGCTTCTACATGGAATATGATTTTTCTGCCGATAATATTTGTCGCCGTATTATTAATTTGTGTAGGATTGATTCGACTTATTCAGCAAGTTCCATTTAGCAGTTATTTCATTCCTGTACCAAAAATTAAAAAAACACCAAGCAAAGAAAGTGTTGGGAATGTTTCATCAAAAGAAGCTACAGCATAGACGAAAAAACCGAGTTGATTATTAAATCGCTCGGTTTTTTTAACATAAAAAGGGAAAGACAACCTCCCAAATTCCTGCACCCCACCATAAAAACCAGCCCACATCAAGCAGGCTGGCGACTCAGATTAAAATGGTTTGATAGACATTAGGATGATAAGAATAATAGCAGCACTATGTATAATGATGGTGAATGGTTTTAATTCTGAGTTGATTTTCCCGTAAGAATCGGGAAATTAGTACCTGTTACCAGTTTTTCTTGAAAAAGGGGGAGAAATAAGTATGAATGAGAAAGATGAAATCAGGCATAAGGTATGGAATCGTCTGACAGAAAATAAATTAGGGCGGTTTCCATTTCCGTTAGTAGGACGGATTCCCAATTTCAAAGGGGCAGAAAAGGCGGCCTCTTATGTTCAAAGTATGGATATTTACAAGGATGCTGAGGTCGTAAAGGTGAATCCGGATGCACCTCAGCTTCCACTTCGCGCATCTGTGTTGAAGGACGGGAAAACCTTGCTCATTCCAACACCGCGCTTAAAGGACGGGTTTGTCATGATCAAGCCTGAATGGGTACCCGGGGGGGAAGAGAGAAAGGCAGCGAGTATCAAGCATATGAATACATATGGTAAAGTTGTACCGCTCACAGATATACCTGCCATCGACTTAATCGTAGTTGGTTCCGTTGCGATTCATCGTGATGGGAGAAGGCTCGGAAAAGGAGAGGGGTATGCCGATCGCGAATATGCCATCCTTCGTGAAATCGGGAACAACCCGGTGCCTGTCATCACGACTATAAACAGTGAGCAGCTTGTAAGAGACGACATCCCAAGAGATTCCTATGACCTGGCAGTCGACTGGATCATCACCGAAGAAGGCATCACGGAAACCCACACCCCCTACCCAAAACCACACGGCATCGAATGGGAACACGTAACCGAAGACGAGATGGGAAAAATGCCGATCCTGAAGGAATTAAAGGGGTTCTCTAGAGGGACGGACCTATAATCTACAATCAATTGGCAGGAATGCTATAAGGACAGGCTTATGAGAAAACTGGAGGTCCGTCCCTCTAAATACGCAAAAATCCCTGAAGGCGAGTTCGCCTTCAGGGATTTTTAGGTTATGCTTGTCGCCTCTGAACGAGCCGCCTCCGCTTTTGTTAGTACCCCTCTACAACCAAATCAAGCTTCCCTGTTTCCGGACTGATGACAAGTCCGTGGACAGGAATCTTTTTATCCATCAATGGATGGTTTTTGATCATGTCGACGCTGTGGGCAACGCTTTCCTGTACTGAGCTGAAGCCTTTCAGCCAGTCGTGGAGGTCGATTCCGGAGTAGTTGACGGTGTCGAGTGTTTCATCCGCCACCCCGCGTTCTTTCATTTTGTCCAGGATATTATCACTGTTGATGGCGCTCATTCCGCAGTCGTGGTGACCGATTACGAGTACTTCATCTGCCTGGAGTTCATATACCGCAACGAGCAGGCTGCGCATAATGCTGCCAAACGGATGGCTCACGACCGCACCGGCATTCTTGACGATTTTTACGTCACCATTTTTCATGTTCATGGATTTAGGCAGAAGCTCTACTAAACGGGTATCCATACAAGTAAGAATAACTAATCGTTTGTCTGGAAACTTGGTTGTTCTGTACTCTTCGTACGATTGTTCTTGCACAAACTGCTGGTTGTAATCAAGTATGTTCGTTAATAAAGTCATATTGTCTTCTCCTATAAAATTTATTATCACTTCACATTTTGCTGAAGGTGATTTTCTATCTCTTTTATTTTATCCATAATTTCTTGTCGATTCCAATCAGAAGTATTAGAAAGCTTCAAATAAAGAGAAGACACTTTAGCCAGTACTTCTGTCAAATTCGGTTCTTTTCGTGGATACGTGGACTTACCCATGAGATCAAATAAGCCATTCATTTGATCTGATACTTTCTTGTATTGAACGTCTTTAGAAATGACGGCAACATGGAAATATTGCTGCATATCTGAAAACTGATAGAAAATATCAAACAGCTCGAATGAATCATTTCTCTTCAGATTCAATTCCATTTTACCGGAGGAATTCTTATGAATAATCCGTGCGAACTTTGGCGAGCTTTCCTCTTCTATTATAGACATGAAGTTTTCTCCAGGCTTTAAGAAGTCATACCCTGAATTTGACGCATCTATTAAATTAAACTGCCTGTCCAATAGTAGATAAGGAATCGGGCATAAATGCAGATTTTCCACATGATCACTCCCTTGGGAAAGGTTAATGGACGTCATTGCCCCATTCCTCACTTATAGAGGAGGTTCATGTGGGATAACATTCAGTTGAACCTTATTAAGTTTGGCTAAATATGATGAAGGAGCTAGCCTTTCTGGGAAACAGGCTGTTCAGACATATCTGTCAGGTAATCATTGAGCTCTAACAAGTCATTAAAGCTTTTTACCTGTGATTTTTCCAGAAAATCCAGGGTATAGTTTGAAATCAATCGACCGCCAACCAGAATTTCAATCTCTTGATTATGCTCTCTGATCTTTTCAATGCACGCTTTCAATCGAGTCAGTTCTGTTGTCATCCCGATTGAAATCCCAACGACATGGGGTTCCCACGCTTCAATAAATGTTAGGGCATCCTTAACAGGGACATTTGCTCCCAAGTAACGGGTATTCCATTGTTTTTCTTTGAACACTTCGTTCGCAAGCTCAAGTCCTAAACTATGATGTTCACCCTCTATACAAAATAAAAGAGCTTTAGGATGGTTTTCCAAAGCTTCTTGATGGGTAAATATTGTTGCAAGTAAATATTTAAGGGTTGCAGTAGCTAAATGCTCATCTGCAACGGTAATTTGATTTTTCTCCCAAAGATCACCGATTCTATACATAGATGGTTTAATAATTTTCTCATAAAAAGTAAAATTATCTATTTTTGAGTGAATAGAAGACGAATGTAATTCCATTAATGAATGCACGTCTCCCGCGAGAATAGACTTGGTGAAAGCCTGGACCAGCTGATTCATTTATGATCACTCCCAGCAAAAATACCAATTACTATATTCAATAGATAGAATTGAAATTCCTGCTGCAAATTTCAATCTATAATTGGATTGACTTTCCCTATATTCTTATTTAATATAACCTCTGTAACACAATTTGTCGCTCAAGTACCTGAGAGAGGTTCATAGCATTAACCCTCTATAAAAAACTATGGTTCTATGAATCTAACATGGGATTTTCTTAAACATGTTATCCTTTAAGCGTAACAGGATAGTGCATTATTTGCAATTTACCTGCCTGTTATGTCGATTCTTAGGCTAATGCTATGTCCTCCTTCATTCGAGGCACTCTGAAGGGGAGGATTTTTTACATGTCAGGAAGAAAAGACGAAGATTTAACAGATCTATCATTATTAGGTAATCAAGGAACGAATTACCTTTTCGAATATGCTCCACACATTTTGGAAGCATTCGACAATAAGCACCCAAACCGGGATTATTTTGTGAAGTTCAACTGTCCTGAATTCACAAGTCTATGCCCGAAAACAGGTCAGCCAGACTTCGCTGCCATCTATATCAGCTATATACCAGGTGAAAAGATGGTGGAAAGCAAATCACTCAAACTCTACCTGTTCAGCTTCAGAAATCATGGTGATTTCCACGAAGACTGCATGAACATCATCATGAACGACCTGATCGAATTAATGGATCCACGCTACATCGAAGTATGGGGTAAGTTCACTCCACGCGGAGGTATCAGCATTGATCCATACTGTAACTACGGAAAGCCAGGTACGAAATACGAAACGATGGCAGACCACCGCTTGATGAACCATGATTTGTATCCGGAGAAGGTTGATAACCGATAAGATGGGAAGGACGATTCTGCTTTAGGAATCGTTCTTTTTTTTGTTTAACGATAGGCGAATATTTCTATTGCCGAAATAAATTTCCGGGATTATACTTGCGGGAAGAGATAGAAAAGGAGGGAGCGGGATGAAGCCGTTAAACGCATCTCTTTGTGTATTAATTGGAGCAAGTTCTTACGGGATACATGCTTCTGTCGTGAAGCTTGGATTTGCTGAAGGCTACTCTGTTTCAGATGTAACGGGTATACAGTATTTATTTGGAGTGGCTATGTTATTCCTGGCCTTTCTTTTTACTAAAAAAATAAAGATGACTAAGACGCATTGGATCTCGCTCTTCGGGGTCGGAATCCTTCTTAGCTTGACGGGGGTCTTTTATGGTCTCAGCCTTCATGAGGTTCCTGCTTCCATTGCAGTTGTCATGCTATTCCAATTCACATGGATCGGTGTTTTGATTGAATCGATCTATTTAAAAAAATTCCCTTCCAATAAGAAGCTGCTTTCGGTTGTATTTCTATGGATGGGAACCTTGCTTGCAGGAGGGGTGATTTCTTCTGAACGTTTCAGATGGTCTGAAAATGGTATGGGAATTCTTTTTGGTTTCTTTGCAGCCATTACATTTGCCCTGTTTATCTTCTTCAGCGGCAAGGTGGCAAGAGAAGTGCCCACGATTCAAAAAAGCATGATGATCACCCTTGGCGGTTTACTTGTAGTCCTCATCGCGTTTCGCCCTTCTTTCCTTCAAGAACCTGTTCAAATTGTTGAAATGGCTGACTTTGGACTACTCGTCGGCATCTTCGGAAGTATCTTTCCCGTCGTCTTTTTCGCGATCGGTACTCCACACCTCGATTCGGGTCTCTCGACGATTATGGGGGCAGCGGAACTTCCGGCTGCGATACTCGCGGCCATGTGGATTCTCCATGAACAAGTGGTGCTATTGCAGCTCATAGGCATCCTGCTGATCTTGATCGGGATAGCCATTCCTCAATTTCATATAGGACCTGTCCGGAATAGGAAACAATTTGGGTGAACGAAAAGCTCTCTTCTTTGGTGAAGGGAGCTTTTTTTGCGGTGAGAGCTAAAATTCCCACCTTACCCCAATTGTTACCCCCTAAAACCCGAACCCTACCATCATCGTATCTGGAAACCCTTCCAATTTTCACAATTATTAAACCTTATTTATTTGACCGGATTCCCTTTACAAAGGGTCTTGATGGGCTTTATAATCCCGTTGTTCAAGTATTTACGGAAAACCAATAAAAATTTTAAAGAAAAAGGAGGTTGCGGTGATGCGACAAAGAATATTTTCCTTCTTAATGATGAATCTTGGTGCATTTCTTGTTTCGGTGAATGTCCATTTTTTCTTATCGCCAAATAATTTAGCGACAGGGGGAGTAAGTGGATTGTCAATCATCATGAACGATCTGTTTCCGGGTCTTTCCCTTGGACTGTTCATGATCATAATCAATATCGTATTATTTATCGTCGGTGTGATCTTTCTCGGCTTTAATTTCGGTGCGAAAACCATTTACGCAAGTTTCGCCCTTTCATTCTACGTTTGGTTATTGGAGCGATTTGCTCCCATGAGTGCTCCATTAAGTGATGATATTTTGATTCAATTGATTATCGGGCAATGCATTGCCGCAACCGGGATGGCCATAGTATTCAACCAACAGGCATCAACGGGTGGAACGGATATCGTGGCCCTGATCTTTAATAAATATTTCAATATAGATGTAGGCAGAGGCGTATTGCTGGCAGATTTATCAATCGCCATGTCCTCAGCCGTATTATTCGGACCGCAAGTCGGAATGTATGCATTCTTCGGTGTCATCCTGAACGGACTGGTAATCGATTATGCATTGCAACAATTCAATTCAAATAAAGAGATTGTGATCATAAGCAGATACAGCGATGAGATCAAGTCTTATATCGTTCATGAACTGGGAAAAGGAGCGACGATCCATACGGCAACGGGAGCCTTCACTTCCGACGAAAAGGAAGTCATCACGACCATCCTTGGTCGCAAGGACTTCTCCAAGCTGAAAGGCTTCATCACCCAGGTTGATAACCGTGCCTTCATCACGGTCCATACAATGAATGAAATACTCGGTCAAAACTTCAAACGATTGGCATAGAAACAAAGCTTCACCTTTCAATAAGGTGGAGCTTTTTCTTTGTCAAAAGCTCTTTTTGCAAAGATTGTTTTTTAGTTACATAGGAACTGCATTGGCTCTGTCAATCAATGTATGCTTAGATGGTGAGGGGAACTGCTTCGCTTTCCGCGGACGTTCGGCCGAGCCTCCTCAGCTTCGCTTCCGGTGTCTCGGCACGACCGTACTTCCGCAGGAGTCTACGCAGTTCCCCTCACCATCTATATGGAAATTTCGTGACAGAGCTTAAAAGTGACAAAAACTCTCTATAGTAAACGGACTACTGCTCTCTTTAAGAGAGGTCCTTTTCCACGGTAGCATTGTTTGTTTCATTTGATAGATAGTTAGATGATCCACCGATCTATGAGTTAACAATAAATTTTCTTTTACTCCTTTGTAGATGGTCCGTTTTGGGAATAAAAGCTCAACTTATCTACACTAGGAGTGTTTTTTCGTTTTTATATCCATATAAATAGCAGTCAGAATTTAGTAGCACAGAGTGGATTGTAGCGGAAGGCACTTGACTCCTGCGGGAGATAGAGGCTCGACTTCCTCCCCGCGGAAAGCAAGTGCCTGGAGCGAAAAGGAACGTTCCATGTTTTCACACTACCACTCATTCAAAAGATGAATTTCCTTTTTTAGAATCTACGAATAATAAGTGGGGGAAACGAGGATGCGCACCGCCGTACTTTCTCTGTTTAAATAGCAACAATGTTTACGAAAAGAGCCTTGTCATAAAATACTGTTCTACTTTCCAAAAAATAAAGGAAAATATTGGCCTATTCCTGTATAAATAATAGGTAGGGGGTGGAAATATGGAGAAAGAAGAGTTTGAACGCCTGGAACGGAAAATCAGCACTCTGGAAAGAGAGCTATACCTTGTGAAAAGGCAGTTGATACAAGCGAAGAGCGAAAGTGAAGCGCCTGTCATCCAAAAAGCAGAAGTGTATGCAGAACCTGAAGAGCATTTCCCTGATGAGGAAAATGAGCCATTCATTGAAAAAGAGCCCTTCGACTTTTCAGTGGAACGCTGGCTTCCGAAAGTGTTTCTATTTGTTCTATTGATAGGAAGTATCTGGGGCTTTATGGCTGCTTCTCAAAATGGCTGGGTTACGCCCGGTTTAAGGGTGTTAACGGGGGCTGTCATCAGTATGGTGATGTATTACTTAGGAGAGCGGTATATCAGGGATCAGAGGAAATTAGCCCTCACGCTGCTGTCGGGGAGCATCGTCCTTGCGATCATTACGTTATTCTCGGCAAACATCTTATATGGATATATAGGCGGACTCATCACGAATCTACTATTACTCGTCATTATTTCTGTCGGACTGTTGACTTCTCATAAGCATGGTTCTGAAGTGATCCTCTGCTTGATAGGGGCAGGAGCGTATCTGTTTCCGTTCATTTTTGCAGGGGACGAACGGAATGAGTGGTTGTTTTACGGATATGAGTTAGTATTGTTCTTTGTGTTAATGACGTTCAGTACGGTGAAACGATACCGGATTGCCTGGAATATACATTATTACTTACTATATTTCTCATTGTTTTTCTTTGCGGTCTTTGGGGTAGGGGCGATGACGCTGACCGTTCTGATTCCATTTGCCATTCAGCACGCCTATGTTTTACTGTTGATCGTGCTGGGCCGCGATGAACGGGTGAGTGCCGAAATGATTCCTGCTCTAGTGTCAGGCTCCTTCATCCTTCTCGGATTATTGAATGATATTTACGCAGCGATCCCACTCTTTTATTATGTGACTTTCGCAGCGGTGTATATCGGCGTATCGTTCATTGAACCGAAGGAAAAGAAACAAACAAAGGATGTCCTGCTGGTCTTAGGTTTCCTGCATGTGCTCCTCTTCTTATTTGAACTATTAGAATACGATTGGCGCTTTGTCTTAGTCGGCCTTCAGGCTACTGCCCTTTTATGGCTTGCTGGAAGAAGGGAAAGCTATCTTGGTTTGGTTGCTTCCATTCTTTTGATGATGTGTTCATTCCTCGGGGTACTGGTCGGTGCATCCGATGATTTCTTTACGATTGAGCTGTCGATTTTTGTGATTGCTTTTGGGTATGTGTATCTGTTTTCCCATTACAATAAAAAGGAGTCCTCTTTCTTAAACGTGTCGACAACGGCGATTAAAGTGGTGTTGACAGTGATTGTGATGTTCTTCGTGTTACGTTTGACGGATTTCATTGTAATCGGCTGGGATTATACCCAGCGAACCACCGCCTTCACCGTGGCAATTGCCGCCCTGTCCATTGCTTATCTCATCTTCGGTGAAAGCAGGAAGGATGCCTTTTACCGCTGGGTGGGGATCAGTTTTTTAGCTCTGGCACTGGTGAAATTCTTCCTGGCAGATCTCGTGTTCCTGGATTTCACGATCCGTGCCATGATCCTGATTCCAATCGGAGTGATCGGTCTTGTGCTTTCAAGATTTTTATATAAAAAGGAATAAACACATTGCAAAAGCTTTCAGAATAATTATATAATGGTGATATTAACTATCGTTTAATGGAAAAGGAGGTGGAATTGAGATGAATCGTTCTGTAGGATTGCGTGGGAAGTATTTAGACTATATTTACATTTGCCGTGCAATTTTTCATGTATTTGCCTTCAAGGGGACACGTATGCCCTTTTTCAGCAAATAAATATGAATACTGAACGGTAAGAGGTCTCAATTCCAATCACTTTTCTATAAAGAATCGGAAAAAGGGGGCGTTTTCGCTCTCTTTTTTTATGCCTTCTTTTATAAAAGGGGGAAGTGCCATCGCACTTCGATCAGCCATGGGAGAGCCTTCTGCTTCCCATGGCTTTTTTGTGATCATAACGGAACCTCTTACCTTAAAATAGATGAACGAAAGGAAGAGGAAAATGATACTATGCAGTGCACAGGAATTAAGTAAGATGTTTGGAGGACATTTAATATTTGAGGACTTATCCTTTGAAATACCAGAAAGAGCAAGAATCGGTCTCGTTGGCAGAAATGGGACGGGGAAGACGACGATATTTAAATTATTATCAGGAGTCGAATCCCCTGATAAAGGTCTTGTTCATTTAAAGAAGGGAGCCAGGGTAGGCTACCTTGCGCAAATCCCTGATTATCCGGAAGGTACGAAAGGACTTGACGTATTACGCTCTGCGTTTTCCGAATTAATCAAGACCGGTGAGCGATTAAAAGAATTGGAATTTCAAATGGGGACGGAGCAAGATGCCGATACTCTCAACCGATTATTAGAGGAATACGGCAAAAACCAGGACCGATTCACTCTTGCCGGGGGATATGAAATTGAATCCAATATTTCAAAGATCGTCAATGGATTGGACATCAGTGAATTGGTGGATAAGGACTTCAATGACTGCAGTGGTGGGGAACAAACGAAGCTTTGTTTAGGCTTGATACTTTTGCAAAAACCTGATCTTCTGCTCCTTGATGAACCAACGAACCACCTGGATATCGGAGCCGTGGAATGGCTGGAGGATTTTTTGAGAGAGTATGAGGGCACCGTCGTGTGTATTTCCCATGATCGCTATTTTCTCGATAACGTGATTACGAAGGTGTATGACTTAGAGGACGGGGAATTGACGATTTATCATACGAATTACTCCGGTTTTGTGAAGGAAAAGGAAGAACGTTTGATGATCGAATTTCAAGCCTATCAGGAGCAACAGAAGAAAATCAAGAAAATGAAGGAAGCGATCAAACGGTTAAGGGAATGGGCAAATCAGGCTAATCCTCCTAACGAAGCTTTGCATAAACGGGCACGTAACATGGAGAGGGCGTTAGAACGGATGGAGAAGATCAAGCGCCCGGTTCTGGACCGTAAGAAGATGGGATTGGAATTTGAGGAAACGGATCGAAGCGGGAAAATCGTGTTTTCCATGGAGGGTGCTTCAAAGGCTTATGGAGACAAAAGCTTGTTCAGTGGCGCCGATCTCCTCGTCCACTTCAAGGATCGTACTGCGATTGTCGGACAGAATGGAACCGGTAAATCAACGATTATCAGAATGCTTCTCGGGGAAGAAACCGCCGATGCAGGTGTTGTGAAAATCGGAAGCAATGTGAAATTAGGCTATCTTTCCCAGCACTTTACGGTAGCGGATCCAAGTGTTCGTTTGATTGATGTGTTTCGGGAAGAGGTTCCCGTGACAGAGGGAGATGCACGGCATATTCTAGCTAAATTTTTATTTTATGGACCGAATGTGTTTCGACGAGTAGGGCAGCTGAGCGGTGGGGAAAAGATGAGACTCCGCCTTGCCCAATTGATGTATCAGGACATTAACTTCCTTGTCCTTGATGAGCCGACGAACCATCTGGATATTGATTCAAGAGAAGTGTTGGAGGATGCCTTGGAGGACTTTAAAGGCACGATCCTGGCTGTATCTCATGATCGGTACTTTTTAAATAAGTTATTTAAGAAAACGTACTGGATTCATAAGGGCGAACTTTATTTCTTTGATGGTCCATATAGCTGGGCAAAGGAAAAGCTGCCTGAACTTGTTCCGCAGGAAGTGCCTGCAGTTGTTGTGAAAAAAGAAGCACCCCCTAAAGCGGCACCTGAAAAACCGTCGCGGAAGATGGAAGAGGTGGAAGCTGAGCTGGAACGGGTTGAAGAAGAGATTTTTTCCATTGAAGAGATGCTTCTTTCACAAGAAGACTTGGACATCCTTCAGGAACTGTATAAGGAAAAAGAACAGAAAGAGCAGGATCGAGACAAAATGTATCAGGAGTTAGAAGAATTAATGGGTTAGTGTAGAAGGGAGATGACGTTGAAGTCATCTCCCTTCCATAATTTCCAATGACCTTTGTATAATGAAAAAGAAGAGAGGATGAGATTGAATGTTTAAAAAAGAAGTGATCATCATCGGTGGAGGCCTGTCAGGGATCATGGCTGCCAAAACGTTAAAAGATAATGGAATAACGGATATCATCGTCATTGAAAAGAGTACAAGTGTCGGAGGGAGACTCGCCACAAGGCGTATCCAAGACGGAAAAGCGGATCACGGCGCACAGTTCTTCACTGTTCGCTCTCCAGAACTTCAAACAGACGTTGAGAATTGGCTCCAGTCAGGCTGGATCAAAAGGTGGTTTGGCGACCCCTACCCGCGCTACACCTCAGTCAATGGAATGAACGCCCTGGCCAAAAACTTGGCCGAAGCACTTCCAATTGAGCTTAATACGAAAGTCTCCTCCATCCTTGATGGGAGGGACGGACCTCTGGAAGTGGAACTGGATAATGGTGAAAAGATCCTTTGCGAACATATCATCGTAACGGCACCAGTACCTCAAGCCCTTACTTTGCTACCTAAGATCGAAAGCAAGGAGCTAAAGCATATCACGTTCGCTCCTTGTTTCGTTGGAATGTTCACCTTTAATCAGGTAAGCATCGTACCTGCACCGGGACATAAGGACGAACAATTACCCCCGGGAGTTGAACGGGTGGTGGATCATCATAAGAAAGGAATTTCTTCAACAGTAACGGTGAGTGTGTATATGACGGGAGCCTGGTCGAAGAAGCGCTTTGATCTTGAGGACGACACCATTTTGGGTGAAATTCAGAAGGTTGCAGAACTTCATCTCGGAGAGGGAAATCAACTGGTCGATGCTCAATTGAAACGCTGGAAATATGCAGAGGCAGAAAAAGTCGTTCGCTCCCCTTATGTGGAACTTGGAAGTAATCAGCGGGTTATTGTTTGTGGAGACGCCTTTTTAAGAGAAAATGATGAAGCAGGACGTACTCGGTTTGAAAGTGCTTATTTATCCGGGATTTCAGCAGGAGAGAGAGTGGCAGAAAAGCTGAAGGGATCACCACTCTCATGATTCGTGAAAGGTTGATTGCGGGGTTCAGTATAACCGCCATATCATCAAGAAACACTAGAAGAGTACATAAATCCAATGATAAGAAGAGGAAAAAAAAATGAACATTCAACTAAAGCAAGCGAATCCTGACCATCTCGACACAATTATGGACGTGTACTTGAGATGTAAAAAGGATCTGGATGAAAAGGGATTACTTCAATGGAATGAAGTCTACCCAAGCCGTGAATATTTTGAGGAAGAAATGACAAATGGAAATCTGTACGTACTTATGATAGATGAAAAAATAGCAGGATCCGCGACCCTGAATGAATGGCAGTCCCCGGAATGGTCCGAGATTCCTTGGAAACTTGAGAATGAGTGGGTGATTCATGCCTTGTTTCTCGATCCCCTTCAGCAGGGTAATGGATTGGGGAAAATCTTCATGGAGAAATGTGAAGAGTTCGCTCGTGAAAAAGGCTTCGATAGTATCCGGTTAGATGCGTATTCGAGGAACACGGGAGCAAATTACCTTTATGAAAAAATGGGCTATGATTACCGGGGATCGGTCTATTTCACCTCTAAACCAGAGGGGCATCAGGAATATCGCTGCTATGAAAAAGCGCTGACGCATTAAGATTCAATGGTTGTTCAAATGTACCAAGGAAAAGAGTATAGGATAAATGGTATACTTGAAGGTACAGTATGCGCTGAATAAGAAAGTTGGGAAGCGATTATATTGACACAGATTTTGGATGAGGCGAGGGCCTTCATTGAGCAATGTTATCAGGAATTAAATAAAAGCGTGCAAGACATGATGCTGCGCTTACAACAAATAGAAGATGAACTAAGAACAGAAGGAACCTATACTCATACAAGAGAAGAGCTTGTACACGGAGCCAAGATGGCGTGGAGAAATAGCAATCGCTGCATCGGCCGCTTGTTCTGGAATTCGTTGAACGTGTTTGACGAAAGGGAAGCGTCGACGGAGGACGAGGTTTTCGGTGCGTTAAAGCGCCACCTCGACTATGCTTCCAATAATGGTAGAATCCGTCCGACGATTACCATCTTCAGACCGTCTCAGCCACAGCAGCCTGACATCAGACTATGGAATCATCAATTGATCAGATATGCCGGCTATGTGGAGGATGGGCAGTATGCAGGAGACCCGCATTCCATCGGTTTTACGAAGAAATGCGAGGAGCTTGGCTGGAAAGGGCAGGGGACTGACTTTGATGTCCTGCCTTTCGTCGTGCAAATCGGGGACGGACCTCCACAGTGGAAAGAGATTGAATCCCGACTTAAGTTGGAGGTTCCTCTACGCCACCCTGAGTTTGACTGGTTCCAGGATTTGGGGTTGAAGTGGTATGGAGTTCCGATCATTTCTGATATGGAATTGAAAATCGGGGGCATCTCATATAAAGCAGCTCCGTTTAACGGCTGGTATATGGAGACGGAAATCGGCGCACGGAATCTTGCGGATGAGAACCGCTATAATCTTCTGCCGAAAGTAGCGAGCTGCATGGGGTTGGATATGTCGAGGGCGGCAACGTTGTGGAAAGATAAAGCGCTGATCGAGTTGAATATCGCCGTGCTCCATTCCTTTAAAGAAGATGGGGTAAGCATCGTGGATCATCATACGGCTGCCCAGCAGTTCCGCTTGTTTGAAGAGAACGAGAAGAGCGCCGACCGTGATGTGACCGGGGATTGGACATGGTTGATACCACCTGTGTCCCCGGCAGCGACTCATATATTTCATAAAGAGTACGACAATACGTGGAATTCGACGAATTATTTCTATCAGGATGCGCCTTATTAAGGGGAGCTGTTTTCTGTTTTGTACAGAAAGCAGCTTTTTTTATAACGTGAATGGCGGTTGTTTGGACACTTCATAATATTGAAACCAAAACCTGAACTCATCAAATAAAACAGGTCCATCGAATGTGAAATTCTCAAAGAAATCTTCAACTAATTCTGCATCTGCATCATCCATAATGCCAGTCACATAAAGAGGGGTCTTGAATCGCTTGTATAGATTCTCATAGCCATAAAAGCTGAACAGATCTTCAAGTTGTTGTTCGTTCATCATCTTCACCTTCCTTACTAGTAGGTTTTCTCTATCTTGTAAAAATATCCATAAAAAAACAGCAGCGGAAAGAGTCCGTGCTGTTTTTTATTTATGGGAAAGGGGAAGTGGTGGTGCTTTCCGTTTGATCTTACGGCTTTTCGTCTTGTTTATCGGTTGTGCGCCTTGTCTTCTTGAGAACTTGAACTTAATCCTGCAGAACAAGCAGAAATGGGCAATAGTACAAGCACAAGTAGTACAACCCTCATAGTATACATTATGTGAAGCCACTCCTTTCATCTTCACACTGGGGGACGGACCTTAATAGGTCCGTCCCTCTCATCTTTTCCTATTATTTTTTGTGTGTAGCGTATTTTTTCATTCCTAGTGTGGTTCCACCAGCGATGATCAGCAGAGCTGCAAGAAGGAATTCGAATGGGAATTCATTTCCGGCTGTTCCACCCATACCGGTGTTTGGCATTTCAGAAGGCATATTGGCTTTGAATTTGTCAGGGAACTGATCAGCAAATGCTCCTGATAATCCTTTTGCAGGATTCAGCATATGCTCATATGCCATACGGATTTGATCCCAGGATTTTTCATAATCACCGGCAGCATAGCTGTCGAATGCTCCAATCAGTTGATCCACGTGCATTTGAAGTCCTTCTGCTAAGGCGTCAGATTTTAAACGACCGTCCGTTGCCGTTTCAAGGAATTTGGAGAATTCTGCACGATATCCATCAAGGTTCTTAAGGGCTTCTTCTTTTGCTGCTTCATCTTCAGTACCTGTTGCTTTCACATAATCAACGAAAAACCCGATATGCTTGGACCACATGTCTTTGAACTGGTTACCTGCTTCTTCACCGTATACAGAAGCGATTGCTGCAGACAGGTCGTCGGTATTTGCATTCAGGGCACCAACAGAAGCATCGAAATCTTCTGATCCGTCAATCCCGTTTTGCATGGCCATCGTTGCAAGGGCAGCATGCTCTGTTAATAAGTGGTTAAGAGTTGAACGTAAATCCGTTGCCGGAGTAACAGCCATGGTATTTTCGAATTTGTCAGGATATTGATCCGTGATGGCGCTTGATAATCCTTTTGATACCATTCCCATATGTCCGATAGCCTCACGCTCGTATTCGTAAGCCTTTTCATAGTTACCGGCTACATAACTATCAAAAGCACCGATCAGTTGGTTGATATGCATTTGAAGTCCTTCTGCCAAACTATCAGATTTTAATCGTTCACCAGTTGCCGTTTCAAGGAAGTTAGAGAACTCTTCTTTGTAGCCTGCAAGATTTGCAAGTGCTTCGTCTTTCGCCGCTTGATCATCAGCACCTGTAGCTTTTACATAATCAACGAAGAATCCGATGTGATTCGTCCAGATTGTGTTGAATTGATTACCGGCTTCTTCACCGTATACAGAAGCGATCGCTCCTTTTAAATCGGCTGCGTTATCATTCAGGGCACCGGCTGCTGCGTCAAAATCTTCAGCTCCTTCAGCTCCGCGTCTCATCGCTTCCACCGCTAAGTATGCATGCTCAGTAAGTAAATGGTCCAATGTTGTTCTTAATTCTCCTGCTGGAGTATCCACTTTCACCTCGTGTGAATGATCTTCGCCGTTGTGGGCTGAAACTGTACCTACAGTCGGTACTAGTAATGTCATACTTAAAGGGACGGCTAAATAACTTTTTTTCATTTTCATAATTGAATCGCTCCTTTTGTTTTTTTTTATATTTTCATAAAGCTAACGACAGAAGTTCAAACATGGATCACATTTTTCGAATTTTTTCTATTATTTTTTAATAGGGGTGAAAAGTAGGGTGTAAAAGATAACAAGGATAGGGGGTATTCTACTATGTAGCCATATAAAAAGTAGAAATGAATAACGAATAGATATTGTTTAACATTTGTATATCCTCTGTTACATAGGACTTAATTCCCTGGTGCGAATTTCTCGAACATTTCGATAGACAAAAAAACGAAATAATCATCAATAGAAATAAAAAAGCCCGGCAGTACTGGACTGCCGGGCGAAAAACATTTATTGAACTTTTTTTATATTTCCGAAGCTAAAACAATCTCCCCTTGAGGTAACTGGCTGTTCGCATCGGGCTCGAGGGTGATGGCCACCGTATCCCAATCTTTCTTCGTGAACTCTTCGTTAAACTTGAATACAACCGATCCTTTGCCATCCTTACTCGTGACAAATGTTCCGGCTCGCTCTGGTTTATCGTCTTTAATGAGCCAGACCTGATACACTTCTTCGTCAGAAAGCCCCTGAAGCTCAGAAGCCTGGACCACCATGCTTGTTTGTTCCCCCTGCTTGATGATACTTGCTGTACCCTTTGCATTTCCACTGACGGCAGCGAGGTCGACATATTGTACTACCTGATCGATGGTTGCTTGTTCAACCACTTCGTTCTGGTCCTCGAGCTGTGTAAACAGATACGCATTCCCGATTAAGGAAAGGGCCAGGGCAGCTGCGACAGAAGGGAGGAACCATGATCTCTTTTTCTTAGTGGAGAAAGGTTGGACGTTAGCCTTTGGCTTCTCTTCACTCAGAATGTTAGCCAAAACACGGTCTTCCAGGTCTTTAGGAGGCTCGACAACATCAGATGCGAAAGGCATATATTCTGCTAACTGCTCCAGTTCATGAAGTTCTTCCTGACACTGTGGGCAGCTTTCCAGATGTTTTTCAAATTGGGCTCTCTCAAGTTCAGATAAATGACCGTTGTAGTAATCCAGTAAGTAATCGCATTGGTGTGTAGTCATTCGAATTGACCTCCTTTCCCTTTAAGACACGTGTGTAAATGCTTTAGCGCCAAACGAATTCTTCCTTTGACAGTCCCTAGTGGAATGTCAGTGGAATCGGCAATGGATTGTTGAGTCAACCCTTTGAAATAGAATAATTGTACAATGTTTTGCTGTTCATCTTTCAACGACTGGATACACTCCCGAATCGCTGCTCCTTTTTCTTTCCATTCCAACTGATCGGCAGGAGTCTCATGGGTCACCTGCAGGGAGTCTTTCTCTATATATTCAACAGACTCATGTTTCTTTCGCCTGCGGATCGCATCAAGGCACGTATTTCTCGTCATCGTTAACAGCCATGATGAAAATTTTCCTTTACTGTGGTCATAGGGAGAGTGCTTTTTCCAGAGTTTCATAAATACCTCTTGAATCACTTCCTCTGCAATTTCCCGATCACCTGTCATTTTATAAGAGAAAGAATAAATCAGTTTTTCGTATTGTTGATAAAGTTGTCGTAATGCTGTTGAATCTTTGGCTAAAACTTGCTGATACAGTTCTAAATCGTGTCGATCATTGGGCATATTACGCTCCTTATCTTTGACATATAAAATAAGGATACTAAACAACGGTTAGGAACTCAATTTTAATAAGCTAACGAATGGAATTAGATTTTGGATCATAAATGTTTGAAAAAAATGTTAGTGGGGTAAATAGGGGAGCTTCGGATTGATAATAAAATATCCCCCAATGAAATGGGGGATACCTCGTGTTTATTTTACTTTTTGTAACTTGTGAATCACGGATAGGGAACGTCCTGTGCCGATGGCCACTGATTCCAGCGGGTTTGGAGCTAAGTGAACCGGTACGACGATTTCCTGGCTCAACCAATCTTGAAGTCCGTTCAGAAGTGCTCCGCCTCCAGTCAGAATCACACCGCGGTCGACAATGTCCCCACTTAGTTCAGGAGGACAATTTTCCAATGTCGCACGGATCGTTTCCAGGATGTGAAGAAGAGATTCTTTCAACGCATCCTGAATTTCATTGGATGATAGTTCGATCGTTTTTGGAAGGCCCGTCACAAGGTCACGTCCACGAATATCCATCGTTCTTTCTTCATGGTCGATCAGTGCTTGACCCACTTCGATTTTCACTAATTCAGCGGTTCTTTCACCAATCAACAGATTGTAACGTTTGCGAACGTACTGAACGATATCTTCATCCATTTGATCTCCACCGATACGGATCGTGTTACAGGAAACAACGCCACCGTAAGAGATGATCGCTACTTCCGTCGTTCCACCACCGATATCAACGATTACGTTGGCAACAGGCTCACCTACAGGCAAATCAGCACCGATGGCAGCAGCTACAGGTTCTTCAATAAGAGTCACGGATTTCGCACCGCTTCCTCTTACGGCATCCTGAATCGCTCTTCTCTCGACACTTGTTGCACCAGAAGGCGTACAAACGACAACCGTTGGCTTGCGGATAGAGAATCCAAGTTTTTTACTCGCTTTTTTCATCACTTGTTTTAACATTTCAGTTGTCACATCAAAGTCGGCAATCACACCATCTTTAAGCGGGCGCACAGCCACGATTTTCCCTGGCGTTTTCCCGATCATGCTCTTGGCTTCAGTTCCAACCGCCAAGACCGTTTTATTCTCTGTGTCGATCGCGACAACAGAAGGTTCATTAAGTATAATTCCTTTATTTTTACTATAAACAAGTATATTTGCAGTTCCTAAATCGATACCAATTTCAGAGTTTGATAACATCAATATTCCTCCAACTATAAGAATTCTAGACAGTATAACCTTCTATACAGTATAGGAGATTTTTGAGGGTTATGTAGGTGGAGATATTTACCACCGACAAATTATTACAAAGTATGACAGAAGTGAAAGCGTTTTTAAAAAAATGAAAGTGTGTGATGGAGGGGTTTTGTATACCTATATGGGTACGTAGGAACGGACCTTGATTTTTTGTTCGTTAAAAAAATTTAAACGTTCTGTAATATAGATAGGGATGTTTGGAGTAGTCGGAAGGTGGTGAAGGGGGAGTTCGGGACATGGGAGTGGTTATATGGGATGGTGCTTGGGTGAAAATGGAGGGGACGGGGACTCTTGTAGTAGGTAGTGTATTTCTTTTGATTTCGATAATATTTATATTATCTTCCGGGTATAATCGCCATTACTCTGATAGGTTGAAAGAAGATGGGATGGATTTAGTAGGTAAAGAAGGAGAGTTTAGGCATTGAAAACAAGATATCTGCGAAATTTGCATTTTATCAGCGGAATATTCGATATATCAGCGAAATTCCACATATATCAGCGAACGGCTGAAACGGTGACTATGAAACTACCTCACCTGGATGAATTCTCAAACTATGAATAAGCAACAGGTGAGCGGAATCCAAAATAACGGCGAAAATCCCGTTTTAACGGCGATACTTTCAATATAACGGCGAACGGCCGAAACCCCTTCAATTTCAATCGATCTATCAAACAAAAAAATGCCCCACCAGGAGGCATTTTCCCATTATCAAAGCGTAAACCGCTCCAATTCTTTTTTCATTTCTGCTGTCATTACGTTCAATTTTCCTACTTGTTCATTCATTTGTTCGAAGTACCTCAGCTGCTCTTCGGTAGAAGAATAAATTTCTTCCGTTCCGGCAGCGGTTTCCTCTGTGATCGCCGAGATGTTTTCAATGGCTGCAATCACCTGATGGGTACGCTCATTCGAAGCTTGCATACCATTTTCAAGTTGTACTAAATTTTCATAAATGGTTGAAACGTTTCCGGATATGTCTTTAAACGCATTCTCTGTCACACTCATGGAGTCCACTTGCTGAGTAGAAAGGGATTTCCCCTTTTGAGAAGCTTCCATAATAGAGTGAATGCCATTTTTGATATTTCCGACCATGTTACCGATTCGCTCGGTTGCAACGGATGAATCTTCTGCCAGTTTTCGGACTTCCTGGGCAACGACGGCGAATCCTTTTCCTGCGTCCCCGGCTCTGGCTGCTTCGATTGCTGCGTTTAGTGCTAAGAGATTTGTTTGATCGGCAATTTCCCTTACCGCATGGGAAGCATGTTCAATTTCACCGGTATATTGGGCAAAGTGTTCGATGGAATCCATGATGGATGAAGAAGATTCGGCGATCATTTCAGCAAATTCCTGCTGCTTATTTAAGGATGCCCGGCCATGCTCAACCGAATCCAATGCCACTTTACTGCTAGCGGATGATTCTCCGCTTTGTCTCACATTCTGGGCAAAATCATCACCCATCAGAGACATTAAAGCAGCCGTTGACTGGATATCTTCAGAGATGGATTGACTTCCTTTTGCCAGTTCTTCAGTCGAAATCGCCACCTGGTTGCTGCTTTCTGCCAAACTCGTCATTTGTGAGCGTACATCCTGGGTGAACTTCTCTACATTTGATCCGATATCATGGACGGATTGAACCGTACTCCGCAGGTTCAGAACCATATGGTGAAAAGCGGTTTGGAGTTTGTCCACTTCAAATTTACTGTTTTTCTCTTTAACCGACTCAACTGAAATCGTTAAATCACCATTGGCCATCTTTTCAGCGTTATCCACCATAATGTTTAAAGGCTTAACTATTCGCTGTGTCAATAAGGTAGATGCTGCCATGGATAGGATGATGGTTAAGATAAACCCGATCACCGACACCCATACAATAAATTCAATTTGCCTCTTGTTTTCTTTTAAAAGGCTTTGATACCAATCATTTGTTTGTTTCGTTAATAGATACATATCGTTCAGGACGCCGGAGATGCGGATCGACTGTCGTTTGATCTCCGCTTTGTTCATTTCAGTGAGAGCTGCATCTGATGCAGTCTTCAAATCTGTGAATTTCGCCTCGATGGAGGAAAGGGTTTCTTGCTGATCTTTAATTGTCAAAAGCTTTTTTAAATCTGAGATCTGCGTAGATGTTTCTTCCAGAATGCCCTCTACGATTTGTTTATTTTCTGCTGTTGAATTGACGGAGTAATTGGATAGTGCCTGCTTTGCCACATTCAAATCTCCCCGCAATGTCTCTGTTTCAAGAAGTACTTGTACATCTTCATTTGCAGAATTTTGAAGAGAAATCAGTTGAGAGACGATGTACCCAATGATAATCGTCGAAAGGATAAGGGGGATAAGTCCCAAAATCAGTAAACGTCTTTTTAATGCCATGAGAATACTCCTTAGTTGAGATTTATTGCAATTTAATGTTAATGTCCCCAGAGATGATTTTGTTTTTAGCGTCTTCTAGTTGTTTTGTTTCTTCAGGAGACAAGCTGGTCACACGAATGGGGGCTAATCCCACGCCATCTTCCTTGAGCCCCAGCTCATAGGCTTGTTGAGTTATTTTTTGATTTGAAATAAGTTCTTTTGTTATGTTGAATACCGCGTTATCAACTTTTTTGACCATGGACGTGACAACCGACTTTTCGGCAATGAAGTATTGATCCGAGTCGACCCCTCCAGATAAAATGCCTGCTTTTTGCGCAGCCTGAATCGCTCCCACTCCTGTAAAACCAGCGGCAGGATAAATAAAGTCTGCGCCTTGTTTCATTTGGTTCTCAGCTATTTTCCCACCAAGCTCAGCGTCACCAAAATTGTCGGCGTTGTCTTTCAATACCTTTATGGAAGGATTGATATACTGAGCACCTTGTTCAAACCCTTTTTCAAATCGTTGAATAACAGGAACATCGGCTCCACTAATGAATCCAATCGTGTTGCTTTTTGATTTCATAGCTGCCACCATACCGAGAAGGAAGCTGCCTTCATGTTCTTTAAACGTAATCGATGTGATGTTATCCACATCTGAGGATCCGTCTATCAATAGAAATTTCTGATCAGGATTTTCTTTTGCAATCTTTTCAATAGCATCTTGAATCGAAAATCCAAGGCCGATCACAAGCTCATGGTTCTGATCGATCAGCTCCTGGAGTGCTTCTTCAAAGTTTCCGTCCGGTGCTTCTCTATAATCAAATAAAATACCTAATTCATCCCTGGCCCGTTCTAATCCTCTAAATGCCGAATCGTTAAACGATCCATCCCCAAGCCCTGTGTCAGAGAGAAGGATTCCAATACTCTGCTGCTTTTCTACACTCGCTTCCTCCGTCATAGGTGTGGAACATCCCGCCACAACAAGCATGACAAGAAGAAACACGCTGATTAACTTCTTCAAACCGTTACCTCCAAAAATAAATATTGAGACATTCACATGTCCGTACCTCTGTATTATCGGAGGGACGGACCTATTTTGAAGGGGAGGAGGGAAAAAAATGTTGTGGGGATGATTGGAGTTTTCAGAGTGAGTATGTGGTGTGGAAGGTGGTTGTGTACATTGGTTTGGTAATGTTAATTGGATATTCACCATTATTTGGGGGGATTCGGCAACTAAAATGGATAATTACAATTATCTGGTGTGGAACTACAATTGATATGATCGGAAAAGGGGGAGGGGATGGATTTTGGACGGGAAATGAGAAGCGTTTTAGACATCGGACGCAAGATATCAGCGGAATTTACGTTTTATCAGCGAAATCGAACCTTTTATCAGCGGAATTCCACATATATCAGCGAAGTGCTGATTCGTCGTATTAATTTAGGCTATGAAATTTCGTACGATTAATATTCGGCAGGAGACCGGATTCCAAGATAACGGCGAACGGACTCTTCCACAAAAAAAAGAGATGCTCTCTACAAGCATCTCCCCTTCATCAATACGCTTTACGGAAAAACTCCGCAAGCTCCTGACTATGTTTTTTGCGTGCTTTGCGGTGCTCGGCACGGTTCTTGGCGGTTTCGTTCAGCCATTTTTCTTCTTCTGTTTCCGGTACGACTTCCGCAATGACGGCTGGTTTATTGCCTTCTAAAGCAACAAAGGTCAAGAAGGAGATGGCTGCCACATTGGTTTCTCCTGTTAGAAGCACCTCTGAAGTGACCTTCACACAAACCTCCATGGAGCTGCGACCCGTGTAGGTAACCATAGCTTCCAACGTGACGGCATCCCCGACTTTTATGGGTTGCAGGAAGTCGACGGAATCTGTTGAAGCCGTTACGACGGGCTTACGGGCGTGACGGGTAGCGGCAATGGAGGCCACGTCGTCTATATAGGCCATCAGTTTTCCACCAAACAATGTACCATGATGGTTGGTGTCGGGTGGAAGAACGTGGGTCGTTTTACTTGTTTTCGTTTCTTTCATAAACTTTTTTTCTCTCAATGAATTCACCTTCCGTTATCAATGTGCAAAAAGATTGCTACCTTATACTATTCACTAAAGGCGGTCGGAAGAAACATAATCGCGAGAAAAAGTTATAGAAATATACTAATGATAATGGCCGTTATGAAGCTTGCCAGTGTACCGGCAATGATGGCTTTCAAGCTTAACTTAGAAACCATCGGACGCTGTGTCGGCTCTAAAGAACCCAATCCGACAATCAATTGTCCGATCGAAGACAGGTTCGCAAAGTTACAAAGGGCAACGGAAAGAATCGCAACGGTCTTTGGTGAAAGCTCGCTCATCAATCCTGATAGCTCTTTGTATGCGACGAATTCATTCACAGAAAGCTTCGTCCCGATGATGGAGGCAGCACGGAACGCTTCATCCATCGGAATACCGACGAGTAGTGCAAGTGGATAGAACAGGTAGCCGAAGACCGTGGAAAGACTCATGTCGACAGCACCCAGTAATCCGTTGACGAGAGCAAGGATCCCGATAAACGCGATGAGCAGTCCACCAATATTGATGGCCAGCTGTGTACCACTAAGGGCACCTTCGGAAATAGCTTCGAATACGTTCGTATGAGTGGTTTTTCCTAATGAAATATCACCATTCGTTTTGGATTCTTCCGTTTCAGGTTCGATGATTTTGGCGATCACAAGAGAGACGATCGGCACACTGAAGACGGATAGTAGAAGGAATTTCATGTCGATTCCCATCAATGAATATCCAATTAATATCGCTCCACTTGCTGAAGCAGTTCCCCCAACCATAACGGCAAAAAGTTCAGAACGCGTCAGTTTTATTAAATAAGGTTTAATCAAAAGGGGGGCTTCAGCTAATCCAAGAAAAGAATTTCCGATCGCATTAAACGATTCAACCTTCGTCGTCCCAAGGATCTTACCCAACCCGATTCCGATATATTTTACCAAGAACGGGATGATTCGCAAGTAATAAAGTGCTGAAATAAGTGCAGAAATAAAGATGATCGCACCCAGAACATTGATGGCGAACACAAATGAAATATTCGTTCCCTTCTCAAAAAATCCTCCGAACACGAACATGATTCCTTCATTGCTGTAGTCGATGACTTTTTGTACACCCAAGGCAGCTTTTTTCAAAATGGTTTGTCCGAATGGGACTTTTAATACAAACAAGACAAGCAGGAATTCCAGGCAGATCCCGATGACGATCGTGCGCCATTGAATGGCTGAGCGGTTGCTGCTCAACAGCCACGCTAAGAATAGAACTCCAAGTAATGATAAGATGCCATATATTAAACTCACAATACCAATCCCCCAACATGTAATCTTCAACGAATCCTCAGGTTTACGTCGTATGATGTCTGACCTCTCAGAAAAATAAAAAAGTGCATGAAGACATTCTCTAAAAAATAGGGAAAGTCTCCATACACAAACAGCATATAGAAAAGACTTTCCTTATAGTCCGGCACTTTACGGCTGCCAGGTAGAGACTTATGGTCCATATCACCATAGATATATAAGGAATTCGTATGAAGTTGATTTGAAATATGTTTTCTACTCTATCATATGACTGAAGACTATCACAATAGTTTTTTTGTAAAGAAAAGCATGGAAAAACGTGGTGAATCTAAATTACTATTTTTAACAAAATTACAAAAATAATAGTTTACCAGTATAACATTTGGGGAACTTTCACAAACACATGTAATAAATATGAAGGGAAGAGGATGCATGTTTGAAAGTGGTTTGCTGTTTACACTATTGACTTGTGTGTTTTTTATGGGGTTGGTTGCTTGGATTTCATACATTAAGACTAAAGGATCATTGAACGATTCGACAGGATATTTTTTGGCGGGGAGAGGGCTGACGGGTACGTTCATCGCCGGGTCTCTTCTATTAACGAACTTATCGGCTGAGCAGCTGGTCGGTTTAAACGGACAAGCCTTCCGTGCAAACCTTTCAAATATGGCGTGGGAAGTGACCGCCGCCATCGCGATTATCATCATGGCCCTGTATTTACTTCCAAAGTATTTAGGAAGAAGCTTCACGACATTACCAGAGTTTCTGAATCAACGTTATGACAAGGGAGTTCGACAGTATACAACCATTCTCTTTATGCTCGGGTATGTATTTGTTACGATTCCATCCATGCTCTATTCAGGGGCACTTGCCGTGTTGAAATTATTTGATGTACCCGGGCTTATGGGTATTTCCTATACTCAATCGATCTGGGTGATTGTGTGGGTGATCGGGATCATCGGCAGCATTTACGCCATCTTTGGCGGACTGAAAGCCGTTGCCATTTCCGATACGTTAAACGGGGTCGGCCTCTTGATCATCGGGATTCTTGTTCCGATTTTAGGATTTTATGCTTTAGGTGAAGGAAGTTTCTTATCAGGAGTAAAGGAGATTGCCACGAACAACCCGGAAAAGCTGAACTCAATAGGTTCTTCTTCTGATTCTGTTCCGTTTTCCACGATCTTCACAGGAATGATTTTTGCGAATTTATTTTATTGGGCATCTAACCAGTACGTGATTCAACGAACGTTAGGAGCGAAGAATCTGGCAGAGGGACAGAAGGGTGTCATCATTTCAGGATTCTATAAGCTTCTCGTTCCGTTTATGATGATGCTGCCGGGAGTCATTGCTTTTCATCTTTATGGAGATTCATTGAAAAGTGTGGATTTGGCTTATCCGGCACTGATTAACGCGGTGCTGCCCTGGTATCTGACAGGTTTCTTCTTAGCCGTGTTACTGGGAGCGGTGCTTAGCTCGTTTAATTCCCTGTTAAATAGTGCAGCGACGTTATTTGCACTTGATATCTATAAGCCTCAGTTCAACCCGGATGTCAGTGATCAGAAATTAATTTCGATCAGTAAGTGGTTTGGAGCGGCACTCGCGGTCGTTTCCATGTGTGTGTCACCAATGTTGATTCATGCGACGGACGGCTTATGGGATCTGATCCGAAAGTTCACAGGGTTCTTTAACATCCCGATTATCGTCGTTTTATTGGTTGGGGTGTTCTCAAAACGCATTCCTGCTTTAGCCGCCAAAACAGTGATCATTCTTCACGTGTTCACGTATTATATGCTTGTATGGGGAACAGGCCATTTATTCGGATTCTCTATCAATATTAACTTTATTCATATATATGGAATCCTGTTTGTTTCAGAGATTGTGTTGATGGTAGCAATCGGCTGGTGGAAGCCATTGAAGAAGCCATACGAGTATCGATACAATCCGAAAGTGGATATGATGCCGTGGAAATACAGCATCCCATTGTCCATTGTGCTCATGGCGTCCGTAGTGCAAACGTATTTCATATTTTCACCCATCGGACTGGCCTATGAATCAGGTGTCATTTCAACCTATTTCTGGCCAGCAACTGGAGGATTGGTTGTCACAACCACCGGCCTGATCTTCTGGTCACTAAAAAGCTGGAACAAGAAATACCAAGCCTACCTGCTCAAAAACAAACCATACAAACTAAACCGTACCAAAAAATACTCCCTGCAACAAAACCTGAATCCGATCTACTCTTCGAAACTACTGAAATAAAAAAGAGGGACGGACCTTCATTCCTATGACCAGGTCATAGGAATCGAGGTCCGTCCCTCTCTTGTGTCTTCTTATTTTGTACGTTCTAACAGGTTTGCAAGAACGTGTTTTTTGTAGGATTCTACTTTGCGTTCTTCGTAGCGGCGTACTCCCGCTTTTTTTAGTTCTTCTACGTACCAGCCTTTGCTTCCGATATGCATTGAAATATACATCCTTTCTTTGCGTAGTATTGATTGGAATCTCCGACTAGCTCTTCGAATGAGCTACGTTAAGATTGCTTACGGTTGTACATTGTAACATCTCATTTTTGATGAAAAAAGGGGGTAAAGGAAATTTTTCGGATTCATCCTTTTCTGAAAATTTTCTGCAAAACTTTTTGAAAAAAAGTGATCCAATCGTGAACCACCTTCGTTAGCTTTATGAAAATTGGATGCAGGGCGCGTGTCGGGCATGATTCATGAAGGGTGTACCGGGTACGATTTTTGGATTTTGTACCAGGCACCATTCATGATGTTTGTACCTGGTACATAAGTTTCGGCATCCCTTTAAAATCAGCATCCGATCAATTGAATCGGAAGGAGGTGACAAGACGCAGTGCAAAAACACCTAATTCAGGCTTTGCTCTTTTTGGGAGTCATCAGTATTCCTACTTTTGCTTCGGCAGAAGGGGGACTTCTCTCCACTGTGACGAATGAAGTCAACGCGGTCACTGACAAAGCAACGACTACCGTGAATGAAGCCGTTTCCGCTCCTGACGAGGAGAAGGACAAACCATCCGCTGAAACAACTTCAGAGGATGAGAATCACTCAAAGGGAAATATGCTTTCCGAGACGGTTGATTCGGCGACAGATACGGTTGATCGTACAACAGGGACAGTTACTGGCACTGTGAATGCCACAACTAAGACCGCCGGAAACACGGTGAAGAAAACCGTGGAGCACACGACGGAACCGGTTACGGATATCGCAGGGGACTCAGCGGCTCCTGTAACGGAAACGGTGAACAATACGACCAAGGCTGTTACAAATACTGTTGAAAAAACAACGAAATCAGTAACCGGTACGGTGGATTCAACGACAAAGACGGTCACTGACACCGTGGAAGAAACAACCAAACCTGTTTCAGATTCATTGTCAGATGATAAGCCTCTATTGGAAGTCGACCTGTCAGATGACCCTGAAGTGAAAGTGAATACAGGGATTGTCGATGTCGAGGTTTCCGAGGATCCACAGGTAAAAGTGGACACTGGGATTGTTGAAACAGAAGTGAAGGATGAGCCCTCGGTCGACACAAAGATAGAGAATGATGATGCCGAAGTGGAGAAAGTGGATGTCCGGAAAGAACCGGTTCAACAAGAGGTTCCAGCCGAAACATCTGCTGAGAAAGCAGATCAAAGCTCCATCAGAATGAGCAAAGCGAAACAATTAAATGAAACGATACTTACAAAACCGGCTGAAGTTGAGCAAAAAGAACGTGCCAAGGCGGAAGAGTCAGAAAAACAGAATGAACTTCCTTTCACGCCGGTCAAAAAGATGGAACCGCTACTAACGACCACAACTTTTCATTCTACAAGTCAGTCTTCAAGCACAAGTGGAGTAAGTGGGCAGGTAACCGGGTCAACATCTTTATGGTATGTGTCGGATCAGCAGGCAATGGCCGTCAACTTCCAAAAAGCCAATTTATATGAGAAAAAGAATCTTTATTATGATCAATGGTTAAACGCACCACCGTCACAACCACCTCAGGCAATCTCTTCTTTTCAAAAGTATATAAACCAAAAAACTTTTAAAAGGAGAGAAAAATAAAATGAGAAAAAGCGTATTTAGAACATTAGTAATGACAGGTGGATTAGCAGCAAGTCTAGCAATCGGAGGTCAAACAAGCTTAGCGGCAGGGAATGATTCACTGCTTAACAGCAATGATGGGTTACTAGAAGACGCCAACATCCTGGATTCTGAAGATGGTCTATTAAATGGGTTGAATATTGGCGGATCAGATGAAGAATTAAATACGGATGCAAGTGCTGATGCAGATGCAAATGTCGTAAACGAAACCGTCGTTGATGAAGAAAATGATTCTGTTACTAGGAATAATGGTGCAGAAGCGACTTCAGATGTAAACGCAGCGGTTGAGGGAGAAGAAAAATCAGCAGAAGTGAATGCAGAAACTGATGCTGGAGTCATGAACGAAACAACAGTAGAAGAGGATTCAGCGACTTCAACAACAGAGGCGGGAGCGTCACAGGATGTAAACGCAGCGGTTGAAGGGGAAGAAGAATCAGCAGAAGTGAATGCGGAACCTGAAGCTGGAGTCATGAACGAAACAACAGTAGAAGAGGATGCAGCGACTTCAACAACAGAAGCGGGAGCATCACAGGATGTAGATGCAGTGGTTGAGGGAGAAGACGAATCAGCGGAAGTGAATGCAGAAACTAACGCTGGAGTCATGAATGAAACAATGTACAGTGAAGAAGATGATTCTTTCACTTCCAAAACAGAAGCGGGAGCGTCACAGGACGTAAACGCGGCTGTTGAAGGGGAAGACGGATCAGCGGAAGTTGGAGCTATGACTGACGCTGGTATCATGAACGAAACGATGTACAATGAAGAAGATGATTCTTATGCCACTACTACTTCCGGAAACGTTACTTCCGGTCTGAATGCTTCTGCATCTGACGAAGAGAACAAAGTAATGGCTGATGCCATGACCGATTCAAATGTTTGGGTAAGTGCTGAAAGCGAAGACGATTCTTCTAAAGCGTCATTTGGTACTGATTCTGCAAATGGTCTTGTATTGGGAACAGAAGATAAAGAAGATGGTGATTCTGCTAAAGTAGAAACTATGAACGATACTTCTGTCATGACGACTGTTGAAAACAGCGACGACTATTCTAAGTTTGAAACAAACGCAGCGAATAACCTGATGCTGGGTGCTATGTCGAACGATGAAGACGAACAAACTGCTGTTACTGTCATGAACGCAGTGGAAGCGGGACTATGGGCTGAATCAATGGATTCTGATGAAGAAGAGTATACGAGTGCCGGATTAAATGCTGGTACAGATACAACTCTTGGATTCTTGTCTTCTGATGAAGAAGATGAATCTTCTCTAATGTCTAACCTTGGTGTAAATGCAGATGCAAGCTACACTCAATGGGAGAATGAAGATTCTTCAGACTCTGAGTTCAACCTTGGTCTTTCGACAGATCTAGGTCTAAATACAATGCTACAGTCTGATGATGAAGGTTTTGATTTAGGACTGTAAAAAAGTAAAGGAATGATCCATTGCGGATCATTCCTTTTTTTATTGAACAGCTTTCTTCAATTCCAGTTCTTCTTTTTCAAAACGTTCGAACATGATGAAGAAGAGTCCGGCACTCACAAGAGCAAGAATCGAAAGGATGATAAACGTCCAATCATACCCTACATAAAGTGAGAGGGTGATGGATAGAGGTGCGATCGTTCTCGCGACTGTGAAGCGCAGGCTGGCTGCGGCAAAGTACTGCCCCCGCATATGATCCGGTGCAAGCTTTGAAAC
The DNA here is from genome assembly GCF_032337515.1 of Rossellomorea yichunensis. NCBI lineage: Bacteria > Bacillati > Bacillota > Bacilli > Caryophanales > Bacillaceae > Rossellomorea > Rossellomorea yichunensis. The sequence goes on along the minus strand of NZ_JAVYAD010000004.1, from coordinate 437,243 downwards.
GAAGCTTTGCTGGATGCCCGCTGTCATGAGCTCTGCGAATGTGAACACCGCCATGGCAATCACAAACATCCAAACCGAGCTTGTTTGTCCAAACATAAAAATTGAAACGGCGTAGATGACTGAGGATAGGATGAACACATTGCGCTCACGGAATTTCGTGATCCATCTCGTGATGACCACCGTAAGAAGGGCAACCAGGAATCCATTCTCAGATAGTATCAAACCGAATACCTGCTCACTCACAAGGGTCAATGACCAGTCCCCGAAGCTGAACAGAGTGGCTTGATCCATCACATCTTTAATATATACTGGAATCAGCAGGTCCAGTTGCATAAACGTTTGACCTACGAGAATCCCTGCTAATATGAATAATAAAAACGTTTTGTCTTTAAAAATAACACTGTAATCCTTTATCTGATCTGATATCACATTATGCCAGGCTTTCTTTTTTCCTTCTGTCACCAGTAGCTTACTAGTGTCTAGAGGTGCTGTTTCCCTCGTCATTTTATATAAAAGAAGAGCTAGGAACATGCAGATAAGCGCAGCGGCAATTAACAGCTCGAAACGGTAATGAACATAGAAAATCCCTCCAAGGATCGGTCCTACGACCACTGCGATATTTATGGACGTATAAAAGACTGCAAACACATGACTGCGGTCCTTTTCATCCACTACATCGGCCACCATCGCCTGACTTGCAGGCCAATAAAACGAGCCAAATACTCCTACCAAACTAAAACAGATAAAACCGATCATGGCTGAATCGAGCCACGGTGAACTGGCAAGGCCAAAGATTAGAAAGGCAAAGCCTTGTCCGAAGGCCGAAATGACCATCATACGCTTTCGCCCAAAGCGATCTGCGCAATAGCCTCCCATCAGATTCGCGAGTACGGCGAATACCTGTGAAAGGACCAATAATAATCCTGCTGTCTGCTTTCCGAATGACTCTGTAAAATAAATCGTCAAAAACGGAAAGAACATCCAGAACGTAATGTTAATCGCTGCTTCCCCAAACAGCCGGACCTTTAAATTACGGTCCCAATCTCGAATTCTCATCTATATTCCTCCCCTCATGAAACGCTAGATGAACTAGAATATCATAGCTCGATAGGACAAAATAAACAAGACTGATTTAACTGGTATTTACAAAATATTTACTCATGATGAAGCAGCGACTAAAGATACCATTTTCTCCTTTCTGAATACATTAAAAGTATTGAATGGGAAAGGAACGGTGGGTGGAGGTGATCGATAGGCTTATCCTTATTACTGGTGCTTGGACGCAGGTGATCGGAACGGTGATTGCAGCAATTGGCGAAACCATGGTCATACAAGAAGAACGATCCGGTCAAGAGCCTCTCGGGTTTCGGTTGGTCTCCATCGGAAACGGATTTGAAGCGGCAGGAAATGCACTTCAGGGGGTGGGAGCGGAAAAAGTCTCGGACGGTTCATTTGGAGAAACGTTAAGAGTGATCGGTGATTGGATTCAGGCTTCAGGAAACGTAACAAACGTTGCAGCAGCTGAACTCCAATTCGCAGGAAGAGAAGTGGAAGGATTGAACCTTGATATTTTTGGAGACACCATCCAATCCTTAGGGGCAGGACTGGAAGCCTATGGGGCCACTTTGGGTACTCGGGAGTTTTCAAATCTTCTTGCAGCCGGAAATTCACTTCAATCCCTTGGAGCAGCAATTGAAGCGATAGGAGAAGTTTATATTTTAAACGAAATGAAGGAAATCGGACTGCAGGTCACCGCATTCGGAAGCTATGCCCAGGCAGCGGGTGCGACGATTGCAGCCATTGCGTTGACGAAGCAGTATGGGTGAGCTTTTTAAACGAAAGAGGAAGATTTGTTTCGAAAATGTGCTAATAACATTGTGAATGGAAGGTTAATAGGATGACGGGAGAAGGATACACCGATCGAAAGGAGAGAATTCCGTCTTTTTTCAGGCTTTTTGCGTCAAAATATAATTTTATGCGTCATTTTTTAAATTTATTGCGTCAAAATTTCAATATATGCGTCTTTTTCCAGTTACACCCAACGGATTGAGCGCTCAGTCAAGCGATTTTCTTCCAATCCCCACCTCACCCCCATAAAAAAATCCCAAAAGGCAGCCAAGCCACCTTCCGGGATCCTCCACAGTCATATCTTAAAACGCCCAACCGCCATCGCGGAATACTGCTTCAGTCGAGCCGTCTTCTTTCACTCCATCGATATTCATTTTGTCAGAACCGATCATGAAATCAACGTGTGTGATACTGTTGTTCAAACCGTTTTTCTCAAGCTCTTCTTCACTCATTTTCTTTCCGCCTTCGATACAGAATGCATAGGCATTTCCGATCGCAAGGTGGTTTGATGCGTTCTCATCGAATAATGTGTTGTAGAATAACACATTCGATTGAGAGATTGGGGATTGATGAGGGACAAGGGCGATTTCCCCAAGGTAATGAGACCCTTCATCTGTGTCCACAAGGCGCTTCAAGATTTCTTCGCCTTCCTCAGCCTTAACATCCACAATACGGCCGTTTTCGAATGTAATCGTAAAGTTATCGATCACGTTACCACCGTAGCTAAGTGGTTTCGTGCTTGATACAGTTCCGTTCACACCAGTTTTTAATGGAACCGTGAATACTTCTTCCGTTGGCATGTTCGCCATGAAAGTGGTTCCTTGTTCGTTCACACTTCCAGCTCCCACCCACAGGTGACCTTGAGGAAGCTCGATTGTAAGGTCCGTCCCCGGTGCCGTGTAGTGAAGCTTTTTGTAGTTCTTTTCGTTCAGGTATTCCACTTTTTCGTGAAGGTTTGCGTCGTGATCCTTCCATGCCTGGACAGGATCAGCCTGGTCGGCACGGACTGCTTTGAAGATTGCATCCCAAAGTAAATCCACCTGTTCTTCTTCAGAAGCTTCCGGGAATACTTTTGCAGCCCAGTCTTTCGAAGGGGCAGCCAGTACGCACCAGCTCACTTTGTCCGATTGAATGAATTGACGGTATTTGGACATTGCTTTTCCAGCTACCTTTTGGAAGTTTGAGATGCGGTCTGGATCTACCCCTTTAAGCAAATCAGGGCTTGAAGATACGATGCTCATGAATGCAGCTCCGCCTTCAGCAAGCTCTTCGACTTCTCTTGCTTTCCACTGTGGGAACTCCTGGAATGCTTCGTCGGGAGCAAGATCATATTTCGTACGGTTCACTACATCATCATTCCAGTTAACGTAGACATGCTTAGCCCCAACTTCATAGGCTTTCTTTACCACTAAGCGGACAAATTCTGCCGAATCGATGGACGTGTTGATGACAAGTGTCTGTCCCTTTTGAACATTGACGCCGACTTCAACAGCCAGACTAGCATATTTCTCAAGATTTTGTTGGTAATTAGACATATGTAATCTCCTTTTTTCAGAATGTTCTATTACATTCTTATTGTATCAGTGCGGGCACCGTTTGCAAGTGTTTACACCCATCTTTCTATCGTATGCGAAAGAAGGGATAAGTATTTGTTTCGTGCATTGAAAATGAACGTTCTGTGGCATCCAAACAAGAAACATAGCGAACCACGGGGAAACTATACTATAATGATTGAAGCAATACTTCAGATGAAAAAGGGGGAAGAAACAGTGCCGTGGAATGTCCTTTTATTACGAATGTCCGCCATCTATGGGTTTATTGGAGCATTTCTCGGGTCTCATATGGCAGGAGCGGGATCCTATGCATTTAAACCCATTCACGCTCATATTTTAGTAGTGGGCTGGTTAAGCTTATTTGCGTATTCTTCTTATTATCGTTCCTATCAAGTGCCGAAATCTTCGAAACTGGCATTTGCCCACGTATGGACTGCGATTATCGGTTCAATCGGATTAACCCTTGGGATGTGGATGTACAACTTAAATCCATTTAACCTGCCGGGAAGCTTCACGATGGTCTTCTATATAGTAGGAGGAAGCACGTTATTACTCAGCTTTTTCCTATTCGTGTTCATGACATTTAAATATAGTGAGAGTAAGAAGTAGGAGAGGGGCCTGTTTTCAGTTGGAAAACAGGCTTTTTTGAATGGGTGTGAGTTAATTGTGGATAAGTTATACCTGGATAAAACGCGCCTGACTCTACTCCATCCCAAACAAGAAACTCCTCCCATTGAAATGGAAAGGAGTTTTCATAACTAGGTGGAAGCTTCATCCTGCTTCTGTTCTTGAAATAGGAACCGATAGTCCATCGGGTTTTGGATCAAATCGGCCAGGGTGTATTCGTCAAGGACAGAGAGGTAGGCGTTTAACGCTTTCCCGAGTACATGCTTAAGTCCGCAGACTGGAGTGATGACGCAGCTGTTGTTCTTGGCGTCAAAGCATTCGACAAGGTGGAAGTCTTCTTCTGTGGTCCGGACAAGTTTTCCGATATTTATATCTTCCGGGGATTGTGCTAGTTTGATACCGCCGTTTCTGCCGCGGATCGTTTCAATCAGACCGTTTTTCCCCAGTTCATACGTCACTTTCATCAGATGGTTCTTTGAGATGCTGTAGGCATCAGCGATTTCTTTTATATTAGAGAGTTCCTCTTTTGGTTTTGATGCCAGGAAGATTAGGACTCTCAGTGAGTAGTCAGTGTATAAAGTTAGTCTCATTTATCTCACCTTTCCGATCCGTTACATTTATTATACAGAAGGAAGCATGTTTGTGTCTAAATGTGGCTGTTTTGTTAAAGATGTATTTTGTATATTGCTTTATGGTAAAAAGGGGAGTACGCTAAAGATGTATTTAAAACATATCTTTAGAGGTGACCAATATGCTATCTCAAAAAACCATTGAAATCGTGAAATCGACTGCGCCAGTGTTAGAAGTCAAAGGAACGGAAATTACGTCCACTTTTTATAAAAATTTATTTACTAATCATCCGGAATTACTAAATATTTTCAATCATGCCAATCAGAAAAAGGGCAGACAGCAAACCGCATTAGCCAATACGGTGTATGCAGCTGCACAGAATATCGATAAGCTCGAGATGATCCTGCCGGTTGTAAAGCAAATCGCGCACAAGCATAGAAGTTTAGGCGTTAAGCCTGAGCATTATCCGATCGTTGGGGAGCATTTACTTCAAGCCATCAAGCAAGTTCTTGGAGACGCGGCGACAGATGAAATCATTGAAGCGTGGGGAGAAGCATACGGTGTCATCGCGGGGGTATTTATTGATGTAGAAGAAGAGATGTACAAGGAAACGGTGAACAAAGATGCCGGATACAGAGACTTTAAACCGTTTATCGTCGCGAAAAAAGTAGTGGAAAGCGATAGTATAACCTCTTTCTATCTTCAACCAAAAGAAGGGGGCAATGTTCCAACCTACATGCCGGGTCAATATATTTCTGTACGGGTATCCATCCCTGGTGAAAAGTTCACCCATATTCGTCAGTATAGTTTATCAAGTGCGCCAATGGAGAACGTCTTCAGAATTTCTGTTAAAAGAGAAGCGGAATTCGACCCTCAAGGGAAAGTGTCTAATTTCTTACATGACAAAGTAGCCGTAGGAAGTGAAATTGAAGTCAGTGCACCGGCAGGCGATTTCTATTTAGCGGATGCCGAATCACCTGTTGCATTTATAAGCGGAGGTGTCGGAATCACGCCTATGATGAGTATGCTTGAAACGGTGGCGAGAACGAAACCGGAACGCCCGACTGCCTTTATTCATGCGAGCAAACATGAAGGGGTCCATGCTTTTAGAAATGAAGTAGACGGTGTAATGGAAGAATTAATGAACGGAGAAGCGTGCTATGTGTACGAAAATCCCCGTGACGAATCTCAAGGTCATTTTAAAGGGTATGTGAACAAAGAAATCCTTACACAATATGTGGATGGAGAAACGGAATGCTATGTGTGCGGGCCGGTGCCATTTATGAAAGCTGTCATTTCAACGCTGAAGGAAATGGGAGTTCCTGAATCTAACATACACTTCGAGTTCTTTGGACCGGCGATGGACTTATCGAAGAAGGAAAGTGTGAGTGTGTAAAAAGCGGTTCAGGTACTGGATTTGAAAATATAATGGGAAAGTTGAAAATAAAAGTGATGTAATTGAAAATAAAACAAAGTTTTCGTACCTTTCACATTTTGATTTTTCAGCCAATCAAACAGAAAACGCCAGGATTTCCTGGCGTTTTTCGTATTTACAGACGATGTTCGTCCTCATCCACCCGGTTTTTAAACGCTTCCTGGGTCACAATCAGTTCTTCATCCCCGGCTGCGTCTTCTGAGTGTTTTCCCTCTGGTGCGCTATTTTGAGGGAAGTTTCCTGGATGTCCCTTTTTCTTAGATTCGAACGATTTTCCACGTGCCATGTCAGCCACTCCTTTTCATCCGTGATACAGGTAGTTTTTCCAGCTCATACGAAAATATGTGAGGAGGAATTGTCAGAAAATAGACGTATCTTATGCATACAATCCTGGAGTACTTTGGATATACTAATGGTAACAAGTGGGTAGTAATCGATACGTCAAAGACCAGCCGCGTCCACTGAGTATGGAGTAGGAGGGGTAGGATTGGATTTTTCGATGATCATGTCCGAGCAACGGATTAAGAAGGCTTATGAGGATGGCGAGTTTAAAGAACTGCCGGGTTTTGGTAAACCGCTTAATTTAGATGATGATTTAGGAGTGCCCCAGGAGTTGAAGATGGCCCATCGGATGATGAAGAATGCAGGGTATACAACGGATGAAATGAATGTGAAAAAAGAAATGATGCGCATTGAAGATTTGTTACGGGTATGTGATGATGACCTGGAGAAGCAGGAACTGAAAAAAAGCCTGAGTGAAAACATGCTCAAATACAACGCGATGCTTTCAAAGAAAAGAATCAAAACGAATGGTTCACTATTCAAAAATTATGAACATAAAATTGAAAATAAGCTCTTGAAATAATGAAAACACCACTTTCGACAAAGAAAGTGGTGTTTCTTTATTTCTTCTCGGGCTCATCTTTAAATAAGAAAAATGAGATTACACCGGATAAGAGTGCCGCTCCAATGATGATCATGGTTTTGGCTTCGGAAGGGATTTCAGAGTATCCTTTGCCGAGCATCCAATTTGCTACCACGGCTACGATAAACATGATGGGAATCATCATGATGACTCTTCGTTTCAAGGTGCCACATCCTTTAGTACTCTAATGATGCTTTTAGTTTATCATATTTTACACGTCGACACTGCGTTGAATCCTTTCGGCACTTGTGGCGGTTTCTTGAACATATTGAGCAATCATACGGTTATCGCTATGAAGGGTTTCAATGGTAGCACTGATTTCCTCTAGCCCTGCAGAGGTCTGTTGAATGACAGCTGCAAGCTCTTTCGTCGATAGCTCAGCTTCTTCTGTTTGGCCACTTACTTCAGATGCCGTAGAAGTTAAGGTCTTGAACTCGTTTGACAGGGAAGCAAGCTTTTCACGCAGTGTCGTGAAATACTCTGTTACCTCACCGGTTGCCCCGACATTTTCATCCAGCTTTTCTGAGCTGAGATTCATGATTTCGACAGCAGAAGAGTTCACTGAGTTAACGGAGGCAAGATTGTCGTTAATACGCGTGGCAGTATTTCGTGTAATCTCTGCCAGTTTCCGGATTTCATCTGCTACAATACTGAATCCCCGCCCGGCTTCTCCTGCTCTCGCAGCCTCGATGGATGCATTTAAAGCGAGCAAATTGGTTTGATCCGTAATATCTTGAATGCTTCCAATGAACGTATTTGTTTCTTCAATTTTACTTGTTAGTTCGCTGAACGTTTGACGAAGGCCTTCAATAATATTCTTCAACTCAATCATGTTCTCCTGCAAGTAAGTGACACGCTCACTGCCTGACACAGCAATGGAATTCGCTTGAGTGGAATGGACAGTGAGATTGTTTGAAAGCTTCGAAACTTCCTCCATTTTACTCATCGTCGTTTCGGAAAAAGCAGCGATGTTGTTAATCTGATCGCTTTGTGTGACGCTTCCTGCTGATATTTCATTTACAGCCGTTCTCATTTCATCATGTGAGACCAGGTGAGTTTGTATCTGTTCGTTGATTTGATGAATGCTTGTAGAGATGTTCGCTAATTCTTTTTGTAGAAAGTTTCGTTGTTCTTCTTTTTTCATGCCTTCGCTTTCTGTCATTCTGATAAATTCCTGAAGCTGCTTGAATTGATTGCGGTTCAAGTGGATCACCACTCCAAGGACCGTCCCCAATAGTACATATACAAGCAAAGCCGGAATGAATAATTCTTTGAAAATCGGGTCGTTTGCAGGTGCAAGGGCACCATTTAAGATGAATAAGGCGAGTCCTGACCCGTACCCGATCCCAAAGATCACTGGATTAAAATGAATCGCACTGATGACAGCCAAAAATAATAAGATGACTAATTCGTTTGGATTGGCCCCTTCTAAAAAAAGCCAGATTCCGATGATGGCATAAACAGTAGGAATGCTGAAATACACAAAGGAATGTGGCTTTTTCAACATTAATTGCAACACAATGAAATATGAGGCCAGAATGATGATCTGTGAAGCGAATACGGTTACGGTAATGATCCCTGACTCATTAATGATGGAATACGTGAGGGCTGCGATCAGACTTATGGAATATGTGATCAGGAGCAGCAGGTTTTTCCTTTTACTATCGACTTCTTTCAATTGCTTTGGGGTCATGACGGTTCTCTCCTTTAATAAAAATACCTATATATTACATATATCGACTAAAATAGGTTGCGCTTTCATAACGGTTTACGGTAATTTAAGAGAAAATTTTGAACTCTTTTGCCCCTCAATAATTAGAAGTTCCATCCGATATTAGTAGTAGACTACGAAGAGTAAGGTGGAGCGATCGATGGATAAGACGTCTTTGATAGGAGTCATTTTAGGATTGATAGCGGTTGGAGTGGGGATGGTTTTCAAAGGAGTAAGCCCTGTTGCCTTGCTTAACCCTGCAGCCATATTGATTATTTTACTTGGGACAGTGGCAGCTGTGACCATTGCATTTCCAACCCATGAAATTAAAAAAGTACCGAAGCTATTCGGCATACTGTTTAAAGAACAAAAACTGCAGGACCCGAAACAAACGATTCAATTTTTCTCCCAATTGGCAGATCTTGCCCGAAAGGAAGGACTGCTTGCACTTGAGGCCAAAACTCAGGAAGTCGATGATCTTTTTTTGAGGGATGGACTCTCATTAGCGGTGGATGGACAAAGCGCTGATTACATAAGGGATGTACTGCATGAAGAAATTGATGCCATGGAAGAGAGACACAGTGCCGGGGCGCTCATCTTTACTCAAGCGGGTACCTATGCACCGACCCTCGGCGTACTTGGAGCAGTGATTGGACTTATTGCGGCCCTCAGTCACATGGATAATACGGATGAACTTGGTTACGCCATTTCTGCGGCATTCGTTGCAACGCTCCTCGGTATCTTCACGGGTTACGTTCTTTGGCACCCATTTGCCAACAAGTTGAAGCGTAAGTCAAAGCGTGAAGTTCAGATGAAAATGATGATGGTAGAAGGGATACTGTCGATCATCGAGGGAGAATCTCCACGGGTGATCGAACAGAAGCTGTCATCCTATTTACCGGCAAGTGAACGATTATTGTTGTTAAAGGGGGATGAGGATGAGGCGGCGTAAGAAGAAACATGACGACGAGCATATGGACGAGTCCTGGCTGATACCTTACGCGGATTTGCTAACACTGTTACTGGCCCTGTTTATCGTGCTTTATGCGTCAAGTTCAGTGGACGCTCAAAAATTCAGGGAACTCTCCCAGGTGTTTAGTGAAATATTCACCGGTGGGACCGGAATGATGGAATATCCCAGTCCCGTAGCACCTCAGCAGTCGAGCGATAAGGAAAGCAAACAGGCAGCATCTTCAGGGAGTGATGAGGAAAAAGAGAAGGAATTAAGTAAGGAAGAGCTTGAAAAGCAGGCATTTCTGAAGGATCAGGAAGAGTTAAAGGAAATTCAGGAAAAAATAAATCAGTATATCAAAACGAATAATCTGGAGATTCAATTCGTCACGAAGCTTACCGATGAAGGGTTGCTTCTTACAATCCGGGACAACGTGCTATTCGCCTCGGGATCAGCCACAGTCCAGGGAAGTGACCTGAGTGTGGCAAGTGAACTATCGGCACTGCTTGAAATGAATCCTCCTCGGAACATTATCATTAGCGGTCACACGGACAACGTGCCTATCAGTAATGCGGAATATGACTCCAACTGGGAGCTGAGCGTCATGAGGGCCGTCAATTTTATGAAAATCATTTTGGACAATCCGAAGCTTGATCCCCAGTGGTTCAGCGCTAAAGGATTTGGAGAATTTGAACCGATTGCCGACAATTCTACAACAGAAGGTCGGGGACAAAACCGCAGGGTGGAAGTATTGATTCTGCCCAGGGTTTCAGAATAAGAACAGGGATCTGCAGTCAGAAGTTGGCTGCAGATTTTTTATTGGTCAGAAGTTGCCGTATTTCCGGGGAAATGAACGGGTTTTGTCGAATGGAACCCCCTGCCAAAACTCACTTTAATAGACTTTCACCAAATATATCATCCTCATACTTTCCAATTTTCAAACAAAATGTTTCACACAACCAAATTTAGGGAAAAGTTTGAAAAACCATTTAGAAGCTGTGGCTAATTTTTCAGGAACAGGGATCTCATTTAGGAGACAAAGGCATTATACATACATTTGTACGATCATTTAGGCCTGCCCCAATCAAGAATTCCAAACCTTAGCCACTGCCTCTACTAAAAAGGAGGAGCACGATTGGATACGTTTTTTGACATCATAGGTAAAGTTTCGGCATGGTTATGGGGACCTCCATTAATCATTGTCTTGGGTGCAACGGGTTTGTACCTGACATTTTTATTGAAATTCATACAATTTCGCTATCCTCTCTACATATTTAAGCAAACGATAGGGAGCGTTTTTAAGAAGCCAAAGGGCGAAGGAACGGTGACGCCGTTGCAGGCCTTGACGTCGGCTCTATCATCCACCATCGGGGCAGCGAATATTGTCGGGGTACCGGCAGCGATCATGTTTGGTGGGCCGGGAGCTGTTTTCTGGATGTGGGTGATTGCCTTGATTGGAATGGCCCTTAAGTTTTCCGAGAGTGTGCTTGCGGTCCGCTATCGTGAGAAGAACGAAAAGGGAGAGTATGTTGGCGGTCCCATGTACTACATGACGAAAGGATTAAACATGAGGTGGCTCGGTGTATGGTTCGCCTTTGCCCTTATGATCGAGCTGATTCCAAGTGTGATGGTGCAGGGGAATGCTGTGGCATCCACGGTAGAAGAAACATTCAATGTGGATGGACTCATCACGGGCATTGTCGTTGCCCTCATCGTTGTATTAATCGTATTTGGTGGCATAAAGCGTATAGGTAAAGTGACGGAAATCTTTGTACCGTTCATGGCTCTGATCTATGTAGGAAGCGCATTGGTCATCCTATTTATGAATATTGATGCAGTGCCGGAATTCTTCAGTCTGATTCTGTCGAACGCATTTCAACCAATGTCTGCAATGGGTGGGTTCGCCGGTGTGGCAGTGGCTGAGACGATCCGTTGGGGATTTGCACGTGGGTTATATTCCAATGAGGCAGGACTAGGAACGGCACCGATTGCCCATGCTGCTGCACAAACCGATCACCCTGTCAGGCAGGGGCTATGGGCAATCGTTGGAATCGTGATTGATACGATCATCGTTTGTACAGCAACGGCGTTCGTCGTGTTATCTTCAGGGGTTTGGACTGCTGAAAATGCATTGGATGACCCTTCAGCACTAACAACAGAAGCTTTCTCCAGTTATTTCGGGGAATTTGGTGGAATCCTCGTTACGATTTCATTGATTTTCTTCGTACTATCAACGATTATCGTCATCGTCTTTTATGGAGCAAAGCAGGCAGAATTCCTATTTGGCTACAAAGCAGCACAGGGGATCAAGATTGTTTATACGGTCGCGATTGTCCTTGGTTCGGTTGGTGCAGCAAAAGTCATTTGGCAATTCCTTGACTTAGCCCTTGCAGCGATCTTAATTCCGAATATCATTGCGGTCCTTCTTTTAAGTAAAGAAGTGAAGAGGCTTACTCATGAATTCTTTACGTCGGATGAGTACTACATGAAAGACACTGGCAAGGTAAAAGAAAAGAAAATCTCATAATCCAGAAGACTTGTTTTTCCGAGAGGGAGGGCAAGTCTTTTTTTGTGTGTAATTCTAACTGTACTGCGTATTTCGAGCCGTTTTTCAGTTGTGGATGATTATGGAATTAGTGATAATGATTTTCATTTAGTTGTTGACTCCTCTTGAAACCTTATTGTAATATAGGTTTGTATTAGTTGATAATGATTTTCAATATCAATGATATTCAATAAAAATCAATGAAAGTTTTGGGGATAGTCATGAAACAACGTTACCTTTTTATTACGCTCATCTTGCTTTCACTCCTGTCTTTATTTGTAGGAGTGAGCCATATTACACCGATGGATTTACTTCAATTTCAATCCGAAGAGACACAGATTTTTCTCATCAGTCGATTACCGAGATTGCTTGCGATCTTACTTGCTGGTGCGGGAATGAGCATCGCAGGCTTGATCATGCAAAGCTTGAGTCGAAACAAGTTCGTATCCCCTACGACAGTCGGAACCATAGATGCTGCCAGGCTTGGGATCCTTGTATCGATGATTGTTTTTGTGAATGCCTCGATACTTGAGAAGATGATTGTTGCCTTTGCATTTGCGTTAGCCGGCACGCTGCTTTTTATGCAAATACTCGATCGGATCAAGTTCAAGGATGCAGTCTTTATCCCCCTCGTCGGGTTGATGCTTGGGAATGTGTTATCTTCGGTGACAACATTTTTTGCCTACAAGGCAAATGTGATTCAAAACATGGCGGCATGGCTGCAGGGTGATTTCTCATTAATCATGAAAGGTCGATATGAACTTTTATACATAAGCATTCCCATTATGATCATTGCTTATCTTTATGCGAATCGATTTACTGTCGCCGGGATGGGGGAGGACTTCTCAAAGAACCTTGGTGTTTCTTATCGCAAAATAGTGAATATTGGTCTCGTTCTCGTTGCGCTCATCACGGTGACAGTCGTATTGACCGTCGGGATGATTCCATTCCTGGGGTTGATCATACCCAATATCGTTTCCATCTTTAAAGGAGATCACTTACAGAAGACATTACCTCATACGGCCTTACTTGGAGCCATCTTCCTTCTTGTCTGTGATATTTTGGGTCGGGTCATCATCTACCCTTATGAAATTTCGATCAGTTTAATGGTTGGGGTCATCGGCAGTGCCATCTTCTTATACTTGCTGGTAAGGAGGAAGGCATATGCGTAATCGTTGGAAAATGCTTATTTTACTGGGGATTTCTCTATTATTCTGTGGTGTTTATTTATTTTACGAGCTAAATGGAAGCTATGATTATGCACTGCCTCGGCGGGGGATGAAGGTGCTTGCCATGGTCATTACGGGAGTCGCGATCGCCTATTCAACGGTCGTGTTTCAAACGATCACACATAATCGGATTTTAACACCGAGTATTATGGGGCTTGATTCTCTTTATCTCCTTCTTCAAACAGTAATGATCTTTTTCCTGGGATCGGATCACATACTTGTCATAAACAAGAATATAAACTTCTTATTATCGATTACAGCCATGATTGTATTTGCTCTTATCCTGTATCAATTATTATTCCGTCATAGTAATCAACCAATCTATTTTTTATTGTTGATCGGAATCATCGTTGGTACATTCTTTGGAAGCATCACCACATTCCTGCAAGTGTTGATTGATCCCAATGAATTTTTAATGGTTCAGGATAAGATGTTTGCGAGTTTTAATAACATTAATGCAGATCTGGTTTGGCTTGCCCTTTTCGTTGTCACCATCGTGATGATGTTTGGCTGGAGAAAGATCCATTACCTGGATGTCATGTCATTGGGAAGGGAAATGTCCATTAATCTTGGCGTCCCGTACGATCAAATGGTGCGTCGTATGCTGGTGATTGCATCTGTGCTCATTGCTGTTTCTACCGCCTTGGTCGGGCCGATTACCTTTTTCGGGTTGATTGTCGCGAACTTAGCATACCAATTCTTTCGGACCTACAAACATAGCATATTCATTACCGGTGCGAGCTTGATGAGTGTCATTGCCCTCGTCGGCGGACAGTGGGCGGTAGAACGGATCTTCACGTTTTCCACGACTCTAAGCGTGATTGTGAACTTCATCGGAGGAATGTACTTTATATATCTTTTGTTAAAGGAGAGTAAAGCCAAATGATACACATTCGAGGGCTGTCCAAGTTTTACGGGAAAAAGCTGGTGGTTGAAGACGTGACTGTCACGATTCAATCTGGTCAAATCACTTCGTTCATTGGACCGAATGGTGCCGGGAAGTCTACCCTTTTATCAATGGTAAGCCGTTTGCTAGATTCAGATAGTGGTGAAATCATACTGGATCAGGCCGATCTCAGGAAAATGAATTCAGACGATCTTGCCAAAAGAGTCGCGATCTTAAAGCAATCCAACTTTCTTAACGTCCGTTTGACGGTGAGGGAACTGGTATCGTTTGGACGATTTCCTTATTCGAAAGGACGATTGACAGAAGATGATGAGAGGGCAGTTAACCAGGCGCTTGATTATATGAATCTGGTGGACTTAGAGGGGAACTACTTAGAAGAATTATCAGGTGGGCAAAGGCAGCGGGCATTCATTGCCATGGTCATCGCCCAGGATACCGATTATATTCTCCTGGATGAACCCCTGAACAACCTGGACATGAAGCATTCGGTCCAGATTATGAAAATTCTGCGCAGATTAGTAGATGACCTGGGAAAGACGGTCGTCATCGTCCTGCATGACATTAACTTTGCCTCTGTGTATTCAGACAGAATCGTAGCGATGAAAAACGGAAAGGTCATTCGAGAAGGTTCAACAGATATCATCATACAAACCCAAACATTAAAGGAAATCTATGATATGGATATTCCTGTGCAACAGATGAATGACAATCGGATTTGTGTTTATTTTAATTCATAAAAAAAGAGGAGAAAAGAAAATGAAAAAATGGTCATTAATAACAATATTACTTACAGTCTTACTAGTTTTGGCAGCGTGCGGTTCAAAGGAAGAATCAACGACAGAAGCGAAGAATTCCAGTGGAAATGAAGAATCGAAAGAAGTTACAGTCAAGCATGAGCTTGGCGAAACGAAAGTGAAACAAAACCCTGAAAAGGTAGTCGTGTTTGATTTCGGTGTTCTTGATACGTTAGATGAACTTGGAGTGGAAGTAGCGGGAGTACCGCAAGCAACGATTCCTCCTTACCTGGAAAAGTACAGCAGCTCAGACTATACGAACGTAGGAAGTTTGAAAGAGGCGGATTTTGAAGCGATCAGCTCGATGAAGCCGGATGTGATTTTTATCTCTGCACGCCAATCGGAAATGTATGAAGAATTCGCAAAAATCGCTCCGACTGTGTATGTTCAAACGGATTATACCAATTACATGGAATCGTTCACGAATAACATGGAAACCATTGCAGAAATCTTTGATAAAGAAGATGAAATGAAGAAGGAATTAGAGGATGTTCAAGCAGAGGTCGACGGCATTAAAGAGAAAACTGGAGGCCTTGATAGCAAAGCATTGATCTTGATGGGGAATGAAGGAGAAGTAAGTGCATACGGACCGGGATCACGTTTCGGAATTCTTCACGATGTATTTGGATTCAAGCCTTCTGATGAAAACATAGAAGAATCCACTCACGGACAAAATGTTACGTTTGAATATGTATTGGAACAAAATCCAGATGTACTGTTTGTGATCGACCGTGATGCTGCATTTGATCCTAACGCAAGCGTCAAAGATTCAATTGAAAACGAACTTGTACAAAAGACGAACGCCTACAAAAAGGAAAAAATCGTATATCTGAATGGTGGCCCATGGTACCTTTCAGGAGGCGGCCTTCAATCGATGAAACAAATGGTTGAAGATGCGAAGGCAGGTTTATAAATGTTTTATCAAATAAAGAGCCTGGCAGTGAAAGAGGGAACATCATCTAAAGTGGTTGAAAGGTTTTCTGGTGAGGGATTGATTGAAAAGCAGCCAGGGTTTATAGACTTAAAGGTCCTCGTCAAAAAAGTCCGCCGCGGCGACGAAGAAGTGATTGTCATGATTCAATGGGAGTCGGAAGCGGATTGGAAAAATTGGGAGAAGAGCCCTGAGCATATTGCAGGTCATAAAGCGAGTGCCGGCAAGCCTAAACCCGACCATATTCTTGAATCGAGTCAACATGTGTATGAGGTAAAGGCAAGTAAATAATGAAATTAAGTGTCCTGAGTTATATCGGGACGCTTTTCTTTTATTTTCCATCTTGTCTAAATTTAAACAAAAGTTTAGAATATTAACAAAAGTTATTTTTCTTTATAGGGGTGGGAGCTTGTGAACGAAAAAGAAAAGCTTTTGTTGACGTATATTGAGGAAAATCCATTTATGACTCAACAGGAATTGTCCGAGCGAAGCGGGATGTCACGCTCAGCCGTTGCGGGGTATATTTCGAATCTGGTGAAGCAGGGGAAAATCATGGGGCGTGCGTATGTTCTTCCGAAGAAAAACGGGATCACGTGCATCGGGGGAGCGAATATCGACCGGAAGCTTCAATTGGACGGAAAATTGATTGCTGAAACATCAAACCCTGCTAGAACAGAGCAATCCAGTGGTGGCGTGGCTCGCAATATTGCCGAGAATTTAGGACGGTTAGGAAAACAGGCCAATTTGGTAACAGCTGTAGGAGAAGATACGGAAGGAAGCTGGCTTTTATCTCAAACGAAGTCGTATGCCGAT
Source organism: Rossellomorea yichunensis (assembly GCF_032337515.1). Lineage (NCBI taxonomy): Bacteria > Bacillati > Bacillota > Bacilli > Caryophanales > Bacillaceae > Rossellomorea > Rossellomorea yichunensis. The sequence continues at coordinate 420,403 of NZ_JAVYAD010000004.1, read as the reverse complement.
GTATCCGCATCCCAGCGACTTCTAAATGAAAGCACCGGGGCTTACTCCGCCATATTGGACGAACGTGGGGAAATGCTGTTTGCCCTTGCTGATATGAACATTTATGAAAGCGTTGACATCGGTTTTGTTGATAAGAGGTGGGGAATGATTTCTTCATCGGAAATGGTGCTGCTCGACACCAATTTTCCAGAGAATGTGCTCAAGTATATCATTCGACGGTGCCAAACGGAGGGGGTGCCCCTTACGATCATCCCGGTTTCTGAACCGAAAGTGTTGAAGCTGCCAGCATCACTGGAAGGCGTTTCCTGGTTCATATGCAACAAAGGGGAAGCGGAAACGTATTTAGGAATGACGATTGAGACAGAGGGTGACTATTTTAAAGCTGCTAAAGCCATCACTCAAAGGGGGGCGGAAAGGGTCGTGATTACCCGGGGAGATCAGGGGTTAATCTATTACACTATTTATAAAGAGGCGAGAGCCGTTCTGCCTCCGAAGGTTGAAGTCGCTGACGTGACCGGTGCGGGAGATGCCCTTGTCGCGGGAATATTATTCGGTTATTTAAAAGGATCCGATACAGACGGAGCCTGCCGGATCGGGGTGATCTGCTCGTCGATTACACTGCAATCCAAATTTACGGTGGCACCAACGTTGAACAAGAGCTTGCTTCAACAAGAGTTTAGTCATTACTATTGATTAGGGGGAAATGTACGTGAATATCAACTCATATATGGAATACTCGCAGGAAGTATCAGAAGCAAGAAAGACAGGTATGGCGATTGTGGCATTGGAATCAACGATTATTTCTCACGGAATGCCTTATCCACAAAATGTGAAAACCGCCCGTGAAGTAGAGGACATCATTCGTTCAAAGGGGGCCGTTCCAGCAACGATTGCTATTCTGAACGGGAAAATCAAGATTGGGTTGTCCCATGAAGAGCTTGAATATTTAGGTCAGGCGACAGACGTGATCAAGGCAAGTCGCCGCGATATCCCATATATCCTTGCTTCTAAAAAGGACGGAGCGACTACGGTTGCTGCTACCATGATCTGTGCAGAGCTTGCTGATATTTCGGTTTTCGTGACAGGGGGCATTGGTGGTGTTCACAGAAATGCAGAGGTGACCATGGATGTTTCAGCGGATCTTGAAGAACTTGCTGTGACGAACGTGGCCGTTGTCTGTGCAGGTGCTAAATCCATATTGGATATAGGCTTGACGATGGAATATCTGGAAACGAAAGGGGTACCTGTTTTAGGGTACGGAACGGATTCCTTACCGGCCTTTTACACACGAAGCAGCCCTTATTCAGTGAACTATAAAGTTGAGACAACCGAAGAGACGGCAGACATTTTAAAAGCGAAATGGGATCTTGGATTAAAGGGGGGCGTCGTGGTAGCTAACCCGATTCCTTCCCGGGATGCCATGGATGAAAACGAGATGAATAGAATCATAGAAAAAGCGTTAAACGAAGCGGAAGAACAAGGGGTTACCGGAAAGGAAGCAACGCCATTCCTCCTGGGGAAAGTAAAGGAATTAACAGACGGAAAGAGCCTTACAGCGAATATTGCACTTGTAAAGAACAATGCTCTTGTGGGGGCGGATATTGCGGTTCATTTCGCAAAGCTTGCGAAGGTGGAAACCTTCTAATGGTGTAAAAATTGGTGAAACCTGGGCAGATGGTCATGCCCGGGTTTTTTATATGAAATATATTGACCGTTTATATGTTTGAAGAGGTAGGGTAAAATGGTGGTAAATAACGTTACGAAAAAGGAAGGTACTATGGCTGATATGCAACCCTATCATGCATTGAGTGTTGATTCGATTCCAGTCCCGGCTGCAATAATAGATGTGAAAGGCCAAACTTTTATAGAAGAGAATGAAGAATGGAAAGGATTGACCCTGCAAGAAGATAATCTTCTTCAGAAAATTTTAGTAGAAAAGAATTGTTCCATCCGTTTAAATCATTATACCTACACAGTTAAACGTAAACAGATAGATGAAACAAAAGAATTAGTGATGATTGTTCCAGAGGCCTGTGGAGAGAAGCACGTTTCTCTTGATTACTCGAATAACTCCCGCTCGGCCATATATGAGTCTCTTATTTATAACACCCCGACTTGTGTATGTATCCTTGATAACAAAGGGAAAGTAGTGGAGATGAATCAATCCTTTCAGGAGCTGTTTCAAATTTCGGATGCCGTACTGGGGGAGTCCCTGTGCAATCAAACACCCCTTCAGAATCCATCCTTTATCACTTTAGTGATGAATGGAATAAGGGGAGTGAATACAACCGGGGAAGAAGTAACCTTTATGATGAATAAGGAACGGAAGATTACATGCAATATTACAATCTCCCCGGCCAATTACAAAAGTGATGGGACCGTAGACAGTGTCGGAATCATCCTTCACGACATCACGGAGAAGAAAAACTATGAAAACGAACTGGTCTCATTGAAAGCGGAACTTGAGAACACCCTCAGGCTCCAAAAGACGATCACCTATAAGATCAATAAGAAAGGCAATGAATTTGTGATCGAGATGGCGGCAGGGGAACTATTGAAAAAATTAAATCTGACTCCTTCAAAGGTGATTGGTAAAACCATTGAAGAAGTATTTGATTCCCATCACTTAGGGAAGATCCAACCTAAACTAAAGCGCATATGGGAAACAGGGGAAGAGTTGACGTATGAGGATGAATACAAGGATTTAGAATATATCGCCTCCATCGTTCCAGTGGTACAAGATGGAATGGTAGTGGAAATCATCTGCTCCATTTCAGATATTTCCCTGATCAAAGATATTCAGAGAAAATTGATTGAAAGCGAACAAAAGTATAAGTCAATTGTGAAATACAGCCCTGATAATATTTATATGGTAGATACAAACGGGATTATCCAGGAAGTGAACCCTGCTGTGAATAAGCAATGGAATCATATCTCTCCCTATATGATCGGCAGTCACTTCAGTGATTTCATCGCGGAAGGCAGCCGTCACACAGCCGTCAATCACTTTGAAGTCGCCCTTAAAGGTGAAGCGTCAAGATTTGTCACCACCTTCGAAAATGGAGAAGGTGGCAAAAGCCATGTAGCTGTCACCAACATCCCGATCCGGGTCAAAAACAAGGTCATCGGAATTTATGGATTTGGACAGGACATTACAGAGAAAATGAAGATGGAAGAAGAATTAAAGGAAGCGAAAGAATTACTGGAAGCGTACTTTGAGCATGCCGGTGATGGGATTGTCCTTTTAGATCCAGAGGGAAGCGTATTAAAGGTCAACCAGCAGTTTGAATCGATGTTCGGTTGGAATAAAGATGAAATAACAGGACATAAGATCACCTTTATTCACCAGGAAGACCAGGTAGGGCAATTCAAACAGAATTTAATGACCATTAAGGCCGGGAAGCGAATAAAGGATTATGAAACGGTGCGGTACCGAAAAGACGGAACGCCGATCGAAATTGCCTTTAACATGAATCCAATCTTAAATGACGATGGAAACCTCATCGGTATTTCAGCCATCATCAGAGACTTATCCGAGAAGAAGCGAAATGAAGATTTACTGAAGAAATCAGAACAGTTAGCGATGATCGGACAACTTGCAGCAGGAGTGGCCCATGAAATCAGAAATCCGCTGACGACACTCAAAGGCTTCTTACAACTGATGAAAGAAAATGCGAAGGATGACTTTTACCTAGGGGTCATCCAGGGAGAGCTCGATCGAATCGAAATCATCACCAATGAATTTCTGGCCTTGGCGAAGCCAAGAGCCGTTCAATTTTCCCTGACGTCATTGACGACCCTGCTTACAAGCTCTGTCGAATTCATTAAGATGGAATGCCTGAAGCAAGGAGTCGATGTAAGGTTCTCTGTGGAAGAAGCGGAAATTTATTGTGATTCCCATCAAATGAAACAGGTCATTTTAAACGTCATGAAAAACGCCCTGGAAGCTATGCCGAGTGGGGGTCTCCTAAGTGTTCAACTTGAAAAAGAAGACGGTTATGCGAAAATCTCCATCCAGGACAACGGAAATGGAATCCCGCCGGAGCGCATGAAGCATTTAGGAGAACCGTTCTACAGCACGAAAGAAAAAGGGACCGGACTCGGATTGATGATTTGCCAAAAAATCATCAAAGAACATCACGGCTCACTATCGATTCAAAGCAATGTAACGGAAGGAACGACCGTTACGATCTTACTGCCGATTGTAAATGAAAAATAGAAGAAACTCCATGATGAGAGGGAACTCTTGTCGTGGAGTTTTTTTTATTTTCTCGTGTATTGTCGAATTGCCTTCAGGGAGTATTCCGACAAAATATGTAAATGCCAGAGGTTTTTGAATCATGAAAAGCTGATATTTTCCGGGAAATAGTACGTTCTACAAATTTCTTATTTCTCTTTTCTTTTTTAAGAACCTGTCTACTCATGGCGAATGGATGTGAGCACATCGCCAAGTTTCAACATCCTGGAAAAAGGTTAAAGAGATGGAAAGAGGTGAAGAGAAATGAAGACGAACGTCTTTATTAGCGGTGGAGGAATCGGCGGTCTGACACTCGGCTTAAAATTAGCGCAGTGCAATATAGACGTAACGGTTGTTGAACGGTTACCTGGACCAGGCTCAGTGTACAAGGGAGAACTCCTCCAGCCCAAAAGCTTGGAAATATTTGATTCATTGGGAGTCATTGACTCTGTGTTCAAAAACGGCCACATCATTTCCGATTTGGAACTGATTGAATTGAAAAATGCTAAATCGAGAGCGGAGAACTCCACGATGAGCTACTCTATTCTTCCCAGTCGATACCCTTATTCATTAATGATCCATCATGAAACGTTAAAGGGGATTCTCCGAGAAAAAGGGCAGGAGTATCCAACATTTCATTATCGATCGAATACAATCTGTAAGAAAATAGACGGTCATACGGTGATCATTGAGAATCGCGGGACGAAAGAGGTTCAAGAGATTCATAGTGATTTCATTATCGGGGCGGAAGGAAGAAGCTCTGTCACCCGTGACCATATGGATGTGGATGTGAAGGAGAAAAAGTACAACCATCACTTCTTAACGGTTACCTTTCCGCGACCAAAGGAAATGGAGAAGGGACGTATCATTTCTACATATCAATCATTCCTGGGTCTATTCCCGTTGCCAAACGATGAAGTACGATCCGTTTACCTCATCCCGGCAGGGGAATATAAAACGCTCAGGAAAAAACCAATTTCAGAGTTTCATAAGCTTTATATCGAAATGTGCCCGGATCTCGATGGGTACGTGAACCAAATTGAGGACTGGAAGAAGATCCAGCTGATGGTCCCATTGAAATATCATGCTGAAACCTATGTGAAGGACCATCTTGCCCTGATAGGCGACGCCGTCCACACGGTTCACCCCATGGCAGGAGAAGGAATGAATATGGCGATTCAGGATGGGAGCATTCTTGGAGAGTTGCTGTGTGATATGTATTCAGCGGGTAAATTAGATCCGGCAAATCTGGAGTGGTACCCAAAGGTCAGAAAAAGAAGGGTTGCCCATCAAATGCATCTCAGCCATTTATCAGCCCTCGTTTATTCGTATCCGTATCGACCTGTTGGCTGGATGCGAAATAAGAGCCTGCAGCGAATGGAGAGGGATTCGATCTCCCATTACAAGCAAATGCTGAACATATCAGGTCTCGGCATGTGGAGGGAAACCCTGTATGACCGGATGGTCCAGGGGGGAGTGCTACCGATCAGAAAGGATTCGTTGACTGAGGAAGAGAAGTCCAACACAAAATTTACGGTAGTCCAGGACTATCCCTGGAAAGGAAAGGAGGCACTACTATGATCGGAGAAATGGTGAAAGTATGGCGTGCAAGAACTTGGATGAAAAAGAATGTGCCGTTTCTGTACAGCTGGCATGCCTATGTAGGGTATGAAATGGATCTGTTTGATAGTTTTACAAAGCCTGCCTCCATTCAGGAAGTGGCGCTTGCTAAAAATATCGAAATGGACCTTCTTGAACAGTGGGTTGAGGTTGGCATCACCATCAAGCATATGAAGCGGGTGGAGGATGAAAAAGTCACAACGAGGAACCGCTGGAAGCTGCCGACTTCAAAGAGGGACCCTCATTCATCCGGTATTTTGCTGAAAGAAATGATGGAGCTGCACATACCGGCCTTGTTGTCGTATCCTCAATTATTGCGCAATCAAACGAAGCAGCATTTCAATTCGGATGTCCATGGCTCGACTGTAGCAAAAACGTCGATCCTGTTAGAGCGCTTTGCCTTTCCAAAGGTGCAGAAGGCAATTAAAAAATACAATGTAAATTCGATATTGGATCTGGGCTGTGGGGAAGGAGGATATGTGAAGAGAATAGGAGATCGCTATCCTGATAAGAGAATGGTAGGGATCGAGATTCATGAAGCCGTCGCAAAGGCTGCTGAAGAATCGCTCAGTGACTATGAAAATATTGAAATCCTTTGTAAGGACCTCCATGAATATGAACCCGGTCAGCTCTTTGACATGATCATGGCCAACAATCTCTTTCACTATATCGACCCATCAGAGAGATTGCAATTTTTTGAAAAAGCATCGAAGTGGCTTGAAAAAGAAGGCTTGTTCTTTGTTCTGACCCCGATGCAAAAGTCCAAGCACGGGCAGCAGTTTTCCAGTGCCTTCAACAGCTTTTTCATGACCTTCCAGAACCTGTATCCGATTCCGTCGCAGAAGGAGATGGAGACATTGGCCGGTAAAACAAATTTCAAAGTGGAGTCCGTCGAACCGATCGTGAAAGAAGGAGGATGGTATGTAATGATATTCAGGAAGAACTGATCCTTGTAGCGGGGATTGGTTTTTTTGTTTGGGTGTGTGGTGTAGGTGTATGTCGGTTCGTGTCGTTTTTTCCTTAGTCGATAATAAAAGTGCAAAAGTCGATAATATATCTGGAAAGTCGATAATATAACCCGAAAGTTGATAATATATAGCGGAAACTCGATAATAAAAAGTTTGTATCCCCTTTGAAGTATCGCATCAATACACATTTGTCCTTTTCCCGAACCAATATTCAATCGAGAATAATAAAAAACACCGTTGAGGGTGCAAGTCTTAAGCAAAATAGTTCAGCAGCTGAATCTCAGGTTTATTTTAACAGTCAAATTCCGTTTGAAAATCAACTGTTAAATATCAAGCGCAATTCAACAGTCAAAATATTCACCCACCGCACACATCCGTCACAATTATTTTCACTAAAAAGGGTAATCCCCCATCGTTTTAGGGTAAAAATAGAAAAGATGATTACAGATGTGGAGGAGAGCCAATTGAGTAGACAGGATGTATATGATTGTATCGGTATCGGTATTGGGCCGTACAATTTAAGTTTGGCGGCGTTGATGGAGGAGAAGACGGATTTGAAGGTGAAGTTTTTCGATCAGACTCCGGAGTTTCAGTGGCATCCGGGGATGTTGATTAATCTGACGGATCTGCAGGTTCCATTTATTGCGGATTTGGTGACGTTTGCGAATCCACAAAGCCGGTACAGTTATTTGAATTACTTACATACGCATAATCGTTTATATAAATTTTTCTTTTTTCAAAAGTTTGAAATGCCGAGGCAGGAGTACAATGATTATGCCCGCTGGGTGGTGAGTCAGCTTAGCTGCTGTCAATTTCATAGTGAGGTGATCGGGGTCACGGATGAGGGCGACTACTATAAGGTTGTGATCGATAACCGCTTGACCGACGAGCGTGAGATTTATTATGCGAAGCATGTGGTGATGGGTACGGGAAGCAAGCCGTTGATTTTAGACGGAATGGATGGTCTGCCGGATGTGGACGTCCATCATACGAGTAAGTATCTGTTTCATAAAAACACGACGATGGAAGGGTCATCGATTACGATTGTCGGGTCCGGGCAAAGTGCTGCCGAGGTGTTCTTTGACCTTTTAAAAGAACAGAAGGATCATTCCTATCAGCTGACATGGCTTACCCGTTCCGAAGGGATTTTGCAGCTCGAGTCGTCGAAGCTGGGACAGGAATTCTTTGCCCCTGACTATGTGGATTATTTTCATGGGCTGACGTATGAGAAGCGTGTGGAGGCATTAGAAACGTTGGATCAGCTCAGAAATGGGATCGATCCGGATACCCTCAATAATATTTACAACATCCTTTATAATCATTCGGTCAGTGATAGCTCACCGGACATTACGATTCAGCCTTTAACGGAAGTGAGTAAGATCCGGAAAGAGGAGGATCAGTACGTCCTGAATTGCCGTCAATGGCAGGAAGGGCGTGATTTTTCATATCAGACGGATAAAGTGATATTGGCGACGGGTTATAAGCCGAATATTCCCGAATGGTTTTTTGAGGAGTTCGAGGACAAAATTGTCTGGGAAGATGAGGAGAAGTATAAAGTCTCCCGGAATTATAAGCTGGAATTCAAAGAGAACAGAGGCCGTGGGCATCATTTCTATACGGTGACGAGCCTTGAGCATTCTCATGGTGCAGGGGCAACGAACTTAGGATTGGCTGTGGACAGGAATATTCAAATCATCAATGACATCGTTGGTAAAGAGGTATATGAAGTGCAGAGGAACACGATCTTTTCTCAATTCACGATGGATAAATAAGGGAGTCGTGTTTGAATGTATGCACAAAGGGTAAAGTACATGTGTGATATAAAAACAAACGATAACTAGGAGTGTTTCATTTTATGGCTAAAATAGCAACGTTAATTACAGACATGTTTGAAGACGTAGAATTTACAGATCCTGAAAAAGCGTTTAAAGAAGCAGGACATGAAGTTGTGACGATTGAAAAAGAAAAAGGAAAATCAGTCACAGGGAAGCAGGGAGATGCAAAGGTGAAAATCGATGAAAGCATTGATGACGTCAATCCTGCAGACTTTGATGCCCTATTATTACCAGGCGGATTCTCTCCGGATCAGCTGCGTGCAGATGACCGTTTCGTTAAATTCACGAAGCATTTCATGGATGAGAAGAAACCGGTATTCGCGATTTGCCACGGTCCACAATTATTAATTACGGCAAAAGCACTGGAAGGACGAAAAGCGACAGGCTTCAAGTCCATTAAAGTAGATATGGAATATGCAGGTGTGACGTACGAGGATAAAGAAGTCGTCGTATGCGGGAACCAGCTTGTGACAAGCAGGACACCGGATGATCTTCCGGCATTCAACCGTGAATCACTGGCGCTTCTTTCGAAATAGGACAACTAAATGAAAGGGGACATTCCCCAAGGTATTTTGTACCTTTGAGGGAATGTCCCCTTTTACATATTGTGGTTGAAGATTATTTACGCAGGTTACCCATTTCTTCAATGATCGCAGTCATTTCACTCGGGCTGAATCTGTCCTTGCGATCGACCATTACATAAAGGTCGTGAAGATCTTCATACATTTCTTCATTGAAATCTTCTGGCTTTACGGCACCGGCATTGACTATTTTTAATTTTTCTTTAATGGCAGTGACCATGAACTCGATATTTTCCGTGGTATTTTGTGATAAATCCATCTGGTATCGTCCTTTCTGACGTGCATTCATTATATTTATCTTTCCATGATTCCTCCAACCTGTCAACATAACTTCCACTTGAGAAGGATTTTTTTCGGAGAATGTTTTACACTATTAAGGAATGGGAAATGAGTAGGTAAGTTAAAACGTTAGGAGAGGCGCGTTCATGGTATCTGTGTTGTTTGTATGTTTGGGAAATATTTGCCGGTCCCCTATGGCGGAGGCGATATTCAGTGCAAAGGTTAAAGAAGAGAATCTGGATGGCGTGATTGAGGTTGACTCTGCAGGCACAGGGGATTGGCATGTCGGGAAGAAACCTCATGAAGGAACTTTAGCCATTCTTAGAGAAAATAATATAAAGAGTGATGGCTTGCTCGCGCGACAATTAAAAGGTGAAGATAAGAAATATGATTACATCGTGGCAATGGACGCTTCGAATGAACAAAACATGAAGAAGATTCTTGATAGTGATCATCACGGAAAGGTGTTCAAGCTCCTGGACCTGGTGGAAGAAAGCCGGGAGAAAGATGTTCCCGATCCGTACTTCACGGGGAATTTTCAAGAAGTGTATGATCTAGTGGAGTCCGGCTGCAGCCTATTATTAGAAAAAATAAAAAAAGACAATCATTTGAAGGAGGGTAATACATATGGGAAGCAATAAATTTTTCAAAGGGGTTTTGTTAGGTGCCGTGGCAGGAGGGCTGCTTTCCCTCTTGGATAGAACGACCCGTCAGGAAATGGGTACATCTTTAAAGAACAGTGGGAATTATATTTCAACATACTCAAAAAATCCTCAAAGACTGGTCGAGTCATCGAAGGAAGTGTATGAGAAATTACGTACGACAGCTGATCAGGTCAGCAGGGATATTCAATTCATCAGTGAAAAGGTAGATGAAATCAAAGGGATGACTCCACAGGTGAAAGAAATAATCGAGGAAACGAAGGAAACCTTCGAAGACTCTTCAGAAGCTTATAAAGATACGTTTTCAGATAGGGAAACATCAAATGAACTAACAACTCAGGATGAAGAGAGCCAACCTATTGCATCTTCATTTAAGGGGTATTAACGAAACGAGGTGAGAACATGTCGGATGAGACGGTCAAAGGAGGATGGAAAGGATTTTCTAAAAGTCTTTTCTCAAACATTAGTGCGAATGATGTAACGGGCCTGGCCGCACAAATTGCCTATTACTTTCTTTTATCGCTCTTTCCACTGCTGATTTTTATCGTAACACTCTTACCATACCTTCCTGTCGAGCAGGGGGACATACTGGGTCTGGTCAGGGATTTTGCACCAGGGGAAACGATGTCCATGATCGAGGAAACGCTACAGGACATCATGTCGAACCGGAATTCCGGTTTACTGTCTGTCAGTATCATCGCCACGATATGGTCGGCATCCAATGGGATGAATGCCATCGTGAAAAGTTTAAATCGTGCCTATGATGTAGAGGAAACAAGATCATTCATTGCGACCCGTCTCATGTCTATTCTATTGACACTAGCCATGATTCTCGTATTTGTCATAGCTCTTTTACTTCCGGTGTTCGGGAAACAGATCGGTCTATTATTATTTTCTCAATTCGGATTTTCAGAGCAATTTTTAACGGTATGGAACGGGATTCGCTGGGCGATCAGTCCCATTATCCTGTTTATTATTTTCGTTGGGTTGTATTTCTTTGCTCCAAGTAAACGGATCAAATGCTTAAGTGCGTTCCCGGGGGCAATCTTTGCGACGCTTGGCTGGGTACTCGCATCCTTGGCCTTTTCTTATTACGTCGGAAGCTTTGGGAATTATTCAGCCACATACGGCAGCATCGGAGGGATCATCGTCCTCATGATCTGGTTCTACTTAACGGGAATCATCATCATGATCGGCGGGGAAATCAATGCATTGGTCACGATTAAAGATAAAGATTCGTGTTAAAATAGGGGAAATCACTCCCCGGACATAGTACAGGTTCAAGTAGGGGAAGATTCTATTAAACATTCGTGTTTAAGGGGGTCTTCTTTTTTGATGTGAAACAGAAAGCGAGGTGGAGCCTATGTTGATAGCTGCAATGGTGGAGAGGCTTGGTATCATTGTGACCATTGCCTTTGTGATGACGAGGATCAGCTTCTTCCGTCATTTAATCGAGAAGCGGACCCATGTAAAGAAAACCCAGACTCTGCTCCTTATCCTGCTGTTTGGTTTCTTTGGGATCGTTGGTACATATACGGGATTGATTGTGAATCCATTTCAAGAAGAATATACAAAATGGCAGTGGCATCTTCAACAGAATGAAGCGATTGCCAACTCCAGGGTGATCGGAGTCGTGGTCGCCGGGTTACTGGGTGGTCCATGGATCGGACTAGGAGCTGGATTGGTCGCCGGGGTCCACCGGTATTTTCTTGGAGGATTCACGGCATTCTCCTGCGGTATTTCGACGGTGTTAGCTGGTTTACTGGCAGGATGGATCGGAAAGCGGGAAAAGAAGAACAGGCTTGTTTCCCCTCAAAAAGCTTTTTTGGTTGGTTTTGTCGCAGAAGGGATGCAGATGCTTCTCATCCTTCTATTATCGAAGCCATTTGATGATGCTTATTTACTCGTTTCCGATATCGGATGGCCCATGATCCTTGCAAACGGAGTCGGAGCCGGAATTTTCCTGTTGATCATTAAAAGTGTTTTTTATGAAGAAGAGCGAATGGGAGCGGCTCAATCCCAGAAAGCACTGCGATTGGCTGATAGCACGGTGAAATATATGCGAAAAGGATTGAATGCCGCCTCTGCACAGGCAACATGTGAAATCCTGATGAGAGATGTGAACGCTCTGGCAGTTTCCATCACGAACACTTCCCACATCCTCGCTCATGTCGGTCTGGCCTCGGATCACCATCAACAAGGGCGCCCGATTCAAACCGAAGCGACGAAACGGGTCATCGAAACGGGAGAGCTCATGAAGGTGGGAAGAGAGGATATTCAATGTGACCGGAATGGATGCCCATTGGGAGCCGCGATCATGGCCCCTCTTTTAAAAGGGGATGAAATTGTCGGAACGCTTAAATTCTATTTTCATTCGGAAAAAGAAATCTCGCCGATCTTGATGGAATTAACGAAGGGGATCGCGACCCTGCTTAGTCACCAGCTGGAACTGGCTGAAATCGATACCCATAAAGAGCTTGCGAAAGAGTCAGAAGTAAAGGCACTGCAGGCACAGATCAATCCACATTTCTTGTTCAATACCATCAATGTCATCGTGTCGTTGACGAGGATCAATCCCGATAAGGCGAGGACCCTGCTGATTTCACTATCTCAATTTGTGCGTCAGAATCTGACAGGAAGCACGAAATCCACCTCGACCCTTAAAGAAGAAGGACAGCATGTAAAGGCTTATCTCGCCATTGAAGAAGCACGATTCTTTGACCGGCTGGAAGTGGTGTATGAGATTGACGAAGGTGCCCTGCAGGCAAAGGTCCCTTCGATTACCCTTCAGCCTCTTGTTGAAAATGCGATTAAGCACGGGATGAAGAATGTAGAAGAAGGATTTGTGTTAAAGATCTCGATTGATTCGAATGGTGATGAGGTGACTGTCCGTGTGGAGGATAACGGTGCCGGAATCGATGAAGAGAGAGTGGAAAAGCTTTTGCTTGAGCCGGTGGAATCACAGTCCGGAACAGGAATCGGCCTCTATAACGTGAACACACGATTGGAAATGATGATGGGGAAAGAATCAGGTCTATCGATCACTTCATCAATAGGAAACGGGACCACCATTGAATTTACGGTAAGGAGTGAGAAAGGATGAAAGTTGCCATTATTGATGATGAGCCCTATAGCCGGGAGGAAATGAAGCATCTCTTAAGCGGATATTCATGGGTGGAGGTAGTCGGGGAAGCAAGTTCTGCTGAAAAGGGATTGGAAATCATCTTAACAAAAGAACCCGATGTCTTATTTCTTGATATTGAAATGCCTGGCATGAGCGGAGTAGACTTAGCGGAAGCCCTGCAAAAAATGAAGCACAAACCGGAAATCGTCTTTGCCACTGCCTATCCGGATTATGCCCTTAAAGCGTTCCGGGTAGAAGCCGTTGACTACTTATTGAAACCATTTGAAGAAGATCAGCTTGGGCAAACGATGGAGCGGTTGAAGAATCTTTTGAAAGTGGGAGTGAAAGAGCAGAGCGAGAGTCCGTCGATGGGGAAACTTGCGGTTCAGGATGAAGACAAAATTGTATTCATCAGCCCTAAAGACATTCTATATATATTCCGTGAAGAGCGGGAAACCTTTATATGTACGGAGAAGAAGAAGTATACTTGCCGCTTGCCGATCAAGGAATTGGAATCGAAGCTCAGTACATATCCATTTTTCCGCGTCCATAAAAGCTACCTCGTTCAGCTGCCCTTCGTAGAGGAGCTCATCCCATGGGGAAGCGGCGTGTTTCAGTTGAAGGTTCATGGAGCGGATGAGGCGATTCCGGTGAGCAGGAATTATGTTAAGGAATTGAGGGAGCGGTTGGAGTTGTAGGTATTTGGATATGTACCTGGTACATAAACCGATTATTGTACCAGGTACAATTTTGGTTTTGGGTGCCTGGTACAAATCGAGCATTCGGAGCCGCGCACCAAACTGCTCATCTGTAACATGCACCATCTCTTCTTTCTCTGCACATGAACCCCCGCTCAGAACATCTTAACCCCGATTTCCGACATCTTGAACAGAATGTGACGAAACTGTGAATATGATTGCTATAATGAAAGCGTATTCATAAATGAACGAAAGGGGATCATAAGCATGGTCACATTTCTGGTCTCGATTGTTGTATTAATTATCGGTTATTTCACATATGGAAAATTAATTGAAAAGATCTTTGGAATCAATGAAAGTCGTTCGACTCCTGCTTATGCGAAAGCGGATGGAGTGGATTATGTTCCAATGAAGACGGGTAAAAACTCCATGATTCAGCTGTTGAACATTGCAGGTGTAGGACCCATTTTCGGTCCAATCATGGGAGCACTTTATGGACCTGTCGCGTTCCTTTGGATCGTACTTGGTGCGATTTTTGCCGGAGCGGTTCATGATTACTTAACGGGGATGATTTCAATCCGTAACGGTGGAGCTCATTTACCGGAGCTTGCAGGACGCTTCCTTGGTAAAACGATGAAGCATGTGGTGAACGCATTCTCGATTCTATTACTCGTGCTGGTGGGAACGGTTTTCGTTACAGCACCTGCAGCATTAATCGCGAATCTGACCCCAGCCTGGATTTCATTAGGTGTCATTATCGCCGCAATCTTTATTTATTATATTGTCGCAACCTTATTACCTATTGATAAAATCATCGGTAAAGTATATCCACTTTTCGGAGCACTCCTTGTAGTGAGTGCAGTTGGGATCGGTGCGGGATTAGTGATTACAGGGGCGGATATTCCTGAGATCAGCTTGACTAATATGCATCCTGAATCAGTAGCGATTTTCCCATTATTATTCTTGACGATTTCTTGTGGGGCACTTTCAGGGTTCCATGCTACACAATCACCAATCATTTCAAGAACGACTCAAAATGAAAAGAACGGACGCAAAATTTTCTACGGAATGATGATTTT
Organism: Rossellomorea yichunensis; assembly: GCF_032337515.1. Lineage (NCBI taxonomy): Bacteria > Bacillati > Bacillota > Bacilli > Caryophanales > Bacillaceae > Rossellomorea > Rossellomorea yichunensis. The sequence goes on along the minus strand of NZ_JAVYAD010000004.1, from coordinate 405,320 downwards.
AGAAGCGATCATTGCGATGATCTGGGCAGCAGCTGCCATGAGCTTATTCCAGCCGGGTGAATTGAATGCCATCTTGAAAGAAGGCGGACCTGCGGCGGTTGTAAGTGAAGTATCGATCCTTATGCTTGGATCAATCGGTGGAACACTTGCCATCCTTGGAGTGATCATTCTTCCGATCACGTCTGGTGATACATCATTCCGAAGTGCGCGAATGATCATTGCCGACTATATCAAAGTAGGACAAGTGAAAATGTCGAGCAGGCTTTGGATTGCGATTCCATTGTTCGTGATCTCAGTCGTGTTGACACGAATCGACTTTAACCTATTATGGAGATACTTCTCCTGGGCGAACCAATCGACTGCGATGATCGCTCTTTGGGTAGGTGCCATGTATCTGGCGTTGCAAAAGAAACCTCACTGGGTCGCAACGATTCCAGCGATCTTCATGACGATGGTGACATTCACGTATATCCTGAGTGCTCCGATCGGTTTCGGATTATCAATGAGCACAGCGTATATGGGAGCGACAGTCGTAACCATCGCCGCAATATTAGCATTTATTTACACATTGAGAAAGCGCTTAAACGATGGATCCGTCATTCAAGTCGACGAAGACGTTCCTCAATCAGCAGCCTAATGTGTTAGGGAGTTTTCCGGTAATTACCGGGAGACTCTTTTCTTTTTTTGCACAAAATAAGAATGGTTCAAAAACCACAAGTTTTCTAGATGCCGACTAATTATTAGGAGTGATTCAGCATGACAAAGAAAACGAAAAAAGACGGCGGTACAAAGCAAAACGGCAAGCACAAACCGAAACAGAAAACATCCGGTTCTGCTAACGGGCAGAATGGATACCACTAGAAAATGAAAGCCAATCCTTTACGGGTTGGCTTTTTTATTTGGAACTCGAGATGTTTTCTGGTGGAGGATGTATTATAATAGAGGTAGTTTCAAAAATTTAGTAGTCTCAAAAGGAGATTCCATTATGTCGAATAATAATGATCAGCAAATACAGCCAGAAAAGAAAAAAATCAGCCTGCAGGAAGCAATGAAGCAGCAGCTGGCAAAGAAAAAAGAAGCCCAGGCAGGCGGCAAGCAAGCAACAGGCGGTTTAGCATCGAATCAACGCATGCAAAGCCAACAAACGAAGAAGCCTAGCAATACTCGTCGTAAGATGGGAAGCTAATGGGGGAGAGCGCTCGGGAATTGGGGAGTGCTCTTTTTTTGTTTTGGATGGCGTTTCTGGTGAGGCTGTACGGTTGGGCTCGGGTACAGCGGTCGGTACAGCGCGAAACTTGACGAAGTTTGTAAAATGGCAGATACATCAGGAATTCGGCAGATAACCTGGAAAAAAATGCATATAAAAAATTCCACATAAATCGTGAGAACGGCAGATATATCACAGAAGTGGCAGATAACTTTTTCAGTGTAGAGATCTGGTCCCGATTGGGCGTGCGAAATTTGTCGCTATATGAAGAACGGTCGATATCGTGAAAATAAGGTCGATAAATCGAGATAACGGTTGATAAAATGATATAACGGTCGGTAAATCGAAATAAAGGTCGATAAATCCAAAGTACACCCCTTCCTCCCGCCACAACTCCTTTCAAATATCCAATCCCACTAAAAAAACCAAACTTTTTCCTCTCCATAGTCGTCAAAGTAGTAGAAAAGAGGTGATCTCTCCTTGAATGAAGAACAGGTACACGATTTCACTCTGTCGAAGGAGGGAATTCTGGAAGAAGTGATGAATGAATACGGCAAAGAGGTGCTATATATCGCTTATTCTTATGTGAAGGATTACAGTCTTGCTGAAGATATCGCTCAAGAGGTGTTTGTCCGGTTTTATCAGCGGTACGATTCGTTTCGGGGAGACTCCTCGTTGAAGACGTGGATCATCCGGATAGCCATCAATCAGAGTAAGGATTATCTCAAGAAGTGGGAAACGAGGAAGCTGCTTTTTACAAATAAGTTGAGTGAGTGGATTCAGGAGAGCAGGAGTCGATGGCCGGAATCTCAAACGATACATAGGGAAACGGGCAGGGAGCTGCATTCCAGGTTATTATCTTTGCCAATCAAATACAGGGAGGTTCTATTTCTGTATTATTATGATGAACTGAAAATCACGGAAATTGCCGAGTGCTTGGAGATCAACATCAATACGGCTAAAACCCGTTTGAAAACAGGGAAAGAGAAACTGCAAAAAATGTATCCAAAAGGGGTGCATCACGATGGATAGAGAGCTTCAGCGACAGGTTAGAAAAATGACGGATGAAGGATTACTAGGATTCGATTTTAATAATCAAATGAAGGATCATGTAAGGAAAAGAGTAGCTGAGGGGAAGCCGGAAAAAGAATATCGGCGCAGGTGGTATGCGCCATTGACCAGTTTTGCCATTGTTCTCATCGTTGTATTTGCGTTTGCCGTATTGAAGGGGGAGCAATGGGGAATCCTGGGTAGCGAGAAGCTGAGTGGTTTCTTCACGAATAAATCGAACTTTGATGTGGAAATCCGCTTTGATGGGGGGATGACCATAAGTACGTTTACGGAAACGATTACAAATCAAGATGGTGAGGAAAAAGCTCTAACCTTCTCTAAAGACGAAATGAGTGAAGTTTACACAAAGATAGAGGGCCTGAATCTGAAAGGGAACAAACAGTTGTCTTACCGTAAAGATTGCACCATTCTATCTCTTGAGGGTTACATGATGAAGATAAGAGTGAATGAAGATGTATATGAATACTATCATTCAGAGTGTGCGACGACGGCTGACAGAAGGGAATTCGACGAGTTACGCCAACTCATCATCACCATCATCAAACAAAAACCTGGGTACGAAGAAATGTTAAAGGAAAGATTGAAGATGTAAATATTCCATTTACTTCCTCTCCCAATCATGCTATCATAATAAAAATTTCAATTAAATGCCAAGAAGAGAAGAGTAGATATCTGAAATCTTTACAGAGAGCTCCGGAAGCTGAAAAGGAGCAAGAGGGACGGTATTGAATCAAGACTCTGAGCAGCGCATCGGAACCGGGCAATGGGGATGGTGTGACGGGAGCTCCCGTTATAGGGCTAGGGTATAAGCCGCTTGGCCGTACCCGAAAAGGTTAGTATGGCGACATATTAACGAACTGGGGTGGCACCGCGATAAATAATCTCGCCCCCAAGATCAACGTCTTGGGGGTGGGATTTTTTTGTTTCACAAAACATATCGCGGGGAGGAATAACCAATGAGGAAGTGGAAGTATCCTTTATTGCTGCTGGCAGGCATCGGGATTTCAAATGTAGGAGGGTGGATTTATTTAATCGCCCTAAATTTGATTGTTTTAGACGAGTGGGGATCACCTCTGGCAGTGGTGATTTTATATGTATTGAAGCCTGTGGCGGCCCTTTTGACAAATGGCTGGGCGGGAAGTTTGATTGACCGGGTCAACAAGCGGAATCTGATGGCAGGGCTTGATTTTTTCAGAGGGGTGTTGATTGCGGTACTGCCTTTTCTTTCGTCGAGTTGGTGGGTGTATGCGGTTGTGTTGATCATCAATATGGGAAGTGCCATGTTTTATCCGGCGTCCATGGCGTACATCACGACCTTCATCCCACGGGGCAACAGACAGCGCTTCAATGCTCTCCGGGGGCTGATCGGATCGGGTGCGTTTCTCATTGGACCGGGAATTGCCTGACTGATGTTCATGATGGGGACACCGACGTTTGCCCTTTATATGAATGCACTGGCCCTCTTTTTATCAGGAGTGATCACCCTCTTTCTACCGAAGCTAGAGGATGGGATCCCTGTTGATACAGGTGATACCAAATGGGAAGTCATCAAAGAGGATTGGCGGTTGGTGTGGAGATTCAGCCGGCGCGCTACTTATGTGATGGTCCTTTACGTCTTGTTCAGCATCCTGATTGTAATGACGGCAGCGCTCGATTCCCTTGAGGCCGCATTTTCTAAAGAGGTATTGCACCTTTCGAACAGTACGTATGGATATCTTGTAAGCATTGCAGGGGGAGGATTTGTACTGGGGTCGATCCTGAACGCGTCCCTTTCCCATAAACTCCATCACATGCATCTTATGGGATTTGGTTCTCTGCTCGTTTCCGGAGGATATCTGATTTATTCTTTCTCGGAAGGTTTCTTATTAGCGGCGATCGGGTTCGCTGTTTTATCCTTCGCGTTGGCCTTTGCGACGACAGGGTTTGAAACCTTTTATCAAGAACATATTCCCGCCGAGATCATGGGACGGGTAGCCAGTATTTATGGATTGCTGGAAGGGGTATTGGTCATCCTTTCGACGGTGCTTATTGGAGTGGGAGCCGAGTTGGTGTCGATCCGTTTTGTTGTGATTGCGGGTTCGATGATCATGCTTGGGATCACAGTGATTTTGTATATTAGCTCTAACAGGAATTATTGGGAAAAACAGTTAAGACGTAATTCTGAATGTTATAATAAATAGAAAAGACACAAAGGGGGTAAGTGGATGAAGATGACGGCTGGTCAATACTGGGACCGGTGGGAAGAGTTGATGGGCCGGGAAGAAGCAAGTTATGAGAAGTGGAACGGTTTAGAGGATCTGTTGTCCATTGCTCAGAAAGAAAAGGACCTCTATAAGGAGTTTTGCTGCCGGTTCGGGATCATGAGGACCGTCAACTATCTTGGGGAGTATGAGGAATTATTCGATCATTTCGAGTGGTGCAACGGCTTCTTTTTAGATAATGAAGAGAGCCTGCAGGATTGGGTGGAAAGCTTCTTCTGGATCTATAAATGGATGGCGGAGCATCTGGTGAAGATGCCCGGCATTGACACGGAACTGTTAGATGCCTTTTTCAGTGACTTTCAAGAAGCGTATGAACGTTATGGCTACAGTCTGCGTCCCTTTTATCAGCATCAGCATAAACGTGCGTTGAAAACAGGTAATGCAGAAGAAGCGGAAGAGTATTATCAGATGTGGATGGAAGCGGAAAGGGATTCGCTTTCAGACTGTGAAGCCTGTGAATATCAGACACAGCTGGAGTATTTTTATTTTACCGGGGAAAAGGAAAAAGCCCGCCCCATTGAAATGTTTTTATTATCAAAAGAAGTGACCTGTGGTGAAATCCCCCACTTGACCTATAGTAAGCTCCTTTTGCCTTATTATGAAGATGGCCGGGTGGAGGAAGCCTCACGCTATCAGTCAGAAGGATACTTTTTCATTTATGATAAGCCACACTTTTTAGTCGAAGCTTCCGAACATATCAGGCTTCTTGCCTTAACGGAACCAGTCAGGGGAATCAAAATTTTGGAGCGTCACATCGAGTATGCGGATAGTGGGAAGGATCCTTACGGGATGTTTTACTTTTATATGAGTGCGATTGTTCTTCACCGTAAGCTTGTTGAAGCCGGTCATCGTCCGGGATTTGCCATTGATGTGATGAGTGAAATTGCAGAAGAGATCGCCGGGGATTTTGATGAGAGGAATGGGAATGATTTCTTCAGTCGGGAGATGGAGAGGATTTATTCTTTGTAACAAATATTGACAGCCCCTGCATATCTATATATAATCATCTAAAATAACTGAAACATTGCCGAGGATCAGTAAAGGGATCTTGTCTTTTTAGAGAGGGAGCGGTTTGGTGAAAAGCTCCCATTGATGAACCTTTGAACCTGCCTCTAAGTTCTGTATCGAATGAAGATATCAGCGGTCCGATACCGTTATCATGGAATGAGTGTAAAGCTTTGCTTTGAATCAGGGTGGTACCGCCAGAAATGGTCCCTGATGAGAAGCAGGGCTTTTTTTGTTTTATGGGTGAAGGCGATTCGCCGATAAAATGAAAATTTCGCTGATAAATCCAGGATTTCGCCGATAAAATGAAAATTTCGCTGATAAATCCAGGATTTCGATGATAAAACTAAAATTTCGCTGATAAATCCAGGATTTCGATGATAAAACTAAAATTTCGCTGATAAATCCGGGATTTCGCCGATAAAACGAAAATTCCGCTGATATATCCAAATTTCGCTGATAAAACCAATCCAATTAAAAATGAGGTGCTCACAAATGGCAAAAGAATTTGTAAAAGATGTAACGGGCATGGATGAAGACTTTGCCCAGTGGTATACGGATGTCGTGACAAAGGCGGAGCTGATCGATTACTCGAGCGTCCGCGGGTCGATGATCATCAGACCTTACGGATACGCACTTTGGGAAAATATCAAGGATGCCCTCGATGCAAAAATAAAAGAAACAGGGCATGAAAATGTGTATATGCCACTCTTTATACCGGAAAGCCTTCTTCAGAGAGAGAAGGATCATATCGAAGGCTTCGCGCCTGAAGTGGCATGGGTGACTCATGGAGGGGAAGAGGAGCTGGCGGAACGGCTGTGCGTGCGTCCGACTTCTGAGGTATTGTTCGGGGAGCACTACAAAAACATCATCCATTCCTACCGTGACCTGCCTAAGCTCTACAATCAGTGGGCCAATGTGGTCCGCTGGGAAAAGACGACCCGTCCATTCCTGAGAACTTTGGAATTTCTGTGGCAGGAGGGGCATACGTGCCACGAGACCGATCAAGATGCTCATGATGAAACGGTGAAAATGCTGGAGGTGTACGCGGAGCTTTGTGAAGATCTGCTGGCGATACCGGTCATCAAGGGTCAAAAAACAGAAAAAGAAAAGTTTGCCGGTGCCAAATATACGTATACGATCGAAAGCCTGATGCATGACGGGAAGGCATTGCAATCTGGAACGTCCCATCATTTAGGTGACGGATTTGCGAAAGCTTTCGGGATTCAATTCACGGACCGCGATGGAAAGCTTCAGCATGTGCAGCAAACGTCCTGGGGTTTCACGACCCGCATCATCGGTGCCATGATCATGGTTCACGGGGATGACCGTGGACTGGTCGTTCCACCAAGAATCGCTCCGACTCAATTGATGATCGTACCGATTGCACAGCATAAGGAGGGCGTCCTTGATTTTGCGTATAATCTGAAAAGCCAGCTTACCGGTGTTGCCCGTGTTGACATCGATGCGAGTGATAAAAAGCCGGGCTGGAAATTTAATGAATATGAAATGAAGGGCATACCACTTCGCTTGGAGGTTGGTCCACGGGATATCGAGAACGGGCAGGTGGTATTAGCAAGACGTGATACAGGTGAGAAAATCACGGTCACGATGGAAGAACTGGAAGTGAAAGTCTCTGAACTTCTGGAAGACATTCAACACAACCTTTTAGAAAAAGCGAGAGCCCATCGCGATGAAAAAACAACCGTAGCCAAAACCTTTGAGGAATTCAAAACGACGGTTAGGGAAAAAGGCGGATTCGTCAAAGCGATGTGGTGCGGGGACCGGGCTTGTGAAGATAAGATCAAGGAAGAAACGGGTGCCACTTCTAGATGCATGCCGTTTGAGCAGGAGCTGGTGTCGGATACATGTGTGTGTTGTAGTAAGGATGCGAAACATTTGGTTTATTGGGCGAAAGCATATTGAAGAAGGGAAGTGTCATTCTCATATTGTCTCTAGCCAGCAGTGTGATGATAGTGGCACTGGCGTTTTTTCAGTGGGAACTCGTACACATCCTGACGCCGTTTTTGATGCCTTTTCTTTTGTTAGTGGCAGGAGGTTTTTTCCTGGTCATTCTCATATTCGCCGTTATAGACGTTTTTAAAAACAAGAACTGGATACCGTTCTTCATTCAAGTACTGACCGTGATCTTCATGATTTTTTTTCCTTTCACAAAGGTCATATTGGAGATGGATTTCAAGAGGAATCATGATGATCGAATGAGTGTGGTGAATAAAATAAATGAAGGGGCAATTACCCCGAATGTACCCTACAATGACTCTATCATTCACCTCCCCGGGGAATACCAAGGTGTGTCCAAAGGTGGAGGCGATATTCTGGTAGAGAAGAAGGAGAAGGATATGAAGGTCCTTTTCTTTACCTTTCGGGGGATATTGGATAGTTTCTCCGGGTTTGTCTATTCGTCATCAGGGGAGAGACCCCGTACAGGTGACTTTGGAGGGGACTTCAACAAGATTGAAAAGTTGGATGAACACTGATATTTCGTGAGTTCCGGATGAAGAGGGGACTTTCGGACCTATTCGCCTTTTTTCTCCCTAAAGCCTTCTTTTTCCCATGTTTGATTAATAAACATAGGTAAAGGAGGCATCGATTATATGGAATTTGAACTCATCCTCGTTTTATTCATGGCAGTCGTGGTAATCAGCCTTTGGGTCGTGCATTCCAAGCTTAACCGGATCACCGAGCATGTGCAGCAGCTGGATGAAGAATACTTGTCCGATGAGCAGATTGAGAAGGAACTAGAGGAAGAATGGTACAAAGACAAGTAATGATGAAGGCGTTTCTCAGAGGAGGGACGCCTTCCGCTTTATTGAAAAAGGACTACCATTCTAAATGGCAGGTTGATACTATTAAAAATAGAAATAAACGAAAAGGGAGGGGCAAGGATGAAGCATAAGGACTTAACCATCGAATCACCAAGGCTGGTCATCAGACCCTTTGAAAACAGGGATTACCAAAGCTGGTTAAGGGGACATCTGAACAGGCTCCCATCCCAGCATAAATATGACGTTGGCTATCAGGACATGAGTGAGTGCACGGAGTTTTGGTACATGGAGATGCTTCTGAGGCATGATGAGATGATCGATCGGGACCAGGTCTATATTCTGGGGATCTTTCTGAAAGAAGGTGGCGCGAATATTGGGACCATCGACTTCTCCACTCTGATGCGGTACAACTTTAACTGGGGCAGGGTCGGTTATATGGTACATAATCGCTACTGGAACCGGGGCTACGGGAAGGAAGCGGTGAAGGCAGCCCTTCAGCTGGCTTTTGTGAAATTGAATTATCACAGGATCGAGGCCCATATCAATCTCGATAACGCGCCATCGATCAGCCTTGCAGAAGGTGTCGGCATGCAGTATGAGTGCACGCGGAAAGGATTCATTTATGAGTTTGGGAAGTGGACGGATAATCTGGTGTATTATGTGAATGCCGGTGAATCATAAAAAAACGATGAGAGCTCATGTGCCCTCATCGTTTTTTATTATAATCCTTCGATCGTCAGTTCTTTCACTGGCAGGAATTCTTCCCCTGTATCCATGTACTTCACGTTCACCTTGTCATTTTCCTTCAGGTAGATCGCAAGTAAGCTGTTTTCCGAGGAAACGATATAGTTGTTGCCGTTGTCGAGTAAGAATGATACGACTGTGTAGTCACCTGTCTTTTCTTTATAGACACGGGCGACTGTACCATTTGTCTGTTTCTCCTCTGCTTTCGAGCTGCCGTCCACACTGCCGCCTCCTCGTTGGAGTGCCGTTTTGTATTGCTTCAAAGCCTGGTTTGGCGTATTGGCATAGGCAGATATTTCCGGGTTGGCTGCCGAGACGATGAAGTAGTTTTGTAAGAAACCATTCGCATCGAGCACCGGAGTCAGCCAGCTTGCTTCTCCGTAGAAGTTATAAAGCACCGGCATTTCGCCATCCCATTTTTTCTCGATGAATTTCTTCTGGATGATCTGCAGGGCTCCCTGTGAATCCATGTAGGACTCTTCAAGGTTTCCTGTATAGAACGTTGCTTCTCCCGTTCTTGAGTTCGTCAAGGAGTAACCGAGCATCGAATCGACACCTTCTTTTGGCGAGGTGAAATCGGTGAAGTAGTACATGTCACCATCTTCGTCAAAAATAGGGCTCACATTGGCTTCGGTCCCTTCATCTGACGGAAGCTTGACGTCTGATTTACCGAAGCGGCTGTTCCAGAATCCTTGAACGTAGTTACCGAAATAGCTGTTCTGGAGGCTGACGGTTTCCGGTGAAATCGCTCCGTCAATGAAATCCGGTACATCATCGATTTTGTATGACTTGGTATCACCGGACATCGGATCGACCATGACGATTCCTTTCGCTTCAAATCCGTTTCGTGCAGAAATGAACTCACCGTACGTTCGAATATAGAATGGCTTTCCTTCGTCATCGATCTCAAGCTGAACATCACCATTGAAGATCTCCTTCGGATAGTTCAAGCGGATATGTCGCTCGATTTTTTTATTAAAGAAGGCAGATGGTGTGTAGACCATTTCTTCTTTGATGAATTTAGGGTTTGCTGATGAATCGGTGGCACTTAGGGTGAAGTAACCGGGTGTTTCATCCCCCTTGAACCATTTGAAGAATCCGGAGAATTCAACCGGTGCAATGTAGACGTACTCGCCATTGACCTTTTGAATCTGCAGTCGTCCAAGCTCATAGTAACTCGTATTTGGAACCTGACCGAATGCTTTCTTCATTTTGTTACGGGCGAATTGTGGAGGGACGCTTGCCGGCGTTTCCTTCTCATCAAACGCTTCGATTTCCGTTTTTACGTCCATTTTCGCTGATTCAAATTTCTCATCGGCGTTGAAAACAAAGGCAGTCAGGAAGTAAGCCCCGACGAGGAGACTTCCAAGGAACAGTGCACCCTTCACCATTCTTTCTGTCCCGGTTGCAAGTGTGGCGCCGAATCCTGCAGCTACGATGAGCAAGATCCACATGCTCGTAAAGTTCTGATCAAGATTTGTAATGTAATAGAAGACGAATACAATGATAGTCGTGATAAGGAGGGTGGCTCCGAACAGTGCTGCAAATGACGGATACCCCTCTTTTTTATTCTGCTTTTTCATGATTGCCATCGGTATGACGAGTAAGGCCATGACCAATCCGACAATGACTGAAAATAGTAATATATTTCCCATAGTGTTCCCCTTTCAAGTGCTTCTGTTTATAGTGTATATACGGATGAGGGGGTGGGTAGGTTTCAACTGTTTTTTTTTGAGGATGGAGAAGGACGTCCAATCATGGTCATATATCCAACCCCAATATCATTCGTTATAATAGAAAGAAGTAACCATTTCAGGAGGAGCCTATGGATATATTTGATATTGCGAGGATTGCGGGGGTATCGCGGAAGACGGTACAGCGTGTACTGAACAATTCGGATCAGGTACGGGCAGAGACACGTGATCGCATTCTGCAGATTATGGAGGAGAATCACTATCAGCCCAATGTGTCAGCGAGAAGGCTGGTGAAGAAAAAGACGCACACGATCGGCCTTTTTATCATTCAAGACCCTTCAAAGCATCGTATATATTCGGATGACCTTTTTTACAGTGTTGTGATAGGGGCCATGATCAATGCCTCCTCAGAGCGGGGCTATAATATGCTTGTGTCCATGACGGACCTGAATGATTCCTCCCCCGTGTTAAAACTTTACCGTGAAAAGAGCATCGATGCGGGGATCATCATCAGTTGGAGCAACGTCCAATCAATCGTGGATGAAATTTCCGCAGCGGGCTTCTTGGTGGGGGTCTTTGATCAAAACAACGTGTCAAGGTGGACACCTGAGATCCCGATGCCCGTATTACAAAACGAGGTTAGTGCAATGGGGGCGACCAATCATTTCATTGAGCTTGGACATGAGGAGATCGGAATCATTACGGGTGATGAAGATAATCCTGCAGCAATTGCGCGTTTGAGAGGCTATCAAATAGCGATGCAAACAGCAGGTATTCCCATTCAATCGGATTACATATTTAAAGGCAAGTTCATCGAGGATTCAGGAAGGGATGCCGTCAATCATTGGATCGGGCAGGGAACTCTTCCTTCAGCTATCGTTTGTTCGAATGATCATATTGCATTCGGTGCCCTCAAGGGGTTAAAAGATGCCGGCAGAAGTGTCCCTGGCGATGTGTCTCTCATTGGCTTTGATAATCTATTGCTTACGGAATATACGTCTCCCGCATTAACGACGATGCATGTACCTAGAGTTGAAATGGCGGTGGCTCTGGTGGAGCAGTTGATTCACAGAATCGAAGAGATCCCCTATGAAAAGATGAGTCCATTTCAAGCTGCACTCGTCAAACGAGATTCCTGTCGTCAAAAAGAATAATAAGAAAATGCTGTATTCCCAAGGGAGTAAGCATTTTTTTGTTTAAAAGGGGATTGTTATTGTAAAAAAATGTTGTCACAGAGTGGTGATGCTTTTATAGTTATATACAAATGTCCCACGTGAGACATAAATCAAAACAGGAGGCGTTCCAATGATTAAAAAAGCAGTCACCTCTTTTACCGCTGCATGTCTCATCATGAGTCTTACACCAGGAAACATAGGAAAAGCAGCACACAAGGATAAGCCCTATCACCTCAAGGATTCGACCTTAAAGAATAAAACGATTGAAGGCGATTTAGTCATCACCCCTGGTGCAGGGAGAAATATTACGTTTGAGAATGTGACGGTTCTTGGCACCACCATTGTGAAAGGGAAAGCGCCTGAAACTTTCGAATTGAAAGATTCCCAGTTACATAGCCTCTCTGTTCAAACACCTGCCCATGCCACGAAGATCACCGTTTCTGGAGAATCCAATGTCAATGATACACGGCTGGAGGGACAGGTTTTGTTAACAGAGAATGAAATTACATCGGAAGGCTTTCACGATGTAACGGTATATTCCTCTCCTTCTAAAAAGAAAAAGGCTACACTGCAAGGTGAGTTTGATACAGTCACAACCACCGGCAAAAAGGGTCAGGCTAATGTAGAGCTTGGGGGTATTGCCGAACGGATAAAATTGAACGCGCTTTCAAAGTTCACTCTTCCCACTAATGGGTTAGTGAAAGAGCTTCATGTGTTGAAGGCAGGAAAGGGATCTGTTATAGCCGGTGATGGCTCCGTACAAGAAGCAACCTTGGATAGCCCCATCATGTTCAATGGAAAAGAAACTTCTGACGCTACTTCTTTCACCACTCCATGGTCCCTGATGTGGCATGATGAATTTAATCAAACAGAGATTGACCGTGGAAAGTGGACGTTTGATATCGGCAACGGGTATACCGATGCGAACGGTCAATTTATCCCGGGGTGGGGGAATAATGAAAAGCAATATTACACAGACCGCCCTGAAAATGCGAAGACAGAAGATGGAAAGCTCGTGATCACGGCTAAAGAAGAAGAATATGAGGGATACTCTTATACATCGGCTCGCCTGAAAACGAAGGGTCTTTTTTCAAAAACGTATGGGAAATTCGAAATGAAGGCGTCGCTTCCGGTTGGAAAAGGGTATTGGCCGGCATTCTGGATGCTTCCTGAAGATGATCGATATGGTGGATGGGCAGCATCAGGGGAGATTGACATCTTGGAGGCACAGGGAAGCAATCCCCATGAAGCGATCGGCACGATTCACTATGGTGAAAGCTGGCCAAATAACAAATACACCGGCGCACACTATGCCTTTGAAGATGGGTCGACCATTGCAGACGAGCATGTATACTCGGTTGAATGGGAACCGGGGGAAATTCGCTGGTATGTAGATGGAAAACTCCACCAAACCCAAAACAATTGGTATAGCAAAGGAATTGGCACATCAGCTAATTTCACATATCCAGCTCCATTTGATCAGCCATTCCATATGCTATTGAACCTGGCGATCGGCGGGAACTTTGATGGAGATCCAACTGAGGATTCCATGTTCCCTCAATCCATGAACATTGACTATGTGCGGGTGTATGATCTGACGGGACGACCTTATAAGACTCCTGAGTTACCAGTTTTCGAGCAGGCTCCTTTTCCAGATGAGGCGAAACAACCCCTTGAAGACGGGAACCTCATTTACAATAATGGGTTTGATCAGGAATGGGAAGACGTAGAAGGGATTGCAGGAGTGGAGAACACGGATTATTGGTATTTCTTGACCGTGCCTGATTTTGGCGGGAAAGCAAATGTATCCATCGACCAGGTGGATAGCGTGAACTATGCAAAAGTCGATATACAGGAGCCCGGTAATCAACCTTATTCTGTCCAGCTGATACAAGATGCCTCTATTGGAAAAGGACGTTATTATCGTGTGTCCTTTGATGCGAAGTCCATTGAACCGCGTCCGATCAATGTAAAAGTCAGCGGAGGTGCAGAGAGGGGATATGCCACGTATTCAAGAAGCGAGTCGTTTGAGTTAACAGATCAGGTGCAATCCTATGAAACGGTGTTCCAAATGACGGAGGAAACCGATCTTGCAGCCCGACTGGAGTTTAATTTAGGCTTGTCCACCCTGCCTGTCTGGATCGGAAATGTCCGGGTCGAGGAAATCCCTCCTGTGAAAGTGGATCCGGATGCTTCCAAGCCTGCGCTTCCTGACGGGAACCTTGTCTATAATGGAACGTTCGACCAGGGATTCCCTGACCGTTTGCTTTATTGGAATCTGGTAGATTCCGAGAATGCTGATTCCATGGAAGTGGATCCTGAAGAGCGGGTATTTTCGTCCAAGCCTTTAAATGAAACGGACGAAGTACAATTAGTGCAAAAAGGTGTTCAGCTTCAAGCTGGAAGTGAATATGAACTGACACTGGACGGGGTGGCTGAAAGTGCCCGTGATATTCAGATTGAGATAAGAAGCAAGGATGGAGAGATTTCCTATGCAAAGGAAACGACCTCTCTGAATGGTGATTGGGAACGTCATGGCATGGCTTTCTCGATGCCGGATATGACAGATTTGGAAGCGCAGCTGGTCATCCACCTTGGGGGCAGCACTCATAAGGTGAAGCTGGATAATATTAAACTATTGAAAAAAGTGGGACCCGTTGATCCGTTTCCTATTAAAAACGGGACATTCGACAATGGCTTAGATCCATGGGAGTCCTACATTCATTTTGATGCAGGAGCAAGTGTTCAGAGTGTTGATGATGAAGCACATATCTCCATCGGGAATGAAGGGAAGGAAGCATGGAGCGTTCAACTCTTTCAGGGGAATCTGGTGCTAGAGCCCGGGAAAGAATACACGCTTTCCTTCGATGCAAGCTCTTCAGTAGCCCGGTCGATGGCAGTGACGCTGGAAAACAGTCAATATACGAGGTACCTCTCGGAAATTGCTGAACTTAATGAAAATATGGATCGCTTTGAATATACGTTTACGACCCCTTTGAGGGAGGAGACGAGTTTGAAGTTTTTACTGGGTGCCACTGGAGAGGTGCTCGGCTCACATGATGTAGTGATTGATAATGTGGAGTTGAAGTAGGAAGTGGAGTACAGCGTCTTAGGGCGTTGTACTTTTTTGTTTTGGGTTTGTGGGAAGCTGGTGGATGAGTGAAAGCTTTGGACAAAATGTTCGGTCGGATGGGGGGGCGTGCAGTTTTTGTCGAGAACAGCAGAACGGTCGATAAAATGAAAATAAGGTTGATATATTGAAAATACGGTCGATAAATTTCTATAACTGTCGATATATCTCACAGCTCCCAAAACCACACCAGCAAGAACTATTCCAAAACCCAAAACACATCCGATTCCCACCCACCTCCTGACAAAAACGACTCAACCCCCGTTCAAAACACACAAAAAAAACAGCCAATCCAAGATCAGCTGTTTTCCCCGTCACCCAACACCACTTCAACCCCGAAGTGATCCGAAACAACAGGTTTATTCACATCATTAAAGATGACCCGGGACGACCGAACGTCCACTTTTTCACTGGACAGTATAAGATCAATCCTTAAATCGACCTTATTCTCATCCCATCCGGCAATCTTCCCTTCAACGGTGACACCGCTATCCCGTTGGGCGGCTACATCAAATGTATCCAGGAGTCCTTTTGAAAGAAGGTAATCGTATCCTTCTTCCCGAACCCATGCATTATTATTGAAGTCTCCCATTAAAAAGAAGGGGGATTCAGGGGTGGCTTGCTCCATCAAGGAATCAACTTGAAACTTGAACGGTTCTTCTTCGTCTGTCCACCAGCCGAGGTGGCAGGAGTAGAAGGTGAAGGGCTTTCCTTCATATGAAATCGTCGCCCCTACAATCTTTCGGGTTTTCCAGTAGGATTGGTCATGGCTTTTTGAGATGAAGAAGCGGTGTTTTTCAACGACCGGGTGTTTCGTTAATATTGCCACGCCTTCTTCGTACACGTCGTATCCGATATGAGCGAAGTCCCAAACGAGTGTGTAATCTGTCACACCGTGTTTCTCCAGTTCCCCAAGAAGGACGAGGGCATAATTGCCTTTTTTAACGAAGCCCTCGACTTGTTCACTCTCGATCAGCTGACTGACTTCCTGGAGGGCGATGACATCGTAGGATTTCTCCGCGATGTCATGTGCCAGGATCGAGATTTTTTCGAGTTGGTTGTCTTCCTGCCATGAGTGACAATTCAACGTGAGTAGTTTCATGTATTAAGCTCCCAGTAGATCTTGAATGTCAGATTTGATGACGTCTGCTTTCGGACCATAGATGGCTTGTACGCCTTTGTCTTTCAGGATGAGTCCCAAGGCTCCGTTTTTCTTCCATTCCTGTTCAGTCCCGACAAGGCTTGTGTCTTTTACTGTTACACGAAGACGGGTCATACATGCATCCACGTCTACGATGTTTTCTTTACCGCCAAGCATGGCCACGACTTTTGGTGCGATGGAATCGGCACTTACGGTACCGCCGCCTGTGGATGCTTCATCTTCAATGTAGTTCCCGTTACGCCCCGGTGTCGGGAAGTTGAACTTTTTGATCAGGAAGTTGGCAACCGTAAAGTTAAGAGCAAAGAAAACGATACAGGCAATAACGAAGTTCACAAGGTCCACCCACAGACCAGCTTTGATGATCATCGGCACACGAGTCAGAAGCTCGATGGATCCGAATGAGTGAACGCGGATGTGAACGATATCCACAATCGCGAATGCAAGTCCTGTCATGATCGCGTACACAACATATAAAAGTGGGGCTGCGAACATGAACATGAATTCGATTGGCTCTGTAACACCTGTTAAGAATACGGCTAAACCAGCTGATAGGAACATAGATTTGTATTTTTTCTTCTTGTCTTTATCCACATTGCGGTACATGGCATAGGCGATACCGATCAGGGCAGCTGTGGATAAGATCATTTGACCTACTTTGAAACGTGCAGGTGTGACGTCATTTAATAATTGCTTGTAGCTTTCTGTATCTCCTGCAGCCAGGAAGTTGTTTAAGTCAGCGATCCATGCAAGCCAAAGTGGATCTTGACCTGCAACCGTTGAACCGGCACCTGATCCTGTCAGGATTTTGTATGTTCCGCCAAGTTCTGTGTAGTTGATTGGTACCGTTAACATATGATGCAAACCGAATGGTAATAGTAAACGTTCTAATGCACCGAAAATGAATGGCGCAATGATTGGTGCTGTGTTTCGCGATGTTGCAATCCATTGACCGAAATCATTCAGTAACCCCTGGATGAATGTCCATACGATCGCCATGATGACAGCGATGACGATAGAGCCCACAATCACCACAAATGGTACAAAACGTTTTCCGTTAAAGAAGGAAAGAGCATCGGGTAATTTACTGTAGTTATAATATTTGTTGAAAAGATTGGCTCCTAAGAAACCTGAGATGATCCCGACGAATACACCCATATTTAAAGCAGGTGCACCAAGGACCGATGTGAAATAATCAGAAACCACTAAGGTTTGTCCGAAAAGGGAAGAGACTGTTGCTTCGGGATCCCCAAGCATATCTCCATTAACTCCAAAAATCGCGCCTGTAATACGGTTGATGAGGATGAAGGCGATCAGAGCAGCGAAGGCTCCTCCTGCACGTTCTTTCGCCCACGAACCACCGATGGCTACGGCGAAAAGGATGTGAAGATTAGTGATGACACCCCAACCGATATCCTCCATCACTCTTGCAATCGTTTGCACTAATGTGATGTCTCCACCCATCATCGCAATCAACTTACCGAGGGAAATCATGATCCCTGCAGCTGGCATGACGGCCACTACTACAAGCAACGCTTTCCCGAACTTCTGCCAAAAATCAAACGACAATAAATTCTTCATAAACCCGTTTCCTCCTTTAATATCAATCTATTCGAAACTATATTTTATATTGAATGACATGTGTGCGTTTACATTTCAAATTAAAGTGAAATGCTGAGGGGTACCTATTCATGACTGGAGTGCTATGTAACATGAAAAAGATGCAACCGTTTGCACTAACTAAACACATTTTATGATATCCCTTTCAATAAAGCAACAACAAAATATTATTTTAGTAAAATATTATTAGTTGGAGGGACGGACCTTGGTAGGGGAAGGTGTGTTGCAGGGAATGTGGATAACTATTCTGGTTGTTTAGTAGTGGGGGGAATAGAGGGGGAATGTGGATTGTGGATAATTTTGAGTAGGTGAAAATGGTTGATATATTGTGGATGAAATAGGGGTGTGGATAAGTGTCAGAGAATCGCTGGCCGCACTATACCATTCATAAAAAAAAGCATCCAATCCCTCAAGATTGGATGCTTATCAACATTATTTCAACAATCGCAGACCATTTAATATAACCAAAATCGTACTACCTTCATGCCCGATGACCCCATAAGGGAGATCCAGGATTTGCAGGAAGTTCGACGCGATCAGCAGCATGATCACAGCAATTGAAAATACCACGTTTTGTTGCACGATCCGCTTCATTTTTTTCGATAGTTTAATAGCTTCAGCAATACGGGTAAGGTCGTTTTTCATTAACACGACATCGGCTGTTTCCAGGGCAACGTCGGTGCCTTCACCCATGGCGATTCCGACGTTGGCCGTTGCAAGTGCAGGTGCGTCGTTGATTCCGTCCCCGACCATTCCGACGGTACCGAATTGGCGTTTCAGCTTTTTCAGTTCGTCTACTTTTGTTTCCGGCAGGCACTCAGCAATGAAGGAGGCAACCTTGGCTTCTTCTGCGATGGCACGGGCTGTCTTTTCGTTGTCCCCTGTCAGCATGATGGTTTGGACGCCTTCTTGCTTCAATAATTCTAACGCTTCAATGGTTTCTTTACGAACCACGTCTTTCAATGCGATCAATGCCACAATTTGATTTTCCTTGGCAACAAAGACCGTCGTTTTACCTTCAGAAGCGATTCGTCCAAAGGCACCATCCATAAATTGTTCTGCCAACACTTTATCCACAAAATCTGCTTTCCCGATTTTCCATTCGGCTCCGTCCACAAGCGCTTTGACTCCCCAACCGGATACGTCTTCGAGAGAATCCGGCTGGGAAAGGTCCAGGTTTAACTCGCGGGTTGCGTGGCGGACAATCGCTTGGGCAAGAGGGTGATTCGACTGGTTTTCAATCGAAGCAACGGTAGTCATGACTTCACGTTCATCCACATGATCCCTAACCACTAGATCCGTTACGACGGGTTTCCCCTTCGTCAACGTTCCTGTTTTATCAAAGGCAATGGCTTTAATGTTGCTCAAATTTTCCAAGTGAGCTCCGCCTTTAAAAAGAATTCCATGACGGGCACCGTTTGAAATCGCCGATAAACTTGCCGGCATGATCGCTGCAACCAGGGCACAAGGTGAAGCCACAACGAGCAGGACCATTGCCCGGTAGAATGTTTCCGTCCAGCTCCATCCGAGGAAGAAGTGGGGTAGGAACATCATCAGGAAGACAACGGCAAGCACGACTTTTACATACGTTCCTTCAAAGCGTTCGATGAACTGCTGTGAAGGCGACTTTTCACTTTGTGCGGATTGCACGAGATCAATGATTTTTTGGAAAAGGGTTTCGCTGCTTGGTTTGGTCATTTCAACCGTGATGGCACCGTTGATATTGACCGTTCCTGCGAACACTTCATCTCTTTGACCTTTCGTTACAGGGACTGCTTCTCCGGAAATGGCTGCTTCATCAATGGACGTTGTTCCTTTAACGACCACTCCGTCTGTTGGCACGCGTTCACCTGGTTTAATTAAAATATGATCGCCGATTTCAAGGCTTGAAACGTGGACTTTCTTTTCACCAGATCCTGTCACTAGCCATGCTTCTTCAGGCTGAAGCTGCATGAGTGCGGAGATTTCCTTCTGACTTTTGTTCATCGTATACGTTTCAAGTGCGCCGCTGACAGCGAAGATGAAAATCAGGATGGCTCCCTCTGTCCAGTAACCGATGATGGCAGACCCCACGGCTGCAAAAATCATCAGCATCTCTACATTCAGTTCTTTGTTTTCGATGGTTTCTTCGATTCCTTCTTTGGCTTTCGCGAATCCGCCGATGGCAAAAGCAAGGAGATAGAAGATGATGCTCAAGCTTGAGTCATCGTTTGACGTCAACCATCCCAGTAAAATAAACACACCGCTTACTAGTGCGGCAATCAATTCTGCATGAGGCTTTATTTTTTCAAATATGTTTATTTTTTCATTCGGTGTCCTCATGGATAAGGCTTTGGATTGTGAGCTCATAGCGTATTCCTCCTTAGTTAAATGAAAATACGAGATTCTCATTGAGAATAATAATCAACGTCATTACCCCTATAAAACGACGAAAGCTGCCACCAATGAAAGGTGACAGCAAAACTGCACGTGCTCTTAGTTGAATGTATATGAAGTTAGTAATTTATAATTATTATAATCTAATCCTATCACATGTATATGATAATGGAAAGAGTTTTGTGCTAGTTATTCTGGGTTATTTCTCCACGTCGATTTTGGATGGAAAAGACGAGTAGGCTCACAAAAATCATCAGCATCATGCATGCGATTAAATAGAAGAAGCTTGAGCCTTTGAACCAGTCGATGGTGATTCCGCCAACGAATGGACCGATCATGCTTCCGAAGCTGAAGAAGATCCCGCACATGATGTTTCCGGCAGGAAGTAATTCTTTTGGCAGAAGATCCGTCATATAACTAATACCGAGTGAAAAAGTCGATCCGACAGCCATCCCGGCTAACGTAAAGCAGATAAATAAGCCCATGGTGGATTCAGAGACGATTCCTGCTGCCGAAAAGCAGAGAAAACCGATCATCATGACGATGAGAAGGACATTTTGTCTTCCATATTTGTCACTCAGAATCCCAAGAGGCACCTGGGATATAATACTTCCCACGGCAAAAGCAGGTAGGAGGATGGCGACTGCTTCAATGGAAAGACCGTTTCGAAGGGCGAATACAGGGAAGTTTCCATTTAATGAAGCTTCCAGGAATCCATATCCCAATGGAGGCAACAGGGCGACCCATGCATATTTGAGAACCTTTCCGAAGCGCTGGAACGATCCAAGGAACGAGGCACTGCCGATATTTTGCTGATCGGGGAATTCGTTTTGTAATTTAAAGACGAACATCCACACGGTCAGGCTTAATAAGGAAGAGATAATGAACGGCAATGCTTGATGGATGGTGATGAGCTGTGTCATCATCGGCCCCACGGCAAAACCGACTCCAAAAGAGACCCCGTAGATGGATATATTACGTCCGCGATGTTCTTTTGGTGAAAACGATGTGATCCATGTCTGGGTGGCGAAGTGCAGCATATGATCGCCGATTCCGATGCAAAGACGCAGGAAGAACCAGAACCAGAAGGATTTCCAAACCGGGAATAGTAAGAGTGACGCTGCGACCACAATTCCTCCGATGATGATCATCGGTTTGTAACCGATTTTCTGAAGTGGTCTTTCCATTAATGGAGAGGCGAGTAAGATTCCGATATATAGGGCGGTTGCGTTTAATCCGTTCAGGGAGGAAGAAACGCCGTCCTGCTCGAATATGATGGCGATCAGCGGCAGGAGCATCCCTTGTGAGAATCCTGAAATTGCCACGATTCCGACAAGGACCCAGAAACGGAAGGTTAGTGTTTGATTCATTTGTAAAAACTCCCAATCATTGATAATAGCTTCTTTGATGGTACCCCCAATTTCATTGTTTGGCAATACGAAACGAATGGAGTAAAATCAAAACATCTACTAACATAAGGAAGGAATGAAGTGAAAATGGAATTTAACATGCAAGAAGGCGGATTTTTCACAGATTTAGGGTTTGGGAAGCTGGAGGTTTCGGGTAACGAAGAGTATGGATTTCGTCCGTTCCAATTATTGGTATCTTCAGTTGCAGTCTGCAGCGGGGGAGTGCTTCGAAAAGTCCTGGAGAAAATGCGCATCGAATTTGACGACATACATATCAAAGCCGACGTAACCCGCAACGAAGCCGAAGCAAACAGAGTCGAAGCCATCTCCCTTCACTTCACCATAAGAGGGACGGACCTCGACGAAAACAAAATCGAAAAAGCCATGAAGCTCACCCGCAAAAACTGCTCCATGGTCCAATCCGTACAGGACAGCATCAAAATCGAAGAAACGTTTGAGTTAGTGCAGTAAAGCGATGAGAAGCGATGAGGGACGGACCTTCAAGGAGTATAAGACCTATTGTATCAAGGCTCTAGCCAGATGAAGGTCCGTCCCTCATTAGGTGTCCTCTATAGGCTTAGTTCCTGGGGTTCTTTGCCTGTTTTTTCGTAGTAGAGGATGGTTTTGGGTGTGAGTTTGAAGAGCATGTATTCCGGGTCATCTGGGCTTGCGATCCAGGATTTGAGTTGTTCGTTCCAGAATTTTTCTTTCAGCTCTTTGGATTCTTCCACAGTTGCCTCTGCTTCGATTTCTACATAGTGCTCATGATCGGAATCGCGGTCATGGCCGAGAAGAATATGAACATGAGGGTTCTGTGCGATGTCTTCCGCTTTGTGAGCATGCTCATTGGTTGCAGTGTAGAGAGTAAGGTCTTCATGGTAGAACATCATAAAGCGTGAATACGGTTTGTTATCACGAATGGTGGCAAGGGTGCCGGTTTTGTGGTTGGAAAACAGCTCAACGATTTTGTCTTTTAAGTTTTGTGCCATGTGTTGTACCTCCTAAGTGGGTTCTATCTATAATGTGTCTAATCTCCCTTGATTTAAACAAATTTTCTTTTAGA
Source organism: Rossellomorea yichunensis (assembly GCF_032337515.1). NCBI lineage: Bacteria > Bacillati > Bacillota > Bacilli > Caryophanales > Bacillaceae > Rossellomorea > Rossellomorea yichunensis. The sequence goes on along the minus strand of NZ_JAVYAD010000004.1, from coordinate 382,620 downwards.
AAGAAGGATCTTACACATGAATAAAGTATTCGCACTGCTTGTATTTGCAGGTGTTCCGATCTCAGTCATCGGCTCACTGCTTCATTGGCCGAGTGTCATCATGTTCGTGATTTACTGTGTGACGATCATTGCCCTCGCTGCCTTTATGGGAAGGTCGACGGAAAGCTTGGCCGTTGTGTCAGGACCCCGAATCGGCGGATTATTGAATGCTACCTTTGGAAATGCGGTCGAACTCATTATTTCTATTTTTGCGTTAAAAGCTGGTTTGATCGGCGTCGTCCTGGCGTCCTTAACGGGTTCCGTGCTTGGAAATCTGCTTCTCGTTGCCGGGTTATCCTTTTTTGTAGGGGGAATCAAATTCAAGCGTCAGAAATTCAACGTGTTTGATGCCCGTCACAACTCGGGGCTGCTTATGTTTGCCATTATCGTTGCTTTCGTGATCCCGGAAGTATTCGCCCAGGATATGAACGAAGCTAAGACCATGTCTTTATCCATCGGTGTTTCAGTCATCTTGATTGCTCTTTATTTATTTGCCTTATTCTTTAAATTAGTCACTCACCGAGGGGTGTATCAGCATGAAGGCGAAGAAGGTGCGCACGCTCATGAAGAGCCGGAGTGGAGTAAGGGGAAAGCGTTGCTGATCCTTGCCGCTTCCACTGCTGCCGTTGCCTATGTATCTGAACGCCTCGTTCATACGTTTGAAGAAGTGGGGAACACATTCGGCTGGAGCGAGCTCTTCATCGGGGTCATCATCGTAGCCATCGTCGGAAATGCTGCTGAACACGCGTCGGCAATCATTATGGCTTATAAAAATAAGATGGATATCGCTGTGGAGATTGCAGTCGGGTCTACCTTGCAGATCGCGATGTTTGTAGCGCCGGTCCTTGTATTGATTTCACTGTTTTTTGAAACGAGCATGCCGCTTGTGTTTACGTTACCGGAGCTTGTGGCCATGGTATCAGCAGTACTTGTCACGATCGTTATATCCAATGACGGGGAGACGAACTGGTTTGAGGGACTGACGCTCCTAGCAGCTTATTTCATTATGGGAATCGGTTTTTACTTACTTTAAAAAAAAGCCCCGGCAGTCATCTGCCGGGGCTTTTGCATGAAATCATTCGTCAGATGATGAAATTCGTGAGAACAGCCTACTCAACCCTGAATAAGATAACAGGAGAGTTTTGTGTAAAGGAATGAGTATAGTGAGAAAAAAGAAAAAACCATCCTTAGTAAAGTTCATTGATTGTAATATCGATTTGCCTCCCAGAGGATGTCCAGGGATTTTCCCTTTTGAAGGATGCACGAATCCAACTATACAATTAGATGCAATTGGCACGATCAGCTGTGAAGGCATAATCAGTGGTAGAGTGCTATGTGATTATCAACCCCTCCAAGGTGTCACGGTTAATCTGTCGTCATCATTCCCGGGACTGGTCTTTGATAACCCGAATCCTGCCACGGACAGCACCGGGCGGTTTTCAACGAGAGTGACCGTGGCTCCGGGCACTTCGATCATACCAAACGTCATCGTGACTGCAACGGCGGTGGTCATCGGGAAAACCATCAGGGATTCGATATCAGTAAGAGTGGACTGTATTAGATGTAAAAACCCTGAACTTACGCTGGATCCGATCAAGGAGCCTGTCGGGTGCAAGGGGGCAAAACTTTCTGGACGACTCATTTGCGATGGAAGGGCAATAGGGAGTGCTGCCATTTCATTTATCATTGAATCACAATCCAAGCGTATCGTTATCACTCCAAATCCTGCGATTACTCAGGGGGACGGGAAATTTACGGCAACCCTTGTCATTTTTCCAGATGTGAATGAGACCATTACGATCACAGCAACAACGAAAATCGGCGGTAAAAGGGTTGCCTCAGAAACAAGGGAAGTGAAGGTTCGCTGCGTCAAATGTAAGAAACCGGACATAAAGCTAAATAAATTTAAAAAAATCGATTGTCGTGCCGTTGTGGTTGGGAAAGTTACCTGTGATGGCGTACCACAGGCGAATATCCCGGTAACACTAACCGGCTCTCCAATGCTGAAGTTTAAACCACCTGTCCCAGTGACCAATGAAAAAGGAGAATTTTCTTCGGTCGTCAAGGTGAAAAATGGAACTAAGTTTCAGTCTGCTTTCTATAAAGCGGAAGCAGTGGTGGGTGGGAAAAAAGTGGAGGACACTGACCAAGTCATTGCAGGCTGTGAGAGGTGTGAAAAGCCTAAACTGACTCTCGAAGTGCCGTGTGAGGTCATCCCTTGTAAAGGAACTGAATTGACCGGACAATTAACATGTGACGGAACCCCTATCCGAAATACTGCGATCAAGATTGTGATTATAGAATCATCACCAGGTGCTGTGGAAGTGAAACCCAATCCTGTCCTGACCAATGAGCAAGGTGAATATGAAACAAAGATCACTCCAATCTCGGGAAAATCTGAAGACATATCCATTCAGGCGACGACCACTTTAGGTGACACGGTGATCAAGTCGATGATCAAAACGGTCAAAATTCATTGTGAATGCAAAGATCCGACTATTGAACTGGATCATCTAAAAGTAATAGACTGCTGTGGAAAGGTGAGCGGTAAAGTTAGATGTGACAAGGAACCATTGGATAATGTGAAAGTGAGATTGTCCAGTCCTGTTTTACGGTTTGAACCAGATGTTGTGTCTACAGATGAACATGGAAGGTTTACCAGTGACGTCAAAGTGCCGCCGAACACTCCATTCAAAGACGTTATGTATTCGGCAAGTGCCGTGATAGGGGATAAGGAAATTGAAGAAAAAGCCTTTGTTTATGCGGGCTGCCAGGAATGCAGTGAAGTCAAACTGACGTTTCATGTTCCGCCGTATATAGGTTGCAGAGGTGGCCGCCTCACTGGAAGAGTACTGTGTGATTCCAGGCCGCTTGAAGATATCAAGGTTCACTTTGAAGTGAAAGAAAAGCCCTTTAAGGGTGCTATACTACCCAACCCAGCTATCACAGACGAGAAAGGAAACTATCTGGCCAAAATCATTCCTGAATACGGAATGCATGATCGTATTTCAATCCAAGCCTTTGTCGTCATTGATGGCAAGAAGGTTTCCACCAAACCATATGAAGTACACATCAAATGTGTCTGTCCACCTGAAGAATGTTCCTGTCAGTATGATTAAAAAAGCAGCGGAGTTCAATCATGAACTCCGCTGCTTTTTTTAGGGAATGTAGGAATGATTGAAAACAGGCCAGTTTGCTTTGTAGGTAGAAGCCTGACTGTTTTCTTATAAATAATAGTATAAAATAATATTTGAATTTTGTAAATATTCTTTCAAATAAAGTTTTTGGGATAAGCTTTTCCAACTAGGAAAAACTAACCGCAAACCCTTAAGTTAAGTTTGAAAGGAGTCAATTTCATGAAAATCATGCGCACTGTTCTTATGTTCATACTCGCATTTTTCGTTGCAACAACGGGTATCCACGCTGAAAATAATCCAAAAAAAGAAAACAAGGAAGCGACGGAGAAAGCTCCGAAACCACCTGAAGATACCAGCGTAAAGATCCCAAACTCAGTATTGAACATCGCAAAGGAAAATACGTATCCCAACTCAACCCAGGATCAACCGTATCTCCAACCTAGTGAGTGGTCCCAGGAATTGATCGAAACATCGAATGTGAAAATAGAAAACCCGAACCTGATCCGTATGCTGAATGAATCCACCATGAATAAAGCACCAACGATTGGATTACGGGCAACGATCTATTTAGGGGAATGGCCTTTAAACTATGCTTCAACCGAGACATCCCCCAACTGGGAGTATCAAAAGGTCAACACGAATTACTTCGATAACCGCGGCGGAAAATCAAACTACCAAATTCATTACGTCCAGGAAGCACAAAAAGTAGTAAAGGGCGGATTGACAGCTAAAGTACCACACGCAGATGATGTAGAAAAAATGATGCTCATCAAAGCAATGGATAAATCCAAACTGCCACTTGCATTCCAAACAATTGTAGGAGCAGGGACGAAGAAGGATCAGGTGTACAACATTTCACCCAAACGTCTTGGCTACCTCTATGCCTACGCACCAGCGATTAACGAAAAAGGAAAAGTAACCTACGGTGAAGTGTTCCTTGTGATGAAAGGAACAAAACGCTCCGTCGTCGTGAAAAATGTTACATCCCAAGGAGTCGGGGCCTGGATTCCAGTTCAGGATCACGTCCACTTCGGCTTCATGGCAAGCGAAACACCAAGATAAATGTTTAAAGATGAGTGAAATGGGGTAAAACTTATTTCACTCTTTTATTATTTTCTTTGATATGTTATAATAATTAGAATATTCAGAATTGAAGGAGGGATATCATGGAGTATTTACTTATTTTTGGAGGCCTGCTAGTGGCGTTCATCACATTAAGAGTATGGTTCGGAGCGAGAAGAGCAAAGATCTATGCTGAGATAAAAAAACAAAAATACAATGTAATGGATCCAGCCATGGAAAAAATAGCTCAACCACTCAAAAAAAACGACCGCGGCCCAATCGGATAAGAAGCACACCGGATGAATGTCCGTTGTGTTTCTTTTTTTGTTTGGAGAGGGACGGACCTTGAGCTGGGCGTGTTTTGAATGTGTATTTGGTCTACGAGGCCGCATGCTGTTCACAATTTTGCTCAACAAACCTGGAAAGTGGCACAAGTTTGGGCGGAAGTGGCGTATCAAACAGCCAAAGTGGCACGACAAACCCGAAAACTGGCACAAAAAGGCAGGCCTGAAAGTTAGTTAATAATAGAAAATCAGACCCCAAATTTCCATGAAAAAAGCCCAAATCCATAATAGATTTGAGCCTTCACACTATTTTCATCGGGAAATCTTCGCTTCACGCTTCGAAAAGTCCACATCTCCATAATACATTGATTTCACGAGCACGTTCGGTCCTAGGCAGCGAGCCACCCGACAATGGCAATTCAACTCTTTAGCAAGAGGTTGTAGTTTCCACTTTTCAAATATGGCAGGAAGGGTATCCTTTGCTATATTTCCAAGTGGTGGCGTGTCGCCGAAGTCAGTGACGATGACATCACCGGTGAAAATGTTGACGTTCAGACGGGAACGGCCGTCAGGGTCATTGCGGACGCTGACATTTTTAGCGGCATAAAGTTCCTTCAGAAAATCCAAGTCTTCCTGTGAAGAGCTGCATGGATAGAATGGAAGTGTTCCAAATAGCATCCATACGTTTTCATCACGGAAGGAAAGAATATTTCTGATTGCTTCCCTTGTTTCTTCTAATGAAAGAGTTTCAAGGCTTGAGGCGAAATCCGACGGGTACATCGGGTGAATTTCGTGACGGCCACACATCATTTCATCGACAACCTGGCGGTGGATTTTTTCCAGGTAAGGCAGGGTATTTTTATTTAACATCGTTTCTGCCGAGACAAGGACTCCGCGTTTTGAGAGAGCACGGCTGTTTTCAATCATGCGGTCAAATAGCTTCTGGCGCTGTTCCCTCGTAGGCTTTCGTTCCATATTGGCAAAGCCGACATCGATGAACTCATCGATCGTTCCCCAGTTGTGCGAGATGTGCAGGACATCCAAGTAAGGGGCAATTAATAAGTATCGGTCAAGATCCAGGGTCAGATTTGAGTTGATTTGGGTATGTACGCCTCTGGAATGTGCATACTTGAGTAAGGGCAAGACATAATTTTCAACGGATTTCTTTGACATCATCGGCTCTCCGCCGGTAATACTAAGGGAACGAAGTGTTTTGATTTCGTCGAGCTTCTGTAGAATCAATTCAATGGGAAGGGCGCTTGGATCCTTCGGAGATAACGTATAACCGACGGCACAGTGCTCGCATCTCATGTTACAGAGCGTTGTGGTGGTGAATTCTATATTGGAAAGCGTGATATCACCATGCTCATCCACATCTAAATAAGCCTCCCAAGGATCATGGTCAATCGACATTTTCTTGGAGAGAGTATCAGTTTTCATTATAAAAGCTCCTTTATTAATAAGTCACCTATTCATTATTGAGAAACGCCCAGCCCTTGTCAATCCGAAAGTTATTGGTTACCATAGTAAACGTATTGAAAGGAGAGAGAACTCTTGGGTAAAGCTATCAACGATAAAGACTCACAAGTGAGCTATTTAAAACAACGCCTGAACCTGTTCGTCGACGTTCTGGACTCAATCGATCCCGAACAAGCTGACATTGACGATATCGATCGCCTGATCGCCATGATCGATGATATAGAAGTAAAATGCGAGCAATTTAAGAAGAGTGAGTAAGAGTCCTTGATGGGGCTCTTATTTTTTTTGAGGGACGGACCTTTGATTTGGGGTTGGTTGTGATGGTGAATAGCGATGGTGATTGTGATGGTTTGCGAAATTTGTTGGATTTTGTAGAACGGTCGATAAAAAGAAATAGCGGTCGATAAATTTAAATAACGGTCGATAAAAATTCATAACGGTCTACAATTTTTATCTCCCGCCCCATAAACTCCACGCTTCATCCTATGCAGAGTAGTAGACAAGAATACCAAGCAGGATTTCCCCGCTAAAACGTCAAACTTTAATAAAAACATCTATTAAAGGAGCGATCCATCCCCATGATCATCACACCAATCGAAAAACACCAGTGCGAGCAGGCAAAAAACGTCGTCCTGTCAGGTTTCCTCGAACGATTCGGATTCATCGATCACACCCTGAATCCCGATATTCATGACATATCCGTAGAGTATGACGGCACGGAGCATCATTTTTTTGTAGGAAAAGAGGGTGACAACATCATCTGCACAGGAGCGATTCGAAAAGAATCAGACGACACGTATCAGATTGTGAGAATGTCAGTCCGATCCCCATACAGGAAATGTGGTCTCGGCCGTATCATGCTCAGATTCCTGGAAGAAAAAGCACACTCCCTTGGGGCTCGTTACCTCATCCTCGAAACCAACAAACAGTGGTCGGACGCTATCCGGTTTTACCAAAACAACGGGTACATCTATAAGGAAGAAGACGAGGTTTCATGTTATTTCGAGAAGGAAATTCCATTGTGAAATCCCTTTCAATCTCATTCTTATAGGAGTATAATGATGTATGAAAATTAAGACTGTTTTTGAGATCTTTAGAGGGGGAGAACGATGAATAAAGAGACATTACAGCAAAGTATGTACGATTTGATTGTGGAAACATCCACGAACCTGCCAAAGGATGTCAGGCGTGCGATCCGCTCGGCGAAAGCCCGTGAGAACGCCGGCACGCGTTCGGCGATGAGCCTGGACACGATTTCAAATAATGTAAAGATGGCGGATGACAATGTATCACCGATTTGTCAGGATACAGGACTTCCGACTTTTAAAATAAAAACACCGGTCGGCGTGAATCAGCTTGAAATCAAAGAAGCGATTTATGCTGCGATGGTACAGGCGACGAAGGACGGAAAGCTTCGTCCAAACTCAGTTGATTCATTGACTGGTGCAAACTCAGGAGACAATCTTGGCTTAGGGACACCGGTCATCAAGTTCGAGCAGTGGGAGAAGGATTATATCGATGCCCGCCTGATCTTAAAAGGTGGAGGTTGTGAAAATAAAAACATCCAGTACAGCCTTCCGTGTGAGCTTGAAGGACTGGGCCGTGCCGGACGTGACCTGGATGGGATCCGTAAATGCGTGATGCATTCGGTGTATCAGGCACAAGGACAAGGCTGCAGTGCCGGTTTCATCGGCGTTGGAATCGGGGGAGACCGTTCTTCAGGCTATGACCTGGCCAAAGAACAATTATTCCGCTCCGTGGATGATGTGAATGCGAATGAAGATCTTCGGAAGTTAGAAGAGTACGTAATGGACCATGCGAATGAGCTTGGGATCGGCACGATGGGATTCGGCGGTGAAACGACACTGCTTGGCTGTAAAGTCGGCGTCATGAATCGTATCCCTGCAAGCTTCTTCGTATCCGTTGCCTATAATTGTTGGGCATTCCGTCGTTTAGGCGTGAAGCTTGATGTTGAATCAGGCGGTATCGACGAATGGTTCTATCAGGAAGGCGAGAAGATCGACCTTACTCAAGGGTCACAGGCTGAGCTTGAAACGGCAGCGGCTTCATCCGGAGAACAGCCAAATGTTGTGGTACTCCGAGCTCCAATCACGGAAGAAAAAATCCGTGAGCTGAAAGTGGGAGATGTGGTTCAAATCAACGGGCGCATGTACACCGGCCGTGACGCGATCCACAAGCATCTGAGTGAGAATGATGCACCGGTGGATCTTGACGGTCAAATCATCTATCACTGTGGTCCGGTCATGCTTAAGGACGATGAGGGCAACTGGCACGTGAAAGCGGCTGGTCCGACAACATCGATTCGTGAAGAGCCTTATCAAGGGGACATCATGAAGCGGTTCGGTATCCGTGCTGTCATCGGGAAAGGCGGAATGGGTCCTAAAACCCTTGCTGCCTTGAAAGATCATGGCGGAGTGTATCTGAATGCCATCGGTGGAGCGGCACAGTACTACGCAGATTGCATCAAAGGCGTAGACGGAGTGGATCTGATGCAGTTCGGTATTCCTGAAGCGATGTGGCACCTGAATGTGGAAGGCTTTACAGCGGTTGTAACGATGGATTCACATGGAAACAGCCTTCATGAAGAAGTGGATAAATCGTCATTGGAAAAATTAGCTCAGTTTAAAGAGCCTGTTTTTAAATAAAGGAATAGGGACCACCTCGTTATGATACGGGGTGGTTTTTCTATTGGGTATTTATGTTAAAATATGAAACCATAAACACATGTTTTTCGTATTACATACAAACAGGAGCTGGAGGGCTATGATGATTTTCAATAAATTAGTGAGCATGTTGTTTCTTTCCTTGATGGTGTTCTTAACTGGGTGTGCAAGTAATAGTGAAAAATCGAATATTACTTCAATTGAAGATGTAAAAGTTGATATGTTAAAAGAAAACAGCGGAACCTATGTAGGGGATAACTCCAAGGTCAGTGCGATCCTTCAGGAATTACCTGGTGGAGAAACCATTCAGGAAATCGATCTTTCTGGGGAATTGGTGAAGGTGATCTATGGCAATAAAGAAGGGAGCCTTCCTGAAAGTGACGTGGATGAGTTTTGGTATGACGGTAATCATGCCGACCGGAAGAACTTTTATTACAACGCCATCTACCTGACCCTTCTCGTTCCGAATGCCCAGGAATATCATTTCCAGGTAGACGAATCCATGGTATCCGTTTCAAGGGACAAAATGGTCAAGAACCTCCAGGATGAATTTGAAGCATTCCCAACAGGTAAGGCCATTTGGGATAAAAAAACCGTATCTGAATTTATCGATGAACATAACGGGAAACTAACCGAAATGGCTACGAAGTATCAGACTTTTTTTGAGTGAGGGACGGACCTTATCTCGAAACGTGTTTCTCTTCGATGGAAGATGAAATATCAGGGTGACCTGAGACATATGCCTGGATACAAACCCAATCTTTTGTAGGACCTTTATTGTAATGCATGCAATTTATATAATCATCTAAACTTCATTCTACTGTCAGTCCCTCTCGAAGATTCCTTTTGTACCAATAGGAGGAATCTTTTTGCTTTTTCCATTCGAACTACGTGAATTTAACATATTTAAAGTATTATCTTAAATACATCTACATAAGTATGAGGGGGGAAGAGTGAGAGTAGAGGGGGAAGAATATATGACAAATCCGATCGTTGCACGATCTTTAGATGAGATTCAATTCTGGTCGAGAATTATGAAGGAGCATGCTCTATTTCTGAGCTTGGGATTCACGTATGATCAGAAGCAATTAATTGAAGAAGCACAGCAGTTCATTACGGTTTTCGAAAGAATCGAGGAGAAGCTGAATAAATACTCCATCAACACGGATGTGCGACAAATTCAAGCATTTAACAGCGAAGTTTATCAAGCGGCAGCTGCGATTTGGAACTATAAGCGGAAAATACTAGGTTTGACATTGCGATGTGAAATCCGTTCTAATAATTATCCATTGTTAGTGGATCATATTAGCAGGGAGGCAGCATTCTTTGCCAAACGTCTGCAGGAATTGAATGAGGGGAAACTTGTACCAGAACAGGATTCCATAATCCAGGAAAATGTATTCTTTCTGAAAATCATGGCCGATCACGCAAAGTTTATCGGACATCTATTGGATCCTTCCGAACGGAAATTAGTCGAGCAGGCGAGAGAGTTCAGCCAGGATTTCGATCAACTGGTTTTTCAAGCGATTGATTTAGACTCCATGCGTCCACAATCAGAAACAAAGCCGATGTTGAATCAATTTCTGAATCAAAATAAGGTTTCAGTTAAGTCATTACGTGATTTCAAGAAAACCGCAAGAGAACTAATTGAAGAATGCAGGATCAAAAGTAATATCCATCCACTTTTGGCTGATCACACATTTAGAGAAGCAGAACGATTCCTGGAAATCATCGATCTTTTTGAAGCGAGTTTGCAATCGAAATAAAGGTTGGGGTATGATAACCGTTTTAACTATTGGATACTTTTAGTACACATGAATCCTTCCCGTTCTCAAAAACTAAAGGAAACGGAATGTGAAAGAAGGGTTCAATTTTGCGGAAATCACTAAAAGTGTTGATAATAGCGTCAATCTTAGTATTGCTCATCCCGGCACAAGCCTATGCAGCTTCGAATAACCCGATTGGCTGGGGATTTAAAAAAAGTCAGAATGAAGTCCCTGCAGAAGCAGGAGCACAGCATGATCGGCTGCTTGAGAAATATGACGCCTTTTACAAGGGGTCACCGGATAAAAAAGTTCTGTATCTAACCTTTGATAATGGGTATGAAAATGGCTACACAGGGCAGATCCTTGATGTGTTGAAACAGGAAAAAGTGCCAGCCACCTTCTTCGTGACAGGTCACTACTTACTAAGCGCTGAAGACCTGGTCAAGCGAATGGTGAAAGAAGGGCACATCGTAGGGAACCATTCCTGGCATCACCCGGACTTCACGGCAAGCTCCGATCAGAAAATCAGGGAAGAGCTGGAGAAAGTAAAAGTGAAAACGAAAGAACTAACCGGTCAGAAAGAAATGAAATACCTGCGTCCCCCAAGAGGCGTATTCTCTGAACGTACACTTCAAATCGCGAAAGAAGAAGGCTACACCCACGTCTTTTGGTCAGTCGCCTTCATCGATTGGAAAACCGATCAGCAAAGAGGCTGGCAATACTCGTACGACAATATCATGGCCCAAGCCCATCCAGGCGCGATCATCCTTCTGCACTCTGTCTCCAAAGACAACGCAGACGCCATGGAAAAAGCCATAAAAGACCTAAAGAAAAGAGGCTACACCTTCAAAAGCCTTGATGAACATCCAATGATGAGAAAATAGAGGGACGGACCTTCATTCCTAGGACCTGGTCCTAGGAATTGAGGTCCGTCCCTGAATTCATTAGTACCAAATCACATTCTCATCTGCATCCTTCCGGTCACAATCGGCCAGCTTGTATATATTGTCCGCCATTTTCCTTTTTTGTATATACTCTATATTCTCGCAGGACATTTCTACAATCTCACCACTACCAAACGTATCCCGACGTGAGTCCCGAACGGAATGAAGTACATTCCCGTCATAATCGAGGTCATGTAAGACTGGATCACCTTCTTCCGTATAAGTAACAATCCGAATGCGATCCTCCACATCATCCCCGACATTCTTATAAAACTCTTCAAAACGCTCCATATTCTCTATATTCCCATGAGTATTCACTACATCTGTCTCTACAAGCTTATAAGCTCCCACCTGTTTTCCCACTTCAGTCTCCATCTGATCCTCAGGCTCTTCACAGCCACCAACACAGAATAAAAGGAACAAACCAGCCATTATAGATTTCCTCACCAACCAAATCATCCCTTTTAGAAATTCCTTGAGGTCCCTCCCTGAACTTTGGCTCCAATACTTTTAGAGGTCCGTCCCTCAGCTACTGTATCAGACGAACGACAACGTTGAAGTGTTACACCCACGGTATGCTATAATACACATACAAGTTTTGTGCGGAAGGATGAGGATGATGGTGATGAGGGATGTTAAGGTTGAAGGACCTTATAATTTTGACCGGGTACTGGAGAGGCTGGCGCTGGATCCGTTGAATGCAGTGGAACAGGAAAACCGAAGCGTGAAGGTTCCATATTATCTCCCGGATGGGAATGGGGAGGTCATCAAGGTTCAGGCGACAGGCACCACTGATCAGCCTGAATTCAGCATGACTTTTGAAAATGAAGATAACATTGAGCAAAAACTGAACCGGATTTCAGACATTTTCCAGTGGCACACCGGTCTTCGCGATATGCACGAGCACTTCCTGCAGACCGATCTGAAGCCCATTTTCGAGGAGCATATCGGGACGCCCATCATCCTTGAATTCGACCCGTTTGCGACGATTATCAAAAGCATCATCCATCAGCAGCTGAACCTGAAGTTTGCCTTCACCCTGACCCATCGTTTTGTCACGAAATATGGCTGGCAAAAAGACGGGGTCTGGTTCTATCCATCACCGGGAACAGTCGCCGGGCTTACTGTGGAAGAACTGCGGGAGCTGCAATTCAGCCAGCGGAAAGCGGAATATGCAATTGGCATCGGACAGAAGGTAGCAAGCGGAGAACTGGACCTGGACAAACTAGCCGAGCAGCCGGACGAAGAAGTCATCAAGGAACTTACCAAAATCCGCGGCATCGGCCCATGGACAGCTCAAAGCTTTCTGTTATTCGGATTGGGTCGGCCGAATCTCTTCCCGAAAGCGGATATCGGCATCCAAAATGCCATCAAGAAATTATTCCAAATGGATCAGAAACCGACCATGGACGAGCTGGACCAATTCAGCACATCCTGGCATCCTTATTTAAGCTATGCATCCTTGTATTTATGGAGAAGTATCGAATAGAACGGACGTGAACCAATGAAAAAGCAATACGAAAAAAAGCAGCACAATGAAGTGAAAATCGAGCTGAAACAACAGTTTCCTCTGACGATAAAAAAAATCGGCATTAACGGTGAAGGAGTCGGATTCTTTAAACGAAAGATCGTCTTCGTACCAGGAGCGCTGACAGGGGAAGAAGTGGTCGTGGAAGTGACCAAGGTCCACCCGAAATTCACCGAAGCCCGCATCAAAAAGATCCGGAAGAAGTCACCACAGCGCACCAAAGCTCCCTGCCCGGTCTACGAGCAGTGTGGAGGTTGTCAGCTTCAGCATCTCTCATATGAAGGACAGCTGGATGCAAAACGGGATATCCTGCTTCAATCCCTCGAGCGTCACACAAAGCTTAGATTGGAAGACCTGGACATCCGTCCGACGATTGGAATGGACAATCCATGGCACTATCGGAACAAAAGCCAATTCCAAGTGGGGATACACAACGGCAAGGCTATCGCTGGCCTATACAGCATGAACTCAAACAAGCTGATTGACATCGACGAATGTATCGTGCAGCACCCGCTTACGAATAAAGTAACAACGGAAATCAAACGCATCATCAATGATTTCAACATCCCTGTCTTTGATGATAAAAATAAAAAGCCGATCCTGAAAACGATCGTCACACGTGTCGGGTTTGAAACAGGGGAAGTTCAGGTCGTACTCGTAACGTCGGAGAAAAAAATCCCCCGCAAGGAATTGCTGATCAACGAGATCCAGAAACGACTTCCGGAAGTCGTCTCCATCGCCCAAAACATCAATCCGAAAAAAACGGCACTCGTATTTGGGGATGAAACAATCCATTTGTCCGGAAAAGAAAGCATCGAAGAACGCCTGGAAGAGTTCACATACGAATTATCCGCACGCGCGTTCTTCCAGCTCAACCCGATCCAGACGAGCAAGCTGTATAATGAAACGAAGAAAGCAGCTGCCCTCACAGGTGAAGAAAAAGTCGTCGATGCCTACTGTGGTGTCGGTACCATCGGATTATGGCTTGCTAAAGGAGCCAAAGAAATCCGCGGAATGGATGTCATCAAGGAAGGAATCGATGACGCGAAGAAGAATGCAAAGAAATTCGGAGTGAGTCATGCTGAATACTTCGTCGGAGGTGCCGAAACCCTCATGCCTAAGTGGAAGAACGAAGGCTGGCGTCCCGATGTCGTCGTGGTTGATCCCCCAAGAACCGGTTGCGACAACAAACTTCTTGATACGCTGAAAGAAGTAAAACCGAAGACATTTGTCTATGTCTCCTGCAACCCATCGACTTTGGCGAAGGATATCGGTTACTTGAAGAAACAGTACAGGGTGGAATATTTGCAGCCGGTGGATATGTTCCCGCAGACCGCACATGTGGAGGTTGTGGCGAAGCTGGTTCTTAAATAAAAATTGTAGGAATCCTCTTTCTTAACAGCGACAATTTTAGAAGAAAGGAAGAGTTTAATGGGAAAGGTGAAGGTAAGGTATCTAAGATATGATGATATTCATGATAGACACTACTACTCAGATACAATTGGACGTAGATTAAACCGATGGTTTTGTGATCACAGATATTGAATTCGGCTATGGGATTGAGAGAATCTTCGAAGAAAGAGATGGGTACTGCTTTGTTCGTGATGGCGATGACTTTACTCCTATTATTGTTGATATAGATAATGCAGGTGACATCGATTTCTCCCATGAAGCCGTAAAGAAATTTTTTGAGTATTTGATTGAAACCACACTACAAAGCAAGTAATAGGGCATTCCTCAGTCGTTGAGGGATGCCCATTTTTCATAATACCGGCACATCCTCCAAGCAGATGTCTGGTCAATAAACCTGTTTATCTATTAAGATGTCCCTTGAACAACCACAAGGAGGCAAAATCATGAACAGTAAATATAAAGAGCTATTATCCCCCTATACTTTCAAAAACGGAGTGGAATTAAAGAACCGCATCATCATGGCGCCGATGACGAACTTCTCTTCGGATGAGCAGGGTAACGTTACGGATGCAGAGGTTACTTACTATGCGAGACGTTCCAAGGATGTCAGCATGGTGATCACGGCTTGCACATATGTAACGCCTGATGGAAAGGGATTCCCGGGTGAGTTTGGCGGGGACTCCGATGAAATGATCCCAAGCCTTGAACGTTTGGCAAAGGGAATAAAGGATCAGGGCGCTAAAGCAGTCCTCCAGATTTTCCACGGAGGTGTACAATGTCCACCGGATCTGGTTCCAGATGGGGATGTTGTGAGCGCAAGTGAAGTAACGGGTGAGAACGGTGAGAAGAAAGCGAGAGCATTAACAGAAGCAGAGATTGAGAATATCATCGATGCTTTCGGTGAGACGACCCGCCGAGCGATAGAAGCGGGATATGATGGCGTGGAGATCCACGGAGCGAACGGTTATCTTATCCATCAATTCTTTTCCCCGATGACAAATCGTCGTGAAGACCGTTATGGCGGCAGCCTGGAAAAACGGATGACGTTCCCGCTTGCCATCGTGGATAAGGTGAAGAGTGTGGTCGCTGAGCATGGGGATGCATCGTTCCTGGTTGGATACCGTTTCTCACCTGAGGAGCCTGAAGACAATGGATTCACAATGGGTGACACCCTTACCCTTGTAGATGCCCTTGCAGACAAGGACCTTGATTATCTTCACGTTTCCCTTTTCGAGTTCTTCTCGAAGCCAAGAAGAGGCGTTAAGGACGTTGAGAAAACAAGAATGGACTATCTATTGGAAACCATCGGTGACCGTACACCGCTGATTGGCGTAGGTTCGATCTACTCTGCCGACGATGCACATAAAGCGTTAAGTACAGGCGTTCCGCTATTGGCCCTTGGTCGTGAACTGATCATTGATCCCGATTGGTTGATGAAGATAGAAGAAGGAAGAGAAGATGACATTGTGACGGAGATAGATAAAGGGAAACAGGAAGAATTGGTCGTTCCCGATCCGTTATGGAATGCAATTGTGAATACGCCTGGCTGGTTCCCGGGAGTGTAGGGAGTCAGTCTTGAAAAGAAATGCCCTGTGAAGATTCACAGGGCATTTCTTTTATCTAACTTTCACTATGCTGAGATTCTTTGTTTCCCGGTGCGAACCACCCAAACAAGGCGATAGCCACAAGGACTCCGTAAAATGTGAGGGTCCAAAGGGTGCTATGAGGGAAATCGTGATCCAGGATATGAATATCTTCATGAGCCAGTGTGATGACGGCCAACTTCACCCCGACCCAGGCGACAATGGCATAAGCGGTTGTCTCTAAAGCAGGGCGCTTTTCAAGCAGCTGCACAAACCAGGTTGCAGCATATTTGATCAAAATCAGCCCGGCAATTCCTCCGAGGACAACGATGATAAATTGTCCGCCGTCCATCCCGCCAAAATCATCAAGGGGTGAATCGGGGAGTCCAAGGGCAAGGGCCACGGCTGCGAGGATCGAATCAATGGCAAAGGCAAGGTCTGCCAATGCAATCTTTCCGACTGTCGGCCAAAATCCTTTTCCTGCAGCTTCCTCTTCAGTATCTTCACGAATATTTTCATTCTCTTTTCCAAAACGTGCTTTAATGACATGCTTTAAGCCCAGGTAAAGAAGGTAGGCTGCTCCGATCGCCTGGATCTGCCAGACATTCGCAATAAAGGAAATCGCAAACAAGGCACCAAAACGAAAGGCAAAGGCAAGGAAAATCCCGTATTTAATGGCCCTTTTCTTCTCATCGTCCGGAAGGTGTTTCGCAATGACGGCGAGAACAAGGGCATTATCTGCAGATAATAATCCCTCAAGGCCGATTAGGATCAGTAATGTCCATCCATATTCTAACCAGATTGATTCCAAATAAAGTGCTCCTTTCCACTAAACATCGAGCCAACACATAAAGCTGGTCGACCAGTTAATGTAATTCTAGTCCTCAGTCTTTATCATACCACTGATTGTGAATCTAATCCTTTATTGGTATTGGGTTTTTTTAGATATTCTCAATTTCCTTTTGCACTTCCAAATCATTTCATGATATAGTGAACTTACTAAAAATGACAGGAGTGATGGGTGGACGATGAAGTACTGATCTTATTTTCGCGAGGTTTGAAATTCCATATTTCAAATTAACCAAAATAGGATTAGTCTGCCCATTTTTATACATCGTCTGAGCCGTTGATTTCCAAATGGCTTTCTTTGAGCGCGACAGGTACGGCTAATCCTTCCAGAAAAATGGGGAGGATTTTTTTGTTCTCCCTTTGATGAGAGGGGAAGATGGTATGAGAGAATTGATGAAGTTAGTGAATATAAGCTATAAAATGATGGATCAGCCTATCTTTAAAGGGGTCAATGCGAGTGTGCAGGAAGGGGATGTCATCGGAATCATCGGGCAGAATGGTGCCGGGAAGTCTACTCTGCTTCAGTTGATCCACGGGGATTTAGTGCCTTCCGAAGGTACAATCCAGTGGTTGCATCAGGACTTGAACATCGGGATGGTCGAACAGGAAACGGAGTCCTATTCCTTTAACGAAACGACACCTTCTGAAGCCCGGCTGCTGGAAAAATGGCAGGTGCCGAATCATGAGTTTCTGCACTTGAGCGGCGGAGAAAAGCTGAAGGCCCGACTTGCAAAAGGGTTTGCGCAGAATGCCGACCTCCTTCTATTGGATGAACCGACGAACCACCTGGATCACGGGAGTATGGAACTCCTGATGAATCAGATCATGGAGTATAAAGGGACGATCATTCTAGTATCACATGACCGGTATTTTTTAGATGAAGCGGTGAACAAAATCTGGGCGATCGAACATGGGAAGCTGATTGAGCATCGGGGCCATTATTCGAGCTACATGGAAGCGCGAAAACAGAAACGGCTCACGCAGCAGCGTGAATTTGAGAAGCAGCAGAAAATGGTGGAACGGATCGAAAGTCAGATGAAAGAGCTCACATCCTGGTCACAAAAAGCCCACGCCCAGTCCACGAAACAGGAAGGGTTTAAAGAATACTACCGGGTAAAAGCAAAACGGACGGACAGCCAGGTGAAATCGAAGCAGAAGCGTCTTGAGAAAGAGCTTGAAAAAGCAAAGGTGGATGCGGTGCAGGAAGAACATACTGTGCGATTCTCCCTGCAGGCCTCAAAAAAAACAGGAAAGCGATTCTTGGAAGTGAAAGATCTGACGAAAGCATTTGATGGACAAATACTATTCAGAAAAGCCAATTTCACGATCCAGCATGGGGAAAAGGTGTCCATCATCGGACCGAATGGAAGCGGGAAGACGACATTATTAAAGGTAATCATGAGGCAAGAGGCGGCTGACGGTGATGTATGGACTTCACCATCTGCAGAGATCGGCTATCTGACGCAGGAAGTGTTCGACCTTCCCCTTGACGAAACGCCTGAACAGCTTTTCCACAAGGAAACCTTCGAGGAGAGAGGGAAAGTCCAGACGCTCATGAAACACCTGGGATTCCAGACGACCCACTGGCGGGAACCGATCGGGAATATGAGTATGGGAGAGCGCGTAAAGTGCAAGCTGATGAAGTATATTCTAGAAGAAAAAGATGTGCTGATCCTGGATGAGCCGACAAACCATCTTGATCTAGCTTCCCGTGAACAGCTTGAGGATACCCTCTCCCAATACAATGGGACTTTGATTGTCGTGTCCCATGACCGTTATTTTCTAGAGAAAACGACGAGTACGAGACTCGTGATCGCGGACGGCAGGATTCAAAAACAGTTGAATGAGCCTGCTTCAGAACGGGATGACCAGGAAGAACTGCGGTTGAAGCTTGAGACGGAGAGACAGGAAGTGTTGGGAAGGCTCAGTTTTATGATGCCAGGGGATAAGGAATATGAGGAACTGGATCGGAAATTTAAAGAGCTCACGGAACAAATAAATAAGATGAAGTAAAAACGGGACAATTCAATCGAATAAAAACGATTGAATTGTCCTTTTGTTTGAAAGAAAGCAGGTGCTTACATTTCTCTGTATTCTTTTTCCGTCCCATCAGGGAATGTAATCTCCAGCTCGAACTTCTCATAGCCATCCTCAACTGAAAATGCTTCTTTCACTTGTTTGATGACCTCTTGTTCATCGGTATCCTGATCAAACGAGAAATCTTTGAAGATCGGGGTAAGCTTAGCCATCGCTTCATCAGAAGTCAAATTTTGATCATTAAGATCATCCTGATATTTTGCTTCCGTCGAGTCTTTCTCGTTCTCGTAATCCACGTCGATTGTTTTATTTTCCTTGTAATCAACCTCTAAATCAAAGTTCGCAAAAGTAAAAGCTTCATCTTTCGCTCCCTCATTATTATTGGCAGTGTCCTCAACTGGTGCATTTTCAGGAGGGTTCTTAACCTCTTCCTTGTCATTACAGCCGGCTAAAAGAACGAACGAGAACAGAACAGCGAAGATACATGTTGTTTTCCTATGCATACAATGACCTCCTTTATGATGATAAGGATAGTTTACCCAATTGTGGATAAATGAATCGTGTGCTTTCCTATTTCAACAAGAAAAAGGCATTGCACTCAGCAATGCCTTTCAAACACGAATTCTTCCTTATCAAATTACCGCCCGCCAGTCCAGAACTTCAAATGATTGGACTGCCCCTGGCAATAAGCATTATAACCCTCACTCTTGTGCGTATCATAGCAATCACCAGTAAGGTACCCTTGAGAAAAGTAAGTTTCTTTAATACTGCCCACGATAACCACCCCAGCCATGAAGGAAAGGGGAATCAGAACAAATAACCAAACCATTTTCGAAAACCTCCTTTTTTTATAAACCTTGTTAGGTAAAAGCAGGTGAACGTCCTGTAGGTGTTGCTTCTGCTACTATCTTACCATTATCATATGGAAAAATATAGATATTAATACTTGCGCAAAATGGGATTGCCAATAGGTCATGGATCTTGGTGGAATAAGGTTTAGATTTAGAAGGAATTGTAGATCACATACCGGAATAATATTCTTAGGTATGCTCTTTTTTGTTCCGGATCTAGGTTATAATGAATCTACAAACCTCAGGAGGTACATATGAAACAGCAAAACTATGAAAATCACAGTAAGATCGATCCAGCCTATCATGTTGGGATTGCCCTTTTATCCCTCATTACACTCATCCTTACGATTACGTTTTTCGTTAAAAATGTCGGGACAGAGACTTTGTTAAGCTTTGTTGTCCTGTTTGTTGTGTTGACGTTAATCCTCATAGGGGTAAAGCTAAGAACCTATGCTCTTCAGCTTCAGGATCGAATCATCCGCACGGAAGAAAGTTTCCGCTATTATCGTTTAACGGGAAAATCGCTGGATGCTTCGTTATCCCTGAAGCAGATGATTGCGCTCCGCTTTTCACCTGATGAAGAATTTCCAGGGCTAGTGGAAAGAGCAGTGACAGAGAAACTATCACCTAACGATATTAAAAAAGCTATACAAAATTGGCGTGCAGATCAACATCGCGTATAAACAACACAGAAGGACCGCTCACTATTGGGCGGTTACATTTTTGTAAAAGGAGGCTCGTTATGTCGAACGAAGTCATGGTGGATGTAAAAGATTTAGTGAAAAGGTATGGCTCCTTTACGGCAGTGAAGGGAGTGAAGTTCCAGGTGGAAAAGGGGGAGATCTTCGGATTGCTTGGTCCGAATGGGGCCGGGAAGACGACGACGATCGAGATGCTTGTGGGACTTCGGAAGCCGGATGAAGGGACGGCCGCACTTGCGGGATATGACGTACGGAAAGATGTGAACAAGGTGAAAGAGGTGATCGGGGTTCAGCTTCAGTCGACTTCTTTGTTTGAGTTGTTGAAGGTGGAGGAGATCCTTCATTTGTATGCGAGCTTTTACCCGAGTCATGTGGACATCAATCAATTGATCGAGGATATGCTCCTGACCGAGAAGCGGAAGGACCGGATCAAGGGTCTGTCGGGCGGGCAGAAGCAGCGGCTGGCGATTGCCCTGGCGCTGATTCATGATCCGGAGATTGTGTTTCTGGATGAACCAACGACGGGACTTGATCCCCAGGCGCGACGGACATTGTGGGACATTGTGCTGCGGTTGAAGGAGCGGGGGAAGACGGTGATTCTGTCCACGCACTATATGGATGAAGCCCATGTGCTTTGTGACCGGATCGGCATCATGGATCAAGGGGAATTGATCGCCCTTGACACACCGACGAATCTGGTGAAAACCCTGCAGTCAACGAGTACGATTGAATTCCATCTCAACAATCCACCTGAACAGGAGTGGTTCATGAGAATGGATGGAGTCGAGGAAGTGGCCATCAAGGACACGTTCGTCCAGCTCTACACGGATGAGCTTCAGCTGGCACTGACCTCCCTCATTTCCATATCGACGGAACATCATTTGAAAATCCAGGATCTCGAGACGCGTCAGGCGACATTAGAGGATGTCTTCATTCATATGACAGGAAGGAAGTTGCGGGAATCATGAGAGCTTATTGGCAGTTAACTTTGGCACAATTACGGATCTTTGGACGAAACAAGCAGGTCCTCTTCTTCACGTTACTCTTCCCGGTCATCCTGATGGTGGCACTCGGGTCATTTGCAGGCGGAGGGAATTCACTGTCTTTAACTGTAGGGGTGACCGACAGGGATGACACCGATGCATCGAAGGACTTAAAGGACTTATTTTATAAAAATGAGGGAATCGAGGCTACGAAATATGAGAGCGTGAAGTCGGGAAAAGAAGCCGTTGAAAATGGGGATATCCAGCTTCTGATCGAAATCCCGAAAGGATATGAAAAGAACCTGAAGGACGGGAACGAGGCTTCCTCCCTTCCTGTATACTATAACGAGAAAAACCTGACTACGTCAGAGCTTGGATTGACGGTGGTGAACGGAATCATCGATCAATACAGCAAGGATATGGTTGACTATAAGCCGTTAGTGACGGTCGAGAAAGTAGGAGTCGAGGCGCTGAACCTTCGATATGTTGATTTCCTTGTACCGGGTATTGTCGCCATGATGATCATGAGCAACAACATGAACGGGGTCGCAGGTCAAATTTCCGCCTGGCGTGAACGGGGGATCCTCCGGAGAATGCAGGGGACGAGATTGAAAGCATCCACGTTCATCGCGGCCCAGATCACGGCGCGCCTGATGCTGAACGGGACCCAGGCATTGCTCGTCGTCCTCATTGCCGATCTCATCTTTAACATCAACGTAGCAGGTTCGTGGCTTGCCATGATTTTCTTTATCATACTGGGAACCCTTGCGTTTATGGCACTCGGCTTTATCATCGCAGGCATGGCGAAGAACCCGGAAAGTGCGGGTCCGATTGCGGGATTCGTGACGTTTCCGATGCTGTTCCTTGGTGGCGTGTTCTTCCCGATCAACAATATGCCGGATCTTATCCAGCCGATCGTGAAGGTGCTGCCGATCGCTCATCTGAGTTCGGCGTTGCGGGAGACGATGAATCTTGGTACCCCTTTTTTGGAATTGGGTACGGAGACACTGATATTGGGTGCTTGGCTGGTTGGCGGGTTTGCGCTAGCTAGTTATGTGTTTAAGTGGGAGTAAGATAGAAAAGTCCAATCGGATCACCCGATTGGACTTTTTTCACGCCCTCTTCTCCAAATCCTTCGCAGTTTGACTCGTTTCTACATCCTTTTCATCCTTCAAGGTACCGAACAAAGCATCGACGAAAGGCGTGGACACCCCGTACCAGTAGTTTTCGTTTTTGTAATGGTGCAGGATATGTGTCTTTTTGAGCCATTTTCCGAATCGTGTTTTCGGCTTGAGGGGGCGATGGGCGACATAGTGCTTCCACTCGTAGACAAAGAACATGAACAGAATGCCGGTGGCAAAGGCAAGGGATGCTGAGATCGAGCCGCTCACGAAGTAAAATAGCAGACATAGGATGAACAGGCTCGGAGCACTGTACCAAATGGGTAAAAACAGAAGCTTCAGGTCATTCGGTTTTTTATGATGATCGTAATGCAGACGCTTAATCAATTTCAGAAGAAAAGCGTTCTTCGGCGACTTGATGTGGTAGACAAAGCGGTGGGTGAGGTATTCACTGAACATGTAGGCGATGATCCCAATCGCAAAAAATAAGAAGGCGGATAAGGAAAGCTCCATGGTCATTAAAAAGCCGACCACCACAAGAAAGATACCTAACATGACCAGAATATCAAAATGTAAGAAGAAATCACGATACAATCGATTCTCTTTCATCCTCAATTGCCCCCATTCATTTTTTGTTTCCACAATCGTAAGCTGGTTTCCATCATTTGTTTAATGAGGCGCACTGCCTGTTCGATGTCCCCTTTTAAGATGAGGGCCAACAGTTTTTCGTAATAGTCACGTGAAGCTTTGCGATGGTCCGGTTCGCAGAAATATTTCTCGGCCATCCTACTGTAGAAGTCTTTGAAGCTATTCAGGATGAGAAGATAGATGGGATTGGGCGACAGCATGGCGACACTCTGCTGCAGCTGCCAGTCGAAATCCGCATATGATCGTGCATCATCCTGTACCTCTTCAAGAGGGACAAAGAGTGAAATGACCTTGAGCCTGTGATGATGGATGGCATCCCTGAAATAGGTAGGGGTCAAAGAGATTCTAAGCTCGAGCATATGATGGATGAAGTCATCGGGTACTTCTTCCTGGTGCTCGAGGATATTCACGATCGTCATTAAATTCCCCTGCTTCCAATAATCATTCACAACCGCAGGCATCCCTTTCCGTCCCGCAATCCATCCGTCCCGTTCCAACCTCTGCAGTGCTTCCCGGATGGTGGGTCTTCCTACTTGAAAGCGGGTGGCCAATTCTCTTTCGGATTGCAGTGGTTCATGAACTTTAATGTGCCCTTCCAGTATGGATTGAATGAGTGTGCCGGCGATAATGTCTGATGAACGTTCTTTCACTGGAATGTCCCTCCTGTTGATTGGTAATACCAATTTTATACTTGGTATTACCATTATATGATCTTTTGCGGGAGATTTGTCAATCAATTCTGAAAATGATTCTGTTGCGTGAAATTCTTGAGGTTTCAGCCAAGTTTGCCCCAGGGAATATTATATAAATACTTATGAGTCTGCATGGTCGCTCAATAAGGGTATAAACTAACCATAAAGATTGAATAGAGGAGAGGGAGAGTATAATGAAAGCTGTTCAAGTTACCGGATATGGGGGAATCGACAAATTAGAAGTGGTTGATATTTCGACCCCGACTCCGGAAAAAGGTGAGGTCCTTGTAAAGGTCAAAGCATGTGCCATTAACAATACTGAAATTTGGATGAGGGAAGGGGCTTATGGAACAGAAGAGAAGTCAGGCTGGCGTCCGGAAGGCGTTCACTTCCCAAGAATTCCGGGATCGGATATAACGGGTGAAATCGTAGGGGTAGGTCCAGATGTTTCTGATACTTTGATAGGAAAGAATGTCGTTCTGTTTCCTTTCACTTCAAGCGGCATGGAGGGTTTCGAACACATTTCAGAGGATATGTCATTCATTGGCTCCGAATATGATGGAGGGTATGCCGAATACGTCGTTTGGCCGTCAGAACTCTGTTATGATATGCCTCTCCCTGCATATGAAGAAAGTGCCGTTTTTTCTGTCAGCGGATTGACTGCATGGCATATGGTGGAGCAGATCAAGGCTAAGCCGGGAGAAACGGTCGTCGTTACTGGTGCAAATGGAGGTGTGGGATCATTGAATGTTCAAATCGCCTCCAGAGTTTTTGGATCTAAGGTGATTGCGATTGTAGGTGACATGGGATTGGAAGATAAAATGAAAGAATTGGGGGCTACTCATGTATTATCCTACAAGTCCCAAACCCTTGCCGATGAAATAGTAGAAGTCAATGGAGGTCCGGTGGATTCTGTATTGGATGTAGTCGGGGATGCGTTGTTTGAGACATCCATAAGCGTTTTAAAGAATGGCGGGAAGTTTTGTATATCAGGCTCGGCTGGGGGACAGAAAACGGAACTCGATTTTAGGACCATTTATTTAAAACATATCACGTTATATGGATCGGTCCTGGGTACGAGAGACGAGTTTAGACGGATGCTTGATGCCATTTCTGCAGGTAAGATCAAACCGGTCATTGAACGTACCTTTCCTCTCGAAAAAGCGGGAGAAGCACAAACCTACTTCAAAAATTCAGGAAAACTGGGGAAGATCATTTTGCTTCCGGAAAAATAGTATGACACCAAACATGTGGACGGTTCTGATGCTTCCAAAGCAAAAGAACCGTCCATATGTATTTATTGATGAAAGAAAATCTTCTTTTCTTCCATATCACACTCTATATAAGCCTCAGCAATCCCCATCTCTTCAATCAATCCCCTTGTGACTACTTTGTACTGCAACGATACGTCGAAGTACATGTCAAAAGGATAAGGATCAAGGGTCACTTCATTTTCATTCACCCACCGGGACATGAGCGGCTGGTTTTCGGGATGAAACATTTCTGTATTCTGAAATCCATTTTTAAACCACGGATGCTCATCCTCTTTATCCGCGCCGGGCTCATTTAGACACAGATATAAGGACAGGTTATCCGAGAATTGCAGTAACCGGAAATGCTGCTGCAGTAATTCTTCATCAAGGTCAGGGAACGACTCCTTAAGTTTCATTTGTCTTCTGGCTTCTCCTGTTAAAAAAACGAGGCAGTCTTTATTTTTAGATTGGGAAAAGAAAGAAGAGAAGTGCAGGCTGCAGAGAAGACTCGCATACGTGTTTACTCTCTCAATCTCGTCCACCCCGATTTTATAGAATGCGAGCTTTGGCAGGAGGGGGTAGTCTGAAAAGGTGTAGGGGATTTTCTCCCTGTCATTCCAGATTGGTGTCTCGTCCAAACCAATCCAGCTGCGGTCGTGCTGATAGGCTGCATATAAGGCATCGTCAAAGAATGCATCTGATTTTAGTAGGGAAGGCTTGAAGTGCTTGATGAGTTCGCCTGATAAAAAGGCGTGGTCGTGCTGCCTGATCATGATAAATGAATCCTTGATTTCACGAATGATCATGATGGGTGGGCTCCTTTCTGTGGGCGTCTATGAATCCATTATAGCAAAGGTGTAGTCTATTACAGGAAAAATATGGGAGAAGTGATGAGGAGGTCAGTCTTTTCTTCAAATGATAAGACCGTAAGCAAGTATCTGCTTCCGGTCTATTGTCATCAATGGTGAGAATCATGATTTCCACTATCATCTGGAGTCTGCGCATTCAGGGCTTCGACATCAGCCTTGGATAGCTCACCGACAGCGAAAGGCAGGGTCGGCATGATGGTGGATCCGTTGTTTGCGGCATGGACCTTGATGTAATAGAGACCATCTTCCTTCAGCTTTTTGCTGAATGTATAATTCCCGTCTCCGGCATTATCGGCTTCCTCCATCTGATCATGGAAGGAGCCGTCACCTTTCCATATTTCGACATGGACAAAATCAGCATCATCGACGGATTGACTGTTTTGCGTGAGGGCAATCTTGATCGGCTCACTTCCCGAAAACGCTTCAGGCATGGTGATATCCGCCTGAAGCGGGGATTCCTGACGGTAAAGCCCGGCTGCATCCTCTTTCGGGGAACAGGCTCCGAGCATCATGCAGATGAGGATGAGCCCAATGTATTTCGTACGATTTTTCATGAAGTATCGTCCTTTCTTATTCCGCACCGAGGAATTTATTTAAATCCGGGATCCGTTTGATAACCAGCCAGTCAAGAAGCAAGATGACGATCAAGGAAGCTCCCACCAGAGGGAATAGGATACCCAAGACAATCATAAGAAGCAGAAAGAGCTTCATTTTCAAGATGCTTGGCGCTTTCGGTGCGCCCATTTCTTTTTTCGGTTTCCGCTTTAACCATAGATAGAATCCGCTCACAACCACCAGGATGATCCCTAGGCAAATGAAGAGACTGATCAATTGGTTGATGAAACCGAATTGTGTGCCGGTATGAAGGGTAATGCCCATGGCGACGACTTTCCCGCCGATACCGTAATGATCGAAGCGATAATCAGCCAGTACAGCTCCTGAATATTGATCAAGGTGCATGGTGACCTCATTCTGAGCTTTTGCTGGAAAGGCAGATAGTGTAAAGACGCCTTTCTCATCTCCAGGAATGTACACCGTGTAACTCGGGTCGATTCCTTCTCTGTCGGCGATGCTCACGACATCATTGATCGATACGGGAGTGTAGCCTTCGAGTGCCGATACAGGGACTTCAAGGTTTTCCGCTGCCCATGGGACGTCGGCGATTTCTTTTGTTTTCACAACGGACTGTGGTGCTTCTCCTGTCCAAATCGATGGAGGGTATCCGGCACCTGCATTCGTCATGAGATTTTGGAAGTTCGTTCCCCAGAAGCCCGACCAAGGCAAGCCTGTCATGATCAGGAACAGCATTCCCGCTGTAATCCAGAAAGCGGGTACAGCGTGAAGATCCCGGCGCAGGATGCTTTTTCCTTTACCGAAACGGGGGAAGAGCACTCCCGCCAGCTTGTCCTTCTTACGTGGAAACCATAGGAATAATCCTGTGACAATCAGAACGATGGCCCACGAGGCGACAAGCTCAACGATACGGTCTCCGATAGTTCCGGCCATCAGTTCCCCATGGAATTCCACTATTTTATCCATGATCCGGTCTTCAGGCTTTAACTCGCCAAGTGATTTTCCGGTGTAGGGATCCAGGAAGACAGTGGCCGACCCATCGTCGGTGCTGATACCGATTTCACTGGAGCGTTCGGGACTTTCTCCCGGACGATACTTGGTGATTTGTGCATCCGGGTGGAGTTTCTTCACTTCTTCGATTTGTTCAGAAGCAGGAAGTTTCTCCCCTTGTGCTTTCACTTCGTAATACTCTTTGTAAAGATTTTGTTCGATCTGTGGCTTGAATAGATAAATGGACCCCGTCACAGCCAGGATGAGCAAGAACGGGGAAATGATGATCCCGGCATAGAAATGCCATCTCCAAATCGTTTGATAAGGAGACATGTTCGATTTTTTACGCATAGTAGATTCCTCTTTTCTTAGTCATGACAGCAGTCTGAGCCTGACATTTCTTCTGAAATGACCACGATGGCCTCTTGAAAGCTGTGAAGATGCCCTCCAAATCCCGTTTGGAATTGACGGGCCTGTTTGTTCGATTCGAATGCGATTACCCGGGGCTGGCAGCAGTTCAGGTTTAAGTCGGCATCGATCAGGAAAGTGGCGGTCTTCCCACTTATCGTCATATCCGTTAAGAAATCACGACACATGATCTGCACGACCTCTCCCTGAATGTCCCCGTAACGGAGTAATCCACAGTGAGGACAGCAGGCCTGCTCGATCGTGTGATCTTTCTTCACTAATTGAACCGATCTTCTGGAAGTAGCCGGCTTCAGGCAATAAATACAGTTATTTGTGGGAATGGTTTGATCCTTGATGGTTGAAATGCCATTGGAGGTTTTGTGAACCCTGTTCTCTTCAAGGAGTGGCTTCAAGTCCCGATACACCGTCATTTCCGAAACTTCAAGGCGGGAGCTGATTTCCGATACACGAAGTGTCCCTTCCTCTTCCAGCCATGTTAAAATTTGTTGCTGTCTGTCGATGGGCAGCATAATCAACGTCCTTTCGAATGAAATCGCTTTATAGTTAAATAGTATGGAAGGATCATAGGTTATTCAAGAGAATGATTGTTGGTAAATGTGAAAAAATGTTGATTTGTAACACAATGGACAATTGGACTTCATATTTTTCACACAAATGGGTTTCTCGGCTTTCATTCTTGATAGAGAGGCATGAAGAAAACGTATTCTAATGGGATTTGGATCATAGAATTTGTAATTAATTTTGAAGGGTTCTGATCTTACTTCAATTCAGGTTTTTGCACGGATGGTACCAGGTTGTCATGTATTGTCACGAATGTTCAGTGTCCAATGTGTCCTTATTCTGGACAGTTTGGGACCTCCTCCCGTTATAAATACGGCCAAATCAAGCTTGGCACAATTCTTGCAATTTAAAAGTTGAATAGATAAAAAAGGGAGGCCATTCAATGAAAATCAGTGAATCAATCGCCATCGTGACAGGCGGAGCGTCAGGGCTAGGGGAAGCGACAGTGAGGCAGATCATCAAGGAGGGCGGGAGAGCAGCCATATTGGATTTATCCGATAAAAAAGGCCAATCGCTCGTGGAAGAACTGGGAGAAAGAAGTATGTTTGTCAGGACCGATGTAAGTAGTGAGGAGGAAGTTTCCCACGCTATTCAAAAAGCTGTGGAGTCTTTCGGAAGTATTAATACGGTTGTCAACTGTGCAGGCATCGCAATTGCATCCAAGCTGATATCACGAAAAGGCATTCATTCTCTCGATACGTTTTCGAAGGTGATATCGATTAACTTAATCGGCACATTCAATGTGATCCGATTGGCAACGGAACAAATGGTGAAGAATGAACCGGGCGAATTGGGTGAGAGGGGTGTCATCATCAATACGGCATCGGTTGCTGCATTTGAAGGACAGATCGGACAGGCAGCCTACAGTGCCTCGAAAGGTGGAGTCGTCGGAATGACCCTCCCGATCGCAAGGGAACTTGCTTCGTACGGTATCCGGGTGATGACGATCGCGCCAGGTTTGTTTCATACGCCAATGTTTGAATCGTTACCGGAGGAAGCAGTTGAATCACTTGGAAAAATGGTTCCATTCCCTAAGCGTCTGGGGCATCCTGATGAATATGCCCAATTGGTGGGAAGTATCCTGACAAACCCGATGCTGAACGGGGAGACCATCCGTCTAGACGGTGCCATTCGCATGCAGCCGAAATAATGGGATACTAAAAGTAGATAGATTGCGAGATCAGGGTTTCAAATCCTCTGATCTTTTTTGTTTTGCTTCCCATTATTTTTTCATTGTACCCAATAAGAAATTGAAGAAGTGACCTTTATTACCCAAAGCTTTATAATAAAAGTAACAGATTGAATTTTCAGACTTTAACAAAGGGGGATTGTAATGATTCAGTTCCGGGATATGGTCACGCCGGTCGATTGTGTGATGACGGAAGATACTACATTAAAAGACGCCATTCTTATCATAAAGGAAAAGAAGTGGAACCTCCTGCCGGTTACAGACAGTGATCGGAACCTTCAGGGTGTGTTCACACGCAGCGGATTATACCAAATGATCCTGGACCAGATGCCGCTTGGTACACCGATCAAAGCTTACATAAAAAAGGATACACGAACGATTCGGATAGATACGCCTTATCACGAAATCGAGGAGCTGGTGAAAACCAGCAAGGCGGGAACGGGGATTGTCCTTGATGAGGAAGGCAAAGTGATGGGATTACTGACCAAAACAGAAATGGTGATGACGTTATTGAAATCAGCCAATACCTTAAAGGATCAGCTGGAAACCATCTTGATGCATTCGGGTGTTGGCGTATTGATGACAGATGAACAGTTACAGATCATCTATGCTAATGAAGCGTTTTTGAAGATCACGGGACGCACCATCGACTCCATTCATTCTCACAATCTTCAGGAAGTATTTCCAGGCATGAAAATAGAAAACCATGGACATCACCATGATGAAACGTATCAATGCATCCTGCATATTTCGACCTATGAAACCGTGAACCATAAGCAAGGAAAAATCATTCTTTTCCAGGATATTTCTGAAATTGAAAAGATGGCTGAGGAGCTGCAAACGGTCAAAAAATTGAAGCTCACCATTGAAACGACATTAGAGCATGCGTACGATGGCATCTTGATGACGGATGAACGGAATACCATCACAATGGTGAGTCCACCATTACTTGAGCTTTTCAACCTCGAGAAGACAGAGGTGTTGCATCGGGATGTGGACAGTGTGCTGCCCCAGTTGAAGCTACGGAATGTCTTTAAGACGGAAACGGCTGAAATCAGTGATTTTTACGAAAGGCAAGGCATTAAATATATTGTGCACAGAATTCCGATCAAGAAGGATGGCAGGGTCATCGGGGCCATCGGGAAGGTGATGTTCCGTCAATTAAATGAGGTAAGCGAGTTGTTTAAGAGGCTGCAAAAGGCTGAAAACAAGGCAAGCTTCTACCACCAGCAGCTGCAAAAGTCCGAAGCAGCGCGGTTCACCTGGGATCACATACTCAGTGAATATCCTTATATGGAGAAATTAAAGAAAAGTGCGGCCAAAGCAGCGAAGGGCAGGTCGACTGTGCTGCTTAGAGGGGACAGCGGGACAGGAAAGGAATTGTTCGCCCATGCCATCCATAACAGCAGCGCCCGAAGCGAGGGCAAATTTGTCATTGTCAACTGTGCAGCGATCCCTGAGGATTTGCTTGAATCTGAGTTTTTCGGGTATGAGGAAGGTGCTTTTACTGGAGCGAAGCAGCGCGGAAAAGTCGGGAAATTTGACCTGGCCAATGGGGGAACGCTGTTTCTCGATGAAATCGGCGATATGTCGATTGCGCTTCAGGCCAAGTTGTTACGAGTTCTGCAGGAGCGTGAATTTTATCGGGTCGGGGGAAATGAACGCATCAAGGTAGATGTGCGGATCATTGCGGCAACCAATCGGAATCTGGAGAAAATGGTGAAGGAAGGGGAATTTCGGGAGGATCTCTACTACAGACTGAACGTCATCTCCTTGAATATTCC
This sequence comes from Rossellomorea yichunensis, assembly GCF_032337515.1. NCBI lineage: Bacteria > Bacillati > Bacillota > Bacilli > Caryophanales > Bacillaceae > Rossellomorea > Rossellomorea yichunensis. The sequence goes on along the minus strand of NZ_JAVYAD010000004.1, from coordinate 351,171 downwards.
ACCATTACGTGAACGTGCTCATGATGTGGAACATCTCACCCATAAGCTCATGATTGATCTCAATTCCATGCTTGGCACGAGCATCACCGGCATTTCTGCCCAAGCGAACACAGCGCTACTTCAATACGACTGGCCGGGAAATGTACGGGAACTTCGAAACGTACTTGAGCGTGCCATGACGTTTGCTGAGCATGGAAATATACAGGTGGAAGACCTTCCGGATTATCTGGTCTCGAAGGTTTCAGAACCACCGATGCCGACCGTCAGTCTTGCAGAGGATGCGGAACTTGGCGCTATTAAAAAAGCCCTGAATCAGTCAAATGGAAACAAAGCACAGGCAGCCAGGCTACTTGGGATCAGTCGTTCAGGATTGTATGAAAAACTGAAGAAGTACCAGCTGTCCGTATAGAACGGTTAAGCCGTTCGTAGAAACTGTCCAAATCAAGGTGTCCAATTTCTGGACACCTTGATTGCTATTCCATCGTATGATCCCTATGATTTCCGTTTTCTGAAAGTTGGCACAATTATTGCATAAATAAGAATGAATGCGTTTTCAAATATTTGATCAATAGGGGGAAATGGATAATGGATATCGGTTCTTATTTAGCACAAAATGCGAGAAAGAAGCCGGAGAAGCTGGCGGTTGTATGTGAAGGAAGAACTTATACGTATAAGCAGTTGAACGAAGAAGTGAATAAACTGGCCCATGGTCTTTTTGGTCTCGGGATCCGTAAAGGTGACAAGATGGCACTGATGATGAAGAATTCTGATCAGTTCGTGCTTGCTTTCTTTGCAGGTGCCAAGATCGGGGCGATGATCGTGCCTGTCAATTTCCGTCTGACGTCATCGGAGGTTCACTATATTTTCGAACAGTCCGAATCGGTTGTCGTCTTCTGTGACGAAGAATTCGAGGAGACCGTCACTTCTGCCAGGGAAGGTACACATGTCCTGCATGTGATTACAACGGGAACTCCGAAAACAGTGGGGCATCATTCATTCGACCGGGTGCCCGTTTCGAATACAGAGGATCCGTCAGTTCAAGTCAGAGACGATGATGATCTGGAAATCTTATATACATCCGGTACGACGGGAAGACCTAAAGGAGCCTTATTCGATCATAAGCGAGTATTCAATGTCGGGCTTACGATGATGATCAGCATGGGCATCAACGAGAAAGAGAACTTCCTTCATATTGCGCCGTTGTTCCATTCCGCCCAGCTGAATCTGTTCCTTCTCTCAGGGGTCGTACTGGGAGCGACCCATGTCATTCACAGGGATTTTCATCCGGTGAAGACCCTTGAAGCGATACAGGAGCATAAGATCACCCACTTCTTTGGGGTACCTGCCATGTATACCTTTATGCTCCAGGTGCCAAATGCCGCCGATTATGACCTGTCTTCGATTAAACGTTGTGGATATGGTGCAGCACCGATGGCCCCTGAGGTCGTCCGGAAGAGCATCGAATTGTTCAAGACAGACCAGTTTTATAATCTTTGCGGGTTGACGGAAGCGGGACCAGGGGGAATCCTGTTAGATCCGGAGGGCCATAAAACTCATCTCGGAAAAGGTGGAAAAGCCGCATTCTTGACCGAAGCGAGAGTGGTCAATGAGGAAGGGAAGGACATTACACCAGGTGTGGTCGGAGAGTTCATCCTTAAGGGTGAGTCGATCATGAAGGAATATTATAGGAAGCCCGAGGAAACGGGGAAAACCCTGAAGGATGGCTGGCTGTATACGGGGGATCTCGCGACCATTGATGAGGAAGGCTACATCACCCTAGTAGACCGGAAAAAGGACATGATCATTTCAGGCGGGGAAAATGTGTATTCCATCGAAGTCGAGGAAGTCCTTTATGAGCATCCTTCCGTGCTTGAGGCCGCAATCATCGGGCTTCCTGATGAAACGTGGGGAGAAGCCGTCTGTGCTGTCATCGTACCGAAACAGGGTGCAAGCATTGATGAACAGGAATTGAAAAGCTTCTGTCGTCAGAAGCTTGCAGGCTACAAGATTCCAAGAAGAATCTTTGTGGAAGAAGCCCTGCCGAGAAATGCTTCCGGGAAAATATTAAAATTTCAGCTGCGCCAGTCTCTAAACGGAGTCAAACAATAACTAAAATGTGATTTTCATAGAGGAGAGGGTAACATGGAACACCTATATTTAACAGATGATCACGACATGTTCAGACGGTCATTACGGAAGTTTTTAGAAAAGGAAGCGTATCCTTACTACGATCAATGGGAGGAGGAGCGGATGATTCCCCGCTCCTTCTGGACGAAGATGGGTGAGCAGGGCTATCTCTGCCCGGATATCGAGGAACAATATGGTGGGAGTGAAGTGGACTGGGGATTCTCCGTCATCATCAACGAAGAGATAGAGCGAGTTGGGTCCGGTCTTGTTGGCATCGGGCTTCATAATGATATTGTGGTTCCCTATCTCACAGCTTATGGAACGGAAGAGCAGAAACAACGCTGGCTCCCTAAATGCGCGACGGGGGAAACCATTACGGCCATTGCGATGACAGAGCCGGGAACAGGGTCGGATCTTGCGAATATCAAGACAACGGCTGTACTTGAAGAAGATCACTATATCGTCAATGGTGCCAAAACCTTCATCACCAATGGGATTCACTCGGATCTGATTGTGGTCGCCTGTAAAACGGATCCAAAAGCGAGCCCGAAGCATAAGGGGGTCAGCCTGCTGGTGATCGAGGGGGATGCTCCCGGTTTATCACGGGGAAGGAAGCTGAATAAAGTAGGACTCCACTCTCAGGATACGGCGGAACTCATTTTCGAGGACTGTGTCGTACCGAAAGAAAACCTGCTTGGAGAAGAAGGGAAAGGCTTCGTTTATTTGATGGAAAAGCTCCAGCAGGAACGCTTACTCGTGGCCATTGCCGCACAGACGGCATCGGAAGTGATGCTGAACCAGACCATCGATTATGTTAAAAGCCGTGATGCTTTCGGAAAGCCGGTGAGCAAATTCCAGAATACTCAGTTCAAAATCGCGGAAATGGCGACAGAAATCGAAATGGGCAGGGCCTTCCTTGATCAGCTGATTGCTGAGCATATCGCAGGGGAAGATATCGTGACGAAGGTGTCCATGGCCAAGTGGAAGCTGACCGACAGTGCCAAGAAAATAGCAACCGAATGCATGCAGCTCCATGGGGGATATGGATATATGGAAGAATACGAGATTGCGAGGAGATTCCGGGATATTCCGGTTGCGAGCATATACGCAGGAACCAATGAAATCATGAAGACGATTATTGCGAAGAACTTAGGTTTATAGAGTACGGGAATTCAAAAGCAGAAAGGAAGATGAAACATGCGTGAAGTGGTCATTGTTGAAGGTGTGAGGACACCTGTAGGAAGAAGGAAAGGTGCTTTAAAGGATATCCGCCCCGATGATCTGGCGGCACAGGTCCTTGAAGAGGTGGTCAAACGTGCCGGGATTGATCCTGGACTCGTGGAAGATGTGATTCTTGGCTGCGTGTCTCAATCAGGGGAACAGGCAGGGGATATTGCCCGTGTGTCAGCTTTGATTGCAGGCTTTCCGATAGAAGTACCCGGGACCACCATTGACCGCCAGTGCGGGTCGAGCCAGCAGGCTGTCCATTTTGCCGCACAGGCGATTTTAGCAGGGGACATGGATGTCGTGATTGCAGGCGGCGTGGAGAATATGTCCAGAGTACCGATGGGATCCAACTATGGGGAAGCCGTCCCGTTTAGCCCGAAGCTAAAAGGACGCTACGAAATCATCCATCAAGGATTATCAGCCGAACGGATTGCCGAGAAATATGGATTTACCCGAAAGGAACTCGACGAATTCTCGGCCGAAAGCCATCGCCGGGCGTTGAAGGCACAGGCTGAAGGACATTTCAAAAAGGAGATCATGCCACTTCAAGTCACTGATGAAAATGGGGAAACCACCACTGTGACCGAGGACTCGGGTCCAAGGGAAGGGACGACTCCAGACGTTCTGGCCGGCTTGAAGACGGTCTTCAAGGAAGACGGTGTCATCCATGCAGGAAACGCGAGCCAAATCAGTGACGGGGCAGCCGTCCTTCTATTGATGAGCCGGGAAAAGGCAGAGGAACTGGGCTTGACACCACGCTTCAAGGTCCATACACGAGTGGTTGTCGGTTCTGACCCTACTTTGATGCTGACAGGACCGATCCCGGCAACTGAAAAAGTACTGAAAAAGTCAGGGTTGACGATTGAAGATATTGATGTGTTTGAGGTCAACGAAGCCTTTGCCTCTGTGCCACTGGCCTGGCTCAAGGAAACAGGAGCGGATCCTGAGAAACTAAACCCGAATGGCGGAGCGATCGCCCTCGGTCACCCGCTCGGTGCAAGTGGGGCACGCTTGATGCTTACCATGATGCATGAGCTTGAAAGAACGGGAGGCCGTTATGGATTACAGACCATGTGCGAAGGCCATGGAATGGCGAATGCCACCATCATCGAGCGGCTCGGTTAAGAATGAAATCCTGTTCCGGGTACGAATGAGCAGGTTCAAACAAGGAGGTGTGATATCCGACCATGCTGAAGGGCATTCAAGTAATCGACTTTACCAACTATATACCTGGACCTTTTACCACCCTGCGGCTTGCGGAACTTGGAGCGGAAGTGATCAAGGTAGAATCCCCGGAAGGAGATCCGGCAAGACATAATGGAAACGGCTTGGTGTTCAACGCTCATAACCGTGGCAAAAAAAGTATCGTCTTGAATCTAAAACAGGAAGAAGGGAGAAAGATTGCACTTGACCTGATCGAAAAGGCTGATGTGCTCATTGAAAGCTTCCGGTCCGGTGTAATGGAAAAGCTTGGTCTTGGTTACAAAGAGGTCAGGAGCATCAATCCTGCCATAGTCTACTGCTCCATCACTGGCTATGGGAACAGTGGGAAGATGTCTCAGCTCGGAAGTCATGATTTGAATTATATGAGTGTGAGCGGGGCCCTTGCACAGCTGAAGGACAAGAGCGGAAGACCGGTTCATCCGAGCCATACGTTTGCCGACTATATCGGCGGATTAACCGCAAGCGAAAGGATCCTGGCCGGACTTGTGGCGAGGGGGATATCAGGAGAAGGAAGCTATCACTGCGTTTCCCTTGCGGAGAGCATGGCTTCCTTGATGACCAATCATGTCCTGATTGAAAAGGAAACAGGATACCCACACGGTGTTCAGGTATTAAACGGTACCGTGATTTCATACGGGCTGTATGAAACGAAGGATAAGGGATTTGTCAGCCTCGCCGCCCTGGAGCCGAAATTTTGGCGGAACTTTTGTCAGGCTCTTGGCAGGGAGGACTGGCTGTCAGCACACTACTCGAAGCCGGATACGGAAAATCCCGTATACTGTGAACTGGTCGATTTGTTTAGGAACAAAACACGATCGGAGTGGTCCGGGTTTGGCCAGGAAGTGGACTGCTGTCTTACCCCGGTTTTGGATGCGGGAGAACTTGTTGAATACCCTTTTTATAAAGAAAAGGGATTTGTTACAAGGGACGGGCAAGTGGACATGTACGGGGATTTGAATCGAGGGGCTGCCAAACCGCCTCCGGAAAAAGGGGAACAGACCAAAGAGGTTCTGCGGGACTGGCTTGACGTCACGGATGAGCGGATACTGTATTGGGAGAAGAAAGGTATAATTGGATGAATAGATTAAGAGAAGATTCCATCTTGAGTTTGATGGGATATTTTGAAAAAAAGAAGGGTTTCTCCCTGTGATACCGAAATGATTATAGTGAATGATAGAATCCAGGGAGGTATGAACAATGGGAAGAATGGTACATTTCGAAGTGCACGTGGATGAAATGGAGAGAGCAAAGACGTTTTATGGTGAAGTATTCGGCTGGAAGTTCGAAGACTGGAGTGAATTCGCCGGAATGCCTTACTTTGGTGCGGTTACAGGGGATGAAAATGAGATGGGGATCAATGGTGCGTTGATGCAGCGTCAAAGTCCTCCACCAGAACCGAATCAACCGATGAACGGCTATTCGTGTACGATGGGCGTGGAAAATTATGATGAAACAGAGAAGCTCATCCTTGAACATGGGGGCAAGGTTGCCTTACCTAAGTACGCCCTGCCTGGTATGGCTTGGCAAGGTTACTACATAGATACGGAAGGCAATGTATTCGGGATTCATCAGCCTGATAAGGATGCGAAGTAGGATCATTATAGATTGATCGAAACGATGTTGCCTGACCCGCTGTGGGTCAGGCAACATGTGTGATTGGATGGCGATTGAATCACCCGTACTGGTCATGACCGGGCTATATGATGGAAATACAGGAATTGATATGGCGCGGGATATCTATCGGAATCTGCCAGATGGAAGACCGGAGAAGATGGCAGAGGTTGTGAAAGAGATTGAATAGGTGAGAAAACAGACGTCCTGAGACAGGGCGTTTTATTTATGGATGAATTCATCTAATGTGGTAAAATAAGGATGGATTCTAGGTGTTTAAGCAATTTTATAAAAATAATTGGGGATTATGCATTGAAATGGATGTACCAATCTTACCCCTTATCTCGAAGACATTGTTTTCATAAGAGGAAAAGAGGGATCAGCTGTGCTGAAAAAATTAAGAAAAACGATAAGCATCATCGTTCTGGCACTATCACTCTATGGATTGATTTCAAATAATAACGAATTGCTTCCTTTTACCATGGCTGGGTTGGCGGTCCTCATGGTAATCATGGGAGCAGAAGATCTTCAGAAAGATCGGAAATCGTATCGAAGTTATCTGTTTTTTGGCGTAGCGGCTTTCTTACTTATGGTTTTCATCCAAGGTATTATCTACTAATTCCTCCCATGAAAAGGAGAATTCTCCCTATTTGTTGAATTGATTAACGTGGAAATCTGGAGGGGGAGTGTAAGTGGATTATCTATTAGAACAGGTGAACAATCAAATATATGTGGTGGCGATTTGGGATGCTGAATGGAATACATATACGAATGCTTACTTTATTCAGGAGGATACTGGATTGACTGTGGTCGATTCGTGTAAAGAGGGTCACTCGGTGTTTCTTCAGCACGCCTTAAACAAAATCGGGAATACGGCTAACGATGTAAAGCTGATGCTCGTTACCCATGGTCATGAGGATCATGTGGGAGGGGTGTCGTTATTCACTGAGGCAAAGAAAGTCATTCATGCAGATGAGACTTTCACGGCTGCGTCTTCCATCAGTAGTGAGCTCCTTGATAGGGGAACGATAGGGAATTATGAATATACCAGAGTCGGCTATCATTCTCCGGGTTCTGTTATTTTCTTTCATCGGCCCACCAGAACACTATTCACGGGGGATTTCCTCTGTTTCTTTGGGGATCCTTTGTCGGATGGAGGGCTTGTCTCAAAAGGAGATGACCTAAGACAAGCCTGGATTGAATTCCTTCAAGGTGGCGGGGTTTCAAAGGGGGATTTACCACAATTTCTGACTGGACTTAGAATCATGAAGGAATATGATCCGTGCGTGATGTGTACAGGACATGGGGGAGTGTTGGTGGGAGATCTGGACGTGTTCCTTGATGAGTTAATCGCTATTGTAGAAAAGAGATGAAAAAGGAAGGGAAGGGTGGAAGTAGATAGGCCCAACCCTTCTTTTTTCAAAGGGATACTTTTTCTTCCGTGTCCTAAGGTCATTAAATACATGATGGAAATGGAGTAATACCAAAGTCGGCAAGTGAAATGGTGTTTATCATGGGAATTCTGCATTCGTTTTTCTATAACGTATCGGAGAATTATTCCTTTCCTTGATAAAATGAAACGGCAGCCTCAGCCATCTCAAGGATCTTCTCTTTCAGGCCGTGGGGTTTTATTACCTTAACCTGGTCGGCAAACCCCAAAAGATATCCCTTTGCTTCTTCTTCTGTATCAAACGAAAGGGTCACGGGTATCCAGGATGGCCCATTTCGTTCTCCGACTTCAAGTACCCGGGCAAATCGTCCGGTGAATGTGAGTCTAGATAAAACCTTTGGTGAGACCTCGACATTCACTTCATAAGAGGGAAGTTTCTGAATGAAGGATCGAGTGGAGGATGACCAGTACTGAGCAAGGTCGAATCCTTTAGGTCTCTCAAACGTTTCGTCCATAAGGTCGACTGATTGGATGCGGGAGACCCTGTAATTTCGGATATCCCCGTTTTGCTTAGTTCCAACGAGATACCAGAGGTCACCCTTCGCTATGAGCCCGAGTGGTTCTACCACGCGGTCATCCGTTTCCCCATCGGCACGTTCGTAAGTGATGGATAATTTGATTTCCTGAAATATCGCCTCTTTGATGATTTCAAGGGAGGCAGTCTTGTTTTTCTGCTTTCGCCAGGAGCTTGTGTCGATATGGATCCGGTTCCAAACATCCTTCGCGTTCTTACGGTAAGTGTCTGGGAGGGAGGCAATCAGTTTGTTCCTTGCTTCCTCGGTCGTGCGTGTCAGACCGAGGTCCTCGAGGAGATGAAGCGAAGGTGAAACGAACAGAGCACGGATTTCCGATTCCTTCAAGCCGGTCAGATCCGTCTTATAGTCTTCGAGTAAGGACCACCCCCCGTTTTTGCCACGCTCTGCCACAACGGGGATCCCTGTTCCGCTCAATGCGTCCATGTCCCTGTAAATCGTCCGCTCGGAAACTTCCAATCTCTCTGACAGTTCTTTTGCGGTCATTTGGCCGTGTGTTTGTAATAATAAGAGAATGGATACTAGTCGGTCGCCTCTCATTTTTTCACCTTTTTCATGAATGGATTAGTTATATTTAATTAAATATGACAGTTGGTGTCAAGAATAGGATCGTATAATAAACGTATCTTATAGATGAAAGGAATGGGATATATGAAATCACTGACTGGTAAGGTTGCACTTGTTACGGGAGGAAGCAGGGGAGCAGGACGCGCGATTGCCGTTGAATTGGGGAAAGCCGGAGCGACGGTATATGTCACGGGACGCAGCACAAAAGGGAATTCCACGCAAAACTTTCCTGGAACGATTGACGACACGGTTTCTCAAATAGAAGAGGCTGGTGGGAAGGGGAATGCTGTTCGTTGTGATCATACCATTGATTCAGAAACAGAAGCGGTCATCAAGCAAATCCGTGAAGAACAAGGCAAGTTGGATATTCTGATCAATAATGTGTGGGGAGCCCATGACATCGGAGTGAATCCGGGACCGTTCTGGGAACTGCCGCTTACCAATTGGGATACGATGTTCACGGCCGGGGTGCGGGCTCAGCTGGCGACAAATCACTTTGCCATCCCGTTGCTCCGTGAGAATAAAGAATCTCTCATCATTCACACGACTTTCTGGGATGATGGCAAATACACGGGGCAGTTCTATTATGATCTGGCGAAAAATGCACTGGTGCGTATGGCGTACGGACTTTCAGAAGAACTAAAAGCAGATAATATCGCGATCCTTGCCGTTTCGCCGGGATTCATGAGGACAGAGCTTGTACTCGACCATATGGGAGTGGACGAGGAACATTGGCAGGAATCTGAAGACTTAAGGAAATCGGAGACCCCTTATTATGTTGGACGTGCCATCACGGCGCTAGCAATGGATCCAGGGGTGATGGAGAAGACGGGTCACGTGTTGAAAGCCGGTAACTTGGCGAAGGAGTATGGATTCACGGATGTGGATGGACGTTATATTCCGCCGTTTACGATGTAGGATGGGGGTCCCCCTTTTAAAGGGGGCTTTTTCTATTTGTAAACTCCATTCTTAATCAACCTATAAGCCGAATAGACTATTCATGATAACCACTTTCAAAAGGAAAAGGGGTGGCATGATGTTTTCGGTGACAGAGATGCGTACGTTCGAGTTGTTTTCTGTTCCACATATTGCTGTGCTTTTGATGTTTGTGGCTATATCGTTTATGCTTGTATACTTTAGACGCTTCCTGAAGAGGTATCAGTCATACATGAAGGGGACGTTATTCTGGATGTTGGTCCTGTCAGAAGTATCGTGGCATATCTGGCTCGTCGCAACAGGGACTTGGGAGGTTGGGGATCTGCCTCTGCAGCTCTGTTCCGTCAGTACCTTTATCGCGATTTATTTATTCCTGAAGCCGAATCAGAAGGCATTCTATCTGCTGTTCTTTATTGGATTTCTTCCTCCCATCTTAAGCATGGTAACACCTGAAATGGCATATCAATTTCCTCACTTTCGCTTTCTTAAATACTTCCTTCACCATGGAGCCATTGCGTGGTCCGTCCTATATTTCATCGTGTATGAGGGATACCGGGTGCCAAGAAAAGCTGTATGGACCGGCTTCCTGATGGTCAATCTTCTTGCCCTGCCGATCTTCTTTCTTAACCTTCTTCTCGACACGAATTTCTTCTACTTAGCCAATCCGACGGAATCTAAAACGATCCTTTCCTTTTTCGGTTCGGGTGTCATGTATTATATCACTCTGGAAATTACGGCACTTGTGGTGTTTTTCGTCACGTATCTTCCGATGGGGATGCTTATGAAGAGGGAGAGGTTGAATGGGTAACCCTTTTCTGATCTCTTTTCGGTGGAAGTGAAATAAGTGAATCTGAAAGGCTCTCCCACTATTCCGGTAGGAGAGCCTTCTTTAAACTTGAAACTCAAACTGCTTCGAATACAGTCTGGAATATGGACCTTCTTGTTTTAGTAATGCTTCGTGGGTCCCTTCCTCAACAATCTTTCCATCTGACAAAACCACAATTCTTTCAGCGTTCCGGATGGTCGATAAACGATGGGCGATCACGAGCGTCGTTCTTCCCTTTGCAAGTGACTCCAGGGATTCCTTGACGATGCATTCGCTTTCGTTATCCAGGGCACTCGTTGCTTCATCGAGAATGAGGATGGGCGGGTTCTTCAAGAAGACACGGGCGATACTGACCCGCTGTTTCTGTCCTCCGGATAATCGCACGCCACGCTGTCCGATCTCGGAATGATACCCTTGTGGCAAACGGGTAATGAATTCGTGGGCGTTCGCCTGCCGGGCAGCCATCATCACTTCTTCGTCTGTCGCTTCCGGATGCCCGTAGCGGATATTATCCATGACGGTTCCTGAAAAAAGGTACACATCCTGCTGCACGATCCCGATGTTGCTTCTAAGGAACTTCAAGTCCATGCCTTTCACATTTTCACCATCTACATAAATCCCGCCAGCCGTGACGTCATAAAAGCGCGGGATGAGGGAGCTAAGGGTCGTCTTTCCGGCTCCGGATGGTCCAACGATGGCTGCGTATTCACCTGGTAGGATCTCCAGAGAAAGATCTTTGAATACCGGTTCTAAGGACGAGTCGTAATGAAATGATATGTGTTTCAATGAAATGTGTCCCTTCACGTTAGAGAGAGACTTTGCTTCAGGCTCATTCTCGATGACCGGTTTGGTGTTCATGATTTCCATGAACCGCTGAAAACCTGTGATCCCCTCCTGGAATTGCGTACTCATATGAGTGAGCCTCTGGATCGGTTCGATCATAAAGCCTATATAAAGCAGAAAGGTGATCAAATCAGGCAGGTCCAGGGACGCATTCACAATCTGAATGGATCCGAAGATGACGATGGTGATTGTAATCAGTTGAATGAATGCTTCCGTCCCGTTATAGAAGTAAGCTTCTGCACGATAGGTTCCCTTCCTGCTCTCCATGAATCGTTGGTTCTCCCGGTTGAATTTACTGATTTCAAGAAATTCATTGGCAAACGACTGAGCCACGCGGATACCGGATAAGGAATCCTCCACCTGGGCATTGATATCGCCAATCCGTTCTTTGTTATCCGTCAACGCCCGGTTCAGCCTCTTATTGAAATAAAGCGAAAAGAAACCGAGGACCGGAAAGAAACAGAAGACGGTAAGGGTAAGAGGAGCATTGATAAAGAACAGAATCCCAAACGCTCCAATAAAACGAACTAAATACTTCACATAATCTTCCGGTCCGTGATGATAAAGCTCCGATACCATTAAGAGATCATTCGTCACCCGGCTCATCAACCGGCCCGTCTTTTCTTTATCATAAAAGCTGAAAGAAAGCTTCTGGAGATGAGCGAATAACTCACCTCTCATATCGGTCTCCATTCGTGCCCCGATCTCATGTCCCTTGTAATCCACAATATAATTGCCGATATTTTGGGCAATCACAAGAAGAATCATCAAAACGCCGACCCAAAGGACATCGGTAAAAGCCGTGGAAAGACTCCCGGCCAGAACATCCTTTGTCACATAACGAACAAGCAACGGAAAAACGAGAGTCAGGGAAGACGTGATCAACGCACAGAACAACACAATAAGAAAAATCGAACGATACGGTTTGTAATACGAAAGAAATTTTTTTACTGGAAATGACATAATATACCCCTTTATGTGTTAGTTCACAAAACACATATAAGGGGGAAGACCGTCAACGTTAAAAAGGTGTTCCACCCTTATATGATTGTACGGTTACCAAAGCAATGTTTCTCATGAAAACAGCCTCCTTTAGTTTCGATATATTTATTATATGATGGAGGTGCGGGTAAATAAAGTTAATTTTCTGATAATAAAGATGAATCATGTGTAAAGAACAAATGGATAAAACTTTCATCACAAGGTATCCAGTTTTGATTCAAATCTCTATATAAAAGTTGAGGGTGAATGGGTGATGGAGTGGAAGGGGTAACGCAAAATGGTGATAAGGTACGAATTCAACAATTACTAGAGGCAGGGGTATACACCTAAAATGGCGGCCATCTTTCCCCATGCCCGAAAGAATGTAAATCAGTCATGAATACAGTACAGAACAGACGCGAAAACAAAAAAAGATTTTTAGAGAAAGAAGAGATAGTAAAGAACAACAACAACGCGCGTGTGACGGGAGCGCGTTGGGATTGTTTCCGTGACCTGAATAATAGATCTAAAACCAGAAATGGGCTGTCGATCATTTAGAACTTGTATGATGTTTTTGTCAGAAAAAAAGAGTAATAGACCAAATTAACCCTTCCAAACATCCAAAAAATCTATGATTCTATCCTTTGTCTTTTGTGCGGATTCTTTATGAAAGTTTGACGAATAGGGGTCACTGAATCCATGTTTACCGCTATATTTCTGAATGTCGATGTGCTTTCGTCCTAATGCCGCAATGACTTCGTCCACCTGAAAGGAGGGTTCTTCTTCTGGGAAAAACAACATGGTTGGACACATCGGTGTGACCTCCAAATAGTTTCTAATGCGTGAACCGTAGAAGCCGATGACACCATCAACCTTTTCATATTCACTGCATAACCAGGCAACCGTTGCCCCCACACTGAACCCTATGATCACGACTCGTTTGTATTCCCGTCGATAGGTTGAGAGAATGGCCTTTATTTTTTCTGACGACTGTTCAAAGCCTATGTGCTCTATGAAATGTTGGAAAGCAATTTCTTCTTGAGAATAATCAAAAGAATATCCTTTTTCTAATAGATCCGGGCAGATGACGTCATTTCCCAGTTCTGAGATGAATTTGCAAAAGCTTTGTATATGCTGGTTGATTCCGTAAATTTCGTGAAGTACTATGACGAGTGTACTGGAGTTTTGTTCAAGTTGAAACATGTTAACCCCTCATATTCTTAAATATATTATTAGGAAGAGGAGGCTCGGAAGGGAAGGACCTTCTACATGCATTTTTATTACTTCCCGGAAACGTGTTTGTCTACTGCCTTGGACCAAGCAGCATCACACCAACCCCAACCAAACAAATCCCGGCACCAAGCCAGTCATACACATCTGGAGTCTTCTTATCGATGCCCCATCCCCATAGGACGGACAACACAATGAACACCCCGCCATAAGCGGCGTAAACCCGGCCGAATGAGGGGAAGGACTGGAAGGTAGCGATGACTCCGTACAGGGCAAGGGCGATTCCGCCTGCAAGTCCCCAAGAGATTGGCTTCCCTTCCCGTAGCCATAGCCAGATGAGGTAGCCCCCGCCGATTTCTGCGATCCCGGCAAGGACGAATAAGATGATTGCATTTAGCATGTGGATCACTTCCTAATATAAGTTTATGTATTTGGATTATAACGTACTTCGATGCCTAAGGTTTAAAACTCACATTTCCAAACATTTGTCTATTTCCACCAAACCTTCTACAATATAAAGAACAAGAGATGGTTGGAGGTGGAAGTAAAATGGATAACACCGAAAAGCATTATTCAGAGGAAAAGTTTTGGGATAAGTTGAAAAGATACGGATTGAAGGCGGGACATTCCGTCGTGTATACGGCTCTGCTCCTTTATTTTGTCCTGCAAAAGCCGGATGTTCCGAAGAAGTCGAAGATGATCATCATCGGGGCACTGGGGTATTTCATCCTTCCGACAGATTTCATTCCCGATATGGCCGTAGGAGTTGGTTTTACAGACGACTTAGGTGCCTTGGGTCTTGCGTTATTGCAGGTGGCCATGTATATCGATGATGAGGTGAAAGCGAAGGCCAAGGCGAAGTTGAGTGACTGGTTCGGAGAAGATGTGGATACGTCTGAGGTTGATGGGAAGTTGTAGGGAGATCCTTTGGAAGAGAATCATCCCTTTGCTCCAAAATAATAGGCGCCTGGGTCTGATGAGTTCCCTTTTCAGGCCAAGCGCTTTTTTTTATTGGTTATTCATCATGTCATCAATCTGTACCCGGTCATAATCTAATATCCAATTATTACATTCTCTGTATAGGGAACGCAGGTCCTCTTTATCAGACGCAATGATGTCGCAACCACGGTCATCATATAGATGAAAAATCATCTTTCGTGTGACATTCACGAAGTAAATATCTATACCCGCGTGTTGGGAACCTTTTAAAAGTTGAGTCGGATGGGGGAAGTCCTCGCAGGAAATCGCCATTAGGAGTGGTTGATATCGGATATCATGCTTTTGACAAGGCAGGATGAACCGATGTGTGACCATGTTTTCATCTTCTTCTTTAATATGGAAGAGCTCATAAAAAAGCTTGTACCTAGTGTCTTTACGCCTGACATATTTCTGATACACCTTTGTGGGTCTATTCTCAAGAAAACGGTCATCCTTCATGGTATGAACATCCGTAATAAGAAGGATATCATCTGAATCCTTGAATACCTGGTCGAATAGACGAGTGGTTCGATCCTTTATTTGCTTCAGGTTCCTCTTGTTCAAATGATTCACGCCAGGAATGGATATTTCAAAGCGCAGACCATATTTAGATGAATAAAATAGGGATGGCCGAAGCACTAGACCGTCGAAATGATTTTGCATAAAAGGGTATAATTTATTCTGCATACAAGACTCCTATTGAAATGATTGATATGGATCATACATTGTCCAGCGTCTTCTTTTCCTCTTTTTTTTCATATTTTTTCGTAAAGTAAAACGTAAGGATTACCCCGAGTACCACTAAGCCGATACAAACAGATAGAGGGAAGTCCCAACGTGCATAGAGGACCGTCGAAGCCCCGATGATCGTGATCCATTCGAAGGCTAAGAAGGATTTAAGGTATTTCATTGGATGCGCTCCTTTTGTTCCATATTTTTTTATTGGAGGTAGATTAATATTCATCTATTACTTTTCATCGAATAAATCCTCGTCCCCCTGTGGTTCTTTGGTTCCATGCTTATCTTCGAGGAATTGTTGATGCCGTCCCGAACGGCTCTTTCGATAACCAGATAGAAATTTAGTAAACTGACTAGTGCCCCCAGAATCATGAATGGGATCTCCATACTTACACCTTGTATATTTTACTCCAATTCTATTCTTTGAACCTTCAAGCCAGGTACAGTGTGGATTAATTCCACTAATTTATCCACCCATTCAACACCATCCCCACATTCATCACCATATGAAAAACGATCGAAGGGTAGATGCTATCGGTCTTTAACACCACGATGGCATAGAATAGTCCTCCGAAAGAAAAGAGGAGGCTGAGTAGCAGCGGGATTCCGATGGATAAATGTAACAAACCGAACCCGAGGCTTGTGACCGTGACGGCATAAAGGACGGATACGTTTCGTTTCAACGATGATAGCATGACGCCTCTCCAGATAAGCTCTTCCAGTGTAGCGTTAAGGATGGTAAATCCTATAGCGAATAGGAATAATGTTTTCACCTCACTGACTTCGGGTGACCATATGAGTGGGATGAAGATGGTGCTTGATCCCGCCAGCCCAATCAGTAAGAATGAGGGCAATGATATGGTATGGGAGGGCATGGAGATACGCCTTCTCGAATTCGGGAACACAGTGAAGAAACGGATCTTTTCTTTTGATATCAAGTGTGAAAGTGCTAATGCCAACAGAATAAATAGAAGAAAACTTCTGTTCAACAGGATTTTCGTTTCTTTTGAAACATCCCACTCGTTGATCCAGCCGGTTACAAGTTGAAACAACAGTAACCCGAGCAGGAAGAAGAGGAATAGGGAAATGACGGACCGGTTCTTTTTAGCAGAGAGATAGAGGATGAATAGACCCAGTAGCGGAAGCAATCCCCAATCGAATACTCTATATGAAAGAAGGGTGATGCCTGTGAAAAACAGGGCGGCCGAACTAATAAGGAAAATCGATTTCTGTGAACGGATCATCAAGCCCCCCTTTTGTTATCCTTGAAAATATTTTAGCATAATTTTCCTTTTCGCATGAACTCTTTTTTACATTGTAATGGAGAGTGATTTGTATGTGGTAAAATAAGGATAGTTTTATAAAAGGGGGAATGATCATGTACAAACATATCATTTGGGACTTCGATGGCACACTTTTTGATACATATCCCGTGATGGCGGGGAGCTTCAAGGAAACGCTTGATAGTCATGGATTCGAAGAGCCGTTAGAGGAAATTACGAAACAGATGAAGGTATCGATCACGTCTGCTCTGAAACACTATGAAAAAAAGTATGGGATTGGGAAAGAGTTCGTCACAGCCTACGACTCCCGCAGAAAAGAAGTGGAATTCGATTTGTCCAAGCCCTTTGAAGGAATCGTGGAGCTTTGTAAGCATATTCATGAAACGGGCAGAAAGAATTATTTGTATACTCACAGAGGAGAGTCTTCGATCAAGATGCTGGAGAATTACGGGCTGACGGGCTATTTTTCCGACTTCATCACCTCTCAGCACGGGTTTGAGCGAAAGCCGAGTCCGGATGCCATCCAGCATTTGATTCGAACCCATCATATCGATCTTTCTGAAGCGATCATGATCGGGGATCGGGATTTGGATTTGGAAGCGGGGAAGAATGCCGGGATCAGCTCCTGCTTTTTTACGGATAAGATGGAAGAGAATCCTTATGCTGATTATGTTGTGACGAGTGTGGAAGAATTGTATTCGATCATTTGAGGGTTGAACTACGATGATTTTTTGTGGTTGGGTTCATTGGCTGCAGAGTACAATGAGTGAGAGGGGCGGGCCGAAGAATGGGTTATTAGGTTGTTGATTTTCCTTGCCATGCACTGCATATTGGTGTATGCTGATTTCGAAAATATATAGGTGACATAGGGAAACTATGTTGGCGTCCATTTGTTAATGACGATTGTTATCGTAGCGCAGTGCCTCCTGAGTATCGGGGGGCACTTTTATTTATATCTAAGGGGGAATGGGTTGTGTGGTTAAAGGACGATCTGTACGGAGAATACAAAGTAGACAAGGTATTGGAAGGACTGATTCTAAGTGATCCGGTTCAACGATTAAAGGGGATCCATCAGGGAGGAGCCAGTTTCCTGGTCAATGAGGAGTGGAATGTAGCCAGATACGAGCACTCAGTGGGTGTGATGCTCTTGATCAAAAAACTGGGAGGATCAATAGAAGAGCAGATTGCAGGATTACTGCATGATGTGTCCCATACGGCCTTTTCCCACGTCATCGATGGGGTTCTCGATAATCTTTCTGAGGATTACCACGAAGACATTTTCGAACAGGTCATCCTTGATTCTGAGATTCCACAGATCTTGGAGAAGTACGATTATGACTATAGGGATATCCTGCTTGATGATTCGAAATGGTCCTTGCTTGAGCAACCGGCTCCTGAGCTTTGTGCAGATCGGGTGGATTACACGTTGAGGGATATGTACAGATACGGGTTTATTTCTTTGAAAGAGGTTCACGATTTCCTGGATGAAGTTGCAGTGGTGGAAGGAAAGATCTGTGTAAAATCCATTGGTGCAGCTGAGTGGTTTGTGAAAACGTATTATACAGAGGTCATTGACTTCTTCATGAATCCATTGAATATATATGGAAATCATTCATTTTCCAACGTATTAAAGGCTGCATTAGAAAAAGGATGGATCAGCCTGGATGATTTTCTTGGGGAAGATGAAGAAGTACTCCTGAAACTTCAAAAGGCCGATGACCACATTGAGATGCTCCTAAATGAACTGACTCAAGACGTATCTATAGAAGAAAACAAAGCCGATTATGACATTCATCATAAAGGAAAGGTGAGGCTGATAGATCCCACGGTTATAGATAGGAATGGATTGCTGCAGTCGTCTGTTTTGTCGGAAGAAGTGAGACAAAGAGGCGAAGCCGCTTATGGGATCAGTAAAACAGGACGGTATTTGAAGGTGAGAAGACATGGGGATCAGTTTAGTTGAATAGGATCCTGCTACGGGTCGAATAAGAAAAGCGGGAGCGGGTCGTCCTAAGGATGACCCGCTTTTTATACTGTAAAAACATAATAGCTCATTTTCCTGCTCATACTATAGTATATACGTTTAAAGGAGCGAGAACCATGACTGAATCCCAGCAGACAATGCTTAACCGTTTAAAAGAGATCCAGGAGAATCAAACTGACATGTGGACCAGCTACTGGCAGCAATATTCGGATTTTGCCACCTGGCCATTTTGGATGTTGGCTGCATTGTTTATACTTCCACTCATTGTGTTATTTTTTGTCCTGGATAAACGAAAGGCCCTTCTTATAGGGTTCTATGGATATAATGTTCATGTTTTTTTTACATACGTAGATGCCATAGGAGCTAACATGGTGAAGTGGTTTTATCCATATAAAATTTTTCCGGTATTGGCGAGCTCGGTATCTTTGGACGTGTCCCTGGTCCCCGTTGCCTTTATGCTCATGTATCAATTTACATTAAATCGCAATAAAAATTACTACCTGTTCATGTTGCTGCTCAGTGCAATCTTTGCATTTGCTTTCAAGCCATTGCTTGTTGCGATAGGTTTGTTTGAGATGAGTAGGGGGACGAATTATTTCACCTTATTCATTGGATACGTAGTTGTCGGTCTGATTGCGAAGTGGATCACGAATGTCTTTGTTTACTTTGAAAAGAAAGCTCATTGATCTTTCAGGGTCTCCCGTCTGCCTTTCCCATGACATTGATAAAATCTTCGACAAACATTGGATAGTCCAATTCAAGGTAGATGTTGATGTTTTTTTCAGCCGGCTTGGAAGTGGGCCTGAAATCTGCGATGGACGTTCCCATTCCTGTTCCCGTGGTCAAGATGTTAATCTCTCTTCTGATGGACTTGCCCATTTCCGGGTTCGCCATCAGCGATAGGGTCACGACATCATGCATGGGTGCACCGTTTATTCCAGGAACGAGCTTCTTATAAGCATCAATATAGTACTCCATGACTTCATCCATGATTTCAATCAATGGGTTATCTGACATCTGCTGGATATAACGGATTTGGTCCATGGTGATGATGGCTTTGTTCGAGACATTCAAGGGAACGACGAAAAGGTTGTTCAGATCCCTGACCACCACCTGTGACGCAATGGGATCTCCATAGAAGTTCGCTTCTGCAGAGGGGGTAACGTTTCCAGGAACCAAAAAGGCGCCGCCCATAATGTAAAATTCCTTGATTTCCTCGACGATCTTTTCACCTAATAAGTGAAGGGTGGCAAGGGATGTGTTTCTCCCCACGTCAACTATGGTGATATCGTCCTGTTCCTTGATGATTTTGAAGAGTTCTGAGAAATTGGTCAGTTCACCAGATATGCTCTCAGGAGGTCTGATGGGTCCGAGCCCTTCCTGCCCGTGAATCTCAGGGTAGTAAGTTGGGATTTCCCCTGATGATGGACTATTGGTTCCGCCGATGATCGGGACATCCTCTCGTCCGGCGAGCTTGAGCAAGTAGGCAATATTATCCGTTGCCTGCTCTTTTGTTGTGTTCCCATAGCTGGACACGATAGCGAGTACCTTGATGTCGGGGTTCAATAAGGCGTACATGATGGCAATGGAATCATCAATGCCTGGGTCCGCAAACAAAATGATTTTCTTCATCGGACATTCTCCTAATCAATTATGATGTATTTATATAACGTATCAATGGAAAAAAGGGATTATGCCTTTGAATGGAGTCTATTTATATGAAACTACTGCCCAAACAGAAGATTTGTCATCATTCACGAAACATGTGATGATGAATTCATATCAAATTTATCGGATAAGGAGATGAGGATATGAACGTAGCAGTAGTAGGAGCAAACGGACAAATCGGGAAGCAAGTGATCGGGCTCTTAAAAGAAAGCAGCGAGCATACGCCAAGGGCCATTGTGAGAAAGGAAGAGCAGGCCCGGGCCTTTGAACAGGATGGGGTCCAATCTTCACTGGTGGATTTGGAGGGAACGGTGGACGAGATTACACATGGTCTGAAGGGTGCAGATGCCGTGGTATTTACAGCCGGATCCGGTGGCAAAACGGGAGCGGATAAAACATTGCTCATCGATTTAGACGGAGCGGTCAAAACGATGGAGGCGGCCAAACAGGCAGGAATCGACCGGTTCATCATGGTGAGTGCCCTGCAGGCTCACAATCGTGAGAACTGGAACGAGTCCTTAAAGCCGTATTATGTGGCAAAGCATTTTGCCGACCGTGCACTGGAACAGAGCGGATTAACCTATACCATCATCCGGCCTGGCGGTTTGTTGAAAGAAGCGGGTAAAGGGAAGGTGACCGCAGGAGAGAATCTATCAAGAGAGACGATTCCACGTGAAGATGTAGCGGCCACGATCGTAGCGAGCCTGGACGAAGAGCGTACATTTAATAAGGGCTTCGATTTGATTACTGGAAATGATGGGATTGAAGAGGCTATTCGAAACGTATAATGGAGAAGAAGGAATGATCATCCTGGGGGTGGTCATTCTTTTTTTTGTGAAAATTAATGATTGTGATCAGCAACCTATTTTGAAATAATTGGGAGTGAGCTAGGGGGAGTCAAATGGAATGTACTCATTGTAAAAGTGAAATGGTAAAAGGATGTAACGTCAATGTTGAAGGTGTCATGTACGGGATAATGATAAGTAAAAAACGTAAAGGTTTATTCAATAAGGTGTCGGAAAAACCGAAAGCAGCCGTTTGTTCGAACTGCGGCTATGTGGCTTTTTATATTGATGATTTTAAACAATTCAGAGAGTAGAAATATGAATACATAACAATTAAATTTCTCACAACCGATATTAAAAAGTGAAGGGGGACATAGCGTGATTAAGAGAAAAGGATTCATTCCTTCGTTGCTATTCGGAAGTATCATTTTGAGCGCTATAGCAATCGTTGCGTTCTTTGTATTTCAAGGTGATGAGGCGAGAGAAATAATCAAGGATGGATTCTCAGATGATGAGCAAGTCTCCCAACCGAACGTAGAAGAAGTAATCAATGAACACGGAAACATCAGTAATATAGAAGCTTTAGATACCTTTATTGATAAGTTGCAAGATAAACAAAAAGCAAAAATCAATGTGATCCATTATGGGATTGAGGGGCAGAAAGTGGTTGAAGAATTGACCTATAATGGGGAGGATGTCCACGTTTATCGTAGCGTGGATGAAGAATTCATTGAAGAATACCGGTGTGAAAATGTGGTGAAGAATGAAGGTGATCGAAAGAAACAGTATATTTTGAAGCAATGTACAGGAAATTTCACTGGGGATACTGTTTTATTATCTAAAAATATTGAGGGTTAGTTCAGTAAGTGCAAATCATGCTGATTCGGAAGCAATAGGGGGATGAAAATGACTTTGAAAGTAGGAGATATCATCAGCTTTGGACGGACTTTTAATAGAAGAGATGTTGAATTGTTCACCGAGATTTCAGGTGATGAAGGCATTCACCATTTAACGCCGGATGAACAAGGAAAACTAGTGGTTCAAGGATTGTTGACGGCTACTTTACCAACTAAAGTAGGTGGAGATCATAACGTATTGGCTCGGGAGATGAATTTTGAGTTTTTAAGACCAGTATTTACTGGGGATACCATCATGCGCGAAGTGAAAATTGAAAATTATGAAAGAACAGAAAATGGCAGAGCAGCTATCAGGGCCTCTTTTTTATGCAGAAATCAGAAAGAAAAAGAAGTTTTAAGAGGGGGTTTTTCAGGAGTAATACTTTAATCCGACTCGCTGGGCATGACGAATACTCTGGAGAGATAGCGTGATGGACCTGAACCAACATACGGGAGGAAATCATGGGATTTATCATTACATTTATGAGCATATGGTTATGCAGTTTTCTGATTGCCAGATTGCTAAGTCCGTTTGGGAAGACGTATTGGAGAAATGATTTAACGATTACTTGTGCACAAGCATTTCTGATTACACTCCTCTTGTTTTTATTTTCAAGATGATTCAACGGACGTTAATGAAATTAAGATGTTAGTCTCTCAAAAAGAAAACCGGATTGACGTTCTGGTTGCTGAAGAGGTTATAACCAATTTCAAGGGGTAACTTTAGAGTAGAAATAGATTGGTAGAGGAGTATTTTCAAATGCTGAAAAATGAAGAAGATGTCATCAAGTTGATTGAGAACGACCCTGGCATGATGGAGATTATTAAGGCTGCAAGTTCATTGGATCTACCCGATTGGTGGATATGCGCTGGATTTGTACGTTCAATAATATGGGATACTCTCCATGGATATAAAGAAAGAACCAATCTTCAAGATGTGGATGTCATCTATTTTGATAAAGAAAATTGTGATGAAGGAATCGAAAAAAGGTTAGAAGCAGAATTACGATCCATCATGCCTCACATTCCCTGGTCTGTTAAGAATGAGGCAAGGATGCATGTTGTAAACGATCTTCCCCCTTATACTTCTTCTGAGGACGCAATTTCAAAATTTCCTGAGACAGTCACTGCTCTTGGAGTGAAGTTGGACAGGGAAGGTCATTTGGTCCTAACTGCTCCTTGTGGATTGGATGATGTGATCAAGCTGGAAGTGAAGCCGACTCCTTTTTTTAGAGAGACGGAAGAGCGAGTTTCCATTTATGAAGAGCGGATTAGGAAGAAGGATTGGAAGGGGACTTGGCCTGGGGTTATCGTTCATCATGTATAGAAGAGGAGAAAACGTGAAAAACGCTACAATTCTAAAATATGTATTTTTATTTATAGTTGTTATAGCCCTTACTGCTTCTTGGGCTTATGCAGAAGACCAGGACTCGTATTCAGAACCGCACAAAGCCATTCAGGCGGTGGATAAGGACCTTCAGTTGATTCTTGCTTATAAGATAGGGGATGAGTCCCTGTACTTTTTCATTAAAGATAAGACCAATCTTGGGGCTACGAAGGTTCGAAAGGGAATATTCGGCTGGAAAAGCGGGATGTTTACCTGGGGGCCGTTTTATCCAGACAGGGATTATGAAAAGCTGCAAGGAATTCAAGGACATGGACAGGGCTTGGTGTATGGCCTGATCAGAAATGGTAATGAGAGAGTCGTGACCGTTGATGATCAAGAAGCTTCAATTTTAAATTTGTCCTTGTTATCCCCCTCTGTAGTAAAGGAATATCAATTGGAGGGGTTATATCTTTGGTATGTTGAAAGCGAAAAAAATCTTAATGATCAGCAGGTTAAGTTGTTGCATAAGGACACTCGGGAAATCATTGATTCCGTAGAATTATAGAATCAAATACATACAGGGAGGGGGAAGACGGTATGATCGATTAATTATGGTTGAAATATATTTTTTTTTAGCGAGTTATGCTTTATTGATATTTTTGTTTAATAAAGGAATGAGAAAGTGGTTTAAAGTAAAAAAGAAGAAGCTGTTCTCCTATCATCATTTAATTGAAACTTTCACCGGTTTCAAACGTATGTAAGAAAAAGTAAAATTGGCATTAGTGTAAAAGATGCTATTTCTTATTTTAAGGAAAGAAAAGAGGATGGAGATCGTGGTTGAACAGGAAAATGTGGTTTTAGAATGGGTTAAAGCTTTGGTGATCGCATTAGTCGTTGTCTTTATTGTCCGTACGTTCTTAGTCACTCCTATTATGGTGAAGGGATCTTCGATGAATACGACTCTGCAAGATCGGGAGCGGATGATTGTGTCCAAGTTAGGGGATACAGAGCGATTTGATATCGTCGTGTTTCACGCAAATGAGGAACAGGATTATATTAAGCGTGTGATTGGACTGCCTGGAGATAAGATCGAGTATAAAAATGATACGTTGTATGTGAATGGAAAAGCGTATGAGGAGCCGTACCTTGATGAGCAAAAAGAGGGTATTCAGGGTGATTTGACCAGGCCTTTTACCTTGGAGGATACGGCTGTCGGGCAATCGACCGTTCCGGAAGGCCATCTGTTCGTGATGGGGGATAACAGAAGGGATAGTAAGGATAGCAGGCATATTGGGGCGATTCCAATGGAGGAGATAGTTGGGACTACGAATGTTGTGTTTTATCCGCTTAAGGATATGAGGATTGTGGGAGAGTAGTTTATTTTGGGAAGACGCTACACAATCGTAACGGCTTTTTTCTCAAGTGCTAGAAGCAACTCATTTAGTGAATAAAGATGGGAGTGAAAGATATGGAAGTAAAAGTCTCAAAGAATGACGATAACTTAAATATCAGTGGCAATTAAGTAACATCATTATTCCTTTATCTGATATTAAAAAAGTGCGAGATGATGATACATATGGCGGTGAAGGGAAAACAGCAATGAGAATAGGTTATCCATATGGACACATGGATAGAGTCGTGATCCAAACAAGTTCAGAAACGTTTATTCTGTTCACTAGTAATGGTGGGTTGAAAGAGAAGATATTGTCCTACATTGGGGCATAAAGAGCACAGTACTGATCACTACACGGTCATCGAGTTAAGTAAGCACTTATAAAAAGGGGGAAATACACATGAACAAAACCATCACCATTCTTCACACCAACGATCTTCACGGAAACTATGATTTGGTCGTACGGCAGGCTGGGTACATAAAGAAACGTGTCAGGGAGCTTAAGGCGCAAGGAGAAAGTTATTTATTGGTGGATGGCGGGGATCATTTGGATATGAGCATCAATGAGTGCCTGGCGACAGATGGCCATATGCATTTAGAGATGCTTGCGGATGTCGGGTATCATGCGATGTCTGTGGGGAATAATGAGCTGCTGCGATCGACACCGGCGTTGATACGAAAGCATAGCCGGGAGTCCAGTATCCCGTGGTTGTTATCGAATCTTGTAGAGGGTGACGGGACTCCCATCGGCGGGATGAAAGAAACGCTCCTCGTGACAGTGGATAACGGTGTGAAGGTTGGATTATTTGGAGCGACCGATCAATTCGAGGATCTTTATGAAAACAAGCACGGATTCAGGAATTTGGAAACCCTTACAGCCATTAAAAAAGCGGTGGCGGACTTAAAAGCTCAGGGTGCAGATGTCATCGTCTTTCTATCCCATCTGGGTTATGGTGCAGATGTGGAGATGGCGAAAGAAGTCAGTGGCCTGGTCGACGTGATCGTAGGGGCTCATTCTCATACGGTGCTTCAAAGTCCCGTTGTTGAATCAGGCGTCGTGATTGTTCAAGCGGGGTCTCACGGGCAATTTGTGGGTGAGTTACAGTTGGATTTACATATCGAGAATGGTCTTCATAAGATTGAATCCTTCGAAGGGAAATTAGTCGAAATCACTCTCGAATCCGAAATCGATGCCAGCATGGAAGCCATTTTAGAAAAGGGGCGTGAGGAAACGAATGAATTTCTGTCTGAGGTATTGTTTACGACGAGGGAAGATCTTACTCATGCTGATATCATTCAATTAATGGCAGATGCCGTTCGGGACTACTGGAAGTCTGAAATTGGCATTATGTATGGTGGAGCCGCAGTGGATCAAGGCTTGGAATCCGGCGATGTGACGAAGGGCGATGTGTACAACAGATGCAAAAGCATGCATTCTCCTGTGTTGATGGAGCTTAAAGGTGAACAAATTGCGAAATTGATAGAGGATAGTTTTAATGGGGAGGTTACCTCCAAACAGGTATACGGAAATGGATTCAGGCCGCATGGGATCCCGATTGGGGCTTTAGCGTTCTCTGGAGTTACGTGGAGTCACCATGACGGAATAATTTCTGATGTTAAAGTGAATGGGGAAAGCCTGGTGGAAGAGAAGGTCTACAGAGTAGGGACAGGGTCTCCGTTATTGTACGAAGAAGCATGTGGATATTCTTCGGTGAGGGGAAATACATTGATCGAGGTTGGAAAGACCGAGATGGTGAAGGATGTGTTTATGAATTATTTAAGAGCCTGCCGGGAAAATTCGGTGATGTTAAATCTATAGGATGTCAGTGACCGTCCCTGGAACTTCTTTTTGAGTAATGACCCCTAATTTTCAACTTATCCTTTTGTCGAAAATTGGGGTCAGACTCCCGTTGATCCTGCTATTCAGAAAGATCGAGATCCCATCGTTCTTCCATTAATGTAGTCCCGGTCCATTCATCATTTGGCTTTTCTTCCGTTAATTTAAATTGATATTTCTGGTAGAGGTATCGAGCGGTTGTTAATGTGCTCACAGTCCATAAGAATACATGGTCATAGCTGTTTTCTTTACAGAAATGAAGGGCAGTCACCATGAGCTTTTTTCCTATGCCCATTCCTTGATAGTTCTCATCTAATACGAACCACCTAAGCTGAGCAACGGTATCACTTGACTTCGTTATGGCAATTGAACCGACGATTTCATTATTTACTTCAGCGACCCATAGTTCTCCTCCATCTGAATTCATCATGAATTCAGTCAACCCTTTCATGACATAATATTCGAACATTGGACCAAACTGATATTTCCTGTCGTACAACCTTCCATGTAAGTATGCGACGTATCCCAGCTCACCTGGTTGAAATGGTCGGATGGAAATCACTGGCCGGGCTTGCGGTTCATCCGAATAAATGGTTTCGATTGTTTCCATAGATGAAACTAATTGGGACAGTTCTTGTTCGGTCAGGTTTTCAATCATTTTAGCTACTCCGAAATTAGCATTTTCAACCAGATCATGATAAATGCCTGTACCCTTGTCGGTGAGGTAAAGGGAATATTGGCGTTTGTCATGGCTGGACTGCTTTTTCATAATGAGGTTTTCGTCTTCAAACCGTTGAATGATCCGGCTCATATAGCCCTTATCAATTCCAAGGTTCTCTCTAATCTCTGTGGAGGTACAGCCGTTCCTTTCATGAATGTCTGTTATGACTCGGGCTTCTGTTAACGAAAAAGGCTGGTTATATAGTTCCTGATCAATCTTACCAAGTACATTTGCATATAATCTGTTGAATTTACGGATCTTCTCGATAACTTTAATTGATTCCATGAATAGCCCTCCTTGGGATCGTGAATCTTTCTACAAAATAAGTGTAATGTATATTAGTTGACTAAGTCAACTATATCCTGGGTATGTGTAATCTGGAGAAATTCTAACAGGTATATGGTTTATGATCCGCTTTCGCAATCTTTGATTACTTGTTCAAAATTAAAACTTATGAATTCTAAACAAGTAAGAGTTGGAAAATAGTTCAAAAAAAGGTAAAATAAGAACATACGTTTCGTTCGGAACTTGATAGGGGGAGATAATGGTGACTCAAACAAAATATAATCCAATATGGAATCTCGACAGCATCTTCAAAGGTGGAAGCACATCACCCGGATTGCATGACCATATGAAACAGACGGAAGCCAAGATCATGAAACTGGAGGAGACCATGAAAAAGTGGACGACTCCACTTAGCGGTTCGGATCAACTAGCAGGCTTCCTTGATCAGCTTAGAGAAATAAAGCAGTCCATATCACAAGCAAGATCCTACGCCATATGTCTTCTTTCAGAAAATCCGAAAGACCAGGGCGCACAATTCTATAGAGGGGAAACCACGGTTCATCAATCAAAATATGATTCTATTATCAGTGATCTGAAAAGGAAATTAGCACATGCGGAGGAACCGATATGGAAGCGTTTGCTTGATTCAGAGGACTTAAAGGAGTATCGATTCATCCTGGGTGAATGGCGTGAAGAAGCGGACCGGGAGCCTGTAAAGGAAGTGTCGGGCCTCATGGCAGACGGGTACCACGCCTGGGGGCAGTTCTATCAATCGTACATGAGCAGTATCAAGGTCCGGGTGAATGGTCAGGATTTCTCGGTTGGACAGGCGATCAATCTGCGTTCGCATCACGATGCTTCGGTTCGAAAAGAATCTCATGAGGCACTGGTGGAAAAGTGGACGGAACATGAGGGACAGTTCGCGCAAATCCTGAATCATCTCGCAGGATTCAGGTTGAACATGTATAGGAGCGTGGGGATTGAAGACGTCCTCCAAGTCCCTCTCGCCCAAAACCGGATGAAGGAAGAAACGCTGAATAGCATGTTTTCAGTCATGGAGAGATATAAAAAACCCTTTACCGATTATCTGAACGTGAAAGCCCGTATGAATGGTGATGCCAAAATGAAGTCCTATCACTTTTGGTCCCCGATGAATCACCATCACCAAGGGATCGAATACGGGGAAGCCGCAGCGTTGATCGAGGAACAATTTCGTATGTTCGGGCCGGAAATGGGTCGGTTCGCGGAACAGGCTTTTCGTGAAGGTTGGGTCGAAGCAGAAAACCGTCCTGGAAAGTCTGCGGTTCCCATTTGTGCAGGGTTTCCGTTAACAGGGGAGTCCAGGGTGTTCCTCACCTTTCCCGGCACCTTCAAAGGGGTGTTGACCCTTGTGCATGAACTGGGTCATGCCTTTCATAACCATGCGATGAAATCGGTGAACGGGATGAACAAAGCCTATCCCATGAGCTTGGCCGAAACGGCGTCGACCTTCGCAGAGATGATCATCCTGGAGGCGGCCATGGAAAAAGCGGAGTCTGACGAAGAGAAGCTGTTTATCCTTGATGAAAAATTGAAAAGAAGCGTCATGAATTTTATGAATCTACACGCACGGTTCATCTTTGAAAAGGACTTTCACGAAGAGCGAAAAAAGGGGTTCGTCCCCGCAGCACGCTTGAACGAACTGATGGAGACTGCCATGGAGAAGGGGTGTGCGGGTTCCCTTGATGAGATTCCGGTTCATTCATGGGTATGGACGCCCCACTTCTATAAAACAGAATCTCCTTTCTATAACTTTCCTTACACTTTTGGGTACTTGCTTGCACTGAATCTCTTCGCCAGGGCGAAAGAAACGGGGAAAGGATTCGAGGAACAGTACATGCACCTCTTGCGGGATTCAGGAAGTATGTCGGCAGAAGAACTCGTCATAAAGCATCTGGGGGAAGACATTACGGAGGAAGCCTTTTGGGAAAAAGGGATGAGGTTGTGTGTAGAGGATAGCGAGGAATTTGTAAGATTGGCATCTTCCCAATGAAAAGAATTCAGTTGCTGATAGCCCTTCCTTCCATTCTATTATTATGTGTTTCTCTGTTTTTCGATCTCGATTACTTACTCTATCTATCCCTGGCCGGATTCTTACTGACAATGGTCATCAAGCAATTCAGGATGCGGCATCGGATGTATGAACTGGGGCATCCAGATCGGAATCTTGATCGGCATGAAAATGGGGAAGAGGATGATTCAGAAATTGATGTCAGCGGGGATGATTGAGAATAGCTTATAAATAAGGAGAGAATTCATGGACAAGATCTTACATAACATAGCCAATCGATTAAACAAGGTGGATGGCAGAATGGTCATCGGCATTTCAGGACATGGTGCTTCCGGTAAAACTACGTTTGCCAAAAAGCTTTTTACGCTACTGGAAGGAAAAGGGGTAAATTATATCAACACCGATTCCTATATCGTCAATTCCGACGTCAGAAAACACACCTCCATCCGATATGAATACAACAATGAAATCCATCAATCCAAAATGACCGCTTGCCATCCTGCGGCCCACCATCTATTCGCCCTCGACCGGGACGTAAAGATGGTAAGGGAAGAGATGGACTTTTACACCCTGGACGTCCCCTATGAACGAAGTCAGCTCATCTCGTCCCGAAATAACCTGACAATTATAGAAGGGATGTCTGTTGCATTCAGCAATCCCGATCTATACGACCTAAAGATATACTTTTATACGGATGGTGAGACGGAGCTCATGAGAAGGGGAATCCGCGATGTTTCCGAAAGAGGGATGGATGTGGAGTATTTACGAAAAACCCACGACGAGCGAAGAATTCAATATGAAGTCTTTATGCACCCGAAGCATGAGAATTTTGATGTGGTGGTGAGGAATTCGGATGAGGAGTATTGGGTGGAAAAGGAAATATAGTAGGTGCAGTTCTATTTATGGTTTTTTAACATGATAAATAAACCGCTGGAGGTAAAATGGTGAAGAGAGCTTTAGGTATATCAATCATTGGCTATTTTTATATTTTTGGAAGCATCGTATTATTGTTCACCTCTATTTTTTATCAGGCTGGTGCTGACACCATTGGCATGTCAGAACGGTTTGGAGTATCGGTTGTACCTGAACGTATCATGAGAGTAGTAGTGGCATTCTTTTCACTGTTGATGGCTTATGGGTACATGAGGTTGGAAAAATGGGGTTTTTGGTTATTGATCTCGTATTCGGTACTATTTGGATTCATAAGTTTCATATTATTAACGAATGAACCTCAACAGCCCTTTATAGGGAATTTTGTTTTTTCAATAATCGTCTTGATTTATACGATTTATGTGAAAGAGGCATTTTTAAAGACTGCTCCGACAAATTAGTCTATTTAAGATAGGGGAGATACTATGAAGGATAAAAAAGGCACTAACATACTGATCTTTGTCGGTTGGTTATCGGTGATTTTTGCCGTCGTTACTCCCTCTATCCTTCTAGGGCTCATTGCATTTTGCATGGGCCTGGTCTTAAAGAAAGAATACGAAGAAAAACGGTACGGAATAGTTTTCATGATTTTGGGAATCATGAGCGGAATATCCGGTTATGCGATAGGCCCACTACTGATCTGGTACATAGAAAAAGCGCTTTAAGGGAGTTTATCAACAGAAGATAAGCTTCGGTTGCAGGTGGAGTGAAAGTATTACAATTCGACATTAACTGAAAATTGAAACTTTTTAGCGACTCAACTCGTAAATATTCATAATACGAGGGGGAATTAAAATGAAGAAATTCATAACAAGAACGTCATTAGTAACGGCTGCGTCACTTGCTATTGGCATTTGGATCGGGAGCCTTCTGTTCTCTTTTTCTTACGGGGAATGGAGCTTTTTCATCGGTCTCGGACTCACAGTGGGACTTTTCTTTTTCAATAGTAGCGGTGGTGCGCTATCGAAAGGGGCTACTATGGAAGCAAGTGAGGCAGGGTGGAAGATTCAGAAGGACAGTGAGCTGAAAGCGAATGTAGGTTCAGTGTTTTATGGAGCGGTTTTATTTACGTTGATCAGTTTTATCATTATGATGGTTACATATTTTTAATGATAGCATAAAAGGTTTCAAGGATATTCTTGACTAGCGTTGATTGAGTAGGGAAAGCGAAGGAACCAGCAGAAATAAAAGGTATAACTGCAGTAGAAATAAAAGGACAAAGGTGCTTACAACCACCTTTGTCCTTTTATTATTTCAAAAAATAAAACTTTTTTTGAAAAAAGTGATCCATATCAAAATACGCTTCGTTATCTTACCAGAACACAAAAAACAAAACAAAAAAGGAGAGTTAAAAAAATGAAAAAAACAAAGATACTTAAGAAAATTGCAGCACCGATGTTAGGATTATCTCTATTAGCTCCGACGGTAAGTTTCGCGGCAGAAACGCCGACAGCGGTGACGCCGGCTTCCGACCTTCGTTCCACATTGGACCAATTACTATCTGAACATTATGTATTAGCGGTCAATGCCATGGTGAAGGATTATAAAGATGCACCGGATGAGAAACAGGCATATGAAGCACTCAATCAAAATGCACTGGACATGACACCGGCAATTGAATCGATTTACGGTAAAGAAGGCGCTCAGAAATTCGAAGAGATCTTTGCCGGACATAATGACTACTCTCCGGATTTCGTAGAAGCGGCACAATCCGATGATGCGGAAATGAGAAAAGCTGCAGAAGCCGAAGTGAAAGAATTCGTCAATGAATTCTCAGCATTCCTTGCAACAGCAACAGAAGGAAATCTTCCAGAAGAGGCAGCAAAAGAAGTACTGGCAGCACATGAGCAGGATGTCATCGAAACATTTGACAGCTATGTAGAAGAAGATTATAAAGCGTATCAAACGAACTTCAAAGAAGGGTACGACAGAATGTTTGATATCTCTAAAGCGTTATCCGGAGCGATCGTAACGCAGATGCCGGATAAATTCAATAACACAAAAGCAGACGCACCGGCAGCGGAATTACGCTCTACATTAAATAATCTGGCAGCAGAGCATTTCGCTTTAGCGGCAATGAGTATGCAGAAGGGTGTAAGTGAAGCACCTGATTATGACACGGCGACTTGGGCTGAAGACATGAACACAGAAGCCTGGACGAAAGCCATCGGATCCATTTATGGTGAAGAAGGAGCGGCACAATTCAAGAAGTTATGGACGAGTGAGCACATCAATGCACAGGCAGACCTTGTAAGTGCGACATTAGCAGGTGACGAAGAAGCAGTGAAGGCAGCGAAAGACAGCCTGGGTATGTTCACTGAAGAATTCGGTACATTCCTTGCGACAGCAACGGAAGGAAATCTTCCGAAAGACGCGGCCATCTCTTCTCTGAAAACACATGAAGATCAAGTTGTGAAAACGTTCGACTCGTATGTAGCGGAAGATTACAAAGGAAGCATGGATAGCTTCCGTGAAGGATATGCGTTCATGTTCGGTGTAGGGAAAGCACTGGGCGACGCGATTGTGAAGCAAAATCCTGAGAAGTTCGCATCCAGTGACATGCCGGAACAAATGCCAAACACCGGTATGGGCGGTGCAGCTGATCAACAAATACCAATGGCTGCATGGATCACATTTGTCGCAGTAGCATTAATGGCTGGTGGAATCATCATCAAGAAAAAATTTGCTGATCAACAATAATTCATAGAGCCATGGGAAGAGCGGGAATCTGCTCTTCTCTCTTCTCTTAAGTGGAGGGAAAATGATGAAGAAACGAATACTTATCATACTGATCGCGGTCCTTATGATTGGTGTTGTCAGCTTTCAGGCAATCGCAAAGGACGGACCTGAGAAAGAAAATCAGACAACTCAATCCGATAAGAAACAAACAGTGGAAAAAGAAAAAGTGAAAACCGGGGTGGGTACCGCCCATAAGGAAGAAGAGTTTGTTCTTCTTGACTCTTTAAAGAAGAAAAAAACAGAGCTTGAAGAGCAGATAAAGGTTCAAGAAGAAGGAATTACGCCTTCCCGTGTCCAGATTCCGAGCATGGACATCGATACCAGCATCATTCCCGTGGGATTACTTGAAAATGGGGAAATGGAAGTTCCTGAAGAAACCGATGTGGTCGGATGGTACGACCGCGGGGTGAAGGTGGGGGCAAAGGGAAATGCCGTCCTTGCTGGACATGTCGACAGTAAGAAAGGCCCGGCGATCTTCTTCTACCTAAAGAACATCAAGGTAGGGGAGAAGATCATCGTCACGGATAAAAAGGGGATGAAACGAACATTCGAGGTGAAATCGAAGGAAAGCTATCCGAGTGACGAAGCTCCGATCGAGAAAATCTTCGGACCCTCGGACAAACGGAACCTGAATGTCATTACGTGCACAGGTACGTTCAATCATGACGAACACCTTTATCCGGACCGGCTGGTCGTGTATACAGAGCTCATATCTGAAACCAAAGTCAATGAGCTTGAAGCTCCTGAACCACCGACGGCAGTCGAATACGATACCGGATCCCTTTCCTGGCACTCGGTCAATGATGATACGGTGATGGGTTACAGAGTGTATAAAAAGTCCTCAGGCGCGAAAGAGTTCGAACATATCGAGAGCATTTCAGCACACGAACGGAAGAGCTTTTTTGATGGAGAGGGTAAAAAGGGAGATTCGTATTATATTACAACTGTGAATATTGAGGATAAGGAATCTGATCCGTCTGAAAAAGTGGTAGTGGAATAAGATTTGGTATGGGCCCTTTCTCAAACGGAGGGTCTCTTTCTTTAGAATGATTAACGAAGCTAAAGGGAGGGGGAGTCTCCTTCGAAGGGGACTCGTTTGGATAAACATGAAAAATAAGAGGAGTTTCCCAACTTATATCCGATATGATAGTACATAAAAAGCCGGGCTCACCAAAATAGAGACCGGCTTATTTTCTATTCAACAAACGTAAGTCTGACCGGCTCAACAGATTCCAGGCTGGCCTGATACAGTGTAATCTCACCCGCAGGAGGATTGGGATCATTGGAGTGACTTTGGAAATTCTCAATCAGTCCGATCGTCCACTCCGCTTCCCCGTCATGGACGAGGACGATGGCAATGGTGCCGAATTGAACGACATTGTCCCAATTGTACTTCTCGATTTTTCCATCGTGGTCGATGGAGATTCCCTCTGTCGTGCTGTCGATCCTTGCACCATCTCCTTTCCACTGACCCTGAATCGTTGGTCCGACATAGGAATACGAAATGCCGGAATCCCTCGCACCGTATGTTCCGATGTACTGATGGATGCTATTGTCAGCGGCTGGATAGGTCAATACCGCTAAATCTTTCTCCAGCCATTTCACCTTGAATTCACCTTTCGTTTGATAAGGTAGCACTTCCTTTGGCCGGGCGAGGATCCGATAGTATGTTCTGTAATAGACGGCTTTCCTGGTACCTATATCTTCTTTTAGGACGAATTGGTTCTTCATGCCGGGTGAAAAGCTTACAACCTGTGTCGTTTGCTGTCCATGGTGGATGATCAATCCTCCTTGAAGAAGAATGAGGATCGCTACCACCACGGAGGATAGGACTTTCCATGTTTTTGGCAAGGTGAAGAGGATGAAGATGGAGGCAGCCATGCCAATGATGATCAGGATATTGAAGAGATAAAACAACCGATTGTCGATGTATTCCACCTTATATGTTGCGTGCAGGAACAGGTAACCCATCTGGAAGATGAATAAGGTGATGGATAGGATGAATAGCACACGCCCGGTTATTTTCTTAGTCGATTTCATCCGGCTGTACCTCCTCTTGGAATGACCAGGTCCGTCCCCGGTCTATTGAGATGAATTTTCCTTTGACCTTCCCGCCTTTATAATCGCCGTTCGGACCTTGATTGACATAGACGGCCAGGTGATCTTCTTCTTTGAACGGGACTTCCGCTATGACAAAGATTTTTTCATATTGATCAGGGATGTCCATCGAAGCCTCGTTCCATGATTGTCCCCCGTCTTGTGTGACTTGGAGGTCGGGCTGTTCCGGATTAAGGATGCCAAATGACAGGAAGCCGGTATTTTCGTCAACAAATCCGCCATCAGATATGAGTCGCGTGATATCGGGGCGTGGCATCTCATTCCACGATTTCCCGCCGTCTTTCGATAAGTAGACGGTCGTCAATTCCTGTGACATTGTCCGGTCGGCTGAAAGGATCGCATAGACGAAAGAATCGTTGATAAAGTCGACTTTCCTAAAACGTATGGGCGGAGAGGAGCCTGTTACCTTGGCATCTTCCCATGTCTGCCCTTTATTATTGGAGTAGATCAATCGGACGCCTTTATCTGGGGAGCTGTAGTCATGAGTATATAAAAAGGCAGCACGATTTTGGTTCAGAACATAGCTCGCCTCGATCAGCTCGTCCTCATTTCCACTATATTCCCCTTCGAAAAGAAGTTCTTTTTCTATAGGGACTTTCACCCACTCATCTCCTTGGTTGTATGTAATCTGCAGCTGATCCTGCTGAAGTGAGTATCCAACTGGGGCAGCTTCGTTCACTGGTAGAAGCGGAGGGGGAACGGGATCACTTATTTCTGGCATCTCAGGTTGGTTTACGTTTGGCGTTTTTTCAAAAATGAATGTGCCTGCGATGATTCCGATGACCATCAAACAAGCCGTCCCAATCATGATGTATTTCACGTTATCAGACTCCTTTGGTTATATTTTCTATTTTATCATGAGGGAAGGATTGAATAGGATAACATATTTTGGAATAATAAGGGTGAGGAGGGATTGTATGAAGACTAATGGGTATCTCATCCGTTTATCATTCTCCATCATGTTGATATTTGGCGGGACGCTTGCGATTAATTATAGTAAAACGGGAAATTTTCTTGTGTATAACCTTATCACGACGTGTGTTGGTATGGTTCTCATTTTGGCATCTTGGATGTGGAGGACCAGGAACAAGGCAAAAGAGGGGGAAATGATATGATGGTTTGGCTTAATATCGGCAGCCTGTTACTCGGACTTTTGGCATGGACACTACCTTTGGTGAACCTCTTCCGAAACAGAAAAAATCACGTCGCTTTTACCATGTTGAGCATGGGGGCGTGCGCCGTATCCCTGTCTTTCCAGATCTTTTATCACTATCATCTGGTCACGATCGGGGACTGGTCCGCGATTATGGACATATCGGGAGCCGTGGCGTTCGCTGCCGCCGTGCTTCTCGGAGGCACGATTCTTTTGAATGCCATTACATTGATTCCTCATAAGAAAGAGGTGATATCATGACTTCGAGTGGAAATGTGAAGATTTGCGACAAAGGTCACACCTATGTGAAAAAGAGTGATTGCCCGACCTGTCCCGTTTGTGAAAAAGAACAAAAACCTGAAACCGGATTCCTTTCCAACCTTGCAGGTCCGGCGAGAAGAGCGCTGGAGAATAACGGAATCAAGAATTTGGAAGAGTTGGCTGCCTGCAGCGAGAAAGAGATTCTGGCTTTGCATGGAATGGGCCCGTCGTCCATACCGAAGCTTCGGAAGGCGCTTGTAGAGAATGGGTTGTCGTTTAAAGGGGAGAGGTGAGGGCACATGAACATCATACATAGACGATACAATCGTATACAATATTACGGCCGAATACGAACGCAACTTGAACAAGAGTACGAAACATATGGGACGAAGTTTGATCATAATTTCACTTTATTTGAATTTCAATCTGCCCTCTCAAGTGGATTGGGAGGTTTATGATGTTGATTCGGATTTTGAAGGGGTACTAGTAAAAAGGGGGATCTCAAGTCAGATGCAGCTCGCCCAAAAAAAGCTCAGAGTATGAATCATCCCCTCTCAGCTTTTTTATATGGAACGAAATGTGATGAAGCAGCCGGTATGGTACCATAATGTCATATGATTCAACATAAGAAGGTGAACAAGTGGACATCAGGCACTTAAAATATTTTATAGAAGTAACGAGATTCAAGAGCTTCACCCGTGCAGCGGATCATTTGTTTGTGACCCAGCCTACGATCAGTAAGATGATCAGGAACTTAGAGGATGAGCTTGGGGTGGAACTGTTTGACCGTTCCCGGAAGCAGCTCGTGCTGACGGATGCGGGACGGGCGATTTTGAAGCAGGCTCAGACAATCGATAAGGCATTCGAGAATGTCCAGCATGAACTCGATGACCTGATCGGCCTTCAACGGGGGCATATCCGCATCGGACTGCCGCCGATCATGGACGCGGGTCTGTTCATCAAGGTGCTGGGGGAGTTCCATGCCCTCTACCCAGGTATCACTTTCCAGTTGATCGAAAATGGGACGAAGCGGATTGAAGAAGATATCCTCGCCGATCAGCTCGATGTGGGGGTGGGTGTCCTGCCTGCTGCAGAGGAGGATTTTCACCATTTTTCTTTTATGAAAGAAGAACTTCGGATCGTGGTGCCAAGGACACATCGATTGGCCGGCAGGAAGCAGGTTAAATTGGTAGAGCTTGAGGATGAACAGTTCATTCTCTTTAATAAGGACTTTGCGTTGAATGACCGGATCCGCGGGGCTTGCAAAGAAGCAGGTTTTCTCCCGAAAGTGGTGTCTGAAAGTTCTCAATGGGACTTCATCGGGAAGATGATCGAAGCGGAACTCGGGATTTCGATCCTGCCTCACAGCGTGTACAGGCAGCTAAAGGAGGATCTCGTCGCTATCCGCGTCGTAAAGCCTGTCATCGAATGGGACCTCGCCATTATTTGGAGAAAAAATCAATACTTATCGTATGCCACAAAAGAGTGGCTGACTTTTACCCAGGAACGGTTGATGGGGAGCATTTCTGACTAAGGAATGCTCTTTTTTTGTTGTCTATTTTGGAAAAGTGGAGATTGATACCATTCAGTTGTAAGCCATTGCATAGACAGTATCTATGATGATGATAAGAAACATTCATTTCACTTATCCTGCTGCTGGGCTTACACTTTGGGTATCAAACGTTTGAGAAACCATTTTACAATAGAAGGGACTTGTTCTTCATGGCAAAAACGAAGCATCCGAAAGAGAGTCTGGTCGTCAGCACGGACCAGGTGATGATCAATGATTTAAACAACTACAACACCTTGTTCGGCGGGGTCTTGATGAAGAAGCTCGATAACAATGCGACGTTATCAGCGAGACGTCATGCACGGGTGAAGGAATGTGTGACGGCATCAACGGATTCCATCGACTTCCTGTATCCGATTCATCAAAGTGATTCCGTTTGCGTCGAATCCTTCGTCTCATACGTCGGGAATAAATCCATGGAAATCTTCTGTAAAGTGATCGCCGAAGACATGATCACTGGAGAAAGACGAATGGCGGCGACAGCTTTCCTGACCTTCGTTGCACTCGATGAAAATAAAAATCCTGTCAAAGTACCGGAAATTGTCCCGGAGACAGAAGAAGAGAAATTTCTGTTCGAATCAGGAAAAGAACGGGCAGAAAGAAGACGGGTCCGCCGCAAGCAGAGTAAAATCCTGAATGACATCATTGGACTCGAAAAACCTTGGAACTTGGGAGGGGAAGCATCATGACCCCAATGCTGGCTGGAATGAACGAACTGCACGAGGCGAA
Organism: Rossellomorea yichunensis; assembly: GCF_032337515.1. Taxonomy (NCBI): domain Bacteria; kingdom Bacillati; phylum Bacillota; class Bacilli; order Caryophanales; family Bacillaceae; genus Rossellomorea; species Rossellomorea yichunensis. The sequence continues at coordinate 312,171 of NZ_JAVYAD010000004.1, read as the reverse complement.
AAAAGATGTGGAATCGCTCAAACAGGAATATCCTGAGCTGAATGAGCAGCTCGTCCACGTCGTAAGCCTGACGAGACAATTACAGTTGAAATATGGATACATGGGATCACTACTCCGTGACAAGGAGCTGCCGGACTATGAGCCGAAGTTTGTAAGAGGCTCGATCCTGTCCCTCTATCAGGAGGAAGTGCAGAAGCTGAAAGAAAACCCTAATATCGTTCAGCTGAAAGACATCATGAAAAAGCACCGACAAATCAGTGATTCGAAATTATTTTTATTGATCCTTGGCGCGAAGCCGGAACTGTTGCAGGGGTCGACGATTATTAAATAATGGAGAGTGAAGCCGGAAGAGGGGAGTCTTCCGGCTTTTGTTTTGTATTGGTTATGAAAATTGCTTGTAATTATAGATTAGACAGTAGAGCATTCAGGAACATCTCCGGACTGCAATTCACAAAAAAAGATTGAGAAAGATTCCATTATTTGAAATAATTAGGATATTCGAAAGGGGATTCAGATGAAAAAATACTTTGGTCTTGTATCGATCTTTATCCTGATTGTGACCATCTTGATTTTACAATCCCTTGTTGGGAAACAAATCGGGCATCTGTGGGTGTGGATCATCGGGATAGGGTATGGCTGTGCTGCCTTAGCTTCCTGGTTTAGTTCGCCGGGGTTTTGGAGGAAGGTTTCTGCGGCGATTTTGGTGGTGCTTCCGGTAGGGTTTATCATTTTTATTGTTTTATTTGCTACTGGGTTGATGGGGGGCGGGTTTTAATCTCGGGAAGTGCCCCCTTATTTGGTGACAATGATGTTGAGAAAGTCGCTATGTAAAGGAGGAAAACATAATTCAACCTAAAAAAGAAAAGCAAAAGAAGGTTCAAGACCTTTACCGGAAGAAAAAGCGTGAGGCCTCTTCACATAAAATCTGGACGGTGATCGTGATTCTTTGTGTGATCCCGGTGCTGGTCCTCCTTGTGACGAGCGCATTATTCGATCTTGGTGTACCGTTGCCGGATTTTTTCGGAAGGTAATAAAGTGTCGGCGAAAAAGGGGATAGATCGATGAAAAAACGTTTGATCACAGCTGTGCTGCTCTTGGTGGCCGTCGTAGTGGGAGGGATTTATTACTGGGTAATAGAGAATCCCCCAATAGAAATTGGCATGATTGGTCAAAACGAAGATGGAACGTCTGTCCTGGTTGAAGTAACCAATCACGGTTTCCGTGAAGTGAAAGTGGTGAGTGTCACAGTCAATAACGACGATGCTCCTGAAATGGTGAAGATGCAGGTAAGTAATCTTCTGAAAGGATACGTCATGATCGATGATATTGGTGATCAGCTTCCAATAGAAGTGAGCTTACAAAATATAGAGGATGTATTCATCAAGGCAGGTCCAACGAATGCGGAACAATTGGAAAGTTTAGATGCTGGAACTGCGACGAAAGAAGATACCATCTATGCAGTAAATGTATTTCATGACGAAAGAGTCCGTCAGGTGATGATCGAGTATCAGTACTTTGGAATGACGTTAATTGAAACTGTGGAGATCCCTTTTTAATAAAAAGAGGATCTTTTTAAATAGATAATCACATGTAAAGAGGAAACGTCACTCTCCAACTTGAAAGTATTAGTGATATGAAAATACAGGAGGGGAAAAAATGAACGCCAAACAAGTCCTACTCATTCAACTGGATGCCTGCCACGATCAAAATACCTGGTTTGTATCGTTGATCAATTCCATCAAGGATCTCACCGAGGAACAAGCAACGTGGAAGCCGAATGAAGCCACCAATTCCATTTCTGAAATCGTCCATCATCTCATCTACTATAATCAACGACATTTAAATCGATTGAAAGGTATTGAGAATGAAGAGAGTACAGGTGAGAGCACGTTCAGTAATAAGGAAGATCTCAGTTGGAGTGAAACGTACGAGCGGATTGATCAGTTGATGGCTGACTGGAAGAAGGAGGTTGAAGAGGCGGATGAGGTGAATCTGACTAACTTGACTGAAATCATTGCCCACCTCACCATCCATACCACATACCATGCAGGTCAAATTCTTTATATCCGAAAATTACAGGGGTCTTGGGATCCGAAAGCGGGAGTGAAGGGGTAACGCCTTAGAGGGAGGACTTGGTGGCAAGTCCTCTTTATGTTGATCGTGCTAGGGCCCTTCTCCCCAACCAAAATGAAATCCCAATGGAGATCATGGAAAGGACAACGATCATCCACACGACACCTGGCCAGTTAAATTGATGATAGAAGCTTCCGCTGACGGTTCCTCCGACACTCGATCCTGCGTAATAGGCGGATAAGTAGAGGGCCGAAGCCTGCGCTTTATCATGGATGGCCAATCGTCCGACCCAGCTGCTGGCGATGGAGTGGCCGGCGAAGAATCCGTAGGTAAAGACGGCAATCCCGATGATTTTCACCCACAGATTCGGATGCAGGGTGGCTGATACCCCGGATAACATGATGATTAGCGTCAGAGGCAGGATTCTTTTTTTTCCATACTGATCGGCGAGCATTCCCATCCAGGTCGAACTGAAGGTGCCGACGATATAGACGATGAAGATGAATCCGACGACGGTCTGACTGAGTGAGTATGGCGGGGCGATCAGCTCGAATCCGATATAGTTGTAGAGGGATACGAATCCTCCCATCAATAGAAATCCGATGGTGAAGAGAAGGGGAAGCCCAGGCACTTTGAATTGGCTGAAAAGGGTTCCGGCCAATGATTTAAACTGAAATGTCTGCGGTTTGAAATGAGCAGATGGCGGGATAAGCACAAGGAAGATGACGGTTGAAATCAAGCTGATGATCCCGACTCCCATCAATGCGACATGCCAGTTGAAATGGTCAGTAAGGACGCCGCTGATGATCCGACCCGACATTCCCCCGATGGAATTTCCGCTGATGTATAACCCCATGGCCATCCCGAGACTCTTGGCTTCGATTTCCTCACCCAAGTATGCCATGGCGACAGAAGGAAGCCCAGCGAGTGTAATCCCCAGCAGGATCCGGCCAATGATAAGCATAGGGAAGCTTGTTGCAAATCCTGTGCAAATGGCAAGGAGGGAAGAGGCAAGTAACGAGAAGGTCATGACAGACTTTCTTCCATACACATCTGATAGAGACCCAGCAATTATTAGGCTGATAGCTAAGGCAATCGTTGTTGACGATTGGCTGAGACTTGAGGTGGCTGGTGATATCGCAAACTCCTTGGCGATGTCCGGAAGCAGGGGCTGCGTTCCCCACAGGACGGCGAAGGTGCTGAATCCGCCTGCAAAAAGGGCCAGGTTTGCATGTTTGAAGGCTGGTGTTCCCCGTTTGATGTAATCCATGTAGCAAGACTCCTTCTATACTAATCCTCTTTAATACCTCCATCATACACCTCTGTTAGGAAGCAAGTTCTTCTAGTAGTAAGGATGCATGAAACATCCTGCCTCAATTTAAGTGTAAATTAAATTACAAAAATGTTAAAAACCCCCACGGTCTGTTTAACGTTCATCTCATGAGGTAAATAACCAATGTACAAACGTACAACACCCATTACACTTAAGGAGGATTTTATTTATGGCAAACAGTAACAACAATAACAACAGTAAAAACAATGGCAACAAAATGAGTTACGAAGAAGCTGGTCGTAAAGGCGGCGAACAAACAGCTAAGAACCATGACAAAGAATTCTACCAAGAGATCGGTGAAAAAGGTGGAGAAGCAACTTCAGAAAATCACGACAAGAAATTTTATCAGGAAATTGGAGCGAAAGGCGGAAGTCAGTCCGGAAACTCCAATAACTCGAATAACTCCAACAGTTCAAGCAATTCCAATAGCAATAAATAGCCAACGGATGGTTCCCTTAAATTCAAGAAGACCTGTCGACGACGACGGGTCTTTTTGAATTGAATCTATGGTTCATTTATTAATAGCTAAGTGTGCAATATATGTTCTAATAAGGCTAAAGCGGAGTCGATATCATGATAGCTGATCTCGGAGTCATTTTGAGTGATGACGAATGAGTTATATTCCTTCGAGTAAGAAACCATCAATACTTCAGAATCACCATCAGCAAATGACTGGGTAATATCACAATCGGAATAAGTTTGGAGCGTCTGCAAAATGGTAAGCAGCTCACGATTTCTTGACATTATCTTTAACTCCTTTCTTGAAAAAAGGGAAGAAAATTGTCTTATTTTGGCTAATTTTAACATAATAGCAAGATGCTTGTAAGGGAGAAAAGTCATGAATCTTATTTAGAAGTATGTATGAATGAAGGTCCTTTAATTGGTAGATAATACCCTTCATAAGCTTTTATTGCCCTCTTAACTTGAAGAGGGATTTTTTATAAAAATTCTGTGCACAGGAGACGCGTATGCTGGAGAGATATGATCAAATTAGAGAAAAAGATATAGCTCTTAACAAAGAATACATCCAGTATTGGCTGGACCATTGCTTCCTATCCCCACGCTGGTGGTTTATAGTAGTCCTCTTTATCCTATCCTGGGCCATCTTTTTTCGATTAACGAAAAGAGAGGAACGGCCGAAGCTTTTGTTTCTTGGATTGACTTGGATCCTGGTCGCCGCAAACCTGGACGGTTTTGGATATGATCTTGGCTTATGGGGCTATCCAGGTCAACTGATCCCCCTCCTTCCTAAAGCATACGTCTTTGACTATGCGTTGATACCAGTCACGTATATGCTCTTGTATAAATACTTTCCCAAAGGAAAAGCATTTCTTTATGCGAATATCGTTCTTTCGGCAGGCGCGTCGTTCATCGCTGAGCCCATATTTCAATGGTTACATATTTATAAGATTTACCACTGGAAGATTGGGGTGTCCTTTGTTATCTATATCGTTCTTTCGTACTTGATCAGATGGGTGGTCGAGTTGGTATTTAGAAAGGAAAGTTAGGGTGCGTTTGGTATGATTAGTGAACATGTGAAAAGCTTTGATGAATCTTGAACTTTTTGACGCTTATGATCCACAGGTAGAAAAATCTTATCTTTGTATAAATATCCCAAAAGGCAACCTTTTATGATAAACTTACATTGTGAAATTAATCACAATGTAAGTTTTGGGAGGGCCCACAGGATGAATAAAATAAAACCGGCATTGTATACAAGTTTGATTCTTTCTACTTTTTTGATGATCTTTAGCATAATGGACGGGGGCATCTGGCTCTTTCCAATTGTATTTACATATTCCTTTGCAGGTAACCTCGCGTATGGGGCTCCTGTTTCCTTACTTTCAGATTGGTTAACAAGAAAGCTCGTTAAGGGAAGGTTGTTTGTTGCGGCATTCATCCATGCGTTCTTTGGAGCTATTACGTATTTTGTGATAGACGGGTTTGCGTGGTTTGCTGTCATTTGTGCGGTAATCTTCTTCTTCGTAGATGAATGGTTGAAAAGGAAAAAGACAACGGCTCCTCACCGGGAGAACAAGCGATTTTATCTCACATTAGTTATCGTGGTCTGCGTTGTGGCGATTGTGATGTTAGCTGTGAATTGGATATCCGGTAACAATCAAGGAGAAATAATCAAAAACCGTTACCTGATTCCTGAAGGATACGAGGGTACGGTTGTCATCTTCTATGGCATGCCGGAACGACCTGCCCTTGAAAAAGATGGAGAGTTTACCGTCATTCCTATAAAGATTGAGAGTCTGCCCACGTTGATGAGGACGGATATTGAACGGTATGGAATTTATCAAACGTCTACGCAGGACAGGGGTTATAGCATCAATCAGAATCAGTATTTCTATGTGGATGAAGAAGGAAAGCGGACCCTGCTTGATAAAGATTGCATTTACCATAGTGGAGGCGGGGGTGTGACCGGCTCCGATGGAAAAGAGATTGTATATGATAAATTCCAGGTGACGAATTCGGCTTGCGGGGAGGACTTCTCCTTGAAAGGGAATGAACGATATTCCGCACAGGGTCGAGAAATAGGGAAGTATTGGTCGAGTTTATATTAGGGAGACATTGTTGAAATTCGCCATTCATTTTAAGGGTATTTATCGTAATATATTTGATTAAATTCTTATAATTAAGTAAAATCTTAATATATTATTTTATAAAAACGGCTGGAGGGATAATAATGGGACAGAGAAGCTAAGACACGTGTCAGCTAAGCGATGCTGTGTAACATTTGGTTCAATGGTTCGATCCGGGTTGCTGGAAGCTGAACGTTCTACTTCTCAATATGGGTTCTATGCAATCCCTTCTAGAGATAAGTAGTTCAACTTCATGCTTTCATCAATCCAACCATTCACTTAGTGGATGAAATTTATCATGATGGAGGTGTAAGCCTTATCCGAGGATAAGGCTGCTAATTGACAACGTCTATAAACTTAATTTTAATCGTTTTATTGATTGCTTTAACTGCTTTTTTTGTAGCGACGGAATTTGCGATTGTAAAGGTTCGGGGTTCCAGGATTGATCAGCTCATTGCGGAGAATCGAAAAGGATCAATTGCCGCTAAGAAGGTCGTGACTCATCTGGATGAGTATTTATCTGCCTGTCAGCTTGGAATTACGATTACTGCCCTTGGATTGGGGTGGCTTGGCGAGCCGACTGTGGAAAAGATTTTGCATCCACTTTTTGATTATTTCGAGTTAAATGAAGCGATCACGCATATCCTGTCCTTTGGTATTGCCTTTGCCCTTGTAACATTCCTTCACGTTGTAGTAGGGGAACTTGCGCCAAAAACGGTTGCGATCCAGAAAGCAGAAGCCGTTACGTTGTTATTCTCGGGCCCGATCATTTGGTTCTACCGGATCATGTATCCATTTATCTGGTTCTTAAATGGATCTGCGCGTGTGCTTGTGGGAATATTCGGGTTGAAGTCGGCTTCTGAGCATGAAGAAGTTCATACAGAGGAAGAGCTTCGGATCCTGCTTTCGGAAAGTTTTAAAAGCGGTGAAATCAATAAGAACGAACTAAAGTATGTGAACAACATCTTTGAATTCGATGAGCGGATTGCGAAAGAAATCATGGTTCCACGAAAAGAAATTGTCTCCCTTTCCATAGACGATACCCTCGCGGACGTGATAGATACCATTCGAAATGAGAATTTCACGCGTTATCCTGTCGTAAACGGTGATAAAGATAACGTCAAAGGATTCGTCAATATGAAGGAGCTTCTGACAGAGGCCATGGTCAACGAACTGGATGAAAACTTTACTCTTCGACCTTTTATCAATCCGATCATTACAGTCATTGAGACGATTCCGATTCATGACCTGCTTGTGAAAATGCAGAAAGAGCGGGTTCATATTGCGGTTCTAATTGATGAATACGGGGGTACTTCCGGCATCGTGACGGTTGAGGATATCCTTGAAGAAATTGTCGGTGAAATTCGGGATGAATTTGACGAGGATGAAGTGGCTGAAATCCGAAAGCTTAAGGATGGACATTACATTCTTGATTCAAAGGTCCTCATCAATGATGTCAACTCTCTTTTGAACATAAACATCGACATCGGGGAACTGGACATCGACACCATCGGGGGCTGGTACATGACGCAAAACCTTGATGCCAAAGTCGGCAGCTTCATTGAGGAAGAAGGGCACCGCTTCAAAGTGATTGAAAAAGACGGAATCCAGCTCCGCTATATAGAAGTGACAAAGATGTAGATATGGAAAAGCAGCAACTGGCTCTTGAAATCGGGCTGCTTTATAGGGGCATCCTGATTGGATGGTCCCTATTTTTTATCCACCTAGATTTATTCTGATTTGGAACTTCCTTAGAAGGAAAATCTGCACAGGGTCTGGAAATAAGTAAGTATTTTAATGTCAGCAGGGGCTCTACGAATAGTTTAGCTTCTTTTTTTATATGGGATTGAGTTCACGTATCTCTTTTGAAATAATTGGTAGTGACATAGTTTGGGAGGTTACGATGAACGACAATACGTTTAGATCATTTCTTGATGCATGTTTAGAAGTTTGGAAGAATTCCACTATGGAGGTCCGTCCCTGACTGAGGGGATTCGCTAATATATTTTAGATTTCGCCGATAAAATGAGAATTTCGCTGATAAAATCAGAATTTCGCTGATAAAATCAGAATTTCGCTGATAAAATCCGTATTTCGCTGATAAATTGATGTGTAAGCTTATGATGTAGTGGAATGATGAGGGGATTCCTGTATATTGGTCTATCCGGGATGTTTTTTTTATCTAAGCGGCCATTTTTACCGAGAAATCGATAAAAAATGATCAAAATAACGCAAGCTTTTCAAAAGAACTACACAACGTGGGGGAAAATACCCAATCAGTATAAGCGCAGGGATTCCGTAACGGAGAGACATAATGCTATAAAGCATGACGATCATTTTCAGGCGAATTTTATATCGATTATAAAGGAGAGAGCTCATGAAACTTGTTCTTCTATTTGGACCTCAAGCAGTTGGCAAGATGACAGTTGGACAAGAATTAGCTAAAATAACGGATTTGAAACTTTTTCATAATCATATGACGATTGATTTGGTCAGTCATTTCTTTGATTACGGCACTAAAGAAGGAAAGAAATTAGTCAGTCTGTTTCGTCGTGAAATATTTGAAGAAGTATCAAAGAGTAATTTGTATGGAATGATTTTTACTTATGTCTGGGCATTTGATATGCAAGAGGACTGGGATTATGTTAATGAAGTCTCCCGGTTGTTCGAGTCCAGGGGAGGCACGGTTTACTTTGTCGAGCTTGAGGCAGATGTAGAAGAAAGACTTGAGCGAAATAAAAGTCCCAATAGACTTGAACATAAGCCATCAAAAAGGGATATTGAATGGTCTGAGGGTGATTTGAAAAAGTCGATGGAGACATACAGATTGAATTCATTAGAAGGTGAAATAAAGTATTCAAACTATATAAAGATAAGCAATACAAACTTGAGTGCGCAAGAAGTTGCAAAGATCATTAAGGGGAAATTTCTATTATAATAGAGAAAAACTTATTCCTCGCGGTAAAGTCAGTTCACTGCTTTGTGTTAAAAAGGGTCAATAGTACAATATCGTAAACATGGAGGTCAAAATGAAAACAGTCATAGCATTCAGCGGTGGAAAGGATTCCACCCTGGCATTATATAAAATTCAACAAAATCCGGAATACGAAATTGATTCATTGCTCGTGACGCTGACGGAAGGGTTCGACCGGGTTTCGATTCATGGCGTCCGGTATGAGTTGTTGAAGAGGCAGTCGGACTCACTTGGGATTCCGCTTCGTGAGGTCTGGATCCCGGAGGAGTGTTCGAATGAGATGTATCAGGAGCGGATGGAGAGAGCGGTCTCAGATATGCTGGAGGACGGGGTTTCACACATGGTCTTCGGGGATATTCATCTTAAGGATGTGCGGGAATATAGGGAGAAGATGCTTTCGGGAACGGGGATCACTCCGGTCTTTCCACTTTGGGGTCGGCCTGTCGGGGAACTTGGCCGTGAATTCATTGACCTTGGATTTCAAACCGTGCTCACTTGTGTGGATATGGATCAATTGGATCGGTCCTTTGCAGGGAGAGTATATGATGAGGCGTTTATAGGGGATTATCCGGAAGAGACTCGTGATATTTGCGGGGAGAACGGAGAGTTTCATACGTTTGTATTTGACGGGCCGAACTTTGCTTTCCCGATCCGATATGAGATGGGGAAGGAAAGAGTGACGCCGGATTATCTCACGAAGAAGGATCGGTTCTTATTCATAGATCTACTACCAGTTAAACCAAGATAACTTTCTAATCAAGGTTGATTTTCCAAACAGATTAACGGTGCAATGCGCATTGCGTGAGTAATTGAACTATCATCTAATGGAGAGTTCTTGATAAGGAAAGCCGGCCATTGGGGAAGTGGCCGGCTTTTTTAAAAAATGAACGATCCTGTTTAATCAATGAATGCAAGATTTACTTAAGATTGTTAGACCCGAGGATTTCAACGTTTACCTTTGGCTTTATCGTCACTTGTTGATAGTCCTGTTTCCACGCTTCGGCATTCCAGGAATCAGGATATTTCGTGGAGAGATCTTTGGCGATTCCTAAAGCGTCACTATTCGCTTTGATTAGAAGGTCGGTAAGTTCCTTTGCTTTTTTCGTGAGTTCCTTTGAAGCCAAAGTATTTAAGCTTTTGAAATCTTCAGAAGGTTTTTCTTCATAATAGCTTTGTATCCTTGCTTGAAGATTAGCTGTAACCGTGCAGGTGACTTTCCCGTTTTCTTTCTTAACATCCATCTTTGTCTTGGCATTATCAATGACAATGGTAAAAGGCTGACTTAACTCGTCTGATTTTATACTTAATAGGGCCCTGTTTCCTAATTCATTCCTTAATATGAGCAGAAGTGAGGTCTGGCTTGTTGTCAGTGTATCACCAGTGAATTTATCACCGTTAAATAAAGCAGACCCTGCCAGCATCACCTTGTCTTGGTTATCTTTTTTTATATAGGGGAGAAAGATATCATTTGTCTTGTCTGATATTTCATTCCAAGCCGTAAACGTGGTTTCTTTAGGAATAGATGTCCCTTTTGTCCCACCGGTAAGCAGATTATCCACCTCGAAAACAATGGGACTATCTTCAAGCTTCAAGGACAAGATTTCATGGCCCTTTCCTTCACTTATCACGATACGCGAGGAGATATATCCCCTGGTGGATCGAAGGATCGGCTCTACTAGTGAAGTGATGCCCTTGGTTTGGGCCAATTCTTCCCCGACAATAATGACAAATGCTTTTCCTACATCCATATTCCCGGATACTTTGTCTTGAAGATCCACCGCAAGCTGGGTGACCGTTTCGTTCTCCGTTTCATAAAATTCATCCATGACTTCAAACTTACCGCCACCAGCGCTGCGTATATTAATCGCCCTGACTGTCCCCAGAATCTGATCGGACTCTTCAGCTTTGTCAAAACTGATCCCGTTAACCAGTCTGTTGTCGTTTAGCTGGTTTTGGTCCCAGCACCCTGCCAGAAGGAATACAGCAATGAAAATAACCGGAATCTTTCTCAATAGGAAACCTCCTTTTCCCGTTTCTTTACTAGGTAAGAAAACAATAGCAATATGCATGGAATGGCGAATACGACGGCATAGCTCAAATATTCAACATAGTTGGAATAGAGTTCTTGGGAGTCGGGATCTTTCTTTGCGATCGTAAATAGGACGAAAATCAATGTGCTATTCATCAAAACCAGTTTATAGGGTTTACCCTTGAAAAAAGAAAGACTTTTACTGCTCAGATATATATAGATGACAATCGATGCTGCCAGCGGGACAATCCATATCGATATAAATAGTAAATCGATACGGTCTACCATTTGAAAATGAAGGGGCCGCAAAAAGTAGATAACGGGATATTTAATTTGTTTCAGGACGGATTCACTGAAAATCAGGATGCAAAGAATGACAAAATAAGTAGTTAAACCTGTTACAAAAACATTGGCCCATGTGATCACTTTTAAGAATGTGGTCCCTTTCTTGGATGCGAGGGGATATAAAAAAAGGATCACCTCAAATCCCAAGATGGCTAACAGACAATCTTTGCTGCCGATGGCAATTTCCTTTATACCGGTGTTTCCTAAAGGGAGAATATGATGTAAGTCCAAAGGCAATAGAAAGGAAAAAAAAGAGATTCCGAATAAGAAAAGAAAAAGAATGGATATGAGCCCAAAGAATCTGGCGATAATTCGAATGTCACTGATGGCTAAATACGTACAGGTAAGCATCATCAGCAATCCAATTACCCAATAAGGAGTGATCGTCAACAGGTGTTCTTTTATGATGGACGCAAACCGAAGTAATACAAATGATGCAGTGACGATAAAGTAAAGATACATGATCATATTTACAAAATTCCCTGCATATTTCCCCAGTAAGAATATGGTGATTTCGGCATAGTTTAAATTGGGGAAACGCCTCAATAATAGCCAGATAATAACTAGTAACAGCTGGAGAGCCACTCCTGCCAAAAGGACCGACATCCAGCCGTCTCCTTTACTTGTACTTTGCAAGGTATTCGGCAGTGTTAATATGGCGAATCCGACTTGAGTTTGGGTCATTAGAAAAAATATCTGCCAGTTCGTTAGGGATCCTGTCTGTGACATTGACGATTCCACACTTTCGTTTCTGGATTACGTTTGTTTTAATGTGTTATTTCTCTTTTTGATTTTGATAAGTGAATCTTTCATTCCCTTGAAGTGTAATGGGGCTAAGGGTTCCAAGTAAGGTTTTCCGAAAGACTCCAACCTGCAGAGGTGTATGAGTAATACGGAAAGAGCAAGGACAATGCCTAAAAAGCCAAAAAAAGTGGCCGCGAGCATAATCGGGAAAGCCATGATCCTGGCACCTGTCCCCATTTGGTTGACAGGTGCTACGAAAGAGGCGATGGCAGTAAGTGCAACGACGACGATCATCGTGTTGGAAACAAAACCTGCTTCTACTATTGCCGTCCCGATGACCAAACCGCCGACAATCCCGATTGTTTGTGCAATGGGTGAGGGGAGGCGGATCGCAGCCTCCTTCAACAGTTCCAGTACCAGCTGCATCGCAATGGCTTCAAAAAATGGTGGCAGCGGGACGTATTCAATTTGAACTCTGATCGCATATTGAATCCCTATGGGCAGAACTTCTGAATGAAAGGAAACGACTGCAATATAAATGGCGGGTAAGCAGATGGCCACCAAAAAGCTGAATATCCGTATGAGCCGGAAAAACGACCCGATGATCCATCTGCTATTATAGTCATCAGGTGACTGATAAAAGCTGAAAAAGGTAATAGGAGAAACCAGAACATGTGGAGTTCCATCCACGATGACAAGTGATTTCCCTTCTAATAAATAGGATGCCGCCCGGTCGGGTCTCTCGGTTGATAATATTTGTGGAAATACTGAATAGCTGTTGTCTTCAATTAATTCTTCCAGTTCCCCCGCAGATTGAAGCTCCCCGACATTCACCGCTTCTATCCTTTTTATTAACACGTCTAATGGACCATGATCCACCAGTTCTTCAATATAGACAATCGAGGCTTTTGTATTTGTTTTAGAGCCCAACGTATAATTTTTAATTCGTAATGAAGGGTTTTTCACTCTTCGTCTGATTAGGAAGATGTTTTTATCAATGTTCTCCAGAAATCCATCATGGGATCCTTTGATGATATGTTCATTTTCCGGTTCATTAATGGACTTTGAATCCACGGCGCCAACGGGCATCAAAAGGACGGAATGTACCCCTTCTGTTAACAGGGCACAGCTCCCCTCGAGAAGACCATTCACGGTCACTTCGAGATCGGTCGTTCTACTATACTCCGCATTCTTTATCACGGATTCCGGGCCAGTTTCCTGTTTGCATTCAAGAAGAGGTTCAATGATGTTTCGTTCGATCAACTTTTTATCCACCAGGGAATCGATGTAGAGTAGCTTGCATGGTTTTTCTAGAAAAATGAGATCCCTTATCTTCAAATCTTCCGTCTGATACAAGGCGGAGTGAATTCCCTTTATATTCTGTTCGATTCTGTCGACGATCTTTTTAGAAGGACTCATTCGTAATTCACCTGCCGTCTTTTGATGGTTGTTATTATTTTGCCTGAAAAGGGATTATTTATGTTCGGAAATAAGGGCGGATTTCGTGGATGGTGAATGGAACGAAAAGATAGGTGTTCATTCATGAAACAATTACATGGAATCCGGGGGATTAAGCAACATAAGAAAGATGATTTACAATATGACTGAAGAGGGCATGGGGTATCGCAGTGCTTGACGAGGAGTGAGAGGGAATGACTATACTTGTGACGGGGTTTAACGGAAAAGTAGGGATAGAAGTAGCCAAGAAATTAAAAGAACGGAATGTCTGCATGAAATGCGCCGTAAGAAATGTTGAAAAAGCGAAAAATATCTATGGAGAAGATTATGACTTTACAATGTTGGACTTGTCCGATCCTGGGACGTTTAATGAGGCCTTGGATCAGGTTGATCAAGTATTTCTGATGTATCCCCCAGGAGACAAACTGGAGTTTCAAGCTTTTCTAGAAGCGATGAAGAATAGGGGCATCCAGCATATTGTTTACTTATCCGTCAAGGATGTACAATATCTTCCTTTCATTCATCATCATAAAAACGAAAAGATGATTAAAAAACTGGGTATCCCCTATACTTTCATCAGAGCCGGATATTTCATGCAAAATCTCCAGGACTTTTTGGCAGGTGAAATCAAAGAAAATAGAAGGATATTCATTCCTGCAGGAAAAGGGAAAACCAGCTTTGTCGATACAAGGGACCTTGCTGAAATTGCCATACATGCTTTTCAACACCCTCAAGAGCATACGAATAAGAATCATGTCATCACAGGAGATCGGGCTATCGATTTCTATGAAGTAGCCGAATTGATGTCGACGATACTCGGGGAGAAGATCCAATACTCGAATCCTTCAGTGAAGGAATTTAAATCTTATATGGTGAAAAAAGGTGAAAAAGAGGACTTCGTAAATGTGGTCATCGGGATTCATTTTCCAACCAAGTTAGGGTTGGCGGGGGGAGTCACGCATGAATTTAAGAAAATAACCAATACGGATCCCATTCGATTAGAACGATATATAGAAGATTACCAGGGAAACTGGGAGAAAAACTAGGGGAAGGTATCATTGGATTGTGTCCAAACATCAGCCAAAATCCTTGGGATCATTACATAAAGGTCAGAAAGAGTTGATCCCTTACCGCTTTCTGACCTTTTGGATGATTCTAAAGTGATTTCTTGTACATAAATAATGAGAGGCGAAATACATAACTGTATAAATCGGAAATGAATAGATGTATTTCCATCCTGTATAAACCACATATTCACTCCACACAAATATCGGCTCTGCTACAAAGGAAATCAAGAAACCATAAAGTATTCCTTTAATAAAGAAATGTGCATGTGGTTAGGAATCAAGGGAATATCCCACGGTTTATAAGAAGGGGAGGACTTCATAGATTGTAATGTCATAAGCCCAATTGAACCCCTATGCTGTCCAGCCAAATCGCGATGAACATGACGCAAAAGGCGATATATAATAATCGGTGGGTACTTTCCATTTGGCGGTGATTTACGCACTTGAGGAAAGAGGGACGGACCTCGAAATGGTTATTGAGGGTGTACAAATGAGAAAAATCTGTCATAAGAGTCCGTCCCTCTGGAGGAGCATATGTTAAAATTTAGTGAAAAGTAATTGTGTAGGAAGAAGGTCAAGCTGGCATTATGATTCTACTAATTATACGTAAAGAGGGATGAGAGATGGCAACCATTAAAGAACTACAAAACCGGACTGAGATGATTCAAGCCTATCCGGTGATGAATGAGTTACGTACCGATTTGTCGGAAAAGACATATCTGGCATTGGTTGAGGAAATGAGGAAAGAGGGATATCGCTTGTTTGCTTTATATGAGGACGATGAGATCGTGTCTCTCACGGGTATTGGGGAACGGGTCAATTTTTACAACAAACATCATATGTACATCTATGATTTTATCACGTCTTCCAACCATCGCTCCAAGGGATATGGAAAGCAATTGTTGGAGTATGTCCATCGATTGGCTGATGAAATCGGGGTGAAATATGTGGCCCTGGAGTCCGGACTTGAAAGACGGGATGCCCACAGATTCTATGAAGAGAAGCTTGGATATGAGAAATGGTGTTTTTCGTTTAGAAAGAAGTTGTCCTGAATATATGAAGGTCCGTCCCTCAAGTTGGAGGGACGGACCTCTATAGTACATCAATTCCGGATAAGGTAGTCGAATGCGCCAAGTGCGGCGTTCGCTCCTGACCCCATTGAGATGATGATTTGGTTGTATGGGCTGTCTGTACAGTCTCCTGCGGCAAATACGCCAGGAACGTTGGTGGCACCATGTTTGTCCACCACAATTTCACCGAATTTAGTGCGTTCTACAAGGTCGCCGAGCCAGTCTGTGTTAGGAACAAGACCGATTTGGACGAATACTCCCTGCAACTCGACGTGTTTTTCTTCATGGGAATCCCGATCGGTGTAGGTAATGCCATTCACCTTATCCGTACCGGTGATCTCCTGAGTTTGCACGTTCGTGAGCACTGTGACATTCGGCAGGCTGTAAAGACGTTTCTGCAGCACGTCATCTGCCTTAAGTTCAGGATTGAACTCAAGGACCGTGACGTGTTTGACGATTCCTGCAAGGTCGATGGCTGCTTCGATTCCTGAGTTTCCTCCACCGATGACAGCGACATCTTTGCCTTCGAACAGTGGTCCGTCACAGTGAGGGCAGTACGCCACTCCTTTGTTCTTGAACTCCTGCTCACCAGGAACGCCGATGTTCCGCCAGCGTGCACCTGTCGAGATGATCAGACTCTTACTCTTCAGGACCGCACCGTTTTCAAGCTCAAGCTCGACAAGGTCTTTTTTCTCAAGACGACTTGCGCGCTGAAGGTTCATGACATCGATGCCGTAGTCCTTCACATGCTCTTCAAGGCTAGCCACAAGCTTCGGTCCTTCCGTGTGCTTCACACTGATGAAGTTCTCGATGCTCATTGTATCAAGGACCTGACCTCCGAAGCGTTCAGCGACGATTCCTGTACGGATGCCTTTACGTGCAGCATAGATCGCCGCACTTGCTCCTGCAGGTCCGCCACCGACAACAAGGACGTCATAAGGGTCCTTATCCGATAGCTCATCTGCACCGGGACCTTCCACGATTTTAGAAAGGACTTCTTCCAGGGTCGTGCGTCCACCGTTGAAGAATTCCACATTCAGGTAGACAGCAGGAACAGCCATGACGTTCTTGCGTTCCACTTCTTCCTTGAAGGCAGCTCCGTCGATCATCGTGTGTGTGATGTTCGGGTTAAGGACACTCATGATGTTCAGTGCCTGCACCACGTCAGGACAGTTGTGACAGCTTAGGCTGACATACGTTTCGAAGTGGTGTTCACCTTTGACACTCTTGATCTGTTCAATGACGCTTTGATCCACTTTCGGCGCTCTGCCACTGACTTGAAGGAGAGCAAGAACCAGGGATGTGAATTCGTGTCCAAGAGGGATCCCGGCAAAAATGATGCCGGTCTCTTCACCAGGACGGTTCACGCTGAAGCTTGGTGTTCTTGTCAGTTCTGCTTTTTCAACACTGATGCGGGATGACATGGAAGAGAGCTCCTGGACAAGAGCAAGCATGTCCTTCGAAATGACATCGTCCCCTGCACTGACTTTCAGGACGATGTCGCCTTCCATCATCTGCAGGTACTGTTCTAATTGTGCTTTAATATCTGCTTCAAGCATGCTCAGCACTCCTTATAATTTACCAACTAAGTCAAGGCTTGGCTTAAGTGTTTCGGAACCTTCCTGCCATTTAGCCGGGCAAACTTCACCTGGGTTGTTGCGCACATATTGTGCCGCCTTGATTTTGCTTACTAGAATATCTGCATCGCGGCCGATTCCGCCTGCATTGATTTCAACTGCCTGGATGATACCATCCGGATCGATGATGAAAGTTCCACGGTCAGCAAGACCATCTTCTTCATTTAATACATCGAAACCGCGAGTGATGCGTTGTGACGGATCACCGATCATTGCATATTTGATTTTACCGATTTTTTCAGAGCTGTCGTGCCAGCCTTTATGTGTAAAGTGAGTGTCCGTAGAAACTGAATATACTTCTACGCCAAGCTCTTTAAGAGTTTCATAGTTATTTTGAAGGTCTTCAAGTTCTGTCGGGCATACAAATGTGAAGTCTGCAGGGTAGAAGCAGAAAATGCTCCATTGACCTTTCAGGCTTTCGTCTGTAACAGTGATGAACTCACCATCTTTGAATGCTTCTGCTTTAAATGGTACGACTTGTGAACCGATTAATGACATAGTGTAAATTCCTCCTAGTAGTTGTGTGTGATTGAGAATCATTAATAGATTATAATAATTCTAATTCGATATTTATTATTATATATATGCGTTTCTTTGTCAAGGGAAAAGATTGAGGTTCTGATAGAAAGGAAGATGGAGTTGAACAAACGATTGCTTGTCCTGTTTACGATGCTATTCACCATGCTTCCCGTCCATATTTATGCGGCGGCACCATTTGTGATGGGGGAAGGGAAAGCGGGTGGTTATCAGTACACGGTCTTAAAAGGGGAAGATGGGCTCATATGGAAAATCGGTTATCAAGATCACCTGGTGACGATTGACGAGAAAGAGGAAAATCAAGCTCATCTCGACCATTTTCGAACGGCTGTGAATGATCTTGGCAGTCACACATTCGGGCTCATTCTAGCGATTTCCTACCTTATCATTGTCGGCACAACCTCACTGGTCTTTTATAAAAAAACCAAACATATCCCCCGGGTAAGTGGGATGATCATAGTTTGTTTGGCTTTGGGTGCGGTGTATTATGCTATTACGTCATTTATAGGAATGCAGGCAGCGATCGAGGATGTGGGATATTATTACGTCAGCTTGACTGATTCTTAATTGTCGGCACTGGCGGTGGGGCAGATTCAGATCCTTTTGTCAAAAAAATCGGTTTAGTGAAGTGATGCAGGAATAGGTTACTACCTGTCGAAAAATACATAAACAAGAGGTGAAATTACATGTATTCTACAGAAACCCTGCCCCAATGGTTTTGGATTCTCTATTACTCCCTCACGATATTAACGATTGCCTCTGCCTTCCTTTCGATTAAAAAACAAGGGTATATATGGGGGGCGATGCTCACTATCTTTGTGACCATTTCCATCCCGGTTGTCGGCATGGTGAATGGAATTTATCGAGGGGAAAATCAGAATGAATTGGAGCAATGGCTGAGCCACCTGAGAATAGGGGAGTTATGGGCTTTCTATCTTCTGTTCGGTTATATATATGTGATCGCCTGGTGGGTGTTATTGATTCGAAATAGAGTTAGTAGACAGGGGTAGTTACAGCGGAATATTAGGAGGGGAAAACATGACAAACATAATCAGATTCAACCTTTTCCTACTGGTATTGTATTCAATTCTTTTCTATTTTTCTATCAGCAGGATGCATCTGTTTGGACATTTTACAGCTTTCATTAATCTATCGATAATCCTCATCCTGCTAGGGTTGGGGATCTATTACCCCAGATTCAGTAAGGGTATTCGTGATGGAAAGGTAAGCAGGATAAAATTAATCTGGAATGCGTCGTTTTTGCTGCTGTTTGCTGGATTTCAAATGTCTACGGGAATGATTCGGGACAGTATATTTTATGTCATTGTCATGATCACGATGGTGTTGATGGTGATGAATTTCAGGAGAAGCCATGAGTAGGGGGGGACAGCCTCTTAAGGAAAAGGTGAATTTTTGAGGGCTTAAAGGGAAGGGACCCCAAGGTATTTGTCAAATACGTTTTTCTGAATGTATAACGGGTAATGTGGAATACTAGTATCTACCAGTAATTAGGAGGTCGTATGATGACAAATGCTTTTGAAGCGATTTCAGCCATAATGAAAAATTTTGTAGATGAAGCACCTAAACCCCCTCTGCATGTGGGAGAAGTGATGGACCTCTGGACGGCATTCACTGCGTTTCATGAAGCTCACGCTCTTTACCAAGTAGGAATGAATACCACCACGGATAATGATGTGCAACATGTGCTACAAAGCGCATTGGAAGGGAGCATGTCAGATACAAAAAAAATAGAGGCATTCCTTTTGAAAGAAGGGGTTCCATTGCCTTTGGTCAACCCTGAAAAACCGATATCAGAGCAAAGTGCCGTGCCAGAGGGGGTTAAGCTGAAGGACGATGAAATCACCAACCTCATATCGGCAAAAGTAGCAGCTTCTATCACCTTTTGCGCTCAGGCAATGTCAAAGACAGTCCGAACCGATGTAGGACTCATGTTTTTTTCCATTCAAATCAACTTAATGAAGTTCGCTGCTCCGTTAAAAAATTTGATGATATCGAGGGGGTGGCTCCGGATTCCGCCGGAGTATAATCCTCCAGGTGCTCCGAGTAAAGAGTGACGCACCCATTTCTCCTCATGAACAAAAAAGAGTGGGAATATAGGCGTAATATGTTTCGCTCAAGGGATCTCTTGTTGCAACAATACGAGAGGTTGAACGTGAAAAAGCTACGAGAACGGTTACTTAAGTGGAATTTTCCCGGCAACCAAATAACCTATGAAAAAAGGCAGCCCGTCAAACGAAAAGGCTGCCTTCTTCATCTATTCTTTTATCGCGAATGAAACTTTATAATTGAATCTATTATCTGGTCCCAATCTTCGCTATGAATCTCATGTCCTGATCCATATAGAGGCATCAATTCAGCATGTGGTATGGCTTTTGCAAGGGCAAGTCCGTGTTCGTATGGCAGTGCTGGATCTTCTGTGCCGTGAATAATGAGAACCGGAATGCTGATCTCATTCATTCTATTGTAATAAGCTTCCCCGCCTTGAAGGAGGGCATGATTAAACCTGCTCGGCAGCTGTTTGGCACGGTCATACTCCCTTTCCGCCAGTTTAACCATTCTTTCCTGTTCATAAGGTTTGGAACCGGCTAACGTCTTCCATCCTTCTGCCAGATATCGAATGGCCACTTCACGATTTGACCAATCGATGGAAGCACTCTTCGCATGGTGATCGAGTATGCGCTGATCCATTGGAGGCAGTTCTTCCATCGCGGTCCCGAATACACTTGATGCAAGGAGTGTAAGGGTCAGTACGCGCTCAGGATATTTCAAGGTAAGAACCTGGCCGATCATTCCACCTAACGACATTCCAACGATATGAGCCTGCTTAATGGAATAAGCACCGAGAACACCCGCTGCATCGTCAGCCATGTCGGTTACGGTATAGTGGGAAGTTCCAGGAGGATAAATGGTTGATTGCCCCAAATCCCGATGATCGTAACGAATGACAAACACCCCTTGATCAGCGAGACGCAGACAGAAATCCTCATCCCACCAATCTAATGAAGACATCGAACCCATGATCAGAAGCATAGCGGGGTCTTTAGGGTTTCCGAAACTTTCTGTACAGATTTCCACGTTATTTATGTTCAGTATTCGTTCAGTCATGTTTTTACCTCCGTATGATTTATTATCTATTCGCTGTCAGGAAGCAGTAGATGAATAAATGCGTTTTGGAGCATGATAGGCAGCCCCACTCATTATCGTATGCGTATCCACTTGATAATCATGACGAGGCCTCCTTTTTCCTTTTGATAAAAAGGTGTGATATCTATATGTATGACTATAACATAGAAGGTTTTCTCCTGAATCCATTTTCCGTATATGTATGTATGGCCTTCTCCGTGACTACATTAAAGTTGGTCGGGAAACTTCAGCAGAATAAGGGAATTGGGGACGTAGAGGGACTTTCCTCACAATTGTTTGACTTGGTGAGTAGTTGACTGCAATATGATAATCTGAAAATCGGTTGTTAACAGGACTGATTTACTGAATATTTACTTGGTAAGAAGGAAGTAAGGGAGGCAATAGGTTCTACTGGTTTACCAAAACACCAAATCGGCAACCCTTAGGACATATGTCCTTTCACAAAAATCCGTCCTCCTATTTAATAGAACAAAGAATAGGAGGATGAACGATGAAAGGTGCTTTATTTGCGCTGCTTGGTGGACTTTGCATCACTATGCAGGGGATTTTCAATGCAAGAATGAGTGACGCGATCGGCGGGTGGCATACGACTTCGATGGTTCACCTTGTTGCCTTTACGATTGCGATGACGATATATATGAAAGTAAGAGATGGAAAAGGAAAGAGCTTCAGGCAGGTGCCTTTCCTGTATTTGATCGGGGGATCGTTCGGTGTGATCGTGGTGTTCTCGGAACTGACGGCGATTCACATGATCGGCCCGGCATCGGCCATTGCGATCCTTCTCGTGGCACAGATCGGGACGGCATTCCTTATCGAGTCACGGGGACGGTTCGGGGAGAAGAAGATCCCGGTTACGCCGAGGCAGGCTGTTGGACTCTCAATGATGCTTGCAGGGGTCGTCCTTTTCCAATTGTAGAAGAAGGAGTCATACGATGAAAGAAATACAGAGTGTTGAACCAGAACATTATATAAAACAATTCGAGCTTGATGAGTTACTCCCGGCGGATTTCAGACAATATATCAAGATGTATTCCTTTGAAAAAGGGGACAATCTTTTTTCGACAGGGGAAGAGCTCGATGAACTATACTTCCTCATGGAGGGGAAAATCAAGATCTTCACCCATACACCGGAAGGGAAGCTGTTGATCAATCGGTTCAAGCGTCCACTTGCCCTGATCGGGGATGTGGAATATGCGAAGGGTACTGCGGTACTCAATTCGGTGGAAGCCGTCACGGACGGGGTGTTCCTATCGGTTCCGTTCACGGATCTCTCAAGGCTTGAGAAGGAGCATCCAGCGATCCTGCGCTTTCTATTTGATACAGTTGCCCACAAGTTTTACACGGAATCACATATCACGAGCATGCACATGCTGTATCCCGTTGAAGTGCGCCTGGCAAGCTACTTACTATCCATTTCAGAAGCGGGCGAAGGGACCATGTTCCATCAGGAGATGCATACGTCCAATCTCATGGAGCTCGCCGAATGGATAGGCACGAGCTACCGTCACCTGAACCGGGTACTGAAGAAGATGGCAACGGACGACCTTATTGAACGGGTCAACGGGTCCATCACCATCAAAGATCTTGAAAAACTCAGCATCCTCGCGAAAGGAAACATCTATGAATAAGGAGGGACTCATATGATCGGAATCGGACTCGCCATCATGGCAGGAATCCTAATCAGTTTACAAAATGTATTCAATGCAAGAGTCAGTGAAAAAACAGGCCCATGGGCCACGACGAGCCTCGTCCTTGGCCTCGGTCTCGTCTGTTCTCTGCCGGTCTTTTATACAATGGAAGATAAAAGTCTGCTGGACTTCAGCGGGGTCAATCCTGTCTTTCTGTTCAGCGGGGTATTCGGAGTCGGGATCGTGTTCTTCCTGATGAGGGGAGTCACTTTGATCGGACCGGCGTATGCGATCTCGATCGCGCTTATTTCTCAGATTACCATCGCCTTTATTGTCAACACAGGTGGATGGTTCGGCTTTGAACCGTCTGCACTTTCCTGGGAGAAGGTTCTGGGGATTGGGTTGTTGATCGGCGGGGTGTTGGTTTATAAGTTGGAGAAGCGGACGGATGAGAAAGCGGATGTTGGACGTGAACGTGAGAGAGTGGGGGCGTAATTACTCCATTGCTCCTAAGGAAAAATGGTAAACATAAAAGGCGTCTATTCCCCACCAAGGGAACAGGCGCCTTTTCGATTATGAATGCCACTTTCCAATTTCTTCCCCCATTTTAACAGGGCCCATTTTTCCATTAAAAGAAAAACGGTCTTTCGGAACACAAACCACGACCGTAGAACCAAATGAGAAGTACCCATACGGATCTCCCCGATGGACGACGTCAGCTTCATTCGTCCGTACAATCGAATTCACATTCAGTGCCCCGACCATGACGTGTGCAATAGGGGATCCTGCCACATCAAACCGGGAGACGAGTCGGAAATTCCTGGTGAGGGGACGGAGCCCATGCTTGAGTCCCAGTTCGTTCACGGGAGCGGCATCTTTTCCAAGCGGGTAGACTTCCTCCACTGTCGCATCGATCGGAACGTGGACCCGGTGGTAATCGGTGGGACTTAAGTAAAAGATGAGAACCCGACCGCCGGCATATGGTGCTGCTTTCTCTGATGATCCCAAAAGTTCTTCCACCGTGTAATTCTGCCCCTTGACCATGAATGTGCTCTCCGGGGACAAGTCGTCGACGATGGATAAATATCCGTCGCACGGACTGACGAATGCATCGGCAGAGTCAGCGATGGGGCGCGCACCGGGGTTCAGTTCCCTTGTGAAAATGTCATGAAGGGAGCCATATTCACGGAGTCCCCGAGTTGCTTCCTCCATGTTCAGGTTATACAATTTGGCAAAAGAGCAGATGAAAGGTTTGCTTACCTTTGATTTGGCAAACACCCGTAATCCTTTTGCGATGATGGGATGGCCATTCAATTCGAATACTTTTCTATAAAATTTAGTTCTGATCATTGGTTGTCACTTCCTTAAAGTCTGGTATGAGCATTTGTATGAGAGAAATCTTATCGTTATCTTTAGTAGGTCTGTTCGATTTGAATTTAGTCAGAAGCTCGTTCATTCCTTCAGTCAATTCCTTGAACTCTTCTTTAGTCAGGTACAGATCTAACTGGTTATAGCCGAACGAATCCCCGGAGAGGTCCGGATTGTTCAGAAGATAGCTTCTAGCCTGTCCTGTCACAGAAGAAAGGAAGGTCATGAATAATTTTAAATGTTCTTCGCCTGTCAGCTGCTCCAATTCTTCAGCAGACATATAGGGGCTGTCTTCCTGCATCGCATAGGTTTTTTCAACGGCACCCCGGACTTTTCGTTCATCTACAATATAAATGATTTTATTATTCGTCAATCGATTTAAATGACGGTAAAGAGTAGCCTGGGGGACATCTGACATCCATTCTTTCAGTTCGTGCACAGTAGCCTCGCCCTTGGAAAGATGTTGTATGATGCGCATTCGGATGGGATGCAGGATTAAGTCTGTATTTATGTTGGTCATTTGATTCAATCCTTTTATTGTTATTATTATCAATAATGATAATAATAGAGAATCGAATGTTTGTCAATACAAGGGGAATGGGGTGCTGCTACCTCCATTGGTAAGGAGGATGGACCTCCTTTGAAAAAATCTCCATTTTATTTCCGCCAATTCGTCCACAATTTTGACGATCTTTACCAAACGCGGGTAAAAAATTGGGTTACGCGGGTCCGGCGTGAGATTCCATCAGATATACGAGTGGCAATCACACTATATGGGGCATTGTCAAAAAATCTTGACAGATGATACTGATAAGCACCCCATCCAACATGAAGGAGGCTTTTGAAGGTGACAAGTAAAAAAAGTGCTGCAGTATGATTGACTTTTCTTGAATTATTTTATAAAATTAGTTAGTCAAACTAATTAAATTGAAACAAACAGAGGTGATTTCAAGTTGGAACAGATACTTAGGGAATTTATTGTTACGCTGGATACGTCTTTTAAGAAATTAGTGAAAGAGACGATCGAGACAGCGGGTGTACCTAATCTAAGTGTGAATCAGATCCAGTATATCGAAGCCATCGGAAAGTTAGGAAGGCCAACGATCAGTGAAATAGCCGATCAATTGAACATTACGAAGGCGTCAGCTACGGCAGGGATCAATAAATTAGTACAGTTGGGATATGCGAAGAAGAGTCAATCAACAGAAGATAAGAGAATTTATCACGTGACCTTGACGGAGGCCAGCCAGAAGTTCATTCAGTTGAATCAGCAGGCGTTGGAAGAGTATGTGGCCTTCATCAGTCAATCGTTGACAGCAGAAGAAGAACAGCAGTTTGAAGAGACCTTGAAGAAGTTGATCAAAGGTTTTTATGATAAGAACTCGTTATAGCGAAAGGGCACTAAAAATAGTGCCCATGCCGGTCTAATAGTAAGTTAGTCTAACTAAATTAAATCTAATGGGGGGTTATGATGAAAATTTCAATCTTAACGACTGGTACAAGAGGAGACACACAACCTTATATCGCACTTGGTAAAGAGCTAAAAGAATTGGGGCATGAAGTGAAGGTTGCGGCTTTTGAGAATTATAAGGGGCTTGTGGAAGGTCATGGCTTGAACTTTCATCCGATTGAAGGAGACATCTCAAAGATCTCAAAGGAGATGGCGAAAAGTTCGATCGAGTCGGATAGTCCGATTAAGTTTTTTACAAGTTTTCGTAAGATGAGACCGTATATCAAGGATAAACAAATTGCTATGCAGAGGGATTTATTTGAAGCATGTAAAGAGGCGGAAGCGATTATTTATCACCCTGGAGCGGCGATCGGTGAGTTTGCAGGGGAGCACTTCAGTGTACCAACGATACTGGCGACACCATTCCCCATGGCTCCGTCCAAAGAATATCCTGCGCTCATCTTTTATCATATGAGATGGGGGCAATCGGTAAACCTCCTTACACATAATCTGTTCGAGAAAGGCTTCTGGATGATGGTGAAGTCGCCCATCGGCCAGTATTGGAAAGAACAATTCGGGGAGCTTCCAAAGAACTTCGTGAACCCGTATACGAAGGAAGCGACTGCACACCATACTTCCGTCATGTCCATGAGCCAGCATGTATTTCCCCAATCCAATGAACAGACAATGGGCTTGGGCTACTGGTTTCTGGATGAAGACCTATCCAGTTGGCAACCGCCACAGGATCTTGTGTCCTTTATCGAAAGCGGGAAGCCGCCCGTTTACGTTGGCTTCGGAAGCATTTATGACGAGAATGCAGCGGAAACCACCAAGTTGGTCCTGGAATCCCTGAGAAATGCAGGACAGAGGGGGATTATCGGTATGGGGTGGAACACCATGGAAGGAATGGAGGAATACGAGGATATGTATTTCATTGAGTCCATTCCCCATACTTGGCTATTTCCGAAAATGGCCGGGGTCATCCACCATGGGGGAGCCGGAACAACCGCAGCTGCTTTCCGGGCCGGGGTACCAAGTGTCGTCGTACCACATGGGAACGATCAGTTTGCATGGGGGAAGCGAACGGAAGAACTGGGAGTCGGCTCTTCGTCCATTCCAAGAAAAAA
Source organism: Rossellomorea yichunensis (assembly GCF_032337515.1). Taxonomy (NCBI): domain Bacteria; kingdom Bacillati; phylum Bacillota; class Bacilli; order Caryophanales; family Bacillaceae; genus Rossellomorea; species Rossellomorea yichunensis. The sequence continues at coordinate 285,578 of NZ_JAVYAD010000004.1, read as the reverse complement.
ACTCACTGTCGATAACTTGACAGAAGGAATTAACAAAATGTTGAAATGGAAATCGTTGAAAATGCCTTTGAGTTAGGGAAGAAGCTACAAAGAGAAAACGGGGCAAGGGATACAGCGCACTATATTGATTCATTTCTGAACACCTAAGGAGAGATAGGCGGGAAAAATCAAAAAAAATGTCCGATTCGGTCCCATGTTCACGGTGATGTTGCTTGGAGCCTTTATGGGGATATTAAATGAAACGTTATTGGCAACGGCTTTACCGACAATCATGGAAGACTTCCAACTGAGTGAAAATAAAGTTCAGTGGCTGACCAAGGGCTTTCTTCTTACCAATGGCATGACGGTCACCAGCAAAGGATATTCACCTCAACCGCAGGAAGTAAAAGGTATCTTTGTCGAACATTTTGGTGAGATGGCCACGCTTCACGGGTATAATAGTGCATTCTGGATTGCGTCCTTTCTGGCTATCATAGCAATGTTGCTGTCATTCTTTTTAAGAGGGGCAGAGTCTGAACAAACCGAGACAAGAGTTTTCCCCCAGTGGTGTTTCAGTAAATGATGTAAGCATAAATGGAAATATGGTGGGGAAAACAGAGTGAATAACCTAGTAGATATATCCGGATTTCAAGAGAAAGAGTAATAAAACACGCCTCAACCCAACAGGGAAAAGGCGTGTTCACTTTATCTCAAATCAAACCGATCCGCATCCATCACTTTCACCCAAGCGGCAACAAAGTCACGGACAAATTTCTCTTTATTGTCATCCTGCGCATACACTTCCGCTAAAGCACGAAGCACTGAGTTCGAACCGAACACCAGGTCAAAGCGTGATGCCTTACGAACCACTTCACCCGTCTTCCGGTCGCGGCCTTCATATTGATTGAAGCCGGCCGGTTTCCACTCGATGCCCATATCAAGCAGGTTCACGAAGAAATCGTTGGTCAATGCACCGACGCGGTCTGTGAATACGCCATGATCCGTACCGCCGTGGTTGGCGCCAAGAGCACGCATACCACCAAGAAGGACCGTCATTTCAGGAGCAGTCAGTCCTAACAATTGTGATTTATCCACGAGCATTTCTTCCGGGCTGACAGTGTATTCCTGCTTCTGGTAGTTACGGAATCCGTCTGACACGGGCTCCAGTACGCCGAAGTTTTCAGCGTCGGTCTGCTCGGCCGTTGCATCGCCGCGTCCAGGAGAGAATGGAACGGTTACCTCGAAGCCGGCGTCACTAGCGGCTTTCTCGATGGCTGCGTTTCCTCCTAAAACAATCAAATCAGCGAGGCTGACTTTTTTATCAAGCTTGCTTTGAAGGTCTTCGTAGACTCCAAGGACTTTCTCAAGCTGCTGTGGTTCGTTCACTTCCCAGTCTTTCTGAGGAGCGAGACGGATGCGTGCACCGTTCGCACCTCCGCGCATATCCGAACCGCGGTACGTGCTTGCGGATGCCCAAGCGGTTTTCACGAGCTCGCTCACGGTTAAGCCTGTGTCCAGGATTTTCCCCTTCAGCGAGGCCACTTCACTATCAGATAGATCATAATCCACCGCAGGAACCGGATCCTGCCAGATCAACTCTTCATCCGGAACCTCTGGACCCCAGTATCTTGCTTTCGGACCCATGTCGCGATGAAGGAGCTTGAACCAGGCACGGGAGAAGGCATCGGCAAACTCTTCCGGATTCTCATGGAAACGACGGGAGATCTTTTCATAGTCAGAATCCATACGCAATGCCATATCAGCGGTCGTCATCATCGTCTTCACTTTGATCGATGGATCTTCGGCATCAGGTGCCATATGTTCTTCCGTCATGCCGACCGGTGCCCATTGGGAAGCGCCTGCCGCACTCTTCGTTTTCTCCCATTCATAACCGAATAGGAGGTCGAAGTAGCCGTTATCCCATTTGGTCGGATTCGTCGTCCAGGCACCATCGACACCACTTGAAATCGTATCGCGGCCTTTTCCGCTTCCGTGTGAGCTCAGCCAGCCGAATCCTTGAGTCTCAAGATCCGCCGCTTCCGGATCATCACCTACAAGGTCGGCGTCACCGGCTCCATGGGCCTTCCCGAAGGTGTGACCGCCTGCCACAAGGGCAACGGTTTCATAGTCGTTCATCCCCATGCGTCCGAATGTATCGCGGATATCACGGGCACTTCCCAGTGGATCGGGTTCTCCGTTCGGTCCTTCAGGATTAACGTAGATCAGCCCCATCTGTACGGCAGCGAGTGGATTTTCAAGCTCACGGTCGCCGGAATAACGGTTGTCAGCAAGCCATTCCTTCTCATTCCCCCAATACACATCTTCCTCAGGATGCCAAATGTCTTCGCGTCCTGCACCAAATCCGAATGTCTTCAAGCCCATGGATTCTAGGGCAACATTACCTGTTAATACAAGCAGGTCAGCCCATGAAATCTTATTCCCATACTTTTGCTTGATCGGCCATAAAAGGCGGCGGGCTTTATCAAGGTTGACATTATCCGGCCAGCTATTAAGTGGGGCAAAGCGTTGTGAACCTGATGAACCGCCTCCGCGTCCGTCCGTTTCACGGTATGTACCTGCTGCGTGCCAAGACATCCGGATGAAGAATGGACCATAGTGACCGTAGTCGGCAGGCCACCAGTCCTGGCTGTCTGTCATCAGATTGTGAAGATCTTGCTTCAATGCATCGTAATCAAGCTTTGAGAATTCTTCCTTATAATTGAAGTCTTCCCCCATTGGGTTTGATTTCGTGTCATGCTGGCGAAGGATGTTCAAATTCAACATGTTCGGCCACCAGTCTTTATTCGTCGTACCCCCTGGAGCCGTCGTCGTCGTGATGGCACTATCCTTGTGGTGTGTGACAGGGCACTGTCCTGCAGCTGCTGAGTGATCCTTTTGGTCTGGGCGATTGTTGTTTTCCATTTACAATTCTCCTTTCAGATATGGGACACTGGGTCGAATAAACCATTACCATTTGCTAGAGGTGAAAAGTTAGATTATTATGATAATTCATACTTATATTATAGTGGACGATGAGTCGGATTCAAAGTGAGAAGTGTTCAATCGACGGATTTTTATGGAAAATGTATCAAGTAGAAGGCTTCTTATAGGATAAGAGTAAGTCGAGGGGGAAAACATGAATGAAACAGATTCCGAATATGTCTTCTTAGGTGAAGGGACGGCTGGTCGGAACCTGTCCATTGATTCTGCTTCCATGATAAAATATGTTGATAAAATGAATGACGGTTAGGGTGTATGTATATGAAAGTATTGTTGGTAGAGGATGATCGGACGATTGCGGCCGGGTTGGAGTATTCGCTGCGTCAGGAGGGATATGAGACGATTCTTTGTTATGATGCGGAGTCTGCCAAAGCGATGATTCATGGTAGGTTAGAGGAAATCGATTTATGTTTGTTTGATTTATCGCTTCCAGATGGGAGCGGCTATGATTTGTGTGAGATGGTGAAGAAACGGGACGATAAGCCGGTGATCTTCTTGACAGCGCTGGATGACGAAGTGAACGTTGTGATGGGGCTGGATATGGGGGCGGATGATTATATCACGAAGCCGTTCCGGGTCCGTGAGCTGCTATCCCGTATCAGGTCGGTGCTCCGGAGATATCATAAACAACCGGCACAGGCAAACGTGTGGCTCGATATTGAGGATATCCGGATTAACACGTTAGAGGGTAAAGTGTATAAGAATGGTGACGAGGTAGTGTTGACCGCTTTGGAATACCGGCTTCTCCTCATCTTTGCCAATCACGTCGGACAGGTGCTGACGAGGGCCCAGCTTCTTGATCGGATCTGGGACGTGGCCGGTGATTTTGTCAATGACAACACGTTGACCGTTTATATCAAGAGGCTGCGGGAAAAGCTGGAGGACCAACCACAGCGGCCAACGATCATCAAGACCGTCCGCGGTATGGGATATAAGGCAGGCGATTGATATGTGGCGGAATCGGGAAGTTCAATGGTTTTTCATCAGTCTTTTATCCATCAGTCTTGCGGCATTCATATTGGCAGGTTTTCTGTTTTCGATTCAGGTTGCGTTGTTTGTGCTGGTCACATCCGTTTTGCTAGCAGGATGCAGCTTTATCTTTACAAGGTGGCGGTACCGGGAAATTGAAAAGCTTTCGGGTTACTTGAGGAAGATCAGCAGCGGGGATGACAGCCTTGATGTCCGGGATAACCAAGAAGGGGAGCTCAGCATATTAAAGAATGACATCTATAAGGTGACCTTGATGCTGTCTGAGCATCGTTCATTATTAGAGAAGGACAAACTCACTTTGACCACCGCCCTTTCTGACATCTCACATCAGTTGAAGACACCTTTGACTTCGATGATGGTGATGGCCGATCTCTTAAGTGACAGCACATTGGAGGAATCCAAGCGTGCCGAGTTCACTCAACATATCCGGGTGCAATTGGAGAGGATCGAGTGGCTTGTTTCTTCGCTTTTGAAATTATCCAAGATCGATGCAGGAACCATTTCGTTTAAGAAAGACAAGGTGGTCGTCCGGGATCTGATTCAGAGTGCGGTGCAGCCTGTCTTGATTCCAATGGATATTAAAGAGCAGACATTGAGCGTGAGCGGGGACGAGTCGGTCACGTTTACCGGTGATCTTCGCTGGACGGCCGAGGCCCTCATCAATATTCTGAAAAATGCAGTGGAGCACACGGGAGAAGGGGGAGTGATCTCCATTTCATTTTCCGAGAATCCGCTCTACACTGAAATCACCATTGCGGATAATGGAGACGGGATTCCAAAAGAGGATCTTCCATACATATTCAGGCGTTTTTACAAGGGCAAGAATGCAAGCGACGACAGTGTCGGAATCGGTCTGGCGATGGCTTACAGCATAATCACCAGTCAGCAGGGGGATCTTGAGGTCCGAAGTGAAAAAGGAAATGGTACCGTGTTTTCGATTAAATTTTATAAATAGGTGGGTGTTTATTCTTGCTCCCCGTACCCCTAAAGTGAATAAATTGTCACTTTCATAGTCACTTTAAAGTCATATTGGACAGATAAACTGGGGTCTACATCAACATTATGGAGGTACCAAATGAATATTTTACAAATTGAAAATCTGTCTAAGATATATGGCAAAGGGGAAACGGCGGTCAAGGCACTTGATGATGTCTCATTCTCTGTAAGAAAAGGGGAATTCGTGGCGATCATCGGTCCTTCTGGATCGGGGAAATCTACTTTGCTTCACCTGCTTGGAGGCGTCGACCGTCCGACAAGCGGGAAAGTGCTAATCGATCAAACCGATATTTATCAATTGGATGAAACCCAGCTGGCTGTTTTCAGAAGAAGGCAGATCGGGTTGATCTATCAGTTCTACAACCTGATCCCTATTTTGACGGTGGAAGAGAACATCACCCTCCCCATGTTATTGGATCAGCATAAAGTGGACCAAAAGCAGTTGACGAATCTAGTGTCTACATTGGGCCTTCATGAAAGGCTGAACCATCTGCCGAACCAATTATCCGGCGGACAGCAGCAGCGTGTATCCATCGGAAGAGCGCTGATCAGTAATCCGGCCATCATTCTCGCTGACGAGCCGACAGGAAATCTTGACAGCAAGAACTCTACGGAAATCATCGAACTGTTAAAAATGTTCAACAAAACCTATAACCAGACATTGATCATCATCACTCATGATGAGCGGATTGCACTGCAGGCAGATCGTGTGATCGAGATCGCAGATGGAAAGATCGCTAAGGATGAGGTGATCCGTCCGTGAATATCATCAACAAACTGACGTTACGGCATCTGAAAGAAAACAAAAGAAGAACCCTTGTAACCATCACCGGGGTCATCATCTCGGTGTCGATGATCATGGCCGTTGCGACACTCGGCGTGTCATTCCTGGACATTATGAAAAGGCAATCGATCGCCGACAATGGCGAGTGGCATGTTCAATATCAAAACGTCAGCCCCGATCAAATTGAAGCAATAGCGAATGACGAGGATACGGGAAGCTTGCTCCTATCCAATGAATTGGGGTATGCAAAGCTCGATGGGGCCAAAGTGGAAGATAAGCCCTACTTATTTATAAAAGAATATAATGAAGAAGGCTTTAAGCAGTTTCCGATCGAGTTGAGTAAAGGCCGCCTGCCTTCCGATGAACAGGAAGTGGTCATTTCTGAGCAAATCGCGAATGATGCCGGTGTTCAGTACAAGATCGGGGACCAGATCAAACTGGCTATCGGGAGCCGGATGATGGAAGGGGAAAGCGAGCCATTGGGACAGAATGACTCGCTCCAAAGGGATGGTGAAGGTATTAAGGAAAGGCTTGAAGTGAACTCCATGGAGACCTTCACTGTTACGGGCATCATCGAAACCCCATCATGGGAACCGGCATGGTCTCCAGGTTATACAGTGCTCGGCTATATCGATAAGGGTTCCTTGAATAAGTCGGATATGGTGGATGCGATTGTGGTGTTGGACAAAGTGAACTCCTCCGTCTTTGAGCATGCCGGGAAACTGGCAAAAGAGAATGGGATTGGGAAAGTAGCTTTCAATGATGAATTACTGCGCTACTACGGTGTGACGGACAATGACAATCTCCGCTTCACCCTGTTTTCCTTACTTGGGATCATCATGGCCGTCATCATCATCGGTTCGGTATCGCTTATTTATAATGCATTTGCCATCAGCGTATCTGAACGATCCAGACACTTAGGGATGCTTTCTAGTGTGGGGGCGACGAAGAAACAGAAGAGAAATTCCGTCTTTTTCGAAGGGATGGTCATCGGAATCATCAGCATCCCCCTTGGTTTATTGGCAGGGGCGTTGGGGATCGGAGCTACCTTTTGGTTTATCAATACCTATATTGACGGAGCATTGGGCATTTCGGAGAGACTTCAGGTTGTCGTCACGCCGTCAACGGTCCTGGTTTCCTGTCTGATTTCAAGCGCGACAATTTTCATTTCTACGTATATGCCTGCACGAAAAGCCTCGAAGATTTCAGCAATCGATGCGATCCGCCAGACGCAGGATGTCAAATTGACTGGTAAGACGGTCAAAACGTCCAAGCTCGTCCGGAAGCTGTTCGGGTTGGAGGCGGAAATCGGATTGAAAAATCTGAAACGGAATAAACGGCGTTACCATGCGACGATTTTTTCCCTGGTGATCAGTATCGTTCTCTTCTTATCGGTGTCTTTCTTTACAGATAACCTGAAGAAATCGGCAGTCATGTCCCAGGAAGGCACGAATTTCGATATTTCCGTATCGGCCAATACCGGGGATACAGAACAATTGGAAGACTTGGTTCAACTGGAGAATATCACAGCATACAGCGTCCAAAAAAGTCTGAATCCGACTGCCCTTATTGACAAAGACAAATTTCCTCAGGAATTGAAGGACATGATTGAACGGGATAATATTCCCCTTGATAATGGACGTTATCAATACTATGTGAACTTACATGGATTGGATGAACAGAGCTTTAGAGACTTTGCCAAAAAAGCAGGCGCAGAACTCGAGATGTTCAATGATCCCGGGAAGCCAACAGCCATCGTCATTGATCAGATTTCCTATCACGATCCGACGACGACCAAGTTCATCGAGGCCAAATCGATCGTAACCGAACCGGGGGACGTACTCGATTTGATCTTCACGAACTATGATACAGAGAAATCGAAACCATTGGGATCGTTTACGATCGGGGCCATGACAGACCAAGTGCCGATGGGGATCCGTACCGCAATGATGGGCGGATTGGATGTCATCGTACCGATGAAAACGATGGATGCCTTGATGGATGACGAGATGAAAAAGGAAGTCCGGAGCCAGTTATATATGAACAGTACCGACCCGATGGAAACCCAGAAAGCCCTTGAAGAAGTGGTGCCATCGAATCTGTATATATATAATGTCTATCAAGACAGACAGCAGGAAGAACAGCTCATCCTGTTACTGTCAGTCTTCACGTATGGGTTCATCGCACTGATTTCATTGATATCCATCGCGAACATCTTCAATACGATTTCAACGAGCATTTCTTTGAGAAAAAGGGAATTCGCCATGTTGAAATCCGTTGGGATGACGCCAAAAGGATTTAATAAAATGATCAACTATGAAAGCATCTTTTACGGCGTCAAATCCTTGCTGTTTGGACTGCCGATCAGTATCGGTGTCATGTATCTGATCCACAGATCTGTTGGAGAGACCTTCGATTACGGATTCGAGCTGCCGTGGATTGATATCCTATCTGTCATCGCTGCGATTTTTATCATCGTAAGCTCCGCCATGCTTTATTCAATCGGAAAGGTCAAGAAGCAGAATATCATTGAAGGTTTGAAGCAAGAGAATATATAAAAAGAAAGAAGAGATGAGCTATTACTGGCTCATCTCTTTTTTTATTTCATATTCTTACTTGTCTTCGTTTCTCTTCTTAATTAACACGTAGGCAGTTTCAAGCAGAAAAATCGAAAGAAGAAAAAAAAGGACAAAAATTTCTGTTATTTCCATTACTTGAAAAGGACTGACGGCATTGTACAATGCTTCTGAAACATCGAATCCTTGGAAAATATCGAGACTTAGAGAAAAAGCCATTAAACATCCCATCATTAAAAGAGCAATGCCCATGATTTTCATGCCGATCACACTCCTCCAACTAGTTTCTTCTCTTTGGACTTGTATCATTCAGTCATGCGTTTGTTAATAATTACATAAAAACCCCTCATATGGTTAAAGTAATAAAAAATAAAAGAAGGGTGCCTGAATCTATGCCTTCGTTCTTTAAAGGTCGAAAACCAAAAAAGAACCACCAGTCAAATGCTGAAAATCAAGCTGCTGATCACTCGGCAGAACATATACAAGATTCGTTGTCAGTCAACCTTGACATCATTAGAAAGAAAACAGGAAACAGTTCAGACCTCGTCGTTCGTCATCTGAAAATGGGGAGAGATTCCGATATTAAAACAGCAATTGTCTATATCGAAGGAATAGTAGACAATCGAACGATTCAAGAATTCTTATTGCAGACCATGATGAAAGATGATAATAAAGAACAATTGAATGAGCATGATGCGTTAGAACGGATTTCTGAGGACATGATGACGGTTGGGAACGTGTTATCGCTCAATACCTGGGAAGACCTGTTCTCCTCTTTAATGGCAGGTGACACCCTTATCCTGATAGATGGCATTTCAAAGGCTTTGAGTGCGTGTACGAGAGGCGGGGAGAAACGCTCCATTTCGGAATCTACCACGCAAATGGTGGTCCGTGGTCCAAAAGGGGCGTTTACAGAGTCGATTGAAATCAATACAGCCATGGTAAGGCGCATCATTAAGACCCCTGATTTATGGATGGAGTCTTTGAAGGTTGGCCGTGTAACCAAAACCGATGTGACGCTTATGTATATACATGGCATTGCCAATGAAAAGGTTATTGAAGAAGTTCGTCAGCGAATAAACAAGATCGACATTGATAGTATTTTGGAATCAGGCTATATCGAGCAACTGATTGAAGATCAAACACTGTCTCCCTTTCCCACTATTTTCAACACTGAAAGACCGGATGTTGTGGCAGGGAATTTAATTGAAGGACGAATTGCCATTTTTGTCGATGGAACACCTTTTGTACTGATTGCACCCGCTGTGTTTATACAATTTTTCCAATCGGCTGAGGATTATTACGCCCGTTTCGATATTGCGACATCGATTCGGCTTTTACGCGTTTTGATGTTCATGATTTCGCTGATTGCACCTGCTTCCTTTGTCGCTGTCACCACCTTTCACCAGGAAATGGTGCCGACAACGCTCATTGTCGCCATTGCAGCACAGAGGGAAGCTGTTCCTTTTCCTGCATTCGTGGAAGCTCTTCTGATGGAAATAACATTTGAAATCTTACGGGAAGCAGGAATTCGACTGCCGAAAGCGATTGGTTCTGCTGTATCCATTGTCGGTGCACTTGTTATTGGACAAGCAGCCGTTCAAGCGAGTATTGTGTCACCAGCCATGGTCATCATTGTATCGATCACAGCGATTGCCAGTTTTGCGACACCTTCTTTTGATATGGCTATTTCAGCTCGTTTAATCCGGTTTTTGTTTATGGTTGGTGCGGCAACATTTGGCTTCTACGGAATTATTTTGATCCTCTTGATGTTGGTCGTCCATCTATGCAGCTTACGTTCCTTCGGTGTGCCCTATATGGCCCCTTTTGCTCCCTTTATACCTGTGAATAATGGAGATACATTTGTAAGGTTACCATGGTGGTCACTAAGACAAAGACCCCGCTTAATTAGTGCCAATACAGTACGGGAAGGGAAGAATCAGCGTCCCGAGCCTCCTGCATCCCGTGCAATGGTCAATCGGGATTTTAAAGAGGGTGGCAACGATGAAGCATAAGTTGATCTTCCTTATAGTATGGGTGACAATGACTGTCTTGCTTTCCGGATGTTGGAGCAAAAAAGAGCTAACCGATCTTGCTATCGTGGCAGCCCTGGGAGTAGATAAGACGGAAGACGGAAAATATGCCATCACCCTTCAAATTATTAATCCCGGGAACGTGGCTGGAGGCATGCGTGGGGGAGGTGGCGGGACTCAAAGCCCACCTGTCACCATCTATTCGGCAACTGGAAATAATTTAGTAGAAGCAAGCAGGCGTGCTTCAAGCAAAATTTCCAGAAGATTATATTATGCCCATACCAACCTGGTGGTGGTTGGGGAGAACCTTGCAAGAGAAGAAGGTGTAGCTACATTAATCGATGCAGTCGATCGAGATCATGAATTTAGAATCACGACAACCATGGTGATTGCCAATCAATCATCTGCAGAAGCCCTCGTGAAAACATTAACACCCGTTGATAAAATTCCGGCGAATAAGGTGCTGAAAACGTTGGAATTCTCTCAAAAGGTATGGGGAGAGACCATAAAGACGTCGATCCAAGACGTGATGAAAGGGCTGCAATCCCCTGATGAAGCAACCGTGGTTTCAGGATTTCGTCTTGTGGGAAATCCCAAGCATGCGAGCCAGTTAGAAAACATTCAAGAAAGTGAGCCTGAATCTGCCCTTGAAGCAAGTGGAATCGGCATCATAAAAGAAGGGAAATTAGTGGATTGGTATCATGGGAAAGCGGCAAGAGGAACCGTATGGATCAGAGATGAAATCCAGGGAACAGACATTAACATTGATTGGAAAGGAAAAAAGGAAGCCATCGCCTATCAAACAGTCCGTCAAAAAACAACCGTATCTGCGAAAGTGAAGAATGGAAAGCCCCATATCTCTATTCATACACGCGCGGAAGGAAGCATAGGGGAAATGAATGTACCTGTCGATATCACAGATGTAAAGGTTATTTCAAAGATGGAAGAAGAGCTGGAGAAAGAGGTTAAAGAAGAAATAAAAAATGCGATTGAACAGGCTCAAACAAATAAAGCCGATATCTTTGGATTTGGCGAAGCCATCCGACGTTCCAGTCCCGGTGAGTGGAAGAAGCTTAAACCGATGTGGAACGAGGTGTACTTTCCGGAATTAAAGGTGGATATTAAAGTGGAAGCCTATATCCGCCGTGCGGGATTACGAAATAAATCGTTTCTTTCAAGTTTAAATGATGATCAATAGTGAGGGAAAGGGGGTACCAGTAGAGTGGAGAAAGCTAAAATTAGTGCCAGTCAGCTCTTTGTCTTAATGGTTCTGTTTGAACTGGGGAGTGCTTTACTCGTCCCTCTTGCCATAGATGCAAAACAGGATGCCTGGTTGGCCATTCTGCTTGGAATGGTCGTCAGTTTCGTTCTTTTATTAGTCTATCATAAACTCTATTGGTATTATCCCGATCTGTTGCCTACCGAGTACATGCAAAAGATTCTCGGTAAAGTGCTGGGAACCTTGGTTGCCTTCCTCTATCTTTTTTTCTTTATGTATGATGCTTCGAGGGTTCTTCGAGACTTTGGGGAAATGCTGTTAACCTTTGCCTATCCCGAAACGCCTTTATTCATCGCCAATGCACTGTTAATGCTCGTCATTATTTATACGGTCCATAAAGGAATAGAGGTCATCGGGCGATCAGGTGAACTGCTTTTTATGCTTATGTTTATGCTTTCGGTCGTTGGATTTATATTGATCGTGAGTTCTGGTCTGATCGACTTAACCCACCTACAGCCGGTACTTGAAGAAGGGATTGCACCTGTCCTAAAAGTGGTTTTTACTCAAACCTTATATTTCCCGTTTACAGAAGCCATTGTATTTACGATGATTTTGCCGTACATGAATAATCCCAAGAAGGTAAAGCTTACGATGATATGTGCAACGGGGTTAAGTGGAATCAACCTCATACTTACGATGCTCATTAATATTAGTGTGCTCGGTGTGGGTCTGACTGCACGGTCACAATTTCCGCTTCTTAGTACAGTTCAGACCATCCAAGTAGCCGATTTTTTAGAACGGCTGGATGTATTTTTTATGCTTGCCTTAGTGATCGGGATTTTTTTTAAGATAAGCGTGTTGTTTTATGCAGCGGTCATAGGCTCAGCCAGCTTATTTAAGGTCAAATCGCCTTCACGGCTGTCCTATCCTTTGGGCCTGGTCGTTTTATTTATGTCGATGACGATTGCGAGCAATTTTCAAGAGCATATCCAAGAAGGACTAGAGATAGCGATCTTTGTCTTACATCTACCACTCTTCGTGATCATTCCCATCCTCCTGCTTCTTATTGCGTTTTTGAAAAATAGATCGAAGAATAGAGGGTAGCTGGGGTGTTTGGATCATTCTTTCGGGGGTGAAGGGAGTTAAAGTAGCCAAGACTTATAGTACCTTAACGATTAAAAGAAGGAAATAAGACAAACTTGTCAAATTTATTCAATAGTACGATAGATCTTAGGAGGTCATTCCATTTGAGTATCCCATTCGAAGTGAAAAGAAACTTTCAGGTCTCCAAAGAAGAAGCCTATGCGAGTCTATTAGATCTTGCTTCTGCCAAACAGTGGATGCAAGGGTTGGTGGGAATAGAGCGGATGGATGAAGGGCCGATCCGTGAAGGTAGTCAGTGGAGGGAAACGAGAAAGATGTTCGGCAAAGAGGCTTCGGAATATTTTGAGGTAGTGGAGCTTAAAGAACCTGATAAGATTGTGCTGCGATGCGACGGCACGAAGGGGACGACAGGCAAAGGAGAATTTATCTTTACCTATTTGCTGACTTCATCAGGTGATCAGACAGAAGTGACGTTACTTGGGGAAATCAGAGGGCTGACCGGCCTGTCGAAATTGTTCGGTAAATTAATGGCAGGCGTCTTTAGGAAGGCTTGCGCAAAGGATTTGGATTCCTTGAGAGATTATTTGGAAAAAAATAAAGTGGTGAACTCCTGACAGTGGCAATCGGAAATGGTATAATCTTTTAGTAGGAAAGTTAGCGCTAATAGCAGTTAGTTTTGATCTCTTACATTTTATTATAATGATAAAACCTTTTTAGGAAGTGGATTTTTATAGAGGCAGCTCTATTTTCGCCACACAATGTCAATTGACAATTGTGTGGTTTTTTTATGTGTAAAAAAGGGGGAGAAAAAAATGAAAACGTGGCAATATGCATTGATTGTTTTTTTAGGTGGATGCTGTTATGGGATCTTATCTACATTTGTCAAACTTGCTTATTCAGCAGGTTTTTCAGTAACAGAAGTGACAGGTGGCCAATATTTATTCGGAGCTTTGCTTACCTGGGTGCTGGTTCTGTTTACAAAAAAGAAAAGGATACCTTTCAATCAAGCTTTCAAACTATTATTATCTGGAATTCCATTTGGACTGACAGGTGTGTTCTATTATCAGGCGCTGCAGACACTGAATGCTTCGCTTGCAATCATTTTTCTATTTCAATTTGTTTGGATCGGCACGTTATTCGAGTGGATCTTATATAAAGAAAAGCCAACTAAAGGTAAAATCATCTCAATTGCCATACTAATAATCGGCTCCATTTTAGCTGCTGGTGCAGTTGCAAAGAGCGAAGTTGTTCTATCCTTGCAAGGGACTGTTTGGGGATTACTATCTGCTGTGACGTTTACCACTTTTATCACACTCAGCAGTTCTGTCGGAAAAGATTCTCCACCCGTCTTGAAAAGTGCTTTCCTTTCAACAGGTGGTTTAATTGTCGTATTTTTAATTTTTCCACCCACGTTTTTAGTTGATTTACCTACTTTGACGGGGGTCGCACAATATGGTTTATTGCTCGGCTTCTTTGGCGTAGCTTTACCACCTCTTTTATTTTCAATCGGCATGCCCCATGTCGGACCAGGGCTTGGCACAATCTTAACGGCTTCTGAACTTCCAGTGGCTGTAACCATGTCCGCTCTAATACTAGCTGAAGTAGTCAGTTTTTCACAATGGATAGGGGTCGTCATCATTCTATGTGGAATCGTGCTCGGCAATTTAAAACTGAAAGGCAGAATGAAATCCATATCATAATGCGAGTACAATAATAAAAAAGAAAAGAGGTCCGTCCCTCATTGCGGTAAAGCTTTACCGTGGTGAGGGACGGACCTTTTGTTCCAATCTTTTTGAACAGTTCACCTGCATTGAGATCAACAATGATTATGAGTTTAATTAATTCCCTTCCTTATAAATAAAGTAATCAAAGTCAGCATGCAGCTTCTGTCCGGAAGTGTCCTGGCATTGCATTCCTACGAAAGCTCCTGTGAAAAAGCCGCCTCCCTGGATGTAATCGTCTGATAGTTTGTAAGAATCGAGCTTAACAGGGACCTTTGTCCAGTTTTCTCCGTCGAAGGAGTAGGAATATTCATAGATGGCAGTGCTTACATTTACACGCAAGCAGACATATTCGACGTTTTCCGGGATGACGATCGGGTCATCTTTCATCGGCAGAGTGAATGTGAAGTTGTCACAGACGGTCAGATCGAGAATCCGGCCGTGTTCTTCGTGCCAGGTGATTTGCAGGGCAGACCAGTTTTGCGTATTGTAGTAGTTTACTAGACCGGCTGCCTGCTGGAAAGTGTCCGGGTTAAAGGCGACCTTGGTTTCGGCAGTGAAGTGGAAATGCTGCCAGCGCCTTGCGATATGGGCCTGTGTGAATTTAGAGGATAACGATTCTCTGCCATATAGACGCAGGTGTCCAGGGTTATCCTTTAATGAAACGATATCTTCACCTAATGGAATGCGCAGGGATTGGAAGTGAAGATTAAGAGAATCATGGTTAAAGTCGTCTTTCACCTCAACATCTCTCACCCATTGAACTTCTTCAACAGCAGGTCCCTGTATTTCTACGGACGGTTGATTGCCTCCTGTGACATATGGCCAATCATTTTTCCATTCAAGACGCTGGATGGCGGTTTCCCGGCCGAGTGGACAAAAGCCGCGTGGGTCAAGCAAAGGTTTATTTTCCTGCGGCAGCGGGCGTCCTGTTAAATGAACAAGGAACCATTCATCCGTATGAGTCTGAACGATGGAAGCGTGCCCGGCTTTTTGCAGCGGGTTTCTTGGATACGGGAACGACGTGATCAATGGATTGTCAGGATGCACTTCATATGGTCCCCATAGATCCTTCGAGCGGGCGATGGTGGCCTGATGATCGTATTTCGTTCCGCCTTCTGCTGTGAGCAGGTAGTAATAACCGTTTATTTTGTACAGGTGAGGGGCTTCCGTCAGCTTGATATCCGTTCCTTTGAAGATGATTTCCTTTTTGCCGATCAGCTTTCGTTCGCTCACACTGTATTCCTGCATGACGATGCCGTAGAAGTTGTGATGGCCGACACGGTGATCCCAAAGCATATTGACGAGATACTTCCTGCCATCTTCATCATGAAAGAGTGACGGGTCGAAGCCTGAGCTGTTTAAATGGATCGGTTCAGACCACTCACCGTCAATAGTGTCACAAGTAACGAGGTAATTATGGCTGTCCTTCCACTGTCCTTCGACGACTTTCACATCGGTGTAGATCAGCCAGAACCTGCCATCACGATAAGAGAGGGCAGGGGCCCAGATCCCGCCTGAATCGGGATTGCCCATCATATTCAATTGACTGAGGCGGTTCAGGGGACGGGATACGAGTCGCCAATTTTTTAAGTCCTTTGAATGGTAAATCCCGACTCCCGGGAACCATTCGAAGGTAGAAACGGCAATGTAATAATCCTCTCCTGCACGGCAAATACTCGGGTCAGGATTGAAGCCTGGTAAAATCGGGTTTTGAATCGTTGTCATTGTTCTGCACCTCTCCTACTAGAAAATAGATTTACACTTCCTGGATATCGATGGTTAAGAAGTTTTCACTTGCATAAGCAGCCACGCCCAATGCAGTGGCATGAGTGGATAACTGTGAAAAATCGATGCTCAAATCTTTCTGATGCGTAAACAGAGTCTGACCTTGTTTCTTCTTTAATGGTTCTTCCAGCCATTTAGAGCACGATGCCAGGCGATTTCCGATGATGACTTGTTCAGGATTGAAGATATTGATGATGTTATTGATCCCGATACCCAGATATCCACCGATTTCTTCGAATACACGAATGACATGTGCGTCCCCGTTTTCGGCAAGTTCATTTAAGCTTTCAAGAGAAAGCGCCTGACCGCTTTCGGGCTTGATGCCATGATCTGTGGCAGATTGGACGAGTGCTTTTTCCGACGCATATAATTCCCAGCAGCCCTGGTTCCCGCATCGGCATTCCGGACCGTCGACTTCAATGGTCATGTGGCCAAGTTCTCCGGAAAAACCATTATTTCCTTTATACAGCTGACCATTTAAAATAAGACCGACGCCGATCCCGATCCCGACACTGACATAAATGATATTGCTGGAATCTTTACCTGCACCGAATTTCTTCTCGCCGTATGCCCCCGCGTTTGCTTCATTCTCGATTTGAACGGGAACGTTATATTTGGCTTCCATTGTCTTTCTAAAGTTGATATTCTTCCAATTTAAATTTGGAGCGAGGAGAATCTCTCCGTCTGTGCTGACGGTTCCCGGGACCCCGATTCCGATACCTACCAATCCATAGGGGCTTTCAGGCATTGACTCAATCAGGGAATCGACAATGGTAAACAGTTCGTCCTTTATTTCTTCATACGTTCGATCTTGAAATTTAATCAGTTTTTCATTCCTGATGTTGCCCTGCAGGTCGGTCAGGATTCCGAGAATATAGTTCACACCAATATCCACCCCGATGGAGTATCCAGCTAAATGGTTGAATAACAGCATGACGGGTCTTCTTCCGCCGCTTGAGACTCCGGGACCGGACTCGAGGATCAGGTTTTCGTTAAGGAGCTCACTTACCTGGGAGGAGACCGTTCCTTTGTTCAACCCTGTTTGATTGGCAATGTCTGCTCTTGAGATAGGGGTGAATTCCTGAATGGTTTGTAAAACTAATGACTTGTTGCCTTTTTTGACAACATGCTGATTGTAGGTTTGTGACATTTTCATTTGGAAGCTCCATTCTTTCTCAATTTTTCCTTTAGTGTACCATTTTCTAATTCTATTATAAACTTAGTTTATCCACTAGACAAACATTGTTTTCGGTGGTAATCTAAAATCAGTAACATATCTGGTTTCAAAAAAACGAATATTGGGGGTATTTAGTTTGAGAAATAAGAAAGCGGTTACAACAGTCTTCACTCTTTTTTCCTCTCTGTTACTGATCACCGGCTGTTCTGGATCTGATGAGAAGGCCAATGGGTCCGGAGATGAGAAAACAATCGAGTTCATGCATCTTTGGCCCGAAGGAAGCTCGAAGCAGCACAATGAGATTGTAAGCGGTATCATCAAGGATTTTGAAAGTGATCATCCTGATGTGAAAGTGGACCTTGAAGTGCTGAGCAATGAGCAGTACAAGGATAAGCTTAAAGTACTATCAACTTCGAATGAATTACCGGATGTGGGGATGACTTGGGCTGCAGGATTCTTGGATCCTTATGTAAGCGGGGAGAAGTTTGCACCTTTAGATGATTTGCTTGAAGGGGATTTAAAGGACAAATTCGTCTCAGGTACGGCAGAAGCGTATGAAGTGAATGGAAGCACTTACGGACTGCCCCTTGAATTGAACATTGCCACGGTTTTCTACAATAAAGCGATTTTCGATAAATATAACTTGGAAGCACCGAAAACATATGAAGAATTAGAAAATGTCGTAAAGACGTTGAAGAAAAATGATGTGGCGCCAATCGCTCTTGGAAACAAGGATCGCTGGACTGGATCGTTATGGTATATGTACCTGGCGGACCGGATAGGCGGGGGAGACGTCTTGACGAATGCGATCAACCGAACGGGTTCGTTCGAAGACCCTGCACTTGTTTCAGCCGCGGAAAAAGTACAGGATTTAGTTGGTATGGACGCTTTTGTCAAAGGATTCAATGGTCTTTCAGATGAAGAAGCGAAGAGCATGTTTATGAACGAACAGGCTGCCATGTACTTGATTGCGACATGGGATCTGCCAAACTACACAACCAATGAAGATGTTCCGCAAGAGTTCAGGGATTCTGTCGGATACTTCAACTTCCCGACGGTTGATGGGAATGGAGATATGAACAGCTTCGTCGGAGGTCCAGGGGTAGGACTATTCGTTGCGGAAGACTCGGATGTGAAGGAAGAAGCGAAAGAATTTGCCTCCTTCTTCGTACAGGAATGGGGAGAGAAGTCGGTGACCGATGCCGGGGTCATCCCTGCAACGAAGGTCGATGCTGAGTCATTGGATCTTCCGGATATGTATGTCGACGTATTGGATGATCTAAACAATGCCAGCAACATTACATTATTCGCAGACGTTCAAATGAGCGCAGATGTCGCACAGGTTCACCTGGATATGATCCAATCGCTCTTTGGTAAAGAAGTTACACCGGAGGAATTTGCAAAAGAACATGAAAAGGCACTTTCGGAAGAATAATAGATTTTCTGATGGTCAATTAAAGTAAAGGACATACCCGTAGGCTGGATTGTCCTTTTCTATTTTTAAATATGGGGTTGAATGTTATGAATAAAGTAATGTCTAACAAGTGGATTATCGCCTGTTACGTTCTCCCTGCACTCCTTTTGATCGGTGTCTTCATTTTCATCCCATTAATCCTGACTGCGTACTACGGTTTGATGGACTGGGATGGCATCGGGGAGATGGAGTTCATAGGGCTTGATAATTATATCCATGCGATTTCTGATGAGAAGTTCTGGGATAGTGCACTTCATTCTTTTTTACTTGCTGTATTTTCAACACTTAGTCTGATTATTTATCTGGCAATCTCGTTAATATTGGCTTCAAAAATCAAAGGGGCCGACCTTTTAAGGAAGATCTATTTGATTCCGATGTTGTTGTCATCCGTTGCTATCGCCCAGTTATGGATCAAGGTGTTTAACCCGTCGAACGGGATGCTCAATAGCATACTGATGGCGATCGGAGTAGATGATCCGCCGGCGTGGCTTGCTGAACCATCCGTTGTATTGTATGCCATCTTCATCCCGATTCTATGGCAATATGCGGGTTTCTACATCTTGATATACTATGCTGCCTTGAAGAATATCCCGGAATCCCTGGTGGAAGCGGCAAGAATCGATGGGGCGACACCTCTTCAAATAGCCTATAAAATCAAGCTGCCTTTAATAATGGGAGTCGTCAAGGTGACCATTGTGCTTGCGGTTGTCGGATCACTGAAGTATTTTGATCTGATTTATGTCATGACCGGCGGCGGGCCGAACGGTGCCAGTGAAGTAATGGCTTCTTATATGTATAAACTGGCTTTTTCAAGTAATGACTTTGGATACGGAAGCGCCATCGGCTTCCTGCTGTTGATCATCACATTAATCGTGACCGTCATCGTCCGTAAAGTCACTGCGACCAAAGAAGAAATTCAATATTGAAGGGGGTTAGACCATGAAGCGTGCGGGTTACTTTATTCTCTATCTTTGTTTAGCCATCGTCGCGGTCTTTCAGATCTTTCCAGTCATCTGGCTGTTCCTGTTTTCATTAAAGGATAACCAGGATATCTTCTCGAAATCTCCATTTTCCCTGCCTTCTGAATTCAGATGGGAGAATTATGCGAAGGTATGGGAAGGAGGAATCGGGATTTACTTCTGGAACAGTATCTGGATTACAGGTGTAGCGATCATCTTGACGGTATTGTTTGCAAGCATGGCGACATTCGTCATAACCAGAATGCAGTGGAAGCTAAGTAAACTGGTATTGGGGTTATTCATGGTTGGGCTGATGATTCCGATTCATTCAGCCATCATACCGCTATTCAGCATGTTTTTAAATGTGAATTTAATTGATAATCCATGGTCGATCGTCATTACGTATACGGCCTATAATCTGCCGATTACGATGATGATTCTGCTTGGATTCTATTATACGTTACCCCGTGAGATAGAAGAGGCGGCTATAATGGACGGATGTTCGGTTCATCGGATGTTTTTCAAAATCATCCTGCCGATGACAATCCCGATCATGTCGACGACAGTCATTATCAATATGATTTACAATTGGAATGAGTTTGTCTTTGTGAACACATTTATCAGCTCCGACGAATACAAAACCCTTACCGTCGGGATCCAGAATTTCATCGGGCAATACATGACCGACTGGGGAGCCATAGGTGCCACGCTCATTATCAGTGTGCTGCCGATCCTGCTTGCATTCCTCTTCTTCAGCAATAAAGTTGTGGAAGGAATTTCTTCAAGTGCGGTAAAGGGATAAGCAATAAAAAAAATCACTTCGAGAGAGAAGTGATTTTTTTATTATGCCTGTTTCCCCTGAATCCGTTTGAATGCATGCAGGCTAAGCCATGTCGTGATAAAGGCATAAGCGCTGCCGCCGAAGATAAACGCAAGAGCCGGTACCCTGTACATGATAAAGAAAAGGGAACCGAGACAAAGTAACATCAACAGCGTATGGAGTGGATGGATCAGCATGATCAGAAACGCTTGTTTGATCAGTTGCCTCACGCTCATATCGAAATGTACAAAGGCCGGTAACAGATAAAAGGAGAAGAATAGAAAGAGCAGCATAAAGGCGAATAGCGGAATATGGGTCCAGGTGAACAGCTCACGGAGATCCATTTGGATATACCAGATATCGAGGCCGATCAGGAGTGAGGCCGCGATGATGACGATTCCCAGGCGGTTGCTCTTCCAGAATTCTCTTTTGAAATAGGTCAAGAAGGCGCTGAATACGGGTTCCTCTGTATTTCCCCTTAACCAATTCCGTACAATCGCGAACATGGCCACCGTAGAAGGAAAGAAGCCGAACAGGATGCCCCCTGCCAAGGTAAAGAGTACCCATAAAATATTTATGAAAGCGAAACGCGTGATCCATTCAAAGATGGTGTAGATCGCACTGTTTAACGTGTTCATGGACATAGCCACCTCCATCGATGAGTAAGTTGTATGCGCAATCATGAACTATTATACGGTATCGGGGCTTGTTTGGCAGTAGTTTATAAAAACTTAGTTTATTCAATAGACAAACTAACGCTATGTTGCTATAATGACGTTGTAAGCATTTACATTTATAAATTGGTGCAGGCGGCCAATCGGTTCGTCCGCATATAGAGAACCTGTTATAAAAGCTGATCACGTTTCGAGTGGCAGTAAGGAAAATCCGAATCATTATCGCTCATCCGGATGGGCGGTGAGCCGGAAGTTGAAGCACTTCATTATAAAATTTTAGGAGGAACGATCAATGGCTTACTTTAAGAACATCGACAAAATTAACTACGAAGGTTCAACATCAACCAACCCATTTGCGTTTAAATTTTATAATCCAAAGGAAGAAATCGGTGGCAAAACAATGGAGGAAATCCTGCGTTTTGGTGTAGCTTACTGGCATACCTTCACGATGGACGGCTCCGATCCATTCGGAAGCGGCACAATGATCCGCTCATGGGATCAATATACGGGAATGGATTTAGCAAAGGCACGCGTAGAAGCGGCTTTCGAATTCTTTGAAAAGCTTGATGTACCATTCTTCTGTTTCCATGATGTCGATATTGCCCCGGAAGGAAGCAGCTTAAGAGAAACCAATCAAAATCTTGATACAATCGTAAGTATGATAAAGGACTACATGAAAGACAGCAAAACGAAATTACTTTGGAACACGGCGAACAATTTCACGCATCCCCGCTTTATCCATGGTGCTGCTACGTCCAATAGCGCAGACATCTTCGCTTACTCTGCAGCGAAAGTGAAGAAAGGATTGGAAGTAGGGAAGGAATTAGGTGCAGAAAACTATGTATTCTGGGGCGGACGTGAAGGCTACGAAACCCTTCTTAATACAGACATGAAGCTTGAGATGGATAACCTGGGACGCTTCCTTCATATGGCTGTTGATTATGCGAAGGAAATCGGCTTTGATGCGCAATTCCTCATCGAGCCAAAACCGAAAGAGCCAACGACTCATCAGTATGATTTCGATGTGGCGACAGGCTTTGCGTTCCTTCAGAATTACGGACTGCAGGACCACTTCAAGTTCAATATCGAAGCGAATCACGCGACATTGGCAGGACATACATTCGAGCATGAACTGCGCTATGCACGTGTGAACAACATGCTCGGTTCAGTGGATGCCAACCAGGGCGATCCGTTACTTGGCTGGGATACAGACGAATTTCCGACAGACTTGTATTCTACGACTCTTGCAATGTATGAAATCCTTAAAAATGGAGGACTTGGCCGCGGCGGTCTGAACTTCGACGCGAAAGTGAGAAGAGGTTCTTTCGAGCCGGAGGATTTATTCCATGCGCATATCGCCGGAATGGACAGTTTCGCAGTCGGGCTTAAGGTTGCTCAGAAGCTGATTGATGATAACGTTCTGGATGGTGTGGTTGAAAATCGTTATAAGAGCTACACAGAAGGCATCGGTCTTGAAATCGTGGAAGGAAATTCAGACTTCCGCAAGCTTGAGGAGCATGCGCTGGGCTTAACAGAAGTGAAGCACCAATCAGGCCGTCTTGAGAAGATCAAGGCAACCATCAATCAATATTTACTGAAAGCATACGCTGGAGAATAAGGTTAAACGTAGAAGAGGTGTAGTGATGAAATACGTAATCGGCGTTGATCTGGGAACAAGTGCAGTGAAAATCCTGCTGGTGAACCAAACCGGGGAAGTCGTTCAGGAGGTTTCAAAGGATTACGAACTAATCCAAGAAAGAACGGGTTTCAGTGAACAGGATCCGAAAGCGTGGGTGGATCAGACCGTTGCTGGATTGTCTGATCTCCTGCAAAACTTCCAGGGCGATACGGAAGATATCGAGGGCATCAGCTTTTCAGGCCAAATGCATGGACTTGTACTCCTTGAGGAGAACAACGAAGTGCTTCGCAATGCCATCCTCTGGAACGATACAAGAACGACCGCACAATGCAGTCAGATATACGAGGTCATCGGAGAAGAACGCTTGCTCTCGATTACGAAAAATCCTGCATTGGAAGGCTTTACGCTTCCAAAGCTCCTTTGGGTGAAGGAGCATGAGCCGGAAATCTATGAGAAAGCGAAAACCTTTGTGCTTCCGAAGGATTATCTCCGCTACAAGTTGACGGGGAAGCTGCATATGGACTATTCCGATGCAGCAGGAACGCTGTTGTTGGATATCGGGGAAAAAGCATGGAGCAAAGAAATCTGCGACCTCCTGGGAATTGACCCCGCGATTTGTCCACCATTGGTCGATTCCTATGAGAAGACGGGCAGCATAAGCCCTGAAATCGCAGAATCGACTGGTCTATCCACTTCCACCCAAGTATTTGCCGGGGGAGCGGATAATGCGTGCGGCGCAATCGGATCCGGAATATTAGAAGAAGGCAAGACTCTATGCAGCATCGGGACCTCTGGTGTAGTGCTATCCTATGAATCCGGCAATGACAAGGATTTCGAGGGGAAGGTCCATTACTTTAATCACGGGGCCCCGGAAGCTTATTATACGATGGGTGTCACCCTTGCAGCAGGTTACAGCCTGAGCTGGTTCAGGAATGTGTTTGCCAAGGATGAAAGCTTTGAAGAGTTGGTGAGGGAGGCAGGGACCGTGCCTCCCGGGTCAAATGGTTTACTGTTTACACCGTATGTGGCGGGGGAACGGACCCCTCATGCAGATGCTGCGATTCGGGCGAGCTTTATCGGCATGGACAGCTCCCATGAACGAAAGGACTTTGTACGGGCAGTCATGGAAGGCATCACCTTTTCATTGAATGAATCCTTGGCGATCTTCCGCGGCAGCGGCAAGCAAATCGAGACGATTGTCTCCACTGGAGGCGGGACGAAGAATGAAGACTGGCTGCAAATGCAGGCGGACATCTTCAACGCCAGAATCGTGAAGCTCTCGAGTGAGCAGGGGCCGGGAATGGGAGCAGCGATGCTAGCAGCCTATGGGTGCGGCTGGTTCGATTCCCTGAAGGAATGTGCCGATGAGTTTCTGAAAGTAGAGAGAGAGTTCATCCCGAATGACGCCAACGTAGAGATATATAAGGAATTGTTCCATCTCTATCAGGACGTATACGGGCAAACAAAATCGTTAAATGAAAAACTGGTAAACTATCGAAAATAATACCGACAGATGATAAGGCTGCTTCAGAAGAGAGTTCCACTGCTTCTATAGGCAGCCTTTCTCGTATGAAAGAGAGGAGAGGGAAGCATTGAAATATAATCAGCTGGGTAACACGGATCTGAACATAAGTGAATTAAGTTTTGGGACATGGGCCATCGGCGGCGCCTGGGGCAAGCTCGATGACCAGGAAGCACTGAAGGCATTGGACAAGGCGATGGATGCAGGGGTGAACTTCTTTGATACGGCAGATGTGTATGGGGACGGACATAGTGAAGAACTGCTTGCGAAATCGACTAAAGGGAAGGTAGCATCGATCCAGATCGCGACGAAATTTTGCCGCAGCGCCGATATCCATGACCCTCGGACCTATTCAATGGATAGCGTGCGGGCATTTTGCGAGAACAGCTTAAGAAGGCTGGACAGGGAAGCAATCGATCTGTACCAGATTCATTGTCCACCGTTGGAAATCCTAAAGGAAGGCAGCGTATTCGAGGTACTGGAAAAGCTGAAGGAAGAAGGGAAAATCCGCTACTACGGTGTGAGTGTCGAAACAGTAGAAGAAGGCATCTTCTGTCTCGAGCATACAAAGGCAAGCTCCCTGCAGGTCATCTTCAATCTGTTAAGACAAAAACCGCTGGAAAAGCTGTTCCCGATGGCGATGGAAAAGGATGTCGGGATTCTTGCCCGTGTACCGTTGGCAAGCGGGCTATTAACAGGTAAGTTTACAAAAGACACGACATTCGAGAGTGATGATCACCGCAGCTTCAACCGCAACGGGGAAGCGTTCAACGTCGGGGAAACCTTTGGTGGATTGGACTTCAAAAAAGGGGTCGAACTGAGTGATGAACTGAACTGGATCGAAAAAGGGAGAGGCAACCGTACCAGAGCTGCGATCAAGTGGATCCTTCAGCAGGAAGAGGTATCGAGTGTCATTCCAGGTTTCAGAAGTGTCAAGCAGGTCGAGGATAATCTTAAGGCGCTGAATGCAAAGGAATTCAGTCCTGAGGAACTGCAGACATTGAAAAGTTTTTACGAAAAAGAGGTCCATACCCATATTCGGGGAGCATATTAGTAGAACCTCCAGCTAAAGGCTGGAGGTTCCTTTATTTCTCAGTTGAAAAGGTAAATACAGTGCGCTGCTGATAGCGTTCATTCGGCTGCAGGATGACAGGGGGCAGGCCATCATGATGGAGAGAGGCAGGCGGACATTGTGTTTCAAAGCAGACGCCCAAATGCTTTCTCGACGTTCCTCCATGAAGCTCCAGTCCGTTTTGGAGATTATTCGCCGTATACATGACCATGCCGGGTTGATCCGTCTCGATGGTCAGCACACGACCGCTCGTTTGTTCTGTCATCATGACGCTTTCTGACCTGCTGTGATCAAACAGGAAATAGTGATCGTAGCCATGACCGGCAATGTCGTTCTGCTCCGTTTGCGCCGTTATACCGTCTTGCAGTCTGCGCCCCTTTCGGAAATCAAATGGGGTATCGGCAGCATCCAACACCGTCCCAGTCGGGATCAACTCCTTATCGAGCTCAAGAAATTGGTGGCTGTCGATCGTGACATGATGATGATGGATCGTCTCTTTTCCATTCCCGCTTAAATTAAAGTAAGCATGATTTGTTAAGGTAAGGGGAGTGGACTGATCCGTCACTGCCTCATATTCGAGAATCAGTTCATTTTCATTTGTTAAAAGGTATGTGACAGACACATCGATCGTGCCGGGATATCCTCCCTCACCGTCCTTACGTGAATAGGAGAGAACCACCCCGACCCGGTCCTCATCCTGTAAGGGTTCCGTGTCCCAGAGGACCTGATGAAATCCATTTGAGCCTCCGTGTAAATGATTTTCTCCATCATTTGCTTCAAGCATATAGACATTCCCATCCAGTTCAAAGGCGGCACCCTGGATCCTGCCGGCAACAGGGCCGATCAATGCTCCGAAGAAATGAGGATTCGTCTCGTAATCCTCAGCCTGTTTATATCCGATCATCACATTTTCAACCGTGCCGTCCTGATCAGGCACCATTACCCTTGTGATGATTCCCCCGTAGTTTAATAGAATTACAGACATTCCATGATCGTTCCGTAAGGTATACTCTTTCCAATCCCGTTGAAGATGTTTTATGTCGATTTTCATGCTTCCACCCCATATGTAAAGTATTCTGTTCATCTTGTAAAAGAAGCATCTGTTTTTTAACAGATGCCGCGTAATACGAAACTATATTGCCTTAGATTTTGTTGCAGAAGGCACCTTCCACAGGTCTTCCATTTGTTCAAGTGATTTTCCTTTGGTTTCAGGTACGAACTTCCACACAAAGATGGCGGAAAGCACACTCATCAAACCATATATTCCGTACGTCATCCCGCCGCTGTATTCCATCATCATCGGGTACGTGGAGGAGACGAGGTAATTCGCTGCCCACTGTGCTGCCACCGCAATGGCGACTGCCTGCCCGCGGATGCGGTTCGGGAAGATTTCTGAGATCAATACCCAGCAGATCGGACCCCAGGACATCATGAAGGAAGCCGTGTACACAATGATAAAGATTAACGTGCTGATGCCGATGATATTCGAGAACGCAAGCCCCGCGACACCGAACATCCCGATCGCCATCCCGATTGAACCGATGATCATCAATGGTTTGCGTCCCCAGCGATCGACCGTCATGATCGCAACTACTGTAAAGATGACATTGACCAAGCCCATGACGATCGTCTGCATCATGGAAGCATCCTTTGCTGCCCCCATACTTTCAAAGATCCGGGGTGCATAATACAGAGCCACATTAATCCCGACAAACTGCTGGAACACAGAAAGCAGGATTCCGATGATGATGACGGTTTTCCCATAAGCGAAGGTGGAGAGCTTTTCAGTCGACACATTCACCGATTGTTTGATCTCCCGGAGGATTGCCTTTGCAGATGCGGAGCCATTGATCTTCGTCAGAATCGCCAATGCGCTTTCATCTTTGTTCTTCAGGGAGAGGTAACGAGGCGTTTCCGGTACAAAGAAAAGGAAAACGCAGAACAATATGGCCGGAATAGCTTCTGAAGCAAACATGTATCTCCAGCCGACATCATTGATCCAATCCAGGGGCTGTCCTTTGGCAATTCCCCAGTTGACAAAATAAACGACAAGCATCCCGAATATGATCGCAAACTGATTAAATGAAACGAGGCGTCCACGAATCCCTGCCGGTGCGATTTCCCCGATGTACATCGGTACGATGGCAGAAGCAAGACCAACACCGATTCCGCCGATGATCCGGTAAAAGTTAAAGGCAATCAGCAATCCCATCGTCGGTTCCCCTGCAGAGAAGAAGAGGAACTCCGGATAAGCGGACCCTAAAGCAGATAATAAGAAGAGGATCGAAGCAATGATCAGCGACTTCTTACGTCCGAATCGTGATGAAAAATAGCCGGAGATCACTCCCCCGATGATACACCCGATCAGGGCACTGGAAATCGTCGCACCGTGAATGAATGAGCTTAAGCCGAGGCCATCGATCAAATAAGCCTGAATCGATTTTTCAGCCCCTGATATGACAGCCGTATCATACCCGAACAGGAGACCTCCGAGCGTGGCTACTAATGTAATAGAAAAAATATAAAGTGAACTTTTTTGCTTTGTCATCATGTGTTGAGGCAGATCCCATTTTGTTCATGATGCTCGCGACAACGCTTACATTATTACGTTAAGAGTGATAAAGCGTTTACAAAAACGAGCATAAAAAAGGACACTGCCGTCATTCCCCCCTTACCTTTTGTTTTATTATTCTGAATTATAGCAAACAATAAATAGTTTGTCTAATGGATAAACTAAGTATTTTTTACCTGTTTTGAAATACTGAAACACCAAAATCCAACAGAATAAGACAAGGAAGTTTCCCAAAAAACGATTGCCCCAGCAGGGTTCCTCTGCTATGATTATCTTACTTATAAAAGAAATGGAGGTTTTTCTGTTGACAGCATCAATCAGATTGCGTTTCCCGCTTTTCACTCGTTAATTGAATACGTTTGAAGGCTCTGCCTATGTTCAGAGCAATGGGATTGATCTGTCTATTTTTAAGAAAACCTGTATTTGTCGGTATTTTTAAAGAGGGGAGGAGTCTCCTCTCTTTTTTATGTCTTAAAAATATCAAGTAGGCAAGGCTTATTTTTATAGTAAATATAATAGAAATGAGTTGGTGGGAAATGAATAAAGTAAATCAAAATCTGAAGGAAGATTGGTTAAGGAATATCATTCTCTTTCTAAGCAGTCAGACGATCTCGTTATTCGGGTCGTCCCTTGTACAATACGCGATCATGTGGCATATCACGTTAGAGACGGAGTCCGGGTTGATGATGACGTTGTTCATCATTTGCGGATTTATCCCGACCTTCCTCCTGTCCCCGGTTGCGGGTGTCTGGGCGGATCGCTATAACCGGAAGCTGCTGATTGTGTTATCGGACGGACTGATTGCGACTTCAACGTTGGTTCTCGCGATTCTCTTCTTAATGGGATACGATTCGATCTGGCTGCTGTTTGTCATGGCAGCAGTCCGGGCCCTTGGAACCGGGATTCAGACACCGGCTGTCGGTGCGATTTTGCCGCAGATTGTCCCAAAGGATAAGCTGACGAAGGTGAACGGGGCAAATGGAAGCATTCAGGCTGTCATTATGTTCGTGTCCCCCATGGTCAGTGCGGCATTACTTGGGATGGCATCAATTGAAATCATCTTCTTCATCGATGTCATTACGGCAGCCATTGCCATCATCACACTGCTGGCCTTCTTAAAAATTTCGGTGCATGAGAAGGCAGCGGGCAAACAAACAACAAGCTACTTCAGTGACTTCAAGCAAGGCTTGCAATATGTCAACAGCCATGGGTTCCTGAAGAAGTTCTTCCTGTTCTTCTCCATCTTCTTTGTTCTGATGGCACCTGCGGCCTTTCTGACTCCGCTGCAGGTCGCCAGAAGCTTCGGGGACGATATTTGGAGACTGACGGCCATCGAAATTGCCTTTTCCATCGGGATGATGGCAGGTGGAGCCATCATTGCTTCGTGGGGCGGATTTAAAAATAAGATTGCCACGATGACCTTCGCAAGTCTGATTATGGGGTTCTGCACCTTTGCCCTTGGCATCGTTCCGGTCTTTTGGTTCTATCTCGTATTCATGGCATTATTCGGAGTGGCCATGCCGATTTTCAATACACCGACAATGGTTTTGCTTCAGGAGAAAATCGAAGAGAATTACTTGGGAAGAGTCTTCGGGGTCATGGGGATGATCTCCACCTCGATGATGCCGATTGGAATGCTGATATTCGGACCCTTGGCAGATATCATCGCCATTGAATGGCTCCTCATCGGAACAGGCGTATTGACCATTCTCCTTTCCGTCATGCTGGGCCGCGATCAAGTGTTGATCGAAGCAGGTAAGCCTGCACCTGCGCTAGAGTGAATGTAGTCTTAAAAAGAGCTGTCATTGTGGCAGCTCTTTTTTCTGTCATGAAATAAAGGAACAGCACTATGTAGGGAGAATACTTATACTAAACAGGACCATTCAATTTTGTTTGCAAGACAGATGAAAAGAGAGGGGGACAGGGGCATGACCAATAACCCAACACCAGAAAGCGAATTGCCCAAGATGAGTAAACCCGCGAACCGTGAGCTTCATAACGCCGGGTTTTATCGCCTTGAGCAATTTACCAGCGTGTCGGAATCCGATATTCTGAAGATTCATGGGGTAGGACCGAAAGCAGTGCGAATTCTGAATGAGGCCCTGAAAGAAAAAGGGCTGTCTTTTACAAAAAAATCATAGAACGATTTGATTAAAGTGTAGTTGTGCTGAGATGGACAACCCATAAAATAAAGGAAGTGGATAGGATGGATTCACAAACGGTCATGCAAGAACTGGAGGCACTGGGCAAGGAACGATCGAAGAAAATGTACATATCCAATGGTGCCCACGAGCCGGTCTTTGGCGTCGCGACAGGTGCGATGAAGCCGATCGCCAGGAAAATCAAGAAGGATCAGGCGTTGGCCGAGGAGTTATATGCAACGGGGAATTACGACGCCATGTATTTTGCCGGTGTCATTGCCGATCCGAAAGCGATGACGGAGGCAGACTTTGACCGCTGGA
The DNA here is from genome assembly GCF_032337515.1 of Rossellomorea yichunensis. Lineage (NCBI taxonomy): Bacteria > Bacillati > Bacillota > Bacilli > Caryophanales > Bacillaceae > Rossellomorea > Rossellomorea yichunensis. Next base: position 255,017 of record NZ_JAVYAD010000004.1, on the reverse strand, counting down.
TCGAAGGGGCGTATTTTTATATGCTTTCCGACTACGTGGTGGCGGTCACTTTGGCTGAAGCGGATATCGCTAAAGACGTGGCAGACAAGTGGATCGCAAGCGGGGAAGAGCTGAAAATGTCCGCGGGGTGGAGCTGCTACTGCTGGCTGCTTGGGAATCGCAAGGACGAAGAGTTCTCGGAATCGAAGCTCGCGGGAATGCTGGAGCAAGTCAAAGAAACCATCCACATTGCACCTGAACGAACGAAATCGGCGATGAGTAATTTTGTCACGACAGTCGGGGTTTCTTATGTACCTCTTCATGAACTGGCTCTTCAGACGGCAAAAGAAATCGGACCTGTTGAAATGGTACGGGAAGGGAAAAAGAACAGCACCCTGAAGGCTGCCGATGATATTCTGAAGCAAGTGGAGAAAGGGAAGATTGGGTTTAAGCGGAAGTATGTGAGGTGTTAATCCGTCCACGGGGACAGGTACCTTGGCCCGGTGAAGCCAAGTGACCTGTCCCTTTGGCTCTCTATTAGGAAGGTAGGAAATACCATGCAAATAACCATTCAACCGCCTGGCAGCCTTGAAAAGCTCTCGCGGTTTATTGAAAAGAAGAACAATCAATCACAGCATCATATTGGATACTGTGGAGAGAAAGCAAGTGAAATCCTTGACTCATTAGAGACGGATTTTTCCGATTTGGATGTATCGAAATCCTTCCTGGTTGCCTGCAGAGGTGAGCATATTATTGGTGCTCTGGGGTTTGATATCGACTTAGAAGATCAAAGCGCAGAAGCTTGGGGACCTTTTGTAAACGAAGAAGAAGATTGGGTGGATATAGCAAATGAACTTATGATAAGGCTGCTTTCTTCATTTGAAAATCCATTAGAGAGAATCTATTACTTTATTAATGAAAGAAATGAACAAGCCAAGGGGTTTCTATCTGATATAAAAGCCGTAGAGAAGGGTGACCATCTCATTCTTAAAGTAAAGCGGGATCATTTTCATTTAGTAGATTCCTGTGAAGTTGAACACTTTTCTCCTCATTTCAAGGAGGCATTTTCTGAGCTTCATCATTCCGCCTTTCCGGGCGCATATTACAGTGCTGATGACATTCTTGGTTTCCTTTCCGATCAACACAATCAACTTCTCATTATTAAGGATGAATGTCAGCAAATAAAAGGCTATTCCTATATCGAGGCTAAACCTGAGCACGCAGAAGGAGATATTGAATTTATTGCGGTTTCCCCTTTGTATCGAAGACAGGGGATTGGGACCCAACTAGTCAAAGCTTCTATCCAACAGCTTTTCAATCACGATGAAATTGCTGAAATCACCCTTTGCGTCAGCAAGCAGAATCACCAGGCTATAAATCTATATAGAGCTGCCGGGTTCGAAGTGGCTCATGGGGTGGTCAGCTATGAGTGGATGGCGAGAGAGTTAGAGAAGAGAGGTGAGTCATGAAAGATTGACTCACCTCTCTTTTTCGCTTATTGACTATCTAATGGATGGAGTACGAGCGTAGCTATCGCCTCTCATCATTTCCTTTCTTCAAAAAAATCCCCTTGTCAACTAAAAATACAATTATTAACAATTCCTCCACAATCCCTTGTCCATTTAACAAATAAAGTAAATCATCCTATACATAATGCAATGGATACCTTACATTTAAGTTAATTAATCCATTAAAGGAGAAATATGGTAGATGTTGAATAATTCTGTTCGTGAACTGCGCGCCAGGTTCCGTTTTACCCAGCAGGATCTGGCTGATCTAGTTGGCGTCACCAGACAGACGGTCGGATTGATCGAAAAAGGGGATTATGCACCGTCCATCACGCTGGCTCTGAAGATCTCACACGTATTTGAGGTCCCGGTGGAAGAGATATTTCGATTGGAAGAGGAGAGAGGTTCATGTTAAAGAAGATATTTCAGTCACCACTGTTCAATGCCGTTCTCATCATTGGCCTTGGGATCATCATGTTGGGAGATCATTATGCGGCCCATATCCCGGATTGGCTCGTGGTGGATTCGATGGTGCTCGGGATTCCGATCCTCATCATGATGGCGATCATCCCAGTTTATAACAGACGGCATCCGCAAAATCGGATCAAGCCGAGCGTGATTCCAATGGAACTGCGGGAAGAAGATGAGGGGATGCAGTGGCTGACGTTCAAGGCGACGAGGAAGGTGTATATCTTCTTTGCTTTCGCGATTCCAACCGGCATTGCGCTGACTGCTTATCTACACCACATTCCTTATGTTCCTATCATTCTATTAATCGGAATGGGCGTCGTTCAATATCTCATTTATTGGTTCCAGATGAAGCGTTTCAGCTAAAGGGGGAAACAGATGGATACTCAGTTGATCATCTCAATCATCATACTCATTACCCTGGCGGAAGTCGGTGCCGTCATCCTGTTTGTGAAATACAGAAGGGGGGACATGGACAGCAACCCGTTCATGACCATCCTGAAAAAAGAGTGGATCATTCTTTTCTATGCTTTATTCAAATGGAAGAAAGGTAATGACAAAGGAGTCCAGAGCTATTATTATCACAAAGGATCGAATTACTTCTGGCTGTTCATTGCGCTCCTTCATGAGCAGGTGATCGAAGGGATTGTCTTTCACATTTACTTAAAGGAAATCGATCCCCTCAGGGCAAATATCCTCGTTGTGCTCCATGTCTACAGCATCCTCTACATGCTGGGGGACTACAACTTAGTCAGGAACTCGCCGATCATTCTGAAAGGGAACAAAGTTGTCATGAACATCGGGGTAAGAAGGTCACTGACCTTTCATATCAGGGATGTAGACACCATCCAACCGGCAAGGACGCAGTATAACAAGAGCGGTGGCATCATCCATGAGAAAAATGCCTACCATGTCAGCATGCTTCCAAGAGTGTTCACACGGGTATTCGGCATGATGGATGAACTGAAATATAAAATCATCTTCAAGGAACCCATTTACGCCAGAGGATATTTCGGCCAGAAAAAAATAGTAACGAGGGCTTTGATATCGATGGACAACCCAGAGCCGTTCATTAGGGATCTTCAGGAAAAAGTGGATTGCTATGTTGAAAGCGAAGAAACGGAAGATCATCGATTGGTCGCTGCTGCTTATGAGGGGAAAAGACCGAGTATCATCAACTGGAAGGTCTATTTTACGCTTCTCATCCTGAATATATTGGGCGCTTTGGCGATTGCCCCCTATGCCATGGCACGGGAGAATCTTCATGAAGTCATGGGACTGAGCAAGCTATCCTTCACCATGTTCTATGTCATTCAGGTTCTGCTGGAAGCGGGAATCCTGCTGTTCATCGCCTTATGGCTCGCTAAGAAGGTGAAGCTCAAGGCACCGATCATCGAATCTTTTTTCAACAAAACCCAACCGCTTCATTCTTTTAGAAAACCCGTCCTGAAATCCGCCCTCTATGGGGTACTCGCAGGTGTGGTCATCAGCATCTTCAGCCTGATCGTATCGAAGCCACTCGGAGTGGACAATTCTTCACTTAATGAACCCGCTTGGTGGCTGGGGACATTGGGGTCATTTGGAGCGGCCGTGAATGAAGAATCGATTTTCCGCCTGTTCCTGGTCACCCTGCTCATTTGGCTGCAGGTGAAGATGTTTAAAGGAACGGCGACAAAAGCGAAGAAATGGACGGCCATCATCGTTGCTTCCCTGGTCTTCGGCATCATGCATTATGGTGTGGCGGCGTCGAATTTCGATATGACTCTGGGGTTATTCATCAGCATGCTCGTCATCAATGGGATAGGAGGGCTTGTGTTCGGGGCACTCTTCGTCTTTGTGGGACTTGAATTCGCCATGATCGCTCATTTCACAGCGGATATTGTGCTGCATGTGGTTGGTCCGCGGGTGGTGGAGTGAGGGAGCCATGGTGACAGGTCCCATGGCCCCATTTTGATGCCTGGCCCGTTGCGTTTGTATGAACGCAACGGGCCAGGCACTTTTCTATGAATTTGAAGTGTTACATAAAACAGTTAGTGGTAATAGTACAACAGCCGTGATGGGAATCAGATCCCCTTTTTCATGCAAGATGCAATGTTTCTGCATAATTAGTGGGTAACAATGAACTATAGCATATATCAATTACAGAAAAGGAGATGGTCATTTGTTAGAATTGATTGGCGAATCTGCGAAGACCTCACTGGGGTATTTCTGGAAATCAGGTTGGGCATTCGTACTTGGATACTTAATCAGTTCCATGATTCAGGCCTTTGTACAGAAGGATAAAATGGTGAAGTATATGGGGAATCCAAGCTTGAAGTCTGTTGGGTTATCCACACTATTCGGGGCGATCAGCTCCTCCTGTTCCTTTGCAGCCCTGGCAGCAGGGCGGAATCTTTTCAAAAAAGGGGCCCATTTTATTCCGACCCTGGCCTTCCTATTTGCTTCTACCAACCTGGTGATTGAATTAGGCATACTTATTTATATCTTTCTAGGGTGGCAGTTTGTGGTTGCAGAGATAATCGGGGGCATCGTTCTGATCTTTATTACCTGGATTCTTGTGAAAATCACTTATCCTAAGAAGCTGGTGGAGGAAGCGAAGGATCATGTGGAGGACGAGAAGGAAGACGAAGAAGGATTCAATTGGAAAGAGAAAATCAAGTCCAAAGAGGGCTGGTATCAGGTCGGACATGAATTTGTGATGAATTGGCAAATGGTGTGGAAAGAGATTACGATCGGATTTACCATCGCGGGGATCATGGCCACATTCATTTCAGAGAATACGTGGAAAATGTTCTTCCTCGCCGATCAACCGGACTCATTTTTAAAGGTACTGGAAAATGCACTGATCGGTCCGATCGTTGCCATGCTCACATTCATCGGGTCCATGGGGAATATCCCCATTGCAACCATTCTCGCTTCGAGCGGAGTGGCCTTTGCAGGAATCATGGCCTTCATCTATTCAGATTTGGTCGTACCACCGATTGTTGCGGTTCACAAAAAGTATTATGGTTTAAAAACGGCATTATACATTGCAGGTATCTTCTACCTATCGATCATCCTCACAGCATTAGGAATGCATTATGCGTTTACGGCTGTCGGATTAATCCCGGAAAACGCAAAACAAGTGATGAATGAATCACCCTTTCAAATCGATTATACCTTCTGGCTAAACATCGTATTTGCCGTCGTGGCGATGGTGTCCATCTATTTGAATCGACTGTTCATGAAATCCGGACATCACCATTCGATGATGAACATGGAAGGTGACTCGAAAGTGAAGACGATCGTAACGTATATTTGTATCGGATATTTAGTGGTTGGAACTGTTGTACATTTTGTGTGATTCGTTCAGTTAGGCTGCCCGTGACTAGCGGGCAGCCTATTTTTTTGTGTGTTGGGCATGTACCGAATATAACAAGGGATTCATTCTTCTACGTCGAACTTAACTTAAGAGATCAATTGGATTTACTCCTTCTGATGGGCACCGCGAAGAAGGGGAGGGTGAAACAGCCAGTCGTCACTTTTTCACTAAAGAAATCCATTAAAGGAGGAAAGCGTATGAACTTTAAATTAAATGAAGGAATCGAGGTCTTGGATAGAACTCCAAAGACCCTTGAATATTTCCTTTCCGGTTTGTCGAAAGGATGGTTGGAGTGTGATGAAGGGGAAGGGACCTGGAATGCCATTGGAGTTGTGGAGCATTTAATCGAAGGGGAGAAACATAATTGGATTCCGAGATTGAAGATGATCTTCGAAGAGGGGGAAAGTACGGTGTTCCCTGTTTTTGATCGTTTTTCACATTTGGAAGAAGACGCATCAAAAAGTCTTGAGGAGAAGATCGTGGAATTTGCTTCCCTCAGAGCAACAAATGTGAATGAGTTAAAAGAGTTAGCGGCTCGGTATTCCCTTGATGCAACGGGTATGCATCCTGCTTTTGGCAAGGTCAGCGCCCGTGAACTAATCTCCACTTGGGTGGTCCATGATTTGACCCATATTACTCAAATTGTAAGGGTGTTTTCCAATCGTTATATGGAAGATGTGGGGCCATGGAAGGAATATTTAGGGGTATTGAACTCTTAAACATGAGTGAGTCTTCGGATTCGTCAAAATAAATGGAGGGAACAACATGAACAGAAAAATATCATTGATTCGATCAGCACATTTAGCCCATGTTGATTATGCATACGCTTCAAGAGTACCTTCGGACATGGATCTTCTGTTTTTGGCCGGAGCCTGTCCTCTTAATAAAGAAGGGGAAGTTCCTCATATCAATGATTACGAACTTCAAGCCAAACTGTGTGTGGAGAATATGAAGGAAGTACTGAAAGAGAGTGGTGCCTCCTTGAAGGACGTGGTATATACCCGGGTCCTTGTAGCTTCTCTGAATCAGTCGGATTTAGTGACGGCTTGGAACGCGATAAGAAAAGAGTTTGGGGATCATGACGTCCCGAGTACGTTATCAGGAGTGACTGTACTGGGATACACAGATCAATTGGTGGAAATCGAAGCGATCGCAGCAGTAGAGAAACGAACAAATGTATAGCTGGAAGGAGGATCATTATGTATATTCCAAAAGATTTTAAGATCACAGATGAATCGGTTGCCTACGAAATCATGAAAGAACATAGTTTTGCGACTCTTTTTTCTCAACACGATGGATTGCCATGTGCCACTCATATACCGTTAATAGTAAACAGGAAGTACTTATACGGACACTTTGCACGCCCGAATCCTCAGTGGAAAGATATTGAAAATCAAACCGTCCTGGCGGTTTTCCATGGTCCCCATTGTTATATCTCCCCATCCTGGTATGAGACGAATAAAGCAGTGCCGACCTGGAATTACGTGACCGTTCATGTGTATGGAAAAGTCGAGCTTCTGAGTGACGAAAAGGAGTTAATGGAATCATTCCATGATATGGTCATGAAGTATGAAGCTCCTGACAGTACATACAGATTACAGGATGCAGGTGCTGACTATCTCGCCGGTATGAGCAAGGGAGTTCAAGGTTTCAAAATAAAGATCAGTAAGATAGAAGGAAAAGCGAAGTTGAGTCAGAATCATTCATTGCAGCGACAAGAGCTGGTGATCAATCAACTTGAACAAATTCCATATACAGATGAGCAACAGATTTCATCATTGATGAAGGCTAATCTAAGAAAGTGATGGTTATTGTATTTGAATCACAGGATTGGTTCAGTAATAGTATATAAGTCTGCTTTCTAAATTAGATTTGGTTGATAGGAAGCTTCTATACATCTATGAAAAAACAAGGGTAACTCTATTTTTCTATTTGTTTAACCTGTTTATGCCTAGGGTGATTTTATACTTAGTCATTTCTGCTACGATTATCTTGGTTACCTCCTTCTTTATTTTAAGGAAATCGGGGTTAAGATGTCATGCATTCTACTTGATAGGATTTATAGTTAAATGGGTTATTGGGGTTAAATGGTTTTTTTAAGAATAACCTAAAAGACATTAAAAAAGCAGATTAACACATTAAAATACTGAAAATTAACAATTTTCAAATTGGCATAAAACTTGCACTTAGATTAAGTGTAGGGAAGATCTGAGACGTCCCTACAAATAATGAAGTGTGGGGAGTGCAAGAAACATGAAGAAATATTTGAAAATGGCTGCAACGATTGGTTTGTCATTGGGATTATTGGCTGCTCACGGGCCTGCTGAAGCAGCAAGTAAGGATTATACGTATTACGGCTATGGAGACACGACAAACATTACCCGATCTACCACTTATGGGCTTAACTTAATGGGTGGGTCAACAGATGTGGATGAAGCAATGCTATGGATGGCGGAAAAGGCAAACGGAGGGGACTTCGTTGTTCTACGAGCATCTGGTGGTGATGGCTACAATCAATATGTGTACGACTTAGCCGAAAGTAACGGTGTTCCCTTAGACTCAGTGGAAACCATTGTATTAAATAATCGCAATGCTGCGTACGATTCGTTTGTACTTGATAAAGTATTTAAAGCAGAGGCCGTTTTCTTTGCGGGTGGTGATCAGTCTTTATATGTGGACTATATAATAGATACACCACTTGCAGATACATTAAATGATTTAATTTCAATCTACGATGTTCCAATAGGTGGAACGAGTGCAGGACTCGCGATTCAAGGACAATTTGTATATGATGCGAGAAACGGTTCGGTTTATTCAGATGAAGCATTAAGTAACCCAAGCAATCGCTACATGACGTTTACACGCAACTTATTAGATAACCCTTATTTAACAAGCACCATCACGGACACGCATTTCGAGCAACGCGACCGTATGGGGCGATTTGTTGGGTTTATGGCTCGTAATATCATGGACGGTTGGACGACACAGGCAAAAGGGATTGCCGTTAACGAACAAACTGCTTTATTAGTGGAAGCAGACGGCTCAGCACGTGTTGTATCTCAACCGGGAAGTACGGATGCCGCTGTATACATCGCTCGTACAACAGGTGCACCAACAAGCGGCTCACGCTCACCATTATCAATGAAAGACATTGAAATGGTGAAGTTAGAAACAGGTGATACATTCTCCTTCCCGACTTGGACAAGCAGCAACGGCCTGAAATATAAATTAAATGCTCAGAATGGTGTATTGACGTCAACGACCGGAAATATTTACGGAAATTAATAGGAATTTCATTTTAATAATGATCCCCCGAAGTAATTCGGGGGATTTTTTTTGATTTAACCGCATTAAGACGTGGAAGCAGTTGAAAACACTGATATCATCTACCCTCGGAATAAATCCTTACTTTAAAGAGAAACTAGATGAGAGCAAGCTTATTTAGGAGGTTTGTTTAGTGGATTTTCTTCATAAGGTCATTGGATACCTTCCCGATTTCAACGTATACATCTACGCCATATTAACGTTGATCGTACCCATTATCATCATGAAATTAACGACCTTACTTACTGGTGCAATGAAACAACCCGGCTCACCAAAACAGAAGGAATCAACCCTTAAGATGACAAGCGATCTATCTGAAAATGTATCGATGATCAATGAAGTGCTGGGAGAAAATAATGATATCATAACCCGGGAATTTTTCATGAATGATTCAAGAGCTTCGATCATCTTCACGAGAGGGTTAGTGGATACAGCCATTATTAATAATAATATTTTGGACCCCCTTATGTTCAACACGATAGATGACGAGAGGATCCCTTATTCGCTTAAAGAAATGCTTCCTGTGAGTGAATGTCATGAGGAAACGGATATACATACAATCACTTCCTATATTTTAAGAGGGGAAACAGCATTGCTTCATGAGAAATCTACTGAAGCAATCATTTTAAAAACAAGTGAATCAAAAGATCGGAGTATTGAAGAACCTGTAACCGAGCAGGTAGTGAGAGGTCCCAGAACGGGTTTTAATGAAAATATTAATGATAATCAAGCCATTCTAAGAAAAGCCGGTGTGAATAAGGATCTCAGGTTCATTAGCGTCCAAGTTGGAGAACGATTTAAAAAGGAACTGACCATCGCCTATATAGAGGGCATTGCCAATGAAACAATCCTACAGAACGTGAAGGAAAAGATTGAATCGATTCACATCGATAATGTACCGGAATCTGGATATATTGAGGAATTTATTGAAGAGAATACTTTCTCACTTTTCCCGCAAATTCAAAGCACGGAACGACCTGATCGGGTGATTGCTGCATTGTCAGAGGGGAGAGTAGGCATCTTGCTGGATGGTACCCCATTTGTCTTGATTGCTCCAGTGACCATCAATATGTATCTGCAATCACCAGAAGACTATTATGATCGATGGATTCCCGGCTCGTTGATTCGGTTGTTACGATATACGGCTGCTTTCATCTCGGTCTTCACTCCCGCTTTATATATTTCCTTTGTTTCATTCCATCAGGGGTTAATTCCAACAAATCTGGCCATTTCCATTATCGGCTCTCGTGAAGGAGTCCCATTTCCTGTTCTCATTGAGGTTATGTTAATGGAAGTTTCGATTGAAATATTAAGGGAGGCAGGGTTGCGTTTACCCAAACCCATCGGCCAAACCATTGGGATCGTCGGGGGTCTTGTGATTGGAGAGGCTGCGGTGCAAGCAGGTATCGTTAGTCCGGTTACAGTCATTGTTGTGGCCATAACGGCGATCTCATCGTTTTCACTCCCACAATATACGTTAAGTATTTCATTACGTATCTTACGGTTTATCGCCATGTTTTTAGCTGCTACTCTGGGACTCTATGGTGTCATCGTCTTTTTCCTTTTTTTCTGTATTCACCTTGTCCGTTTAAAAAGCTTTGGAGTCCCTTTCCTCGGTCCTGCAGTACCGTACCAAATCAGCGATTGGAAAGACTTTTTAATCAGACTGCCGATCCAATCAATGAAAAGGAGACCCGAAATTCTGAAGCCTGGCGACAAAATCAGAAAAGGGTAGTCATGGACTTCACTTATTGAAAGGACTTGTACTGAATGAATTTGAATCAACAGGAACGCATTAGTCCTACTCAAGCGATCATCCTCATCATTAACTATGTTCTTGGAGTCGGTATATTAACGCTTCCAAGGACAGCTGCTGCTGAAGTAGGGACGCCCGATATCTGGATAACCATTATCATCAGCAGTATTTTTCCCATCATAGTAGGGATGATCATTTTAATCCTTAACAACAGATATCCTGACAAAACTTTTTTTCAGTATAGTAGAGAAATTGTCGGGAGAATACTCAGTGTCATCCTTGGGGTAACAATGATTATTTATTTTCTTACACTCACCAGTTTTGAAGTCAGGGTTATGGCTGAAGTAATCGAAACCTATTTACTGGAGGGGACTCCCATTCCAGTTTTAATTGTATTATTTCTTTGGCTAGCCTTTTATTTAAATACGGATGGAATTAATTCCATTGCACGTGTGTTCCAGGTGATTTTCCCCCTTACCGTCATCATTTTCATTTTAATTGCCACAATGAGTTTAGGTTTATTTGAAATCAATAACCTGCGCCCTGTTATGGGAAATGGAATCCTCCCCGTGTTAAAGGGCGTTAAGACAACGTCACTATCCTATATTGGGATCGAGCTAATGATTATTTTATCGGCCTATTTAACGGATCCCAAGAAGGGGAAAAAGATTGTCTTTATTGGAGTATTACTACCGATGATTTTTTACCTGGTTACAGTCGTTATTGTCATAGGTGCATTATCAATAGATGGGGTAGGGAATCTTGCCTGGCCGACTATCTCTCTCATCAATTCGTTTGAATTTCCAGGCATCTTTTTTGAACGCTTTGACTCGCTATTTTTGATCGTATGGATACTACAAATATTCGCTACGATCTCCATCACGCTTTATGTTGCCTCTCTTGGTCTTTCACAATTATTTAATAAGGACATAAAGGTGTTTCTGCTACTCTTTCTTCCCATCGTATTGATCATCTCCATGGTCCCGAATGATATCCACCAATTATTCGCATTAGGAGATTTGCTTGGAAATGCTGCTATCCTTTTATTTGGTGTACTGCCAATCCTTTTATTAGGAGTCTCTTTCTTAAGGAGGAAATTCAATTGAAGAATGTTACATATCTTTTCATCTTCTTATTGAAAAATTGGACCTTCTATTGGGTGTTGGGATAGATGAGGGGCACAGTAGTAGTTATGAGTATTCAGAAGAGGATGTAATGAATGTGACCTTTCAACTTGTGAATGTGTCCGGCAACCAATCTCCTAAGACGTATTCAGGTAATGCAAAGCCTTTTGTTAATGTGAATGAAACAGGTGAATCATTACTTGAGGCCGCACGGGAAGTTTTATTAAAACGAAAAAACACTTTGAACGGGCAACATCAAAGACTGGTTGTATTAAGCAGTAAAGTAGCCCAAAAAAGAAATATCAGAGAATTATTGGATTTCTTCATTCGTGATCCCGAGGCAAGAATGAGTTGTTTGATCATGGTAACGGGTGGCCTGTCCAGGGACATTATGGATACGGAAACGGATGAAATTCCTTCGGTGCATATAAAAGAGGTCTCAGATCATATCGAAAAATCGAATAAGCTAATCGAACCCATGACTCTTTCGAAAATCAACGCAACGATGGAGGCGAAATCAAGTTTTCTTCTGCAAAATATAGAGAAGAGAAATAATGAAATCATCCTCACCGGGGCAGCTGTGATTAATGGGGACACTCTCACTCAAGTAGGATTTCTAAATGAAGAAGAATTGGTAGGAATTAATTGGTTAACGGCTTTAACAGATGGAGGAATCGTAAAGATAAAGGAAGAAGGCAGGAACAAAACAATTACGTATGAGCTTGAAACCGTCGATAGCAAAGTCAAACCTCTACTAAAGAATGGACAAATTTCCTTTCAAGTTGATACTAAAGTAAGCGGGCACATAACTGAACTGCTCGCAGAAACGGATGAACTCACAAAGAAAGAAAATATTAAGGATCTAGAGAGACAAATAGAAGAAAAAATCAACGAACAAATAAAAAATAGTTTAGAGAAAATCCAACAGGACTTGAAAGTGGATGTGTTAGAATTTCACGACTACGTTAGAATTCAACACCCGGACTATTGGAAAAGTCACAAAGATGACTGGGACAATACTTTCAGTCAAGCAAACATCGATTATCAAGTAGATGTCCAAATATCTTCGTTGAATATGAATATAAATGAATAAATACAATGTATTCCAGGTACGTATATAATGATAAAAAACGCCAAGGTTTCCTTCCAATAAAGGATCTTTGGCGTTTTGCACTATTGGTGCAAGCAGACCTTCCATTCTGCTACTATCAGTCCTTCTTTTGTCGTAATGGATCCGAAGTTCATGTCCCATTCCTGCAAGTATTGGACAAATGGTCTCAACCCTTCACCAAGAGGGGTCAACTCGTATTCTCCTTTGGGTGGAATGACGGGATAGACCTTAACATTTATTTGGTTTGTAAAACAAAATAATGCCTCATGGAGGTTTATATGGATAAATGGGTGAGGGTAGGGAATGTGGATGTAGCGTATTCCGTTGACGGAGACGGACCGGGATTGAGAGGGGCGTTTAATTTCTGAAAGATTATTTGAATGACCTCGATTTATGCCAAAAAAAATGTCCTGCCTCTTCGAATCAAAAGGTGAGGACATTTTAGTCGATTCCCTACTCAGGATCTTTGGATTTAGACAACTTTTCTTTATCTATTGTACCTGGTGGTTCTTCCAACCATTTATTCTTAATCATTATATTTGCACCGTCTTTTGCATATTGTCCTATTTCCAATGAAAGTCTTTCATAGATAAGAACTAAATCATTTCTCTGACTTGCAGCTGCTGCAGTTGAATAATTACCCACCCCAGATGCGCTTAAAAAAGTCATAAGAAATAATGTTAATTTATCTGAAAAAGGTGGAGTCGTCTCGTTTGTAATGGATACGTCTGAAGACATAGGAGATTGTATATTATTATCCAATAATTTTTTTGAAAATATCTCAATATGCTTTTTTGCAATATCGCTTCCTCGCAACATCCATTTTTGGACATCCTCACGAGGCGAGGTTTGAGCAAAACTTATTGCGAGCTTTGTTCCAAGTACATTGGTTTTAATGTTCATAAATAAATATGAAATTTCAATAGCATTTAAAGGGCGTTCCTTATTAAAAAAGGAAAAACCAGATAAATAGGATTTATTGTCGACAAAATCGTTTCTAGTGGGATATGCAATATAAGGTGCTTTAACATATAGCCCTTTAAGAAGAGCGGCATCAGTACATGCGTCAAACAATTTTGTTGTCGCATGTAATCGTTCAATTAGATAAGTTCTTATGTCTTTTCGAGAAACCATTGAAATAAATCCGCCATAGGCAATTAACCCTGATTTTGACATAAGGTCTAAAAAAGTTAACAAAAATTCATCCGTATATAACCTAGGTGCATTTAAATTAACATCTTTTTCAATAGCAAATCCATTAGGTAAGAGCAACCCTTCATCCTTAAAAATAAGAGTGATTTTCTCAATATGTGTTTTTGTAATGGTTCTTGCATATCCAACAAGCGGACGTATTTCTTTATCCTTTGCATGAACATAAAAATATTCTAAGATGCAGTGAGCCATGGTGTCATTCATATAAGCAGACCAAAGGGTGGCAATTTCAGCCGAAGTTAATTTGATTTTGTCTGTTGACATGGTTATCCTCCATTGGAAATGGTTAAGTAGATATATTCTTTACATTTATGAAGAATATTATTAGTAGGAGGTTTACATTAAACTGGCTTTACTTTCACTCCAACCTCTAACCGAACTGAAAATTTGTCGTTTAATTACGGATTAATGATCAAGATGTTGAAAGCTTACAGATTGTTTTGTACAAAGCATAGGTAGGTGGCCAACTGGGAAAGGAATCTGATAAGGAAGAGGACTGGAGATGAAAATCGTATGGGTGTGTTGCCTTTCTCAGCGTAGTTTGTGAGAATGCTGACCAAGGAGTCCTGACTTTAAAAAGTGATACGGGAAACGAGAAGGAAACTGAAGGGGATGGTTATCCTATTATGAATCCAACTAATTCGATGCTCTCATGTAAAAAGATTTCTCACAAACGGCTCATATAATGGCATTGTTGGCTCATATATCAGAATTCCTGCTCATATCTCGCCGGAAATGGCTCGTAAAGAGCGAAAAAAAGCCTCACATAATGGGTGAGGTGATGAGAATTGAAGTTGGAGACCCATAAATAGGTCAATATGACGGTCCTTTTAATATGAAAACTAGAGCAGTTTCCTAAAATTTACTCAAAATCTAATAGAAAACGAGCTATTTTAAATAAAATTAGAGTATAAGAGACAAGTCACAGGGCAAGGTGGACCAAGTAAACGGGCCCGCGGCAACCGCCACGGGCCATTCTCTATTTCTTATGTCTTCGGAAACGTAAATCCTTCCCCGAACACATCCCTCACATCATGGACCACCACAAACGCTTTCTCATCAATGTGCTGGATCATCTTCTTTAAGAGGAAGAGCTCCTGCTTATTGATGACCACATACAAGATATCCTTGGATTCTTTCGAATAATGACCTCTTGCATTAATGACGGTCACCCCGCGGTCCATTTCAGCGCTCACTTTTTCAGCGATGGCGTCGGTATGAGCGGAAATGATCGTGACGGCCTTTCGGGTATCGAAACCATCAATCAAGTAATCCAGGATCTTCGTACTGATATAGATGGAAATTCCCGTGTACATCGTATTCTCTACCCCGATGACAAACGATGAACCGAGAACGACCACAATATCGAACACGAACATCGTTGTACTGACGGCCCAGCCGAAATGCTGATTCAGCATGCGGGCAATGATGGTGGATCCTCCCGTCGTCCCACCTGAACGCAGGACAATCCCGAGACCTAATCCGATGAACACACCGGCGAAGACCGTGCCGAGCATGATATCGACGGACTTCCCCATGCCTTCAGTCAAATGAATGAAGAGAGAGGAAAAGAAAATCGCAAGCATGGTGTACCAGGTCACGCGTTTATTTAATACTTTATAACCGATTGCTAAGAGGACCCCGTTCATGACGAAGTTCGTGATACCCGGTGACCATCCCAATACATAATAGAGGGTCATGGATATACCTGTCACGCCGCCTTCCCCAAGCTCATTCGGGATCGCGAATAAGTTCACGCCGAGGGCAAAGAAAAGGGACCCTATAATAATCAACGTAATTTCCTTCACAGTCGTATTCATTTCATCACTCCGTTCTATTTGAATACTAGGATACTATAGCACAGGGAAACTTCATGAGGAAGCACTGTTTTTGATTTTTTTGTTGCAAATGCAATAAAGTTGGGATAGATTTAAAATATATTATTTACTAAAAATAAGGAGTTCATTATGAAAGGGATTCTTCGTGAAATTGGAATGATTGCAAGGGCGCTGGATTCGATCAGTAATATAGAATTTAAGGAATATGACCTGACAAAAGGGCAGTATTTGTACCTTGTGCGTATTTGTGAAAACCCGGGGATCATTCAAGAAAAGGTTGCTGAGATGATAAAAGTGGACCGGACAACAGCATCTCGTGCCATAAAAAAACTTGAAATCAATGGTTTTATTGAAAAGAAAGAAGACAATCAGAACAAAAAAATTAAAAAGCTTTTTCCAACAGAGAAAGGGGAGACGGTCTATCCCTTTATAAAAAGGGAAAATGATCATTCCGATCTCATGGCATTAGAGGGGTTTTCCGATAGTGAAGAGGAAATGATTTTAAATCTTCTTCAAAGAGTAAGGGCAAATGTCGAAAAGGACTGGGAATATGTTAAAAAAGGAAATAAGAGAAAGTATTGAAGAGAGGAGCCGCTTATGACGATCATGTTAAAAAAATGTACCCTTGAAGATGCACGCACCCTTCAAGAAATTAGTTATGACACATTTAATGAGACCTTTAAGCATCAGAATACACCGGAAAATATGGAGAGCTATCTGGATAAGGCTTTTAACTTAAAACAAGTGGAAAAGGAATTATCCACTCATTCCTCACACTTCTTTTTTGTGTACGTTCATCATGAAGCCGCCGGTTATTTAAAAGTGAATACCGATGATGCACAGACTGAAGAAATGGGGGATGAATCACTCGAAATCGAGAGGATTTATATAAAGAATACTTTTCAAAAACATGGTCTTGGCAAATATCTTCTGCATAAAGCGATTGAAATGGCCAGGGAACATCACCTAAAGAAAATCTGGCTTGGCGTCTGGGAAAAGAATGAAAACGCCATTGCCTTTTATAAGAAAATGGGGTTTGTTCAAACGGGAGCGCACTCTTTTTATATGGGGGATGAAGAGCAAACGGATCTGATCATGACCAAAACACTCTTATAATATTGTTAAAAGGTGGATCGCTATATTCCAAACGACTTTAAAGTCACAGATGAACCGGTGGCTTACGGGATCAGAGAACACCGGCGGCACTTATTAATCAATAAAATGGAAGGACGATTTCCACACATTTATCGCTACTTAAAAACAAGGAGAATACGGTTATTGCGCTGGAAGATGCTATGTCTTTCTATTAAACAAAAAAACAACCGGCCACCGCCGGTTGTCCTCACTCAAATTAACTCTTCTGTGCATTCATGGCTTCCCATTCTTCCTTACTCGGACCATACACGCCGGGAACATTCAAATCAGCCTGTCTCATAAGAGTCGTCAATTGACCACGGTGATGAGCCTGGTGCTGAATAAGCAGACGGAATACGGCTTGCACCGGCATATCCATCCCGAACAGGTTCACCACTTCGTTCATTTTCTCATCTGAAACCTGTTCAGAAACGGCTTCAGCAAGACGAGTACTTACCGTTCTATACGTTTCACTGATTTCTGAGGCAGATGCAGGTGCTTCTTTTCGAAGATCCGGCACTTCAAAGGTGATACCAAGCTGGGCCGGGAAGTAATAAACGGATCCCGTGATATGCCAGGCGACGCTTCCGATGCTGTACAAGTCAGGTGCAACTTCATGTTTCAATGACTCATCCGTCAGTGCATCCAGGACCTTTTGGGTAACGGCGGCTTCTTGTTTCCATTCTTGTACGAAACTACTTACTGTTGTGAACATGGTAATTCCCTCCTTAATGTAATCAACATCATTGTAGCATGTGAAGTGATCATTGCGCTTCTTTTAAGGGCTGACGTTTCTTCCATAATGAAAAACCGCGACGGCCTGGCCAGTCGCGGTTTTTAAATTACTCAGCAATGAGTAACTTCGTCTCACAAGTGCTGAATTCCCCAATCCACTGAGGGCTGACATGCTGATCGGTGACAATATAATCGATCTTTTCAAGTGGGGCGATCCGGACGGTGACTTCCTTGCCGAATTTGGTGTGGTCTGCTGCCACATAGACTTCTTTCGAGATCTCGATGATTTTTTTCCTTGTGACGGCTTCTTCAAGGTTATAATCCGATATGCCTCGCCCAGTGGTGATTCCGCTCGCACAAATAAAGGCTTTGACAATGTTCAACTCATCGAAATTAAAAATATAATCATAGGCGACCACCGAGCTTTCGTGTCTTCTGATTTTGCCCCCGATGATGATAAGTTCGACTTCACTGTTGATGAGTTCCGTGATGACAGGCAGAGAATTGGTCACGACGGTCAGATTTTTTCTGTTCTTGATGGCTTTTGCCAATTGGTAGGTCGTGGAGCCGCTGTCGATGTAAATGCAATCTCCCTCTTGAATCTGTTCATTGCATATTCGCGCGATGCTTTCCTTTTCTTCCAGGTGGCTGACCATTCGATCAGCCATCGCGGATTCCCCTGTGTCAGCTTCGACTAATTTGATCCCTCCATAAATCTTCTCGATCTCATTATTGTCAGAAAGGATGTTTAAGTCTCTCCTAAGTGTATCAATGGATATGCCTAACTCTTCCGTAAGTTCTGCGTGCTTTAGTACCTTCTTCTCTTTTAATAAGTCAATGATTCTTTGACGTCTTTCAAGTGGAAACATAACCTCACCCATTCATTATTGTTACTTGTAGTCTAAGGGTACTGGTGGAATCTTTCAATGATGATCTTGTAAAAATATGAAAACATCTCTGTTAATATATGCAAAAGTTAATTAAAAGTTAGGTAAGATATGTGCAATTTTTACATAACGTTTACACAAAAAGTGACGTCTGTTTACAGAGAGTTTTTATACTGAGGGTGTGATTAAGGAGGTGACGCGTTTGCTTACATTACATGGAGTTCGCAAACAATTCGATAAAAAAGTCGTGTTAGAGGATATCACGATTGACATTAAACAAGGGGAAATCGTTTCGCTTCTGGGTCCGAGCGGGAGTGGGAAAACGACGCTGCTCAACATCATCCTCGGACTGACCAATATGGATGGTGGACGAATTCTCTTCAGCGGGCAGGACGTTTCACATGTTTCCATGAAAAAGCGCGGATTCAATATCGTCTTTCAGGATTATGCGTTATTTCCTAATTTGAACGCGTATCAAAATATCGTGTACGGCCTTAAAAATCAGAAAACGAAAATATCAGAGGCAGAATTGGAGGAATACATTGACTTCCTGGAGCTGAAGCCACATCTGGAAAAACGGATCGGAGAGTTGTCAGGCGGTCAGAAACAACGAGTCGCACTTGCACGGACATTGGTGACCAGGCCGAAAGTGCTGTTACTGGATGAACCGCTTAGTGCACTGGATGGCGTGATCAAGGAGTCCATCAAGGACCGGATCAAGTCGATCGCGAAAGAATTGGGGCTCACGACGATCATCGTCACCCATGATCCCGAGGAAGCACTGACGCTTTCCGATAAAATTCTCATTATTAATGAAGGAAAGGTCGCCCAGTTTGGAACGCCCACGGAAATTATCCAACAGCCAGAGGATGAGTTCGTCCGGGAGTTCATTTTAAAGCAATTACAAATTAAGCGAAACAATATTTATGCCCTGTTTGGTGATAGCCATGATTAAAGTGAAACCGGAAATGAGGTTCATCTTTTACGCGGCAGTAGGACTGTTTCTGATCTTTTTGGTGCTGCCTCTCATGGTCTTACTGATGAAGTCCCTGGAAAGTGGTCAGGGTTTCACGTTCTCGACGTATCTCGATGCCTTATCAAATAAGGACATATTAACCGCGATCCGGAACAGCTTTAAAGTATCGGCTGTAACTGCATTGATCACAACGGTCCTGGCATTTGTAATGGCCTACTCAATCAATGCAACGAGAATACATCCCACCTTCAAGGGTGTATTGAAGACAGGTATACTCCTGCCCATGCTGCTTCCTACGATTACATACGGGTTTGCCATTATGTACTCCTTCGGAAATCAGGGGCTGTTTTCGAAGCTGTTTGGCTCACCGCTCTTTAATATGTATGGCTTTAACGGGCTGCTTATCGGTTATGTGATCTACACTTTACCGCCGGCGTTTCTCGTCATTCATAATTCATTTCAGTACATTGACAAGAAATTCATCATCGTCTCAAAGCTGATGGGGGACAGTACACTTCGAAGCTTTATGAACACGATTATCCGCCCGCTGTGGGGGACGCTTGGAGGGGCCTTTGTCCTTTCGTTCATTCTCAGCTTTACAGACTTCGGGATTCCCGCCTCCATCGGCGGAACGTATACGGTGGTCGCGACCCTGTTGTATCAGGTGATGCTCGGAGCGATACCGGATTTCAATCAGGGGGCCGTGATCGCCGTACTGATGCTGCTGCCGGCTGTCCTGGGGATATTGCTCCTTCACTATTTGGAGAAATTGAATTTTCATTATGACAAGGTGACGGACACGGAACTGATGCGAAACCGGTGGAGGGACACAGTACTCGGATCACTGTCCTTTCTTATTTTATCAGGAATGGTCGCGACGTTTGCGATTATGTTCATTGCTCCGTTCCTGAAGCAGTATCCGTTCAATAATACGTTTACCTTGGAGCATATCATCGATACGTTCAGCTCCAATGATTTGACGGGAGTCTATAAGAATTCTCTTTACGTTTCCGTACTGACGGCGATCTTAGGAACCATTGTCGCCTATGGAGCGGCCCTGATCAATGGAAGGACAGCTGTGAAGGGGAAATCCGTCATGGACTGGATTGCGATGGTGACGAATACGGTTCCCGGGATGGTGCTGGGACTGTCTTATCTGCTTCTATTCAATGGGACAAGCTTTAAAGGCACCTTTGCGATATTGATCTTCTGTAATTTGATTCATTTTTTCACGACCCCTTATTTGATGGCGAAGCATTCTCTGTCGAAGATGAATCCAGGCTGGGAAACGACGGGGGAGCTCCTCGGGGACAGCTGGTTCAAAACCGTGCGCCGGGTCATCATTCCGAACTCAGCCACGACCATTCTTGAGATGGCGGGCTACTATTTCATCAACTCGATGGTCACCATCAGCGGAATCATCTTTCTGATTACGGCCGAAACGTCATTGGTCTCGAGTAAAATCCAGCAGCTTCAGCACTTTGCCAAGTTTAACGAGATTTTCGTTCTGTCCCTGCTTATTTTCGGAACCAATCTGATCGTCAAGCTGCTTTTGGGCTTTTGGCAAAAAAGAGCATCACTTCAAACGTTTTGAAAGGTGGCGGCCCATGATAGTGGTCGCAAGCCTTGAAAATAAAAAATCTACTCAAAGGGAGAAATGAACATGCTAAGCAAAATGAAAAGAGGGTTTCTACATTTAATGGTGGTATTATGTGTTGCAACGCTGGCAGCATGCGGCAGTTCAGCATCAGGAGAAGAAGAAAAAGTGGTGATCGCAACGAATGGGGATGATGAAGCGGTGGAAGCGATGGAAACCGCATTGAAGGGCGCAGGCTATGAAGGGAGATATGTCCTTCAATCCCTCGGAACATCTGAATTAGGCGGAAAGCTTTTAGTAGAGGGAGATAAAACGGATGCTGATTTGATTACGATGAGTTCCTACTATATTGAAAGTGCTCAGAAAAAGTATGACATGTTTGCTGATTTAACGTTCGAACCGAAGGCATTGGATCAGAATCCAGCCTATTATACTCCGATTCTATCAAATACTGGTTCCATTTTCGTGAACACGGAAATCCTGAAACAAAAGGGCTTAGAGATGCCAACGTCCATCAAGGATTTAGTGAAGCCGGAATATCAAGATCTCGTATCGATCCCGAACATTATGGATTCTTCTACAGGCTGGCTCCTCGTTCAATCAATCATGAGTGAATATGGTGAAGAGGAAGGGAAAGAGATTCTAAAACAATTGATTTCGAATGTCGGGCCGCATCTTGAAAGCTCAGGCTCCGGACCCATCAAGAAGGTGCAGGCAGGCGAGGTCGCCGTTGGATTCGGACTCCGTCACCAGGCAGTGGCCGCTAAGGAAAATGGAGAGCCGATCGACTTTGTCGACCCGACAGAAGGGAACTTCTCGTTAACTGAATCGGTAGCGGTCGTGAAAAAGGATGAAGCGACCACGGAGCTTGCGCAGGAAATGGCAAAGGTCATTATTGAAGACGGACGGGAAGCGTTGATTGAGTCCTACCCGGTGGCGCTTTATGAAGGTGAGACCGTATCTGAGAGTAATAAACCGGCACATTCGAAAACATTTTCTGAGCCGTTGACCGTTGATCTATTGAAAGAACATCAGGAATTCTTTAAATCTGCCAAATAAGGAGGGGGAACCTATGAACGCATATAAGTTGTTAACACCGGGTCCTTTAACGACATCGGGCACGGTCAAAGAAAAAATGCTTGTTGACCGCTGCACATGGGATCAAGACTATAAGACGATCACTCAAAAAATACGGCAGCAGCTGCTTGAACTGGGCGGATGTTCAAACGAGGACTACACGGTTGTCCTCATGCAGGGAAGCGGCACATTTGCGGTGGAGTCCGTCATGATGAGCGCCATTTCTAAAGAGGATAAGCCCCTCCTGATCACCAATGGTGCTTACGGGGAGCGGATTGTCAAAATGGCTGAGGCGATTGGCATGACATTCAGCCAGTACAGTGTGGAGTATGATGAAGTCCCGAAGGAAGATGAGATTAGAAGAATACTAGAGTCAGATCGTGACATTACCCATATCGTAATGGTCCATTGTGAAACGACGACCGGGATCCTGAATCCATTAGAGATGATATCTGATGTATCCAAGCAATATGGGAAAACCCTCATCATTGATGCCATGAGCAGCTTCGGGGGGATTCCAATCAACGTACCGGAGCTTGAGATTGACTACATAATCAGCTCGGCGAATAAATGCATCCAAGGCGTTCCCGGCTTCGGTTTCATCATTGCGAGACGGGATAAGCTGATGGCCTGCGCAGGAAACAGCAAAAGTCTGTCACTCGATTTATACGATCAGTGGAAAGGGATGGACGTGGACGGCAAATGGAGATTCACATCACCGACCCACGTCGTTGCAGCCTTTTCACAAGCGATCGATGAACTGCTGGAGGAAGGCGGTGTTTCCGCGAGGTTCGATCGGTACCAAACGAATAATAGAGTTTTAAGAGAAAAACTAAACGGGATCGGCTTTGAATCCTATATTGCAGACGAGCTTCAGTCGCCGATCATCACATCGTTTATATACCCGACGGACGCATTTAATTTCGAGGACTTCTACACGTACGTAAAAGAAAGAGGCTATGTGATCTATCCCGGGAAGCTGACGGAAGTAAATACCTTCCGTATCGGCAACATCGGGGAAATCTATGAAGACGATATTCAAAATCTTTGCGACGTTATCGCAGTATACATGGGAGATGAGACGGAATGAATAGACTAGAAGCTGTCATTTTTGACTGGGCAGGAACGACTGTAGACTATGGATGTTTTGCCCCTGTCAAAGTGTTTATGGATATCTTCAAACAGGTTGGCATCGTAGTGACCATGGAAGAGGCACGTGCACCGATGGGAATGCTGAAGATCGATCATATCAGGGAGATGCTGAGCATGCCGAGAATTTCCGGTCTGTGGGAGGAAGTGTACGGTCGACCTTTTGGGGAAGAGGATGTAGAAGCTCTTCATTCGACCTTTGAAACGACTCTTTTAATGACTCTCAAGGACTATACGGATCCGATTCCACATGTCATTGACACAGTGGAAAACCTCAGAAATTTGGGGCTGAAGATTGGTTCCACAACGGGCTATACTGGTTCCATGATGGAAATCGTCGTGCCGCATGCAGAGAAGAAAGGGTATCGACCGGATTTCTATATCACGGCGGACGACACAAATTCCTTCGGCCGACCGTTCCCTTATATGATTTTCCGGAACATGGAGGCTCTCCAATTGACGGCACCGTGGAAGGTCGTCAAAGTCGGTGACACGGTATCTGATATGAAAGAAGGTGTCAATGCAGGAGTCTGGACCGTGGGTGTGATTGAAGGGAGTTCAGAAATGGGACTGACTCAAGAGGAGTTTGATAGTCTTTCAGAGACGGAGAAGGACCAGATCCGAGCCAAAGTGGAGCAGGTTTTCTATACGAACGGCGCGGACTTTACGATCCGGACGATGAAGGAGCTGCCGGAGCTGATTGAAAGAATCAACGAAAAGATCGCACAAGGAAAGAGGCCGTATGAGCTTAAACGAATTGAAGCGTGAGGGAGATATAAACAAGAGTTCCTTGCGTTCTCAGTGGAATAAGCAGTTATCCGAGCAAAGTACCACGCTCCTTCAGGAGGATGAACGGTCTTTTCTAAAGCAATCGATGTCGACTCCCTGCCTCGAGGCGGTGTCGGATGCGGAAGGCTGTTATATTACGGATGTGAATGGAAAGAAGTATCTAGACTTCCACGGAAATAGCCTTCATCAGGTCGGCTACAAAAACCCGTATGTCGTGGAGGCTGTCAAAAAGCAGGTAGAGGAACTGCCATTCATTCCGAGGCGATTTACTGCGGACATTACGATCCGAGCGGCTCAGGCTCTCGTGAACAAAACGATGTCAAAGGATTATCGGGTCCTGTTTACTCCTTCAGGCAGTGCGGCTGTTGGACTCGCTCTTAAAATTGCCCGTAAGGCAACCGGACGGCACAAGGTCATCTCCATGTGGGAATCGTTCCACGGGGCAGGGCTTGATACGATTTCCGTCGGAGGCGAGTATGTGTTCAAGAAAGACATGGGTCCCCTCATGCCGGGAGTACTGAAAGGGATTCCGTATAATGGATACCGGAATCTCATCAACAGTCAAGATCCTGAAGAGATCGCGTCCTTTTGCCTTCGGTATCTGGAATACATGATCGAAAACGAAGGGAACATCGGTGCGGTCTTACTGGAGCCAATCCGGGCCACCGATACGCATATCCCCCCGAGCAGCTATTTTGAAGGACTGGGGAGGATCTGTGATCAGAATGGTATTCTCTTAATCTTTGATGAAATCCCAACGGCCCTGTACCGGAGCGGTACGTTCTACGTCCATCAGCAGTTTGGCGTCGAACCGGACATCCTTGTATTGGGAAAAGGCCTGGGAGGAGGAATTATTCCCCAGGCTGCGGTCCTTGTCAAGACGGAGTACGATTGTGCCGGGGATATCTCCCTCGGACACTATACACACGAAAAACCGGCACTCGGAAGCGCGGCCATCTTAGCTACGATCGACTATATCGATGATCATAAGCTTGGGGAACGCTGTCAGGTACTTTCTGCGTTTATGCGTGACGAACTGAACAAGCTTGCAGAACGCCATGAATGCATTGGAGACATCCGGATCGCGGGACTCTTGATTTCGATTGAACTGGTGAAAGACAAGGGAACAAAAGAAAGACATGATGATTTAGCCGAGCGCGTTTTATACTACTGCCTGGAAAGAGGTTTGTCGTTTAAGGTTTCAGGCGGGAATTGTCTGACGTGGCATCCTCCGCTAGTTGTGACGGAGGAGGAGCTGTGGTGTGCGGTAAGTTTGGTTGATGAGGCGTTCACTGCCTTAGGAAAATAGATTGAGGAAGCAAGGGGAACGCATGACGGTTCTCTTGCTTCAAAAAAGGGGACCACGGGAACAAGTACCGTGGTTCCCTTTTTGAGCCTGTGTGCCAAGGGGATTGGTCATAAAGTCACATTTAGTATGGTGAGAGGTTTTGTTTGTTGTCAATAGTGGTAAAAAAGAACGATGAATATTTTCCTTTTTTTGTCATGGGCTCATTTCGAAATAGAATGAGGAAGAAAAGGGTGGTACGATATCAGTAGCTATTGGGACTTAACAGGTGTTTTAGCGGATCAATCTATAAGGGAGATGCCGATATGGGACTCTACAATGACTTGAACTACATTCAGAGTGTGATCCATTCCCGATCGAGCGATATTCAAGAAAAGATTTCTCGGTTGAGGGAAGCAAAAAGCGCCATTCTGAATGAACAAAGTCAACTACTAAATGAAATTAAGCAAATCGGGCAGCCGGAATTACATAATAATTGGATGGGTCCGAGGTCGGAAGAGTATCATGCGGAACGGGATTCTGCCCTCCAGGCGATGAGGCAAATCGGACATGAAAACTATGACGAATACGTCAGTTCCATAGAATCAAAGATTCATTCCTTGGAAGCGCAGCAAGGGGTTATTAGCTTCTATGGCAATTTGGCCAATGATGCAGAATATTTACTTTCCAAAGGTGAAGATTTTTATGAGCAGGTCTCCCATAAACTCAGTGACTTGAAAGGGAGGTTATTTTAGATGAATGTGAGCTCGGGATCTGGCGGCGGATCAACGCAGCAAATAAAGCTCAACCACAGTGAGGTCATGGCGAAACTGAATGAAGCGCTCAACTCACTGGAACGGCTTCAGCTGAAAGCACCTGCACAGGAGGAGTTGGGACGGAACAAGCTGAATTATACGGATGCATGGATTCAGCGCGAACAGAACATTCAACTGTTATTGAAGGAATATATCGCCACAGTGGAAAAGAATATTGAAGATACAAAAGCAAATGTAGAAGCTTTAAAACAACAGGATGAATCCATAACAAAATCCTGATAGAAAGGCAGACGCGACCATTGAAAGTATATGAAGCCCCCACTTTACTCGACGCA
The DNA here is from genome assembly GCF_032337515.1 of Rossellomorea yichunensis. Taxonomy (NCBI): domain Bacteria; kingdom Bacillati; phylum Bacillota; class Bacilli; order Caryophanales; family Bacillaceae; genus Rossellomorea; species Rossellomorea yichunensis. The sequence continues at coordinate 228,596 of NZ_JAVYAD010000004.1, read as the reverse complement.
ATGTCATCACGTCGACATGAATACGAGACATTAAGAGACCAACTTCTTACACTTAAAAGCTCTTTTCAAGCCATTGTGGAACTTGACGATGAATTCCAGGGAAAGGGTGCCGATGCCATTAAAGGCTTCTACGGCGCTCAAATCAATGTCGTTGATATTTGGATTCAACTTGCTGAAAGTAACATCGCTTTCTTCAATGGCATTCAAGGTGACGCAAAAGGGCGAAACCTTGGCAGGGAAACGCTGGAACTTCCATTCCTGGAGGAAGATCTTCATCAAAGCGAGCGACGTTCGGGTGAAATGATCGCTGCACAGCAGCAGGAACTCCAAAGAATCCTCAATCGCATAAGCGACATCCATCCACTGAATGTCTTTTCAAGGGATCGATTCGATACTCATATGGAAGAGGCGAGGAGGCAGCGAGAGGATACACTTGACTCCGTCAATCGATTTGATGAAGAATTAAAAAGGGAATATCAACATTTAGAAGTCAGCGAACAAATACTCGCAGGGCTAATGAGGCAGTTAATGGAATCGTCCAGTCAAGGGAGTCACATCTCACCGCTCTATTTCAACGCGACAGCCTATTATTCCAATGATGCCTATCAGCTAACGGACGACATCACTGCCCAGACCGACTCTTACTTGAAATTCAAAGAAGCACAAGAACAGGCAAGAGAGCCTAAACCGATCCCGGAAGAGGAAGTCAACGAAAACCCCATCACCGAATCCCTCAACAGTTTCAAAGAAATCGGACAGGATCTCTGGGCCGGGATGGAGAAAAGAAATGAAACCAAATTTGACTCCATCTATGATTTTGGAAACTACATTACGGTTGGCGGACTGGATGTAGGCAAGGGCTTCGCGAGTGGTCTGAAGGAACGCGCTGAAGTAGCAACCGAGTCAGGCTCAGACTTTATCAACTACCTGACGATGGGTGGAATGGACCTTTTCAATGGAGCAGTTAATCCAGATGATTCCTACTCAAAGGAACATTGGTTGAACAGTTTCGGACTGGCAGCACTCCTTGTCGGCGGTGCTAAACCAGGGCTCAACGTGAAAGGCGGCACGAACATATCAACTCCTGCACCTAAGACCGTTCCGAAAGTTTCATTGAATCATAGATGGGATCAGATCCGAATAGGAATTATTGATCTTTATAACCGGCCTATGATGGTTGCTGATAATGGGATGTTGGTTGGTGGAGAGCCTGGGTGGAGTCGGTTTTCTGTGGAGAGGACATTTAAGGAAAGAGAGAAAAGTTCTAGTGATGGGGTTGGTGCTAAAGGTAGGGCAGAAGCTGGTAACCTGTGGAAAAAGTCTACATGCACTAATGCTGAGTTATATAATTATTTATTGAAGAGTGTAAACATTGATGTTGCAAATAAATTCTTAAAAGAAGGTAAATGGCCAGCTGGTATTCAAATACCAAAGAATTCATCAGTATTAAATCCTGAAGGCTCAATTAATTGGAGTAAAGCTGCTGAAGGAGGTTATACATTAGACGTTGATGGTATTGCAATAAAAGAACAGTTCACTCCAGAGATGCGAGAAGTAATTGATAGGTATGGAAATCCTAATGGTAGATATACATCTCCTGTAATTAATGGAGAATCGTATTCATATACAGAACGTTCATTACCATATGTAGAAGACTTATCAAATTATCATCAATATGAAATCAAAGGGGATTTTACTAAAATTAAAGAGTATGTTGATAAATGTACAGATAAAAAGTTGAAAACTGAGATTGAAGCTACAGTAAGAAAATATTATAAGGGTGACTATAGTAGGCTTGTATCATATAAAGGAAATGCGGCAGCTGTAGAAGGCTGGGGAAAAGGAGGAGCCGTTCAATACGAATTTAGCCTTACGGTTGGACAATTGGAAAGATTAGGATTGCTTAAGGAAATTAAATAGGAGGACAAACTATGAATATAAAAGAGGCAATAAGAATTATACATGATGAGAAATTACAAGATTATAATATGAATGAACTAAGGGATAATAGAGAAAATGAAGTTGTGCTAAGGCATGAAAATGATAAATGGATTGTTTATGTAACAGATGAAAGGGCGAGCAAGATTACAAATTCACAAGATACCTATACAGATGAGGAAGAAGCATTAGATGATTTTATTGATAGATTGAGGGCTGATAAAATATTAAGGGATTTATAAGGTTTTACGTCCCAATGAAACTTACAAACTTTAACCCGAACATGAAAGCCTAGAAATACATGAACTTAAAGCGCTTGATTGTCATTATTGGCATTAAGTGCTTTTTTAAACCATTAGTTCTCGATGAATGCCCAGAAGTAACAACTGACCCCGGCTCTGACTTTATCAACTACCTGACGATGGGTGACATGGACTCTTTAAAGGTGCTCTGAACCCTGATGATGTCTATGCAAACTAAAATTGGTTAAACAGCTTTGGCTTGGAGCACTCCTTGGCTATTTACGTAATATTAGTCAGTGAGGTGACAAAATGAACATTTGCATTGCAGCAAAAATCATGAATAAGGTAGGGAAGCAGGTAACAATAGAATTTGACAAGTTAGTTGAAGTAAATCCCCCTTACGAAAACTATCATTATTTAAGAAAAGTAGGGGGAGAGTGGGAATTTCGCTTAATGTTAGTCGAGAGACAAGAAGTCCCTTATGTAAAAGTTATTAAACTGTTCAAAACTGAAGAGAAGGTAGCAATGTACTTTTTAATGAATAGGCTCTCTGCCTTCTATTTTGATAAAAGAATCCGTCCGTTTATGATGAAACATGAGGGATTTGACATTGGTGGTCCGGAATTTAATGAAAGAAATTTTCATGAAGCCATTCATCTAATTGGGATTCTCCCTACTCTATTTTCATTAAATGGCACAATCGTAAAAACCAATAGAATAATAGTAGAGGAAGAAGATGGTACATTTATAGTTAAGGTTAGAGGGGAAGATGGAAAGACAATCAGCTCTACTTTACCTGTCAGTAAGAAAAGAGCCCTTTTCTTTGCTTTTAAGAAACTATTTCTATTTCATCTGTTTAATAAAGAAGTTAAAGATCTACTGTTAGAACATGGAGAGGGAAATGATATTACCGATGAAGACATTAGTGTATTCTTAACTTAAAATTTTATGATTCTATTAAATAAGACTGAAGTGAAAAATGATCCTCATTTTATGGAAACGCTAAAAGGAAGAACCGTCCCCATGTTTCCTGTTAAACTTTAATGTTGAAATTAGAAGGGGAAGCGCCAGAAATGGTGTTTCCCCTTCAAATTCAATTAAAAACCTTGTCAATTTCAGGTCTATCATAATCCAAAATCCACTCATTAAATAGTTCATACATATCCCTTATTGTTTCAGGTGAAGTTGCCAATAAATCACAACCCCTGTCATCGTAAACGTGAAAGATGGTTTTTTTGTTAATATTTATAAAATAAACCCGATGATAAATACTTGGTTTTAATCCTAGATCCTGATTGCATATTGCTTTTATCATAGGTTGGAATTTAAAGTCAGTGGTTTTACACTTTAGAGTAAATCTATGTGTTCTATATGTTCCTTCTTCGTCATCTTCTGGGAAAATGTAGGGAATCATTTGATGCTTCAACCTATACAAAAACGATTTCTCAACATAAGGTGAAAAGTTATTTAATTCACGTTTGATAGTTTTACCTTTATCAAAATCATTTACATCTATCACTACAAATATATCATCCGTAGGAGAGTGCAGTGCTTCAAATAAAGTATTCGCTCTTTTATAACATCCCAATACATATGGGTTGTTGGGATAATCGTATTCCCTTTTCCACTCTACCCCAAGTTCAAACCGTATACCAATACTCCAACTGTAAAACAAAGGTGGTCTCAGCTCTAAATTGGGGAATGTTTCTTGCATAAATTCTTTAAAATTCATTCAAACACCTCATAAAATTCAAGCTGCAAATCAGACAGAAATCTAAGGACTAAACATTGAATTTTGACAATAGGGTTAAATAGGGACGGTTCTCGTTCTTCATTTTTGAATGCTATGGAAGCAGTAGAACCTTCCTCGTGCACATACCCTTGCACATTACTTAGTAGCAATTAGATCTGCCACAAGGATATAACGCTCAGGCGACGCCCCGATAAAGTGAAAAGGATAACATGTGGAAACGGTCAATGTTGCGTTGGGTTTTGGTACGATGACGGTTGGATCGTCCTTGTCCACAATACGTACTTTCTTTACTTTATACGTAAATTCCCCCGCAGTTGTTTGTACGATAAGCAGATCGCCTACACTAACTTCACCAAGCTTACGAAAGACTGTATCCCGATGCCCTGACAGAATGGAATTGTCCTTTTCACCAGGCAAGACACTTCCTGCGAAATGGCCCACTCCTTTTTCCAGTTCATTTTCATCTGTTCCATGATAGATTGGCAGCTTTGCCTCCAACTTTGGAATAATGAGTTCACCTATATTTTCACCCTTTTCGGGACGTTCAGAGTAAAGAGGTTTTTGTTCTTGTTCTTTATGTTGTTCCGTTACATCCGGCTCTGCTTTATAGTCTGCCGCGTCTACTTGACCCGTTTGAGAGAGCCAATACCCTTTCAGATAGGCATAGGCATTCGTACCTCCAAACCATAGACCAAATACGATCAACAAGACAGATAAGGAAAGAAGAAGCAAGCGCCTGCTTCTTCTCATGTTGTGATGTCTCATTGGTTGATTCCTTTAACCCCGATGCGACGGAATAAGAAGACACCGGCTAATACAAAGGCAATCCCGGCGAATGCTTTTCCAGCATAGTTGGATGCGGTCGTTGGAAGCTCTCCGCCTTTGACGGTTTTAGTCAGAGGTTTTGCTGTCTGCCTCTCTACTGCTTTTGGATTTTCTGTCACGATTTCCTCTGCCTGCATCATATCTTTCCCCGTTTCCTGGATAAGTCCGGATTCAAACATGTCCGCGGTCAATAAGACATCCGCAAGAAACGTGCCTTGATGGTTGTATAGTTCAATCAACAGATCATACCCATTTGTCGTATCCATCGTCATTAAGGAACCCATTGATACGGGTTGTTTTTCACCGTCTTTTACAAGATAATAATCCGTCTTCAATTCAAATAGATCAAGCATGTCATTGAATATATCAAAAAGCTCTGCGGTTTGTTCAACTGACAGGTCTTCCGCTGTTTCAAAATTCTCAAATGCCATCATTCTTTCACTTAACTCAATCATCTGATCGATCAAAGCAGGATTTTCGAAATCAAGTGTTTCAAGATGAGTGAACAGTTTCTCAAATTCCTCATCCGTCAGTCCAATCTCTGCGAACAGATCAAATAGTTCGTCTGAATCGTCGCCCCCGTTAACATAATAATCAACGGCAAGCTCAAGATCTTCAATATATTCATAGTTTTCGATCGAATCATCGTTTTCATTTAATAACTTCTCCAGTGCTTCTTCTGAATCAAATCCATAATCAGTCAGAAGCTTCTGAAGATTTTCATTATCAATCGGAGTACCTTCCCAACCGTTTAAATAGAAGTCGATGTATTCATGAAGATCTTCAGAAAAAATGATCCACGTTCCTTCTAATACGTCTTGTCCTTCTTCTATATCACCAAATTCAACCAGAAGTTCATTTAACTCTTCACGGCTTAGGTCAAATTCTTCTAATACAAGCCCGATAGATTCTTCAGAAAGAGGGGTACCAAGATCATCAATGGACTCAACATCTTCTAAATACCATTCTTTACTTTCTATATAATCGATATAATCTTGCTTATTCCAGCCAATACCCTTTAAAAACGTATCGAACTCTGGTTCATTCGGCTCAATGGCATAAGTCATGACAGGTAAGACGCCAAAGCCGATAACAAGAGCCAAAAATACAGAAACTAACTGCTTCATTCCTTTTCCCCCTAGGTTTCTCTTTATAATTCTAGAATAGTATAATTCTTGGGGTTCTATTTAGATATAGGTATTTTTTTCTAGGAGTAAGGGGGAGGTTCCCGTCCTTTTTTGCATTTACAGGAATCATCAAACCGATCCCCATGCTTATAAGAAAAATTCGAATGGCTGTGAAACTTTTGACATAATAAGGCAGGCATGTCAGAATTGTAGAACTGAATCTGTTCCTGGTTACTTTTAATGAGGGACAAATTGATAGAAGAATAGGGGATTTGCTGGTTTGTACTTGATACTATCCATTTTTTTAGCGAGTATACTAGGTTTGGTCTTATTTATATCGGGACCCTGGGTAGGCGGCATCCTTGCTTTCGGTATCATTGCAGGTTGTTTGTTCAGGGGTATCTATCTGTTGAATGACATACATAGAAGACTATTAAATGATTTACCGAGAGCTGATAAAGTAAAAGAGGTATATAAAGATTATTTGAGAGAAAAAGAGGAGAACGGTCAAAGGTAAAGAAATGGATTTCCATTATCAAAAAACGTCCAGAGTAAATAACCCTGGACGCTTTTTAATGATAAATATCAGCTGCCTGTATGTTGTTTGTCTTTTTCCACGGCTTTCAGTCGTTGACCTTCGTCTGCAGAAGTAGTCTTCTCTTGATCGTTTCCATTCATAAGATCGCTGGTAGCACTTTTGAATTCTTTTAATGTGCTTCCGAAAGCACGTCCGATTTCTGGCAGTTTGGAAGGTCCGAAGATGATCAACGCGATGACTAGGACAAGGATTAATCCTGGGATTCCGATATTGGTTAGCATAATTTCCGCCTCCTGATATGTTTATAGAATGGGCATGCCGTGGCGTGCGAATGCAGCTGCTTCTAGGTCTGACATTCCCTGGACTTCGGCAAAGGCCGATAGTGTGTCTGAAATTTTCGGTGCGTAGGCGGCCGGCGGTGCAGCATGGCCCATGAGCCTTCTGCGGGATGCATTTTTTCTGGCGAAGGGTCCCCAGATCGCAAAGGTCATCCCGGGTGATTGAATATTGATGAAGAAGGTTCGGCCGTCTGTCGAGAATGTTGGTCCTGCAAGCTCTGAATTGTTCACTTTATTTTCTGCGAACACGTATGTTTCGCCTTCTGGTGTCATTCCGATGATACGATCGACACCGTCCCCGTCTTCCGCGATCCACAGGTCTCCCCATGGAGTGATGCAGATATTATCAGGCATTTCCAGATCATTTTGCGCAGTAGATTCATAGAATAGCTCCAGTGTGTTGGTGGCCGGGATATAGCGGTACACACGGCCCAAATCTTTATCCCCGGCGGATGTATCATCAAACCAGAACACACCGCCTTCAAAATAAGCCCCCTCGAGACGGCTGAAGGCAATGCATCCTTGTCTGCCTGCATCAAGGGTCGGTTTCTCTGGATCTACATCCTTCCATACAATCCCGAATTTCTGACCTGTATGGAAAGAGCTGGTTTCATCTTTGCTCATTTCTTCGATGGCTGCCGCTTGAAGCTTGCCGCCTTTTTGCAGGGCACCGACCTTTTGACTGCGGTCGTTCGGAAGGTAGCGATACAAATAACTGGGACCGGCATCCTCGGTTAAATAGACGATCCCTGTTGCCGGGTCAATGGCCGTGGCTTCATGGGAAAAGGCACCCATGTCGCGGATCGGGGTTTTCGAAAGATTGTTTTCTGGATTGTGTGGATCCACTTCGAACACATAGCCATGACCTTCTTCCAGCGTTTCTTCACATGTGAGCCATGTGCCCCACGGAGTCGCTCCGCCTGCGCAGTTACGAATCGTACCGGAAGAAGAGACATATTCCTTCATGACTTGGCGGTCAGGACCGACGACCAAGGAAGTTGTCCCGCCTGATTCTTCACGACGGTACGGGTTTTTCCCGATCACGGGGTATTGACTATTTCCGCTCAATTCATGGTTCCTCACGAGGATGGTGGAGTTATGGGGACCACTATAGGCGGCCATTCCATCAAACTTGGCAGGGACGGGTCTGCCATCCGATAATGATTTACCTTCCTCAGAAATGATCCGGTATTGGAAACCGCGGGGCAGGTCCATCACGCCGCCAGGGTCATTGACAAGGGGACCATAGCCGCCGGTCGTTTTCCTGTTTTGGGATGTGCCGGCAAATGCTTTATTTCCACCGAAAGACATCAATCCAGTGCTGCCGAGGGCAAGGGCAGCTGTGCTGATCCCGCTTGCTTTCAAAAAGTCTCTTCTGTTCATATCGTGTTTATTCAAGTCTCTTCACTCCTTAGAACTAATTTCTCTTGTCCTGCATGTGACTCCGCTGATTGAGAAGCACGTTTCTTATAAGCGATCGTTGAACATGTAATACTGATTTCATATAAAAGAAGGAGCGGCAGGATGACGAGTACATCTGAAAGGAAATCCGGCGGCGTAATCAACACGGAAATCACAATCAGCAAAAAATAGGCGATCCTTCTTGATTTTTTCAATTTGGCTGGATCCAAAATGCCAAGTACCGTCAGAAAGACGATTACTAAAGGCATTTCAAATAACAAACCAAAAGGTAGAGTAAGGTGCAGCATAAATCGGAAGTATTTTTCCGCCGTGAACATCGTTTCAAATTGGCCGGCTGACAGGGTGGTCAAAAAATTCAGGACGATCGGAAAAAGTAAAAAGTAACCGAACCCAATGCCGGAAATAAACAAAAAGAACAGTGCTGGAATGAAGCGTAAGGTGACTTTTCGTTCTGTCGGGCTCAGGCCTGGTGCGACAAACCGCCATATTTGGTAGGCAGCGACAGGAATGGTTGCAGCCAGTGAGAAGACAGCGGCAATCATCAAGTACACCCATAGAATCTCACTCGGTCCGAGAATCGCAAGCTTCATGTCTAAATCCCTGATCAGCCACCCGTAGATCGGTTTCATAAAAGCCATCCCCACTATAAGGAAACCAATAAAAGCGAGTACCGTTTTAATGGCCCGGCTCCTGAGCTCTTCCAAGTGTCCGATCAGCTGCTGGTTGCGATCTTTCATGGCCTCAGCCTCCTTGGTGCTAGTTCATTTGCATATGTTTACCTTTTTGGGCCTGCTTTTTATGGGCCCGGTTGTGCGCTTCATGACGATCATCTTCCACCTCAGAAGACGTCTGTTTCCCTTGGGGAACGGTTGACGTCGAGACTTCCTTCAGGCCTTCTGAATCTTTTTCATAAACAAATGACGCTCTGGTAGAAATATCCGCCCCGGGACTCGAGACGAATGGAACCACACGATAATCGGCTCTCCACTCGTTCGGCGTGACATGACAGCGGACATACCCGCGATAATCGTTGAAGAATTTAATATGTTCGTTCTGGGCAAGAATGCGGTCTGTGTCAGCGCGCTTGTCCGCCCCGTCTCCACCTGATGTGATCGACGTGCCGACGAACTCGGCTCCAAGCATGTTGGAAGAGGGATCATCAAAGTCTGCCAGGATATTGGAAGCCCAGTTCGCGTGTACATCACCTGTCAGGACGATCAAGTTATCCATATTTTCCTTACGGGCAAATTCCGTGATGCGCTCCCTCGCAGGTGTGTAGCCGTCCCAGCCATCCATGCTGTAACGAGGTTGATCAGGGCTTGGACCATAATTTCGTTTGGCAAAGAAGATTTGTTGGGCAAGTACATTCCAGGAAGCAGTCGATTTGCCAAGATGATCAAGGGCCCATTGTTCCTGCTCGCCGCCCAGCAATGTGCGTGAAGGATCCAGGGATTCTGCCGTCTGCGGAGAGCTTTTATCTCCATTCGCCTGATCAGAACGATACTGACGGGAATCGAGCACCATGAAATTAGCTAGGTTCCCGTATGAGAACTGACGGTAGAGCTGCATGTCCACTCCATGGGGCATCGAAGAACGTCTTAATGGCATATGTTCATAGTAGGCTTGGTAGGCAGCCACACGCCGTTGCACGAACTCTTCCACAGACTGGCCCTTTTCAGGAATCATGTCGGCATAGTTGTTTTCCACTTCATGGTCATCCCATGTGACAACCCAAGGGAAAGCGGCATGGGCAGCCTGCAGGTCCGCATCTGTCCGGTACTGGGCATGGCGGTTACGGTAATCCTCCAACGAACGGATTTCCGGACCTTTATGGTGTCGGACATTTCCTGATTTGGCTATATACTCATCAGGACCGTATTCATAAATGTAGTCTCCAAGATGGAAAACGAGATCAAGGTCTTCTTTGGCCATGTGCTTATAGGCCGTGTAATAGCCGTGCTCATATTGCTGGCAGGAAGCAAAGGCGAAAGTCAGGCTTGCGACGTCTGCATTCAGGGCAGGAAGGGTTTTCGTTTTCCCGATCGGACTGTAATCCTTCCCTACTTTGAACCGGTAATAGTAAATAGTACACCGTACCTGCTTCCAGGTTCCCAACTTCTGCATGAACGGAATGTGCGAGGGCAGGACTTGCCACTTCCGTACCGCGCTGAACAATACGACGGAAGTGTTCATCTTTCGCAATTTCCCACTTCACTGGAATGTTCCGGTCAGGCATGCCGCCGCCATTGAGGGGGTCGGTGGCTAAACGTGTCCATAATACGACGCTATCCGGGAGAGGGTCACCAGAAGCTACCCCAAGTAAAAACGGATAATCCTCTAACCCGGCTTCTTCTGCAGAGACAGAGAAACCACCCATCGATTGAGCAATCACCACTCCTAAAGAAATGCCGGCGACTTTCCCCGCCCCTTGGAGGAAGCTGCGGCGGTCGACCCCTTTATGTAAGGTCTCTTCATTCAGTTTTTGAATCCAATTTTCCATCGATCTATCATTTGTCATGCGGATGTCTCCCTTCATGAATCTATTGAATCGAACAGTTCATAGTATAGGAGACCATTTTTAACTTGCTGTAAATGAATGTAAACAGAGGATAGAACAGGAGGGTCGTCATTCCTGGGATAAAAGGCTGTTTATTATTTGAATATTTTATAAAATAGGAAAGATTCAGTGGATTTCTCCTATTTATAGTGGGCGGTCAGTCCCGTTTTTCTTAACATGGGTGAAAAGAAAACTACATATTAAGATTGATCGGATGGTAAATAGATTCATAGATTTTCGGGTTCTGGCCCCCAGTCGCCGCTCTTCATTTCGTTTTGATGCACTGACCCATGAGGGGCTTCGGATCCTGAAAGAGTAATGGGTAAATGGGTTCGTTCCCGACTCTGCCTGCAAATAGAAATGAATAGTCAGAAATCCCCCAATAGGATGACTGAAAAATGATCCATTCTGATTATATTTAATCCGCTGTAAAGTCGCTGGAAAGAACTTATTGCTTTCGTTTGCGACTAAATCCCTAATTGAAAACCCCCATACTCTCTTCCATTGTTTCCCTTTAAAATTTTTATTGTAAAGACAGTTGAAATAGGAATGGAGGAATATTATTTGAAGAAGATCGATTCTAAGAATCTATTAAAGGGATTGACGGTTTCTGCCTTAGTTGGATCTTTGGCTGTGAGTGGACTTCCTTTTGTTTCCCAAGGGACGGATGTGGCAGAGGCCGGGTCCATGGTCACTTCGGATGAGGTGTTGAGTGCGTTGACTCCGGAACAAAGACGTGTCGTGAAAGAGATCGCGAGTACGTCTGCAGAAGGGGGCATTCAGCTGCCTGCGAGCATTGATCTTTCGAGTGAGGAAGACATTTCCGTCATCGTCGAATTGAAAGGACATGCTCCTGTGACCGACGTGTTACTCGAAAAGATGAACGGGAATACGCTTTCTATTGAAGAAGCAAAGTCCAAAGTAGAGAAAGAGCATAAGAGTTTCAAAGAAGATCTTGAGAAGCTGAAGATCAAAGGGAAGATCACAAGCTCTTTCAAGGAGTCCTATAATGGGGTGACCTTATCGCTGCCTGCCTCTCAGGTGAGCAAGCTGATAGAATCGAAACATGTCAAAAATGTGTGGGAGAACGGGAAGGTAGAGCTGATCGAGCCGGTTGTCAATGAAGCAGAGCAAAGCAGTATCTATCTTGGGAAGCATCCCCATGAAATGACGAATGTGGACAAGCTGCATGAAAAAGGATTGACAGGCAAGGGTGTCAAGGTGGCGGTGCTGGATTCAGGAATCGATTACAATCACCCCGATCTAAAGGATGCATATAAAGGCGGCTATGATTTCGTGGATGAAGATCATGATCCGATGGAAGCGACCTATGAGGAGTGGAAGGAATCAGGAATGCCTTTATACAATCCAACCTTGTATTACACCTCACATGGTACCCATGTAGCAGGGATACTCGCAGGTCAAGGCGATGGCAAGACTCCACTTTCTGTCAAAGGAGTCGCACCGGATGTCGATTTATATGCGTACCGGGTACTGGGACCATACGGCTTCGGGTCGACAGAAGACATCATGCAGGCCATCGATCAATCGGTGAAAGAGAAGATGGATGTGATCAACCTTTCCCTTGGGAATATCCTGAATGATCCGAGATCCCCTTTATCGCAGTCCATTAACAACGCAGTTTTATCAGGTGTCACATCGGTCCTCGCTGCAGGGAATGAAGGACCCGGGCTGTACTCTGTGGGATCACCGGCAACGTCAGCACTTGGCATTACCGTGGGCTCGACAGATACAAAGATGAGCTATGCCAACTTTATGGGGTCTCTGCAATCAGACCAGCTGCAAGGGGAAATCGAAGTGCGCTATTCGACTTCCGAGCTTGGAGTCAATCCACGTGATTTGAAAGGAAAGACGCTTGAAATCGTGGACGTCGGTCAAGGAACGGAAGCGGAATATGAAGGGAAAGATGTAGCGGGTAAGATCGTATTAATCAAAACCGGTGGATACAGTCGTTTAAGTGAAGCCTATACGGTGGCGAAGGAAAAAGGGGCGGCTGTTGCCTTCGGATACTCCAAGAACTCTCCGGGATTCATCTCAGACTCATATCCAGAAGATCCCCATATGCTTCCTGCCTTTACCCTGGAAGGAAGAAAAGCCAATGAAATCGTTCAGGCCCTGCAAACAGAGGAAGTCACCTTTACATTCAATGAGGTGAAAGAAAGAGAAGTGGCAAGGGATGACTACGTTTCTTTCTTCAGCTCGAGCGGACCGGCAAGATTGACGTATGATATCAAACCGGAAGTCGTTGCACCAGGAGCCGGTATCTTATCCACCGTGCCGAAGCACTATCACCACGTGGAGGATTACACGCAATCCTACGCCAAGTTCTCGGGTACGTCCATGGCCACCCCTCATGTGGCTGGAATTGCCGCCCTTCTCATAGAAGAGAAGCCGAAGAGTGACCCGGCCGACATCAAGAGCATGCTGATGAATACAGCCGACGATCTCACTGCCAACTACAGTGTATTTGATCTAGGTGCCGGTAAGGTGGATGCCCTGGAAGCCGCAGAGGCGACTACGATTATCCAGGTAGAAGATACAACGCCACAAGTAAAGAACGACAACGAAAAGGAAATCAAAGAGTTAACGGGTGCTTTAAGCTTCGGGACCAAGTTTGTAAATGGAGCTGATATCGAGGACTCCCGCGACATCACCATTCAGAATACATCGGACACGGAGAAAGAATATGCCGTTGATGTAACCTTCAATGTAAATGCAAGAGGGTCCGTAGATGGGGAGGCGCAGGGTGTGAAGCTTGTGACTCCTGAAACGGTCTCAGTAAAGGCCAAAGGAAAAGAGGGAATCTCTGTGGAACTTCTGATCCCTGAGACGGCAGCAACGGGCATTTACGAAGGGTACGTAACGTTTACCAATAGTAAGAACAAAGAAGAAGTGTATCAGATTCCATTTGCCGTAAGAAAAATAAAAGAAGGGGTCGACTATGTTCAAACGACCGATGTACTCACGACCATCAGGGAAAATGGGTACGCTAGAACGCCTGCATTGAACGGGAATTTCTCCTTGAACTCTCATATGAAGAGTATAGACATCTTCCTGATGGATGCTGAAACGAATCAGGATATCGGGTTCCTTGGCAGTATGGATGGACGATTCATCCACGAAAATACCCAGGCCTATTTTTACGGATATTTTGACGGGAGTTATTATCCGTTAACGGATGATCCGGATCACCCGATTGCCTATGAAACAGTAGAAGCAGAACAGGGTGCTTATAAAGCGAAATTTGTGTTTACAGCTGACGACGGAAAAGAGACAATCATCGAAAAACCGTTCGTTTTGGATAACGAAATGCCGAGTGTAAAGACAGATCTTGAGAAAAGCATCATCGAACTGGAGCCGGATGCGACGTCATTTGCCATCAAGGGGTCTATCCATGATGAACAAATCGACCTTGCAAATGAAACGGGCATTGTGGTGAATCAAGGAGATAATGGTGTGTCTTATCGATCAAGTGGCAGTTACTATGATCAGCCCGTTGCGGTGGATGATGAAGGGAACTTCCAGATTAACGGCCATCTTCCAAGCTACAAGAAAGTCACTTCCTATATTGTGAAAGGGAGAGACCGGGCAGGCGTTAATGCGCAGCAGCAAGAGTACTTTTTTGTGAAGAAAGGGACACCATACCTCGCGACTGTCCCAGCTGAGAAAGAGGTAATGACGGGAGAGAGTATGAATTACTCCGTTTCCGCTCATCATCATGATGCTTGGAAGCAAATCTCCTATTCGTATGCTTTCGATCAAAAGATGGTCGACATCGATAATGTGCAAGTCGCAGAGGAGTTTAAAGACAAGGTTGCCGTTGAAACAGAAGAAACACCTCAAGGGATGACCGTCACGTTAACGTCTGCAACAGGTGAAGCGATTGAGGCTTCGACAAACAGCTCTTTACTGAACATACAGGTGACATTTAAAAAAGACGGGTTTTATAGTAACCATCTCCCATTAACGTCAAGTGCCATCAAGTTGACAAAAGCGGATGACACCAGGGTCACGCTTGAAGGGATTTCTCCTTCTGTCAAAGTCTGGTCAAGTTTCTCTGAATTGACGGGCGATATGAACGGTGAAGCCGTCTTCCTCCGGGATGCCTATGGAAAGCTTCTGACAACAGATATTGACTACAAGGCACTGGGAGCAACCATCAAAGCCACCGACAAGGAAGGAAATGAATATGAAGGACAAGTCATCGAGGACGGAAAGTTCAAGATCCAATTGCCTTCCACTCAAGAACAGATGACCCTTACCTTTGAAGCACCGGGCCATCTGAAAGTCGTGAAAGAATTCCGGATCGGCCGTGAGAGTGGGTATGGGGAAGAGCAGACCATCAAATTCTTCCCGGCCATTGCAGGAGATGCCAACCACGACCAAATCGTCGATATCCGAGATGCTCTTTACCTTGAAACGCACTGGGGTTCTGCTGAACGCCAGGCAGACTTCAACTTTGACGGGGAAGTCGATATGGAAGACATGACGTATATCCAGAAAAACTACTTAATGGTGAACCCGATGCTAGAAGTGAAGGATAAGGCGAAGAATAAGGATGCCGGTAGAAGTCTTGAGGATATTGTGGAAGGATTAAAGTAATGTTGCGTTGGCGGCATAACGTAATGGGAAAGACCACTATGTGTATCTCGAGATAGTTGGTTTATGTCAATAAAATATTGGTGCCAGCCCCCGGTTCGTTATTTTGTGAACACAATGGGGGCTGGCACTATTTTTGTGAGGGGTGGCTGACACGTCTCCTTACGTCAACTGCAAGGGATTTTTAGATTTTCGGATAGCGGATTGGAAGTCTTTTTGTGTTAGAGGACTTCAGTACAATCATTCGCTTCGCAAGGATTTCAATTTACGATAATTTGGATATTTGACCAAGTCCTTATTTCCCCTCCAAGACTATTCCTCTTTTTTTATTTCACCTGAGCAAATTTTCAAAAGGGTCTTGTTATATCCTAAATATGTAAATGACTAATTCGTTTTTCTACTGTTGAAATGAATAAAAAAGGAGAGGGTTTACATGTTTGATGCGTTAGCTGGAATGGGGTTCTTGGGGTTCCTGGTTTTTATCGTGTTGGGGTTGGTGGCGTTGGTGAGAAAGTCGGGTAAGGCGAAGAAACGATTTGGGGTCGCCGCGGGGCTTTTTGTTTTGTTTATGGTCGGAGTGCTGAACAGTCCGACAAGCGAAACGGCCACTAGTGATGTGAAAGCGGATGAAGGGAAAGTGAAGGCGGCAAAAGAAGAGAAAGTTGATCATAAAGAAGAGAAAAAGCAGACAGAAAAAAAGCCGGCCACGATTGAAGAGGTAAAGGCAGCTGTTACTGCGGGGATGAGTGATAAGGATTTTAAGAAAGTGAAAAAAGATCTGAACGTCGAACATCCGAAAAGCATCTCAATCGGGAATGGAAATGTTGGCTATGTCCTGCAGGCCACTGACGGAATCCTGGTAGCGACAACAGATGGGGAGTCCATCATGGAAGTGATTCCGTTTGCTTCGATGGAAGAAGTGGGGAAGTATGAGTCGGAGATGGTGGCAAAAGCAGAGGCTGAAGCGAAAGAGAAAGCAGAAAAGG
The DNA here is from genome assembly GCF_032337515.1 of Rossellomorea yichunensis. Lineage (NCBI taxonomy): Bacteria > Bacillati > Bacillota > Bacilli > Caryophanales > Bacillaceae > Rossellomorea > Rossellomorea yichunensis. Next base: position 212,250 of record NZ_JAVYAD010000004.1, on the reverse strand, counting down.
AATTCGAGGAATCGAAGATCAAAGTGAGCGGCAATGGGGATACAGCGTCCGACGGGGTTAAGCTAACATCCGGCTGGGCAATCTTCGATGGAAGTCATACCGGGGGAGCGAACTTTATTGTGCAGCTGCAGGACGAAAACGGGAACGACCTTGAACTCCTGGTCAATGAAATCGGCAGCTATAAAGGGAAGACATTTGCACAGATCCCTGTGGACGGAACGTACTACTTGAACATCAAAGCAGACGGTCCTTGGGAATATACAATCTACCAGTCGCCGCCGGTGGAGATAGCCGATGCACCGACCACCTTGGAAGGCTCCGGCGATGACGTCGTATTCTTCAACATCAAGAGCGGCAATTACAAATTCAACTTCTCTCATAACGGTTCATCCAACTTTATCGTTATGCTGAACGGCCAAGGGCTGATGGTGAATGAGATCGGGGCGTATGAAGGCTCTACCCGGCAAATGTTGAAGACGGATGGGTATTATGCGCTGGTGATGAAGGCAGATGGTGGCTGGTCTGTGGGGATAGAGGAATAAGAACAAAAAAGGTCGGGTTTCTTGTTTATCAAGGACCTGACCTTTTTATTGTTTACGTAACCATATATAAAATAAGGACCAGACTGGTGGGGACTGAATTCTGCTTCCGACCCTTTATAAAAAAACCATAGAACCCTTCCCCAGGATTCTATGGCAGCGGGTGCAGCTTTATGAATTGATAATCTCTATCTTATTGCCCTTATGAACCTCTTCCGTACCAGCTTCCAATGCAGTCTTGTAGTAACTGCATTTATGGTCGATGACTTCCATGGTTTGCTGAAGTTCTTTGATCTTTGCTTCTACGGTTGCTTTTCTTTCTAAGAACATATCATATCGATTTTGCAGGGTGGCATCGCCTTCTGAGCACCAGTCTATGAAATGTTTGATCTCCTTGATCGGCATCCCGGTGGATTTAAGGCATTCGATGATGTGTAATGCGGAGATATCCGATTCTTTAAATCGTCGTGTGCCATTCTCTGTCCGTTCGACAAAAGGCATGAGGCCTTCCTTGTCGTAGTATCTCAGGGTATATATTGAAAGATTCAACTCTTTTGCCACTTCGCCAATTGAATAGGTCTTCATATTCGCTCTCCCTTTCTATTAATCTAGACGTCGAGTTAACTCTATGTTTGTGGAAAAATCGTAGCACGGTTATGACCTGATGTCAAAGCAAACCAAGTGCGCAGATTGGATGAGAGTTATCTCTTGACCTAGAGTTAACTATAGGTATTACCATTGATTGAACAAGAGTTCATCAGGTTTGTTGACCTGTCTCTTGAAAGCTACTATTACAGGAGGTTTTTTATTCATGGTAATTGCTAAAGCACGAGCTGTTGACGGTCCTGACAAATCTTTCAGAGAGGCTGAAATCGAGCGGCGCGATCTTGATGTGCATGATGTTCTGATTGAAATCAAGTATGCAGGGATCTGCCATTCAGATATTCATACGGCACATGGTGAATGGGGAGAAGTGAAGTATCCACTCGTACCCGGACACGAGATCGCGGGAATCGTCACGGAGGTAGGTTCCGAGGTTACGAAATACAAAGCCGGCGACCGGGTAGGGGTAGGCTGTATGGTTGATTCCTGCGGCGAATGTAAGAACTGCCGTGAAGGGGAAGAGCAATACTGCCTCAAAGGAAACGTACCGACATACGCAGGTGTGGACAAGTATGGCGAGCCTACTCAAGGCGGTTATTCCACCCATATCGTGGTAACGGAAGATTTCGTACTCCGCATCCCTGATAACATCGAGCTTGACGCTGCGGCACCTCTATTATGTGCCGGGATTACGACGTATTCTCCATTGAACCATTGGAATGCAGGCCCAGGAAAGAAAGTAGCAGTGGTCGGCATGGGTGGACTCGGTCATATGGCAGTCAAGATCGCACACGCCATGGGAGCCGAAGTGACCGTCCTTTCCCGTACGTTAAATAAAAAAGAGGATGGCTTGGAATTCGGGGCAGAAGCCTATTATGCCACCACCGAGACAGATACGTTCGAGAAACTTGCCGGCACATTTGATCTGATCATTAACACGGTAAGTGCCAAGATTGATATCAGTGCGTACCTATCGCTTTTGACGCTTGATGGAGCAATGGTCAATGTGGGAGCACCTGCAGAGCCATTAGAAGTCAATGTGTTCTCATTGATTGGTCACCGCCGTTCATTTGCCGGTTCCATGATCGGAGGAATTCGCGAGACACAGGAAATGCTCGATTTCTGTGGGGAGCATGGAATCGTCCCTAAGATTGAAGTGATTTCGGCTGATTATATTGATGAAGCGTACGAACGAGTATTGGGTTCTGATGTGAAGTATCGATTTGTCATTGATACAAGCACGATTTAATTACAGACAAGGCAGGTGACAAGATCATGGATATGGAGAAGTTCCTCGAGTTTTGCAGAGAAGGAAACCCTATTTCGGGTGAGGATAAAGAACTGCACGGCCTGCTGACTCAATGCAGCTACGAAGCCCAACGGATCACGATGGAATTGAATACTTCTTATCATTCCAAGGAAGAAATCGTCGAGATATTCAGCGAGCTGACCGGCACCGAAGTGGATTCTTCTTTCATGTGCTTCCCGCCATTTTATACGGACTTCGGGAAAAACATTAATATCGGGAAAAATGTGTTCTTCAATACAGGGTGTTCGTTCCAGGACAGGGGCGGCATTCATATTGGAGACGGTTCACTGATCGGCATGAATGTCACGATTGCAACACTGAATCACGGGTTGCCTCTGGAGACGAGGAACACCACATTCGCGTCACCGGTGACGTTAGGGAAGAACGTTTGGATCGGATCCAATGCCACGATCCTGCCTGGTGTCACAATCGGGGACAATTCCGTCATTGCTGCAGGAGCGGTTGTCACGAAAGACGTTCCGGAAAATGTCGTGGCTGCAGGAGTGCCGGCGAAAGTGGTGAAAGGGATTCATGAGTGAACGAAACGCAACTCAAGATCCGGAAGTATGAGCAGTGAAGATTTCATTACCATTTGTCATCAAGGCCAGTCCACCGGAAACGATCCGGGTGACTGGCCTTTTTTTGGAAGCGTGGGGGTGGTTCTCTTGCTTCATTTTTACATAAAGAGGAAGCATCAGAACCGTCCCGATGCTTCTTATTATTTTAGGTTAAAGGTTCCCTTTCCAGTTTGCATATCGATTGGCAATGATGAATGTTCGTGTGTGATAAGCCAAGACCCATTTACTTTTTTAAAGCCAAATGTAAAACGGTTGGTCATTTGACGATGTTTCTCTTCAGAATCCCCCCTGAAAGCAGAGTAGGTCACGGCACAATGCACGAATGCAACATTCGTATTTTCCTCAATAGTTAAATCATTAACATCCACTTTTAGCACATAATTGTCTTCCTTCAAACCATTAAACCACTCTGTCACACTTTCTTTCCAAAAAGAGATACCCTTGCACTCCCAGTTTCCCCAGCAGTCATAAATATGTACGTCTGCCGCATAGATAGATAGGAATTTTTCAACATCGCTTTCATAAACGGCACACTTGTACGTTTCAAGAACGTCCTGAACTAAACCCGCTCCATTTGTCATTTAATCCACTCCTTAAAGTAGTGTGAAAAGGATGAATCTATTATTATGGTAACTCACTTATCATTCTTAAAGTAATGAACAGGACGGATCTCGATCCGCCACCCAAACTCTTCTCCTATATTTAATTGCGTTGTCGGATGAATAGAGGCAAGCCGAATCGCCTCATCCATGTCCTCTGCTTCAAAAATGAATATGCTTCCGATCAGCTCTTTCGATTCTGTAAACGGACCATCTGTTACCATGACGTTCCCATCCACACGGCGCAAGTTTTTGATCTCTGACTCCAGACCTGCATCAATCAGCACCTTACCACCATTTTTTCAGAGTTGAAATAGCCCATACATAAAAATATCATCATCATCTCTCCTAAATCACTCAAATTTTTTTGTATCCAACTAAAATAATTTGTAAAATTCTGATAATATAATCTTATCATAATTGATCAAGCGGGGACGATGCTCGTACTTCTTTTTTTTATCAAGAAGAAGCATCTGAACCGTCCCATGCTTCTTACTTTCGTTTTAAGGTGGTCAGTGAGATAATTTGAGCAACGATAAACTGAAGGAGGAGTTATGAATGAAGAAAGTCATGAATGAACCTGAAGATTTGGTCGTGGAGATGTGCAATGGGATGGCCATGGCTCATCCGGAGCTTGAGTTTATGAAAAAGTATAAGGTGATGAAGAAAAAGGATTTGAATGAAAATAAGGTAACCTTGATCAGCGGTGGAGGAAGCGGACATGAGCCTGCACATGCGGGGCTTGTGGGGAAAGGGATGCTTGATGCTGCCGTGTGCGGTGATGTGTTTGCATCGCCTTCGCAGATCCAGGTATATCAGGCGATTAAAGCAACAGCCGGTAAAAAGGGAGCCCTGCTGGTCATTAAGAATTACAGCGGGGATATCATGAATTTTAAAAATGCCGCTCACTTGGCTTCAGAAGATGGCATCCCGGTGGAATACGTCAAAGTCGATGATGATATAGCGGTGGAAGACAGCCTTTATACAGTGGGACGACGCGGTGTAGCGGGAACTGTGTTGGTACATAAAATTGCCGGAGCGGCTGCGGAAGAGGGCAGGGACTTGATGGAAGTCAAAGCGGTGGCGGAGAAGGCTGCTGAAAATGTCCGCAGCATTGGCTTCGCACTAACATCATGTACCGTCCCGGCCAGCGGATCTCCGACGTTCAAATTGGGTGACGATGAAATCGAATATGGTGTCGGGATTCACGGTGAGCCGGGGACAAGACGGGAAAAAATCGCGTCCGCTGATGATTTGGCACAGCGTATGGTGAACGACCTTCTGAAGGATCTGAAAATGGAAGAGGGGGATTCTTCCGAAATCGCGATCCTAGTCAACGGCTTTGGGGGTACGCCGTTGCAAGAGTTATACCTTTTCAACAATGCCGTTACCAGAGTCTTATCGGATAAAAAGATTGCGATTAACCGTGCGTTTGTCGGCAATTACATGACAAGCATCGATATGGAAGGCGTTTCCCTGACCGTAATGAAGCTCGACGAAGAGTTGAAAACATTGCTATCCAGTGAAAGTACTGCACCTGCGTTCAGAGTGGACGGACCGGTTCCGGGTGTCGAGTACATCGACCTCGAGGAGGATGATGAAACGAAGCCGGTATCATTCGAGGTGGAAACACCGGAAGAGAACGCTGTAATCAAGAATAATATAGCCTCACTTGAGAACATCATATACCTCGTGGATAAAATGAGCGACATCATCATCAAGAACGAAGTACCTTTCTGTGAATTGGATTCACATGCCGGGGATGGGGATTTCGGGATGAGCGTTTCCAAAGGCTTCAAGCAATTGAAACGGGAGTGGAAAGATATCCTGAGTCAGGATAATCTCACAATCGGCAGCTTTTTAGACGCAAGTTCCATGGTCATCATGGAATACTGCGGTGGTGCTTCCGGTCCGATATGGGGATCTGCATTCCGGGCTGCAGGGAAAGCGGCAGAAGATCGAATGGAGCTGACCGTGGAAGAATTCGCTAATATGCTGCAGGCTGCCGTGAAGGGAATCCAGGATACAGGCGAAAGATCCTTCGGCAGAGGGGCAGAGGTCGGCGACAAAACACTCGTGGATGCACTCGTCCCTTGTGCGGATTCCTGGTCAGAATGCGCCGCAAACGGTGATGACTTCAAGACTGCTTTTGAAAAAGGAGCAGCGGCCGCTGTAGAAGGAGCCGAGAAGACGAAGGAAATCGTTGCCCGGATGGGACGTGCCGGTACCGTAGGGGAAAGAAGCCTCGGTCATCCGGATGCCGGTGCATATGCGCTGGGGGTTATCTTTACGGAGCTTTCGGGGAGTTTGAAGTAAAAATGGAAGGAAGCAAGGGGACGGTCCTCTTGCTTCTTTTTTTTGTGCGTTGGCAGTAGCAATCCTCTATACTATTAAGTCTTTTGAATGAAAATTATTGGGTTAATCAGGCATGGAGTTTATGTTGATTTGTGTCGTTTTTTGCACATATAAACGATGGTGCCTATATCCAAGGTGCCTACAATAACCCAATTGCTTTATGACAGAATAACGGAAATAATTTAAGATGAATGGTTAGTAAAAATATAGTTTGATAGGGGAGAGAAAACACGGAATGAAAAATAAGCTGCAAAAAGCGACCATCATTGCGTTAGGAGCAGGGCTCATTTCTGGAAGTCTACCAGTATCGTATTCTGGTCTGCCTTCAGAAGCACAGGCTGCTTCTAAGACACCGGACGTTTTAATCAAAGACTCGGTGGAACTAGAGGCTCAATCAGGTTCTTCACCCACTGAGCAGGCACTTCAAGAATTGTCTCCAGAACAAAGGGAAGCTCTTGTAAAGCTGCAATCAATCAATCAAACAGGTTTGCATCTGGCACCGGAGATTGATCCGGATAGTACAGAAGAAATTTCTGTTATCGTTGAGTTTAACCAGAGTCCGTCCAAAGTGGCAGTCATAAAAGCCAAAGCAGAAGGAAAAGACTTGTCTGAAGCACAAGCCAAAGCTCAAGTCGAGAAGGAACATGATGCGTTTAATAAAGACTTAGATAAGATATTGGATGGAAAAGGGAAGGGCAAAAACGCTGGATACATAGTAAAGCGGTCGTATAAAACAGCCTTTAACGGTGTATCTATGAAACTCCCAGCCAATCAAGCGAAAGATTTATTGCAATCCAATACCGTTAAAGCTGTGTACAGTGATGCTGAAGTTCAAGTAGAACCACTTGTTCAATCGAAAGATATCGATGCGGAACACAGTGGAATCGGCATGTCAGATGAACGTTCCTACTTACAAGTGGACAAGCTCCATGAAGAAGGCTTCACAGGGAAAGGCATAAAAGTAGGCGTGCTTGATACCGGTATCGACTATAACCATCCTGATTTGAAAGCCGCTTATAAAGGTGGATATGACTTTGTCGATAATGATAAAGATCCAATGGAAACCACCTATGAGGACTGGAAGGATTCAGGAAGGCCGGAAGTTTCGGGTGGCAGAGTCTATTATACAAGTCATGGGACGCATGTGTCAGGGACGGTTGCCGGTCAAGGGACGAATCAGAGTAAATTCGCCACAAAAGGGATTGCACCCGATGCTGAATTGCATGCGTACCGTGTTTTAGGACCATATGGATCTGGTACGTTTGAAAATGTCATGGCAGGGATAGAACAAGGGATTGAGGACGGCATGGATGTGATGAACCTGTCACTCAGCGGTGCCCTGAATGATCCAATGAACCCTGTGAGTATGGCTGTGAACCATGCCGTATTAAGCGGGGTAACGATGGTGCTTTCTGCCGGGAATTCAGGGAATGCCATGTATACGCTGGGTACTCCGAGTGCCGCTGCACTGGCGCTCACGGTAGGGGCGAACGATGTACCAGTGACTCTCTCTACGTCAACAGGATCATTGGATGCATTGTCTGTAGACTTGCGTCTCATGGCGATAGGATACGGGGATGATCTTGAAACACTAGAGAAAAAGACCCTTCCAATTGTTTATGCAGGGATGGGAACGGAAGCGGATTTCACAGGCAAGGATCTGGAAGGCAAGATTGCCCTTATAAGCAGAGGGCAAAGCATTCCACTAGTGAATAAGATCCTGGCTGCAAAGGAACTTGGTGCAGCTGCCGTGCTCCTATTCAATGATAATCCGGAAGAAGGGCATATCCCTGCGTATTTTGCTGAAGGACGGGAATACATTCCCACTTTTTCACTAAATAATGAAGAAGGATTGGCTCTAAAAGAAAAGCTTGAGTCTGGTGAGAATGACTTTACATTTGGAGAAATGAAAGAAGAGAAAACACAAGGTGATACGCTGGCAGAATTCAGTTCGCGGGGACCATCCCGTACAAATTACGATATAAAGCCGGAAGTGACAGCACCTGGGGTTTCAATGATGTCCACCGTTCCATCAGATGTAGTGAACGGGGATAATGGGGACGATTATCAATACGCGTATCAACGATTCTCCGGTACCTCCATGTCGGCTCCGGTAGTAGCAGGTATATCGGCACTGTTAATTGGATCCAATCCTGATTTGAGTCCGTCCGATATTAAAACGATCCTGATGAACACAGCAGATCCATTAAGCAAGCCTTATAGCGTATTTGAGCAGGGGGCAGGGCGTGTAGATCCGTATGAAGCCATTCATTCAACAATGGAAATCACAGTCAGAGATGAAACTCAACTGATTGAAAACGGGGAAACCGAGACGATCGATGAAGAAACAGGAGGTCTTAGTTTCGGTCGAGTGGTTTACAATGGGGATCACATTTTGGATAAACGTTCTGTAAAGCTTACCAACAATGGGAAAAAGGATAAAACATTTGATGTGACGGTACAATTCCAAACAGGATTGAGTGAATCCAAAGACGCAGAAAAAAATGGAGTAAACGTGACAACCACCGATACCATCACTGTAAAAGGGAACAAAAGTAAAAAAACGTCTGTTTTTCTCTCTATTCCAAAGACAGCAGAAAAGGGGACATACGAAGGTTATGTAACTTATACAAACATAGAAGATCCTTCTGAAACGTACCAGATCCCTTTCGGTGTAACATATGAAGAAAATAAATTTGAGAAGTTTGACATTGTATCCGGCCAAACGATGGCGTCAGTGGGGTATTCAGATGTCAATCCCTTTATGAAGAATTATCTTATGATGAATTATCAGGTGAAAGGTCATATCAAACGAGTGGATTTCTTGTACGTAGATCCTGAAACAGATGATATAGTCGGTCATGGTGGGTTCGTCAGTGGATTGAATGTAAAACCAAATAACGGTAATTTGGTATTGAATACGGGGTTTTACTTACCATTCATTGGTGATCAGAAAGAGCCGTTTTCAACGGATCCTGAATACTTGCAATCTCAATTCTCGAATGTGGTGGCTCAGTTCGTTAAACATGGAAATTATACACTAAGGGCCGTTGCTACAGACGATCAGGGGAACACATTTACCAAAGATCAATATGTGTTTGTTGATAATTCTGCCCCTGAATTCTCTATCACCTCCCTGCCACATGGTGTCTATGAATATGAAGAAGGACAGAAATCCGTTCAGGTAGAGGGGAGCATCCATGAAGAAAACATCGACCACATGAAGAAGTATGGGTTCGACGTTAACCAGGCTTCCAACGAAGTTGTACTATACTACAATAAAGAGGTTCCAAAGTACAACCAATACATCACTACTGCTAAATATGCGCCAAATGGAGACGTTCCACTTAATCCGGATGGAACATTTGCAGCTAATCTGCCGCTTGATGATTCCCTTCCGATTCTTCCGGTTCGATTCTTCGGTGTCGGAATATCGAGTGCGGTGAATTATCCAAACGCACATGCCACCTACTTCGTCAAGAAAGGAACACCATATGTGGATGCGACACCGGATAAAATTAACCCGACAATGGGAGAAACTGTCACCTATACGATCAAAATGAATAATACCTCAGGAATCAAAGATCAAACCTTTACCTTTGATTATTTGAGTGACCATTTTGAGATAGAAAGTGTAACCGTCCATCCGGAATTGGAGAAAAAGGCAAGCGTTCAGATGAATCATGAGGATACTGCAAATGGAACGGGAACGAGAAAACAAACGATTCATTTGGACATAAACAATCCAGAGAGTCTAACCGGCACCACCCCTGCTGTGAATGTAAAAGTGAAAGTGAAAGATGAAAAATACTATGAGGGTGTCCTACAATTACAAAATATAACGTCTACCTATACGAATGGGGAAGGCACTGAAGTCTCTCTCCCTAGTGTAGCTGTGGAATCCTATGTTGACCCGTCTTTTTCACAGGTGAAAGTTCCTGTTTTTGCAGAGGGAATTCCGTTTGGGAATGATTTTACCAAAGCAGGGATTGATGGGTATGCAACAGATGATTCCAACAATCAGTACGACGGAACGATTGTCATGGAGAATAACGGGATTGCTGAATATCCAAGACTTTATGTTAAATTGCCGATTACAGACGAAGAATTCACCTACTCCATCCATGTACCGGGGCACTTTAAATATAGCAATCCATTCACGGTCTTTAAGCAAATCGGGGATAAGATCCGAGGCGAATTTGACACCGAAGGCTTTCCTCAGATGATAGCAGGAGATGTCAACGGTGACCAGGTCATTGATATATTGGACGCCATCTATATGCAAACATACTGGGGAACGGATCACCGTGATGCGGATATCAACTTTGATGGTATAGTTGATATGAACGATTTCAAATTCATCGAAACAAACTATGGCCTACAAAATCCTACCGATCCACGTGCACCGAAAGCAAAAACGAAATACAAAAATAAGACGCTGGAAAAAGTGAAGAAGGAATTAGAAAGCTAATACTCTGGAAGCAAGGGAACGGTTCCCTTGCTTCTTTTTTCGATTAAAGGAAGGCAGAAGAACCGCCCCACATGTTCCTCCCGATTTTCCCTTTGAAAAGATTGGTCCCTTGGTTGTTAAAAATGGGGAGCCAAGGGACCTGTCCCTATGGTCTCAACCAAAAGTCTTAGAAACATTTCAAACGAATTTCGGAGCCATTCTTTTTGGCAGGATACTAAAATGAAGAAAAAAAGGAGGTACCACCATGATTAAAGGATTATATGAAGCTCATTTACCTGTAAGTGATATGAGACAGTCCATCGAATTTTATCAGAAGCTTGGTTTGGAGCTGGCTTATGAGAGCGGGAAGGTTTCCTTTGTCTGGATTGAGAAAGGGAGAAGCTGGCTTGGGTTGTGGGAGGCGGATGAGGTGAACATCCCGTATCATGCTTCCATCCGGCATATTGCCTTTCATGTCGAAGTGGAGGATATCATAAAGGCGAAGGAATGGTTAAAAGAAAGAGAAGTCGAGGTGCGGGAAGCGTTCGGGTTTTCAGCAGAACGGCAGCCGATCGTCCTTCCCAACAATCCACAGGCCCATGCTTGTCTGTATTTCGATGATCCCGACGGAAATTCACTTGAATTCATCGCTCCATTGCGATTGGATCATCAAGAAGAGTTTGAGATGATGACGCTTGAGGAGTGGATGGATAGGAGGAAGTAAAGCACGGGGAAGGTTCCTTTGCTTCTTTTTTTGATGAATTGGAAGCGGGAGAACCGTCCCCGTGCTTCTATTCTGAGGCAGCATCCCTCAAGAATTCGCTGCAGATTGTTGAGTGAAAAAATGATGGCATCCCTTTGGAACTAAATCCCACCTCAAACGTAAATAAAATAAAGACTCAAGAGTGGGAGGCAAAATCATGAGGCAGCTTTATATAAAACAAAAAGTATTTAGCCTTAGCGGGAAATTCACGGTAAAGGATCAAGAGGAGAAGGATCGATATTATGTAGAGGGAAGCTTTATGAAGGTTCCGAAGACTTTCTCCATTATGAATACAAGCAGGGATGAAGTGGCCCTTATTACGAAGAAGACGTTCAGCTTTTTACCGAAGTTTTTTGTTGAGGTGAATGGTCAAGAGGTATTGACGATCAAGAAGGAATTCTCCATTCTGAAAGCACGCTATACGATTGATGCGGCAGGCATTGAAGTGCAGGGTAATTGGTGGGATATGGATTTTCAAATATTGCAGCATGGAAAGGTTGTAGGCGAAGTGGGCAAGGAGTGGTTCACTTGGGGCGACAGTTACAGGGTGAAAGTAATGAATTAAGAGATGGAGACGATGATGATTGCTCTTGTTATTGCGATTGATTGTGTGAAGGCGGATGAAGCGGCTGCTTCGTCAGTTAACTGAGAGTGTGAAAGGGAAAAGAGCGGTACGTACCTGAAACTTCATAAGTTGAAGTATCAAATACGTACCCATATCCTTTTCGAAATAAGGAAATCTAGGATTCACTTTCATCCCTTTTGATTAATAAAAATACTCCAGTCAAGAAAACGATGACAATCAATCCATAGATGTACCACCCCATGAAATCAAATGTTCCATTGGAGATATATCTTGATGCTTCTTCAATGGCCTTTACAATGCAAAAGGTTAGGACGGAGAGACTGGATATTAAAATACCGATACTTTTCATCTCCATAAAAATTCTCCTCTCTTTACATTATATAAACGGAAACTCTGTTCATTTATAATCCTGAAGCAGTGGCGATTTCTCGTACTTCTTTTTTAATATAGTTATCTTGGGGATTTATTTCGAACTTTATCGGATTAGAATAATAACCAATCCAGTAATCTCAGTGTGATTTCTTACAGTATGATCGGTACGATTCCCTGGATGACTAAACATCCGAGTAATAGACTTTTTTTCAGAATCCAATTGAATTTAGAGAGTTTGGTGTAAATGAAATAGCCTAACCATATGGTGGTCTTTTGAAAAAAGTTACTCATTTTCTGGATGGAATTTTCCGGGTTTTCATAAATGGAGACTCTGTAGAAATTCACCATGGTGTTCCCTAATAATAAAATCAAAAAACCGAAACCAAGTTGTGTAAGTGAAATGGCAATCAATACATACTTCATGAATTCAATGATCATGGGGAGTGTTAAGAACATGAGTCTACCATTCTAGGTTCGAAGAAATAAAATTATTAAGAGTTTAATAGCTTGTTCTTTTCTATCTGAAATTCCTTTTCAGTAAGGTAGCCCTGTTCTTTTAAATTTGCAAGTTTTACTAGTTGATCAACAGTCTGTTTATTAGGATTTCTATAATGCTGAGGAACGACTATCATGACTTGATTTTGACCCATACGTTTCGTGACTCTATAACCCTGGTCTGAGGCTGTTGCAATTCCTTCATTGTTTGGTTTGCAATAACTATTCGGTTGGCATGTGCCATCATCACGAACTAGAAGTTGTCCCATTAGACCAACCGCCACCCATTCCGGTCTTTTGGAGCGTGGAATATATTCCTTAGTCGAGTCCCAATTAGGGTTCAATATCGGTCTTCGTTCTCTCCGTTGTGGTACGGTGACATTACCGCCAGAGTCAAATAATGCTGGAAGTGAGACATCTTCATACAAAATTTCACCCCATTCAGCAGTCACATACTTATGTTTCCATCGCAGCTCTCCGCTATTGGCCAAGAAAGCCGGCTTTGCGCTTGTGATTCCCAGCACATAATCATCTTGATCATTCGCTATACGCACTTTATCCTCTTCCAATGTAACGAAGTAGCCGAAATCAATCGGATTTCCATCCATCGTTTCAAACATTTCCGCATAGTCTGCTGCCGGGGTGGTGACGGCGCCATCAATTTTGACGTTACCGTCGCTTAATATTTTTGCCGCCAAACCTGGATTCGAAGCATCCGTACCATTTGCCAAGTACCACGAATAAGGAAGTTCGTTTGCAGCGCCGAATTGTCCCATGATATGAACGCCCTCTAAAAAATTCGCATCCGTCGATTGCCCCTCAGTATGGGAGAAGAATCCGGAGGCAATTGTGTTCACTCCCTCCGCGTGCGAAGTGAAACCGCTCGCAATGGTAAGAGCGCCTTCTGCATGAGAGTTTTGGCCGATTGCCTGCGTCTGATTTCCTTCAGCATGGGAAAGATCGCCAGAAGCGAGGGTGCGCTGTCCCTCCGCATGGGCAAAAATGCCGCTAGCCACTGTCAAGTTTCCTTCAGCGTGAGAAGCTCTTCCGTTTGCTTCCGTCTGGTCGCCTTCTGCATGGGAAGATTCTCCTTGAGCCATCGTCCCTTGTCCTTCTGCATGAGAAACGAGCCCGCTAGCAACCGTATTTTCTCCCTCGGCATGAGACGCAATGCCCGAGGCTGTAGTCAAGTTTCCTTCTGCATGGGCAGCTAGATTGATAGCTGATGTGAACCGCCCCTCGCTGTGAGAGTCCTGAGCACTAGCGATTGTATGGTTTCCCTCAGCGTGAGAATGTGCTCCACCGGCAGTCGTGGCGTATCCCTCTGCATGGGAAGCCACTCCATTGGCAGTGGTAGAGGCACCTTCGGCATGTGCTATACTCGCTGTTGTTTCGGTAATATAACCTTCTGTATGGGAAGCATTTCCCCCAGCTCTTGTATTGATTCCTTCTGCATGTGAGGCTGACCCACTGGCGACTGTGCCAATTCCTTCTGCTTCCGAACAAGTTCCTATAGGATTTTGATTACATCCATTTGACATGGTTATTCCTCTCCTTTTATAAAATTGATTGAAAACTCGTTAAGAGGTCTATCATTCAAAACAAAACAAAACAAATCTAATGAAAAAAATCATAGTAGTAGATGATGTAAGAAGGTACTCATCACGATCTAGCTAGTAAATATCCTTGGAGTGCAAATCACAGGCAGAATGGAGTAGTGAGAAACGTAATAGTAAACTGGTGATTACCATTCGTTCATAGAATTCTTTCTGAAAGATAGTAAGTTCACTCTTAATATTATGTTATGGTCAAGGTAAACAATGGTTTGGACAAACTTTGGTTATTATTATGAAAAAAATGAAGATGTGGTATTTGGCAAAGGTAAGTTTCTAGGAAAGAGTGTAAAAATTATAATGCTGTGGAATATACAGGAGTAACAAAGGTTAATGGAGAGGTAAAAGATATTAGCAGAAGGGTTTTTCAAAGGGTTGATATTGATTACAAGCGAGTCGATCCTGATACTGGTATGACAAATTTCCAATTAATGAAAAAAGGAAGAGCGCCCATTTGGAAAGATGGAACGGTCATTGAACTTCACCATTTAATTCAAAGAGAGCCAGGATCTATGGTTGAAATCCCTGCAAGTATGCACGATGAATATAATAAAATTTTGCATGGTTTAGTAGAGAATGGTGGTAGTTTTAGAAACGACCCCATTTTAAGAAAGCAATACGACAATTTTAGAAGTAAATATTGGAGATGGAGAGCTAAGCAGATAGATTAAAGTGAATTGTAAAGGAGGAACCTGGAATGAATAAAGAGGAATTAACAAACTTTGTTAATGAGCATAAGGAACCAGATGACTTTACAGGCGGAGTAGATGTAATTCAAATTCATTCTATTGAAAATGAGCTAGGGGTGGAATTACCAAATAGTTTCAAGTGGTTTTTAACTACTTATGGTTCTGGTGGGCTATTTGGTGTTGATATTTTAGGAGTGGCTAAGTCAAATAGAACTCCTGTGGTTGTGAGTACTAAGAGATATAGAGAGTTAGGAATGGAAAAGGAACTAGTAGTTATTGAAGATGCTGGAGAATATGTTTATTGTCTTAATACGAGTGAAATGGAAAATAATGAGTGCCCGGTAATAGTGTGGAATAGGACAGGCGGGCTTGATGATTTCAATACGGCAAAGAATTTTTATGAGTTTTTATCACAAAGGTTACTGAGCGCAAAAGAAGCATGGGAAGAAGATTTTTGAGATCAAGAATATAGAAAAAGAAATTTTAAAACGAAAGGGGAGCAAGGGGACGGTTCTCCTGTTCTAGGAAGCATCAGAACCGTCCCCATGCTTCCTGCTTCCCCCATGCTTCCCAAAAAGTGTCATATCTCTCTAAAACAGAGAGATATGACACTTTTTTTATTTCCACAACAATCCGACCTCCTTAAACAATCAAATATATAACACCATCACAAAAATGTAAGCGGTTTTATAGTAAAGCGCTTTCAAGGAAAATGAAGGTATAGAAAGGGAGGGGTTAAGGATATGAAGGCTTGGAAGAAGTTTATGACAGGTGCAGCGATATCCACGTTGTTATTTGCTGGGGGCTGCAGTGGGGGATCTAGTGAGACTGGATCTGAGAGCAGTGGTGATAAGGTTGTTCTGGATTATTGGCATACGTATAGTGATCAGGAAGAAGTCATTCTTAATGAGAAGATTAAACCATTGTTTGAAAAAGAACATCCTGATATTGAGTTGAAGCTTACGAGGATGCCTTATGAAGGATTGAAACAGCAGGTGATTGCCGGGGTTTCCGGTGGGGAAGCACCTGATTTGATGCGTATGGATATTGTGTGGGTTTCTGAGTTTGCCAAGATGGGCGCCCTTCAGGAAGTAAGCGGTATGGAAGGGTTCGAGGAAGTGAAGAACAGTGTCTTTGAAGCTCCTATGGCTACGAATATCTATGACGGTAAGTACTATGGAGTACCGGTAAATACGAATACAAAAATAGCCATCTATAATAAAGACTTACTTGAAAAAGCTGGGTACACAGAAGCGCCGAAAACGATGGATGAACTGAAGGATGCCGCGAAGAAAGCGGTGGATGCAGGAGCGAAAGGTGGAATTGGCATCGGAGGCAGCAACGCTTGGGGATTCCTTCCATACTTCTGGAGTCTTGGCGGTAAGATGACAAATGATGATTATACACAATTCGATGGCTATTTAAATAGTAAAGAAAGCATTGCAGCGGTTGAAGAAATGGCAAATTGGCAGAAGGACGGGCTTCTTTCACCTACGATCCTGGGCGGAGAACCGGGTGCTTGGGATGGTATGAAAGAAGATCAGTATCTCATGCTGGATGACGGCCCTTGGTTCTACAGTATTCTGGGGAATGAAGAGGGAAGTAAGTTCAAACCGGAAGAAGAGACTGTGAGTGGTCTTATTCCTGAAGGTCCTGGTGGAAGCCGTTCTGTTATCGGCGGTGAGAACCTAGTCACATTTGCAGGTTCCGAGCATCCTGAGGAAGCATGGACGTTTGCGAAATGGATGTTGACGGAAGAGCCTCAGAAACTGATGGCGGAAGCGGGACTGATTCCTACGAATAAGAACGCTGCGAATGATCCAAGCGTGATTGAGAATCCGATTGTCGAGAAATATGTCAAACAGCTTGAAACAGCGCTACCTCGTACTCCGGTTGCTGAGTGGTCTGAAATTGAAACGGTCATCAACTTGAACTTCGAGAAAGTGATGCGCGGAGAGATGAAACCGAAAGAAGCATTGGATGATGCTGCGAAGAAAGCGGATGCCATTCTTCAACAGTAGTGTTGACAAGAGAAGGTACTCACCGATCTGGTGCAGTATCTTCTTTCATTAATAAAGACATAAGGAGGGAGCAAGGTGGAACCGAATCTAAATAATCATGACAGTGATCTTATTCTTTCTACAAAAAAACCATTTTCTGAGCGGTTCAAAAAAGGGGCAAAGCAGTGGCTGGAAGTCTCGCCGTTTCTTCTCATTGGGCTTGCCGGGGCAAGTATATTTGTCATCTATCCTCTCATAAAGGGGATTGTCATGAGCTTTCAGGACTATAACATCATTCCCGGTGCGGAAAGTCCTTTTGTCGGTTTAGAGAATTATAAAAAGGCTTTTTCGGACCCGGCTTTTGCGTACGCCGTCAGGAATACATTTCTCAATACAGTCGTGACGGTCCCAATCAACTGGTTTTTAGGACTGTTTTTTGCTGTGTTGATCAATATTCAATTTGTTAAGTACAAGATTACGTTCAGGACGTTGTATTATCTTCCGATCATTACGTCATGGATCGTCGTTGCATTCCTTTTCCGTTATCTGTTTGCAGATGGCGAGGATGGGTTGATTAACTTTATGCTTGTGAACTTGGGAATCGTGGATGAGCCGATCAGTTGGCTGCAGAATCAGTGGACAGCGATGGTCGTCATCTGGCTGTTCCACATCTGGAAAACAGTGGGGTGGACAGTGGTCATCTATTTAGCAGCCCTCCAGGGGATTTCGAAGAATCTTTATGAAGCGGCAGCAATCGACGGTGCAAGCGGAATAAAGGCTTTCAGGTTTGTCACCATTCCGATGCTGCGCCCGATTACGGCATTTGTCATCATCAATTTAATCATGGGCGCCTTTAACTTTTTCCCACAGGTGTATTTCATCACGAACGGTGGACCGATGGGGCAGACGGAAGTGCTCCAGAGCATGATCTATAAACAGGCGTTCAGTAACTTCAACTTTGGGTATTCTTCAGCATTGGGTGTGATGATGGGTCTGACGATCTTCCTGATTACATTCACGCAACAGAAGAAACTGAGCAATCAGAAATTCATGTAGATAGAAGAGGAGGGTAAACGTATGAATGGGAACTTTTTTAGTAAATTGGTAGTTTATTTGTTTCTCATTTTGGGGGTCGTCGTCTTTATCACACCTTTCATCTATATGGTGATGACGACATTCATTAACGGGGCATACTCACTTCCGAAGCCACAGGAAGTGTTCACGGCAGTCCCCAATTTTGAAAACTATGAAATTGTATGGAACAAGAATAATTTCTTTCGTTATTTCTTAAATAGCTTGCTGGTAGCGGGTGTCGCCACGGTGGGAAGTGTTTTCCTTGGAGCGTTGACGGCTTATGCCTTTGTCCGGTTTACGTTTCCAGGCAAGGAACTGTTATTCAGGATCTTTTTATTCACGATGATGATTCCACTTGTGCTTGCCATCGTTCCTCAATTTACCGTCATTAAGAACCTTGGGCTTGTTAACACTTACTGGGGCTTGTGGTTATTGTATATTGGCGGTGGTGTGGTCGGTTCTACTTTCTTCCTGAGAGGGTTCTTTGAGACCGTACCGAAGGAATTGGAAGAATCCATTTTGATGGATGGAGGAGGGAACTGGACCATTTTCAGAAGAATCTATCTGCCTCTTTCAAAGCCTGCCCTCGGTACAATGGCCATTTTCTCATTTTCGGGGACTTGGGATGAATATTTCGTTGCGTTGACGATCATCAAGGATGAAGCGATGAGAACATTGCCGATAGCGCTAATGATGTTCCAGGGTAAATATGCGAGTAACTGGTCTTGGATATTTGCGGCTTCCTTGATTGCGATTCTGCCGGTGATCATCATTTATATTATCTTCCAGAAGAAGTTTGTACAGAGCGGACATTCAGAAGGAGCGGTCAAAGGATAACTCATATAGAGGAATAGGGTGAGAGTAATGGGGAAAAAGAAAAGCCTGGCCGTGCTGGCAAGCATGTCACTTACAGCAACGATGCTTTTCGGTTGTGTGAATTCAAATTCCGAACCTGTCTTTCAAGCGGAGACGATTCAACAGGGGAAATGGGTGAATGAACTGAGCACGGATAAAGCCGCCTATGCGCCGGGGGAATCTGTGAAGCTTTCGTTATCACTGAACGAAAAAGTAAACGAAGGAAAAATACTGGTTCAGTATAAACACTTGGCAGAAACAGTGAAAGAGGAAGAAATCGATCTGAAAGAGCAAGACATATCGTGGTCATGGAAACCAGAAAAGGTTGATTTTAAAGGCTATATGGTAGAGGTGTATGTAAAACAAGGAGATGAGGTCATTGATCATCAGAACATAGGTGTTGATGTATCCTCCGATTGGGCCAAGTTTCCGAGGTACGGGTATCTTGCCGATTTTTACGACATGGAAGCTGACAAGCAGGAAGAAGTGATCGCCAATTTAAATCGATTCCACATCAATGGGCTGCAATTTTACGACTGGCAGTACAAACATGAGAAGCCCCTGAAGATGCAAGATGGTGAACTTGCGGATACCTGGCCGGATATCGCCAACAGGGAAGTATCAAGGGATACAATCGAACGCTACATTTCCCTTGCCCATGAAAAAAATATGAAGGCGATGAATTATAATCTCTTGTTCGGCAGCTATGAAAATGCTGAGGATGAGGGAGTGAAAAAAGAGTGGGGCCTATTCAAGGATCCGGATGCGGAAGAGCAGGATCATCATCCCCTTCCTGATAATTGGGCGAGTGATATTTACCTGATGGATCCTTCCAATAAAGGATGGCAGGATTTCATCATAAACGAAGAAAAACAAGTGTTTAATCATCTGGATTTTGACGGATGGCACGTCGATCAGCTTGGTGACCGTGGTGTACTTTGGAATGGTGAAGGGAAGACGGTCGACCTTTCGACTACTTATGTACCTTTCCTGAATGAAGCGAAAAAGGAACTGGATGTCGACCTGGTCATGAATGCCGTTTCGCAGTATGCACAAGGGTATATCGCTTCCCAGGCACCGGTGAGCTTCCTCTATTCGGAGCTTTGGGATGGTCATACTACGTATTCGAGTCTTAAAGGAGTCATTGATCAGAATAGTAAATACAGCAAAGGGAAGCTGAATACAGTCCTGGCTGCGTACATGAACTATGATTTATCTGACTCCATGGGAGAATTCAATACACCCGGTGTTTTGATGACGAATGCGGTCATCTTCGCTTCTGGAGGGTCTCACTTGGAGCTTGGTGAAAATATGCTTTCGAAAGAATATTTCCCTCATAAGAAATTAAGCATGAGTGATGAACTGAAAAGTGAATTGACAAGATATTATGACTTCCAGGTAGCCTATCAGAATCTTCTCCGTGATGGTGGTGAGGAAACGGAAAAAGAAGTGAAGATAGAAGGCGATCTTACCATCTCCGATCAGCCGAAGCTCGGTTCCATCTGGTCATTTGCCAAAAAGAAAGAGGATAAAGAGCTTATTCATCTGATTAATTTCACTGATGCTTCCTCGCTGGAATGGCGGGATAATCAAGGATTACAGCCTGATCCTGAGGAAAAAAAGGATATCAAAGTGGAAGTGAAGGCTGGGGGGAAGGCAGATAAGATCTGGGTGGCAACACCTGATGACTATCAGGGTTCCCCTCTGGAGATTGATTTCAAGCAAAAAGGTGACTCGATTACGTTCACCGTCCCTTCCCTCAAGTATTGGGACATGGTCGTGATCGACTATAAATAGGACCTATTGCTCCAGTTAAGAAGGAGAGATATGATAGATAACAAGAATAACGGAAAGAGGGATTAACAGATGATACAGCTTCTAAAGAAACGGCTGGCTGCCAAGGTCATTCTCACCATATTAGTCGTTTGTTTAATCCCTACGGTCTTTAATAGTGTGTTCTTCTACCAATCTGCCTCGGACGTCGTAAAAGAAAATGTAAGGGAATCGTCAAGGCAGATTGCGAGACAGGCAGCAGAATCCCTGTCCTTTATCTTCTCCAATGGGAGTGATATGTCAGATCTCATCTACAGTAATGAAAGAATACAGGAAATCGTGAAGGATGACTTGGACCAGCGCTCCTCAGCCACAGAAGAAGATCAAGAGTATATGACATCTTATTTGAATTCAAATATTTATACGAGTTCATTCGTGAGGATCATTTACGTATTGAAGGAAGACGGGATGAGCTGGGGGAGTGGGACATTTTCCCCTTATAAACTCTCAAAAGTGAATATTGATGGATTGGACTGGGCCAAGGAAGCGGTTCGAAGAGATGGAGAGCTGGTGTGGGGAGGACTTCAATATGACCGGTTCAGCGGGGCCGGGGAAAACACAGATCTTGTCCTGCCCATCACAAGGGTATTGAAAGATTTTGATACGATGGAGAACATCGCCTATATTCAGGTCAGCCTGGACGGAAAAGCGGTATTGGATAAAATCAATCAAATCAAGCTTGGGAAGACCGGACACTTCTTTGTAGTGAATGAGCAGGCTGAAGTGGTGATCGATAATGATTTAAATACTCTGCTGCATGCACCTGTTCAGAATAAGGAAATGCGAAAGTATATCCTTTCTGATAAACGGGAATTCGAATTCGAAGAGGATGATATCCCATATTATGGCGTAACGGAACCAATCGGAAACGGCTGGTTGATTGTCGGAAGGGTACCAACTTCTGAAATCACGGGCGAACTCATTTCGATTCAGAAAATCATCATTGGTGCATCCGTCATTTTCGGAATATTGGCTATTCTTGTCGGGAGTTTCATCGCAAAGAAAGTGACCGATCCGGTTAAGATCTTGACGGAGCAAATGAAGCTTGTAGGTGAGGGGAACTTAAAGGTGCGTACGAGTGTGAATTCAAAGGATGAGATCGGAATGATGAGCTCAGAATTTAACCATATGATCAATCGGGTGGAAGATTTACTCGAGCAAGTGAAGGAAGAACAGCATCAGAAGCAGGAAGCCGTCCTTCGGGCCATCAAGCACAGAATCAATCCTCACTTCCTTTTTAACACATTGAGTACGATACGCTGGCTCGTCCAGTTCAAAGAGACGGAGAGAGCGAACACCGCCCTTACTGCATTATCGAAACTCCTAGAAGGGAATATGGGGAAGACCGGGAACTTTATATCCATAAAGGAAGAAGTGGAATTGGTTGAACAATTCATGGTCATCCTTCAAATCAGGTATGAGCAGAAGTTCCATTTGGTGACGGACTTTGAAGAGGGCGTTGAAGGTTGGGAGATTCCGAGGATGCTTCTGCAGCCGATCGTGGAGAATGCCATCTTTCACGGGATCGTACCAACAGGAACGGAAGGGACAGTGTGGATCACGGGTAAGAATATCCCCGGAGGAATTCAAATCGAAATCAGGGATGACGGAGTGGGTGTTGAACAGGATATGTTACAACGAGTGCAAAGGTCGTCCGTTGGAGACAACTCATACGTAGGAATCGGGTTAAGTCATGTAGCCGATTCCATTAGACTTTATTTCGGTCCGGATTCGAAGCTTGAAATCAGCAGCGGGGAAGGGACAGTGGTGAAGCTAGTATTGATGACGAAAACCGGGGGTGATCAAGGTGTATAACGTGATGATTGTGGATGATGAACCGATCATCCGCTTTGGCCTGAAATCCTCCATCGACTGGGAGGATAAGAATCTTCACTTGATCGGTGACTTTTCAAATGGAAAACAAGCGTTAGAGGCAATGGAGAGAACCGGCCATGTGGATATTCTCATAACCGATATAAAGATGCCTGTCATGGATGGCATTACGTTAATGAAGAAAGCGCTTCAAATGTATCCGAAGCTAAAGGTGGTCCTGGTCAGCAGCTACAATGAGTTCGAATATGTCAGGGAAGGCCTTACACACGGCGCGGTCGATTATATATTGAAACAGACACTTGAACCCGATCAATTCTCAAGGACCATCCATAAATGTATAGACAAGATACTCGAGGAGGAAAAAGTAGCAGAAAAGCTCGATCATGCGGAACAGACCAATAAAATCAATGAAAGGCGGAGGACAGAACAATCGATCAAGAGGGTCCTCCTTCGAAAAATGCCGTACCAGGATTGTGAACAAAGGATTGAATCTCTTCCTATGCCCCAGCTTTTACTACTTGGGAGTATAAAGGAGCTTGATCGATTCGAAGATGAATTTGGTTTCCTTTATAAAAATTTGATCATCGAAGAAATTCAAGACCGCTTCTATAGAGAGACCGAAGACGGGTACTGCTTTCCGATAGGCGAAAATGAACTGATTTTCTTCTTGGGGAATACGGAAGAACCCCGGGATACCGTTAACAAGTTGAAGGAGAGGATTGAAAAGGAAACGTCCCTGAAACTGGTGTTCAGCTATGCAATGGTTTCAGATCCAGAAAAATTGGTCGAGGGATACCATCATGCCTCTCTGGCAGGCAAACAATATTTCTTCCAAAGTAACACTGAGATCTTTCCTTATGAAAGAGGAGTGAAAATGCTTCGGGAGCCCCTGAGTCTTGAAGAGGTAAAAGCTCAAATTCATGGGGAAGAATCACTTGAGAACTTCCTCGAGTCGAGGTTTGTACGCTGGAAGGAAGAGAACATGCACCCTGACAAAGTCAAGAAGGAAGCAGGGTATATCCTGAAGGCATTATATTGGAATAAGGTTGAAGTAAGCGTATTTATAGACCATATGTCAAACTTGGCTTCTTCAGAAACACTGGAGGAATTGACAGGGCTTTTCCATGAAGCGAAGAATGAATGTGACCACTTGCTGGAATCAAAAAGTAAGCACCCAAATACGGATAATGAGCTGCTGGATAAGGCACTATCATATATCCATCACCATTTTACACAAGAAATGACTCTTCAGCACGTCGCAGATCATATCCATATCAGCCGGAATTACTTTAGCATTTTATTCAAGCGATTCATGGATATCAATTTCATCGATTACGTGATAGGGCTCAGAATCAACAAGGCGAAAGAACTTCTCGGCCACACTTCATTGAAGGTATATGAAGTAGCCGGTGAATCAGGCTTTAATGATGTGAAATACTTCAGTAAATTATTCAAGAAAGTCACCGGCTTCTCCCCGGGGGATTACAGGTCAGAGCATCATAAATAGATAGGGAAAGGGAATGCTCACATGATTCGATTCCGGAAAACCATCATACTTATCCTATTGCTTGTATTGAACGCTTGCGGAAATCAACATATCATCGACCATTCAAAGAAAGTGAAATTATCGGATGAAAACAGTGTTGAAGAAATAGAGATCTGGCACACTTACAGCGACGAAGAAACGAGAATCTTTGAGAATGAGATCATTCCACTATTTGAAGAGAAATATCCGGGGATCGATGTCAAATCCGTCAGGCAGCCTCACAGCAAGCAGCTGATGTCAGCGCTTATTTCACGGGCATCTGTCAATCGGACCCCCGATGTCGTCAGAATGGATATTACATGGATTCCCAAGTTTGTCCACCTGGACTTACTCTATCCAATAAGTGAATTTGATGATTTTGATTTGGTCAAGACAAGATTCCTTCAAAATCCCCTTGAGTCGAATCGATTCGGAAAGAATTATTACGGATTACCCCTGAACACGAATGTAAAAGCAGCCATTTACAATAAAGAAGCGGTTGAAAGACTCGGCCTGGATCATCTTCCTCAAACGATGGATGAATTGATTGGAATCGTAAAGGAAAACAATCTGAAAATCGGAATCAGTGACGTTTCTCCTTGGAACAGCCTCCCCTATTTTTACGGATTGGGCGGAAAGGTGATGAACGGGGATTATACGAAGGCAAGCGGCTATCTGGATAGCAAAGAGAGCATTTCAGCCCTTAAAGAGTTGGTGGGGCTGTACCAAAACGGATTCATTCCCCCCGAGGTACTCAGTGGATATGCAGAGACTTGGCAGAATGTCAGTTCAGGGGATTATTTCATGATTGATGAAGGGCCATGGTTCTACAGTGTAAGGTCAGAAAACGACTTAGCTCTAGTCAATCAAGAAACGGTTTCAGGCGTGTTTCCGAGTAATGGAGAAGAGCGTTCCATCCTCGGCGGAGAAAATGCGGTCATCACGAAAGGAACGAAACATCGGGAAGCATCATGGACGTTCGTTAAATGGATGACCACCGAAGAGCCTCAAAGCCTACTGTTAAAAGCAGGTTTACTCCCAACGAATAAACGGGTGGAAATATCGAATTTTGCAGAAGAGTATCCTTACTATAAAAGTTATATTGAAAGCATCGATGAAGCCTTCTTAAGGCCGCCGGTGCCGCAATGGGAAGAAATCAACACCATCCTGACAAATACTTTCAGGAACATTTTCAGTGGGGAAGTAAGTGTAGAAGAAGGACTAAAGAAAGCTGCAGCTGATATAGACCGTCAGCTCTCATCATAGAAAGGAAGAGAAAAATGGAGAAAAAATGGTGGAAAGAAAGCGTCGTCTATCAAATTTATCCGAGAAGCTTCAAAGACAGTAACGGAGACGGGATCGGTGATTTACAAGGAATCATCAGCAAGCTGGATTACTTAAAAGAACTGGGAGTCGGTGTCATCTGGCTGTCCCCCGTCTATGAATCTCCCAATGATGATAATGGATATGATATCAGCGATTACAAAGCCATCATGGACGAATTCGGGACGATGGAAGACTGGGAAGAATTATTGGAAGGTCTCCATAGCAGAGGGATGAAGCTGATGATGGATCTTGTGGTCAATCATTCTTCGGATGAACATGCATGGTTCATGGAATCCCGGAAATCGCAAGACAACCCTTACAGGGATTATTACATCTGGCGTCCCGGCAAGGACGGAAATGAACCAAACAACTGGACGTCTTTCTTTAGTGGATCGGCCTGGCAGTATGATGAGACAACGGACGAATATTTCCTGCACCTTTTCAGTAAAAAACAGCCGGACCTCAACTGGGAAAACCCTGTATTGAGAACTGAAATCTACGACATGATGAAATGGTGGCTGGATAAAGGGGTAGACGGATTCCGGATGGATGTCATCAACCTCATCTCCAAAGAGGACGGCCTCCCGAGTACACCAGGCGGAAAGAAATACGACTGGGGCGGGGATTACTTCATGAACGGCCCCCGTGTCCATGAGTATCTGCAGGAAATGAACAGGGAAGTACTCTCGAACTATGACATGATGACAGTCGGCGAATGTCCAGGGGCCTCCCCTGAGGATGCCGCCCGATATGCCAATGAAGAGGGTACGGAGCTCAACATGATCTTCACATTCGAACACATGGACCTGGATTCCGGCCTGGGGGGTAAATGGGACGTGAAGGACTGGTCTCTGGCCGATCTGAAGCAGGTGATGACCAAGTGGCAGAAAGACCTTGAAGGCAGGGGCTGGAACAGTCTTTATCTCAATAATCATGATCAGCCTAGGATGGTCTCGAGGTTCGGGGACGATCAGGAATACCGCGTTGAATCTGCCAAGATGCTTGCTACGTTCCTTCATATGCTGCAGGGAACTCCTTACATCTATCAAGGGGAAGAGCTTGGGATGACGAACGTTGCATTCGACTCCCTTGAAGAGTACAACGATATAGAAATTCACAATATGTACCGTGAAAAAGTGACGGAGGGTGGAGAAGATCACAACACGATCATGGAAGCCATCTATCGTAAAGGGCGGGATAATGCAAGGACGCCAGTGCAATGGGATGACAGTGAACATGCCGGGTTTACAACCGGTACGCCGTGGCTGAAGGTCAATCCGAACTATAAGGAAATCAATGCAGAGAACGCGTTGAAAGATCCCATGTCCATTTATTATTACTACAAGGAATTGAACCGCCTGCGTAAAGAACATGACATCATCGTTTATGGCACGTATGACCTCATCCTTGATGACCATGAGCAACTCTACGCTTACACCCGGACGCTCGGGGAAGAAAAGCTTGTGATTCTGTGTAACTTCACGGGGGAAGATGCAGCCTTTACCTTGCCTGAAGGTCTTCACTTTGAATCTTCATCTTTGCTGATTGGTAATTATGAAAATGATGAAAAGCATCTCGTGGAAAATGGGAAATTAAAGCCTTATGAAGCGAGAGTTTATAAATTAAATTAACAACGCAGAAAAAAAGCAGCCGGCGTGCTGCTTTTTTCTGTGAGAAAGTGTTTTATATACATGAATGAGTGTCATAAATTAAGCGCTTTCATTCTATCTATTCTTCTGGAGAGGTGTTGTCTTTACAATAGAAAGTAGAAGCAAAGGGGGAACAGATATGACAGTGAATAAAGTGATCAAGGTAGGTCTTATCGGACTCGGAGGAATGGCGGATGCCCACAGAAGGATGATTTCCGAGCTGGATCAACTCCAATTAAGCGCGTTGTGCGATGTGAACGATGAACTACTGCAAAAGGTGGGAGAGGAAGAGGGGATTGGAGAAGAGAAGCGATTCAACGAGATGGAATCGCTGATCCAGGACCCGACTGTGGATGCGGTGATTTCGATTGTGCCGAATGACTTGCATGCGAAAGTATTGGAGTTGTGCATCCGTCATCAGAAACCCATCATGGCAGAAAAACCGTTCACATTGAATTTCAAGGAAGCGGAATATCTGGCGGAACTCTATGAGAAGACACCGATCCCGTGCATGGTCGGGTTTTCATACCGTTATATACCGGCCTTCAGATATGCCAAGAAGCTGCTGGAGGAAAATAAGATCGGTACCCTCCGTCATCTGGAGGTCCGCTATCTTCAATCGTTCGGCTCACCGATCTTTGATGTCCCGTATTTATGGAGATTCAATAAGGCGGTTACCGGGACGGGGGCGTTGGGTGATCTCGGTGCACACATGATCGACAGCGCCAGGTTCCTTGTCGGGGAATTCAAATCAGTATCTGCGTTAATGAGAACCTTTGTCCCGGAACGCAGGAATCCCGCAACCGGTCATATGCATCAAGTGGAAGTGGACGATTATGCCAGTTTCCATGCCGTACTGGAGCATGATGTGGTAGGGGCGTTCCTTACAACAAGGAACGCAATTGGTTCCGGGAACCAGCATGAAGTGACGTTGTACGGGGATATCGGGACGATACACGTCAATTGTGAAAAACCGGATGAAGTCCTGCTCAGTTTGGTTGATGGTAATGAGCTTCAAACAACGAAAGAGACCCTGGAGATTCCACCTGGCTACAGGCGTCAGCAGCTCGAGGATTTCATCGCAATAGTGACCGGCCAGGGGCACGAAGAAATCCCTGACTTCCATGATGGCTATCAGAATCAAAAGGTGCTGGAGCGTATTATCGAATCAGCAGAAAAAGGTCAGTCCATAAACATAGACGAATAGAAAGGAGACGTTTATGAGTAATCAAAAAGTAAAGATTGCCGTCGCCGGTTCAGGTTCATTTGCGGATTTGTGGTATCTCCCGATTTTGAAACGTCATCCCTCCGTCATCCTGAAGGCGATCTGCAGTCAAAATGGAACAAATGCTGAAAGGCTTGCCGCTAAATACGGTATCCCATCCAGCTACCGGTCCTACGAGGAAATGCTGGAAGAAGACATCGACGGCGTCTGCATCGTGACCCCGAACTCCAGTCATCATGATCTTGCCTTGCTGGCTGCGGAAAAATGTATCCATGTTATGTGTGAAAAACCGTTAGCTATGGATACGAGAGAGGCAAAAGCGATGTGGGAAACGGCAGAACGAAACGGCATCATCCATAGAGTGAATTTCACGTATCGGGAGAACCCTGCCGTCCTCCGGTTAAAGGAACTGATAGAGGATGGATTGATAGGCAACGTATATGAAGGAAGGTTCGAGTATTCGGGTGATTACGGGTTATCAGGTCCACCGGGGTGGCGTGGCACGCATTCGTCGGGAGGAAGGGGCGGTGTGCTCACTGACCTGGGTTCCCATCTCATCGATGCCGTCCACTATATCCTTGGAGAAGAAATCGAAGGAGTTTCGGCTTCCCTATCATGTTTGGAGGACGGCAGGATGGAAAGGTTGAGTGAGTCCGTAAATAAGGATCGCTCAGCGGATTCTGCCTTCTTCCATGCTTCGTTTCCATCAGGAGTCCAGGGATCCTTTTATACCAGCTGGGTTTCAATCCAGGGAAATCGGAACCAGACAATTGATTTGACGTTCAAAGGCGAGAAAGGAGCGATGCAGCTTCTTTCCAGTGAACTAGGGATAAGACTCAGCTATGCACCATTAAAGGGGCCTTGGCAGGATCTCAAATTGGAAAACACGGTGCCGTGGGATGATGAGGCCGTGCCTTCCGAAGAACGTTTCCGCCCATGGCGTTTATCGGATAAAAATGAAATATGGAAATGGGTGGACACCATTCTCGATAAGAAAGAGCGGGACAGGCCGACATTCAGAGACGGCTATGTCGTCCAGCGGGTGATTGATTCCGTTCTCTTATCCAATACATTACGAAAAGAAGTAGACGTAAAAGAACTTGAAAAAATGGAGGAATCACAATGATCAACGTGACAATCTGGAATGAAAATCGACATGAACAATCGAATCCGGCTGTACAGGAGATCTACCCTGAGGGAATCCATCATGCACTTGCCGGCTTCCTGCAGGAAGAGTTCAGGGTGAAGACGGCCACTCTTGATGAAGCGAAGCACGGATTGACAGACGAAATCCTCAACGAAACCGATGTACTGATCTGGTGGGGGCATATCGCTCATGATGAAGTGAGCGACCACATTGTAGAGAAAGTGAAAGAACGGATCCTCGATGGAATGGGATTCATTCCACTGCATTCTGCCCATAATTCGAAAGTCTTCAAGGTACTGATGGGGACCAGGACGGGAGAACTCAAGTGGAGGGAAGCCGATGATAAAGAAAGACTGTGGGTCGTGGAGGAAGGTCATCCCATCGTGAACGGCATCCCTGAAGTCATCGAACTCGAGAAAGAAGAAATGTACGGTGAACGCTTTGGCATACCGAAACCTGACGAACTCATCTTCATCAGCTGGTTCTCAGGAGGAGAAGTGTTCAGGAGCGGCTGTACATACCGGCGCGGCAGAGGGAAGATCTTCTACTTCAGGCCGGGACATGAGACGTATCCGACGTATTATCACAAGGATATACAGCGGGTGATTAGGAATGCTGTGTTGTGGGCATGTCCTGAACAGGGTTCTCCGGTTCTTAGGTTGGGGAATGTGGAGCCGATGGAGAGCAGATAAGTGATTGGTTACCTATGGAATGAAGGAACTAGGATGTTACTGTGATTGTAAGATTCTGCTTTCTTCTTAGCTAATATAATTACTTCCTTTTCACAGGGTTATCTGGGGGAGGTTTCGACCCTACTTTTGTAAAGATTTACACAGGATTTCTAAAAAGGATAACCGTCGCCATACTTTCTCAGACAGCATAAGAACTGCCTGATCTGCTCAACCCCTAACAACGAGAAGGGATGATGAGGGATCAATAGTACACTTGGGATTAGGATAGATTGGTCATTACTGTGCCGAGTCTCGAATGTTAGGGAATTCTTGTGATTGGTCGTGATGGGATAGTTGGAGGGAAACCTTCGAAGATAATGGATTAAGAAGTAAACCCTTCGGTAGAATATTGTAAAAGAAAGCAGCAGCTTACCGGCGTAAGTTGCTGCTTTCTATAATAAGATACGCGGGGATTAACGCGTTTCTACTTTATTCAGGTTAAAAAATGAGGATGCAAGTTTCATAGCCTCATTCATTTTCTAAGACTGTTCTAGTTAAAGCTAATTTTAGTGCATTTTCTAAATCTTCCAAGGTGCTATATTGGATAATGTTTTTCGATTGTAAGTCAAACGGTGTATTATTAATTGATTTGGTTGTTAATATTACTGGCTTGTCAAGTGCATGAGCTATGCCTAGTTCATAAAAGACATTTGGGTTTCTTCCATCAATGTTAACGATTATTAATCTTGCTTTACATATTTTTTTTAAAATATGAGGTAAAATATCTCCACTTATGTATTCTTCATCACCTCTGGAACAATTTAGACCAACTTGATTACAGGTATTGTTTACTCGCTGGAAAAATGGTAGTTCTGATTTAATAAATGGGGTCAAAACAAAAACACTTTTTTTGTCAATTATAAGATCTTTTTCGGTCAAACCATGTTTTTTTAAAAAATTTGATAATGAATTAACACTATTTGTATTATTATTATTGATTTTTTGTTCTGTAACTAATAAATGATTAACATCTTTCCATCTATCTTCTGTATACATAAGTTTTTTATTTAATTCATGTATCTTTTCTTCATAATAATGTCTCATGTCATTTAATCTAGCAATATCTTTTTCCATATCGTAGTTATTATATTTTGACTTGTTTACCCTTGTAGTTAAAATTGTTACAAGTAATAAGCTTATTGAAGCAAAAGCTATTGTAAATGTTAATATTTCATTAATTTCCATTCCTAAATCACCCCACTTAGTTTACTTATAGCATATAGTAAACAAAATATAGATATTACATAATTAATTCCAAATAGAATCCTAAATACACTCCAATTGTTGTTTTGAAACTGCTTCTCTGTAACTCTCCAAATTAATGTAATAACAATTGTTATTATCATATATAAAACAAATAGATAAAATCCTCTGTCTAAGTCAAGATGTGTAAGTGTTAAATTTTCATCTTTATTATTAAAAGCTTCAATTATTTTATTTGAGCTAAGCTTTGAATATGAAATTATTAATGCAGAACTAAGAAACATAATATCAACAGGTAGCTCAGATAAAGCAGAGATAATGTGGGTTTTCTCACAAGTTCTATTGACAGACAATTTTATTATAAATGCTAATGCTAACAAAAATAGAGGGAGAATATATTGACTCATACTTTTTAAAACACCTTCCGAAAAAAATTGTTATAATTTCATTATATACTAAAATATTCCTTATGAACATAGTACTAGGAGGATGGCTAACTGCTTAATAATTAGTTGGAATCTCCATATTATTAATGTGACTTATTATTTATTTGCTGAAAAATAAAAAGCACAGTCTATTGTATTGGTAATTTATATCATTTACTCTTTAGTGAAATATTGATTGATACTTTATTTTTCTTATAATCCAACAAATCCGGGAGGTTGTGGATTAAATGTTGCATATGGATTGAGACGGTTTGAATATTTAAGTTTAATATGTTTCTTTTAAAAGAAATCTTATAAATAAAAAGGAAAGAACTATTTACAGGGAACAATATTTCGCAGGGTTATAAGAAGGGACGATTTTATGAAAGCTGAAAAGAAAATCGCGCTATTAAAAAGGTACCAAGTAAAATTGGGGGTAGATGTATTTAAAGAGATTGAAAGTCAAATTGTAGATTTATTAAAAGAGGAATTTAATTTGTTTTTAATTGGGAAAGCACTAAATGATCCCAGCAGTATGAGAGCAAAACTTTATAAAGGTATAGAAAAAAGTGAAAAAAATAAGAGAGTTAGAATTTATATGCCAGAGTTTATGTTTGAGGAGTTATTATTTATACCTAATTATAATTTGTTGGATCTTGAAAATATCTTAGCAGATAGTGTAGATGCTATTGTGATGTGTATTGAAAGTGCAGGCTCATTTACCGAATTGGGTGCCTTTGTAAATCATAGTAAACTTAATTCTAAATTAATTATCATTTTAGATAAAAAATATGAGAAACATAAAAGTTTCATTAATTTGGGTCCTATAAAATATTTAAAGACACACACTAACTCAAAAGTTATAACTACTGATTATGAACAACCAATCTCAGATAGTGTGATGAAAGAATTATCAAAATCCTTATTAAACATTAAGAAAGAAAACACAGTTAGAAATTATTCGTTGACCAATCCAATATTTGCTGAAAGGTTTTTATTAGCTATTTTATATACACACGGTGAAATTAGTAGAAGAATATTAATTGAAATAATAAAACAAATAAACAATAAGAATAAAGAAGAAATTATTGCCATTCTTGATGCATCTTTAGCTACACTTTTACACCATAAAGAAGTGAAATTTGATAGTGACTACTATTCTTTATCAAATAAGGGGATTTTAAGACTAGAGTCTGAATATCCTCCAAATATAATTCATGGTAAACTCGACAAATTCAGGATAAATATGTTAAATTTGAAATTGAGGAAATTATGGGCTTGAGCTATTCTTAGACTTAATTGTGAATAGTGTTTCGCTATTCGTGCTTAAACTCTTGTTTGTTATTTCAATAAAATCCGCCTAGTATATGCCCATATACTAGTCAAATTTTATTGAACCATTGCTTATGTGGTAAGAATAGGCCCATATTTTTCTTTGTTCTAGAGAAGGGTGAAATACAATGAGTAATAAAATGATTTACATTCTCGATTTACCTAATTTCTGTGATTCCTCAGAGCTATCAACTAGACTAAATATCAGTGAATATACATTAAATAAAATTACATTCGCTCCAGAATACCACTACAAGGAAATTAAAAAATTAAAAGCGAACGGGGATATAAGAATTTTAGCGTGCCCCTCCCAAAATCTTAAGGCAATTCAAGCCTGGGTATTAAGGACAATTTTAGATCAGTTACCTGTCCATAATAGTTGTACAGCATTTCGGAAAGGGATTAACTTAAGAGATAATGCAAATAAGCATAAAGGAAGTAAATATTTTTTGTGTTTAGATATCAAAGATTTCTTCCCGTCTATAACTAGTAAAAAAGTTTATAACTTTTTTAGAGGAATAGGCTATGGAAAAAAAGCTTCGCTATTATTAAAAGATATATGTACTTATAAAGGTGGATTACCTCAAGGAGGAGTAACTTCTCCAAGTCTGTCAAATTTGTTAAATATTAAACTAGATAGACGATTAGCTGGTTATGCTGGATCAAAAAATATCATCTATAGTAGGTATGCTGATGATATAGTACTCTCATGTAAAAATCCTGAAAAACTTTTAAAAGCAAAGTCATTTATTGAATATATTATTAAAGATGAAGGTTATACCCTTAACGGTAATAAGGTTAGATTGCTTAGGCCAGGAATGAGGAGGGAAATCACTGGCTTAGTATATAGTGAAAAAGAGGAAATAGGAATTGGTCGAGTGAAAAAAAGAGAATTAAGAGCAAAAATCCATCGCATGTGCTTACTACAAGAAAATACGAAAGAGTATGGTTTACTTCTGAAACACATAGAGGGGTGGTTTTCATACTTACTAAGTGTTGATAAAGTTGCTCATGATCAATTAAGAAAATATTTTTATGATAAAAAACAAAAATATAGTCAATCTAACATAGAAGCAGCTGCAAGTTTACTGGATGAATTAGATGAGCTTGATTTTTAAAATTAGGACTATCTAGTAATCTAACCATTCACCTTAATACTAAAGGGTTAGGGGAAAATTCAAAGTTGTTTTCTTAACTAATAATATAAGGACGGATAATCGAGGTATTAAGCCTGAATTTGGGGTCAGTCCCCCGACACAATAACGCATTAGTGTACCGTGGGACTGACCCCATTTTATTATTTGATTTGATCCCAAGGTAATAACTCTTATAAGGTATTCTAATTCCACAAACTAAAGATCCGTCCCCTGCCCTAAAGTAGAGGAACGGATTTTTTCTTGTAATCTTACTCCAATCTCCCCAAATAACCTCCCTTCATCCAATACGTCAGTGTCACACCTTGCTCGACACGATAACGGAGATTAATTTTCTACACTTCTATCAACAATAGACGTAAATCACTCATCATTCAATTTCTTTGGTATATAGAGAATCTCGGTGACCATGGTTCTTCTTTAAACGTGCGGAGACACCTGCCCCTTGACGTCATAATTTCTGGTATTAATTGGAGATATGAATCATACAAATGATTATACAATTAGGACTTATCTACTGCGAGTAGGTGTAATCATGATGTATAAGACTCATTTGGCGACTTCCATAACCGCTGGTATGGTATTTGCAAAGCTTCTTTCTTATCCATTTACTATTGGTTACTTAGGTGGTGTTGCTATAGGAAGTTTATTACCGGATATTGATCATCCAAATTCTTTTATAGGGAGGAGAAGTTTCGGCATTTCAAATGTTATTTACAATACATTTGGCCATAGAGGAATAACGCACTCTTTAATTCTTTGGTTTGTTTTATTAATGTTACTATCGCTTCACAATAATTACTTTACTATTGGTATTGCTTTAGGATACTTATTTCATATTCTTGGTGATTTCTTTTCACGGTCAGGAGTTCCGTTATTACATCCATATACTAAGAATCGATTTAGGTTCTTTATTACATACAGGACATCCAGTTATGCTGAGTTACTAATCTTCTACTTATCTATTGCACTGGGGCTTCTCTTTATTATAAACAATGAAGAATTCATTAATCCTTTAGTTCATTCACTTGTAAACTTGTTGAACTATCTGGTTCATACAATAATTAAATTCATTGAAAAATAGGGGGACATTATGTCTAAATTTATTAGTGAAGTAAAATTAGATACCTTGAACATCACTGATGAACAAGCGAAAATGAAGGACTTACAACTCTTTATTAAAGAACATCGAGATATTGATGAGAAGGTATATAAGAAGTTTCCTCTTAAAGAGTACGGGAGACCAAATGAGAAGCTTAGAATATATGGATCCAAATCTTTATTTAAAGCGTTTGGTGATGTCAATGATAATAAACTGGATTTATCAGGGATACCTCTGAATAGTATAAGACTTGAAGGATTTAATAAAAAAAATCAACTGATCCTAAGGTTTCTTGATAAGGATTTAGGGGATGTTGTTGCAGAAGGGGAATACACATTTACTAACGACTTTTATGAACATTTTTTTAAGATGAAATCCTTTGCAAAATATTGCTTTAAAGAGGCTCATTATGATTTGCTTAGCTACTGTACGAGTGAATTACTAGATAAAAATAAGAAGAAAAAGGCCCAATATCGATTAATTATGGATGAAGAGAGATATTCAATACGAGGACTAACCTCGACTGGATATAAAAACTTTGACAATCACCTTGCTATATATTTATCATTTCTTACTTTACACAACTATGCTAAGCAACAGGGGTTTTATTTTAAAGTAATCAAGGCGAATTTGTCCGATACTAATTTAGAAATATATTTAGAGCAGGTAACTTCAACAATCGTTTCGGATAAAGGTCACCTTTATTTTGGGGCTTATATCTCTAATAATGAGGTTGGTAAAAAGTCCTTTTCAATTGATTTAAACTATAAATTTGTCGATAATGAGGGAGAAAGTTTTAGAGCTGTTTCAAGTGAAAAGTTAGTGAAGATCAATCATAGAAATTCCATCGATAATGCAGAAATTCAACTAGATAACTTAACGAAGATTAAACAAATAAAGGAAGAGACATTGGAGCAGATCCATTACACAATGAACAATCCAACTGTAGATGAAAATACTTTATATGAGATGGTATATCGTGAAATTAACAGAAAGACAAAAGCATTCACGTCTAAAACGAGAAAAAGAGCTTGTGAATTATATGATGAAAAGCATATTAATCATACAATGAGTATAATAGAAGTTTTTAAAGAGTTGAGTAAAATTACAAATAATGATGAAGAAAGACTTAGCTTAGAAAGAATTTACCATGATAGTTTGTTTAAGATGAACGCAAGGAAACGTGAAAAAGAAATAATTCATTAAATTAAGTAAATAAATATGATCCAGGAAGCGCTTTTGAAAAATGGGTGCTTCTTTTTTATTCTGGTGAAAATTGTAAAAGTTTAGTAGAATTTGTTTTACATAGTATGTGACGAGGTCAATTCTATGAAGGTTGTAATGTAAAAGACGTCGCTGATGCAGTAAGAAAATGAAAATAATGCTAGGAGAATTAGTGTGGAATTTAATGCAGCATATTTATCTGGAACACTTGCTCTTACTGGTGCTCTATTAGGCCAGTGGTTAAATAATCGCTATACCAATCAGAGAGAAAATAAAAAGTATCTTAAAGAGGTTTATCAGGAGTTATTTTCTCCAATCATTTTAGATGTTTTTGCTTACTATGACATACGTACAAATTTCCGCAGAGCTCATGATATTAAGGATGACATCAATGAAGATGAAGTCATACATAAAATTCATACGACAATTGAGAGTAATATAAAATACGCAGGGAAAGAATTAATTTCGTCTGTCCATAGCCTTAAAAGAAATGAGTATTATGAAGATTTTAAAGGAGGAGTAGAAGATAATTGTAAAATCAATCTTTGTGTGGCTTTCCTCGAAGAATTTTTAATAAATATTAGAGAAACCAAAGTTGAATCGAAAAAGTTAGAAAAATTAGCTCTTGAATATAAAATAAAATATTATATTTGGTTTTTGCTGGGCTATTACAATTTTTATTTTGAAGCTGCAATGAAATACATGTGGATTTTCGATTTCGGTGAAGTAAATGAGTCGTATTACCAACATTTGAAAATACGTTTTGAAAATGTTGGATACGAAAACTTTCTTGATGTTTTAGAAGAAGAGTTAGCATCAAAAGTCCGTACGAATTGTATGGATATGTTTCAAGAATCCTTTATGCGCAGTCTGAGAGAGGGATTAACATATTGAAATAAGTTTCCAATTTCTATAACTTTTAATTACTATAGTCGTAAATATATATGCAATTTCATGTTCAGTTTTCCTAATTCACAGTAATTAAATATGTTCATTTCAAGGAGGCAACCAATGCCCACTCCCATCACCATCAACAAAAATAATCAACTATTATATGAAGCTACCAATATTCAAGAAGCTGCAGGCTACCTTGCTGATCATCTCAATATAATGAAGTCAAAATGCTATGATCCAATCGAGAGGGGATATGTTTATAATATTCCCTACCATTTCGAAGGAAACGAATATCTTTTTATAGCTCCACCAGAGATTGCTGCTAATCGTCGGCAGGAGTTAGAAGATAGGGACCATAAGAATGCTCGCCGTATCTGGTTGGTACCGGCGAATCCAAACGAATATGACTTGGAAAGGGCATTCGTCCAATTTGAATACCTTGACTGGAAACGTTCCTTCAACTATGAAAATGGTGATATCTTATTTTTATATGTTTCAGGTAGTGTCAAAAAGGTCAGGTATAAGGTGGAAGTAATAGAGGGATTGGTTCAAATGGATGATACTGTCTATGATCGGTCGCTTTGGGTAGACCAAGAAAAGTATGTTCAATCCATAGGTGGGGAAAAGACACGTGTCCGCTTGGTGGATGTTGTTGATACGGATGGTTTGTCGCTTTATCAATTAAGAGAGCATGGGTTGAAAGGGAATATCCAGGGATCCATGAAACTAACCGGTGAGCTCCGTGACTACATCATGTCGTTCTTTCATGAGGATTTGTCTGCTGAAATCTACCCTGATGAAGTGCCGGAAATGTGGGAAGGGGAGCAGAGAACGATTATGGTTAATTCATATGAACGCAATCCACTTGCTCGTAAGCAATGCATCAATCATTATGGTGCCGAATGCCAGGTATGTAAGATGAACTTTGAAGATACATATGGGGAAGTGGGGAAAGAGTTCATTCACGTACACCATATTAAACCCCTACATGAAATTCAGAAGGGTTATCAGGTGAATCCGAGAGAGGATTTGATTCCTGTGTGTCCGAATTGTCATGCGATGCTTCATAGGAAAGTGGATGGAGTGTATTTAACGGTAGAGGAATTGAAAGAGCGTCTTGGAATGAAAGTAAGCACCTTATAAATAGAAAATAACAAAGCCGCAGCTTACTCCCGAAGTAAGCTGCGGCTTTCTCTCTTAGCTATCTTTATAACTTCCTTCACATCCGAACCCCTATAAACAGAAGTCCTCCTATTATGATCTGTAAAATATATCTCCCCATAATCATGCTCACGGGAAAACCCAACAATCATAAAATTGTACGTGTGTTTCCCTTTTAATAGAATCAATTCTTGTTTCTTGATGGTAATCCCCCCAATTAACTACCAAGTCATTCTTTTGGCTTTTTGTCTTTGCTTATATTATCTATTTCCTGAAAAATCCGGTCAATACTAATTCCTGTATTATTATGTATTTTGCTTAGTGTTAATGAGGTTAGAATACTTTCTCCTCTCTCGATCCTTCCGTAGCCTTCTTCAAACATTTTAGTGATCCAGGCAAACTCAGCCTGGGTCATATTCATTTCAATTCTTCTTCTTCTAAGTAGCTTCCCCAATAGTTCCGAAAAAGGCTTATTTTCTTCTTTTACCAAAGGATTCTCCCCTTTTTAGAACCATTATCAAATTGGGGAAAATCATGTACCACGAATAGCAAATAGAAATATTACAAATTATGTAAAATAAATTAAGTTTATTTTGTCACCGGACATTTCAATGGGATTACTACATTCAAGTGTCTAATAGGGATTGAGAATTGGTAAGAAAGTAACTGGTGTGCCCTTCTTTGCTCTATGGACTCCATATAAATGTTAAAATATAGATAATACAATCCATAGGAGGTCACTACATGCCGACCTACAACAAGTTAGTACGGGATAAAATCCCACAGATCATTGAAAGTAAAGGTAAGGAGTTATCAACAAAGATTCTTAACGATGAAGACTACATAAAGTACTTAAAAGAAAAAGCTTATGAGGAACTTGATGAATACTGTGCGGCTGAAACGGATGGAGAAGCTGTGGAAGAGCTTGCTGATCTCTTGGAAGTTGTCAGGGCTTTGTCTAAGCAACATGGATCTACTATTGATGAAGTAGAAGCGGTACGGAAAGATAAGGCTGAGAAACGTGGGGGATTTAAGGATAAGATGTTCCTGATTGAGGTAAAGGATTGATTCATTGGAAGTTCCAACTTACCTATTATATAGGAAGAAATAAAGCTCTATGATTGGTGGGAAATGATGAACAGCTTTGAGTTAAAGGAAAGAATTAATAACTTGTCCATATGGAAGA
This sequence comes from Rossellomorea yichunensis, assembly GCF_032337515.1. Lineage (NCBI taxonomy): Bacteria > Bacillati > Bacillota > Bacilli > Caryophanales > Bacillaceae > Rossellomorea > Rossellomorea yichunensis. Next base: position 172,420 of record NZ_JAVYAD010000004.1, on the reverse strand, counting down.
AAGGGGACCAGAGAGCTCCCCATAAACCATTGTTGATTTTGTTTGCTTTGGGACACCTACAAGCAGATAAACCCAGATTCATAAGTTATGAGGTTACAAGGGAGAAGCTGACAGAACTGCTGAGGGAATTCGGTCCGCTTAGGAAATCCTATCATCCTGAAGAACCTTTTGTACGTTTAAAAAGAGATGGGATATGGCTTTTGGATAAAGAGGCGAATGCGAAGAGTCCGAGTAATCGTCAATTACTAGCGGATGAAGTTGCGGGGGGATTCACACCGGAAGTATTTCAGCTTCTAAAAAATGACCCCAGGCTGGTCCAAGAGATTGCTCATATTATATTAGACAGTCATTTTCCAGATACGATCCACCAAGATATCTTAGATGCGGTTGGACTGGATCTTTTCACTGTTTATACGAAAAAGAAGAGGGATCCAAAATTCAGGGAGAAGATTTTAAGGGCTTACGGGTACAGTTGTGCTGTTTGTGGTTTTAATGTAAGACTAGCCCACACACTTGTCGGTGTTGAAGCAGCCCATATCAAGTGGCACCAAGCTGGTGGTCCGGATACTGAGGAAAATGGAATAGCTTTGTGTTCTTTGCATCATAAACTATTTGATAGGGGAGTGTTCACGTTGACGCCTGAGCGTAAGATGGTTGTGTCTCAGGATGCACATGGAACTCAGGGGTTTGAAGAGTGGTTGTTGAGGTTTAATGGACAGCTGCTTCGGGAGCCGATACAGTCGTATTATTATCCGGATCATTCGTTTTTAGATTGGCATGTCAGGGAGGTTTTTAAAGGACTGCAATACAGAATATAAAGCTGACACAAAACAGAGTAAATCCATCCCCCTCAGTAAACTAAAGTAATTTCGTACGGAGGACGGTACCTCTTTGCAAATGAAAGGTGCTAAATAAATTCATATATTGAAACATAGAAACGGTTCTCATGCGTCGGAAACAGTGGGAGTCGATTGAAGTGATCAGGGAGAAGAAGCGATTGGAAAGAAGGCAATGAATCGGGGTTTGGTGAAGACGACTCCTACTTCGTACCAGGGATGGTCATATACTTCTCTGATCAAGGATTACAATGCGAATCCCCGAATGAGGAAATGAAACTGTATCCTTTTGCGAATTTACATAATTACTAGAAGCGAGGGGAGAACGATCCCCTGACGGATACGATGTATGAGTATAAATTAATTGCAAGTCAATTTTATATAATTTAGATACTTAGGTGGTATATGCAATGAAAAATATGATATTTAATCTATGGGAAGGCAATAAAGATTTCTTTCAGTCAAAGTCTATCGAGCAAATTTTGTCTTTTTGTGGAGATGGTAAATTAAGGGATGGATCTTTAACTTCTCAAGAATTTAGAAGTTTTATGGGGAAGATACCATCAAGATATTTACAAAAATATGCAGATGAATGTTTAGCAAATTCATATAAAGATGGGGGGTTAATTTTACAAGACATCATAAATCAAATTGGTGTGAGGTTAGGTTTTAACGTAGAAGATGGATTGTATAGGGGTACAAAAAATAATAAGGATATTGGATATGATGGAATTTGGACATCAAAAGATGGGTATGAAATGGTTGTCGAAGTGAAAACAACAGATACTTATCGAATTAATTTGGATACTGTGGCAAATTATCGTAACCGATTAATAGAAGATAAAAGATGTAAAAAAAATAAATCTTCAATATTAATAGTAGTTGGTAGACAAGATACTGGTGACCTCGAAGCTCAGATAAGGGGATCTAAACATGCATGGGACATAAGGTTGATAAGCACTGATGCTTTACTAAAGCTAATGATGTTAAAAGAAAATTTAAATGATACGAGAACATCTCTTCAAATCAATGAAATATTGAAGCCAATGGAATACACAAGAGTAGATCCACTTATTGATATTATTTTTAATACAACTGAAGATATACAGAGTGATAGTGAAATAGAAATAGACGAAGAGAAATTCGATAGAGTATCCTCGGAACAAAGTGGTTACAGTATTAAGAAGGAAAAGGATAAAAAGAATAAAGATGTTGAGTTTAGAGAGGCATGCATATCTAGAATTCAAAAACATTTTAAGACCTCTTTTATTAAAAGAGGACGTTGTTTATATTCGAGCTCTAATATCAATATCAATATCAATATCAATATCAATTTAGTGTGCCTGGTGTCAAAGGAATATGTGTTAAAGACAGCAAGGAGATATTGGTTTGCTTTTCATCCTCCTCAACAAGAGTTTCTTATTGAAGCGGACAATTCTTATATTGCTTTTGGATGTGGATCTTCAGAAACAATTATCCTTATCCCTTACTCACAATTTGAAAATAGTATTAAGAAATTAGGTCAAACTAATAGAGAAAATGGAAGTTTTTATTGGCATGTGGAGATTTATGAGAGAGATGAAGTATATACCATCAGACAAAATCATTCTAAAGACATAGTAGTCACAGATTGTTTCTTAGGATAAGTGTTATAACAAGAAATTAAAAAGTATTGATACCGAATTAGAGTTTTATAACTATTCTATTTGCAGAGCTAAAACTGTAAACCTGATGTCTGAAAATTGAGATGTTATCCAGGCGAATCAGTGAAATTTGGAGAATCCATATGTGCTATTCAAGCATATCCAACGAAAAACCAAGAATCTATGTCTATGCTTGACGAAAAATTATCACAAGCTTTGAGTTAAATGGGGTTACTCTAACAAGAGTAGCTCTATTTTTTATTGATTAAACGAACGTATATTCTTGCGTCTAGCTGAAAAATGAAATATAATGAATACAGCAAAATGATATATTTAGTGTGTTTTTGCTGTATTGGGGGTGTGTATATGAATCTAGTAGAACCTATAAAAAATCAATCCGATATAGATTTAATAAAAAATGAACTATTGAGTAATTGCTTCCGCGACTACTTTTTGTTTGTTTTAGGGATAAATACTGGAATGAAGATTTCGGATTTACTGACCCTGAAATTTATGCATTTAATAAGAGAAGAACAGATCGTTTCTTTTATACATATTAGAAATACAAAATACCCCATTAATGATGGGTTGAGAATGTGTATAGGAGACTATTTCAATAGTTTAACACATTATTCTCAAGACAGTTATATTTTTGAAAGTAGAAAAGGGAATGAACCAATAGATCGCTCACATGCATATAGAATTATTAGTGATGCAGCTAAAAAAGTTGGTGTTAACTGTAACGTTGGCACACAAACATTGCGAAAAACATATGGTTATCATCATTTTAAAAAGCACCAAGATATTAAATACTTACAAAAGGTTTTTAACCATAATTCAAGAAAAAAAACATTTGACTATATTGGTGTGGAATTAGCTGAAATAGTTAAGGAAGATAAAGAAATTTACTTGTGATTGTTCTTTAGAAAGGGTGAGTATAATGCCAAGAGTTATCGATTTATTTTGTGGATGTGGCGGAATTAGTGAAGGTTTTCGTCTAGCTGGCTTTGATATTATTGGAGGGCTAGATTTTAATAAAGATGCAGTAGAGACGTTTGATAGAAATTTCGAAAATGCTAGAGGGATATTTGCTGATATTCAGGATGTCAAGAACGAGGATATCCCGTTTATGTTTGATTTATTAGGGGATATTGATGTCATTGTTGGTGGACCTCCTTGCCAAGGTTTTTCATCAGCAAATAGATGGCAGAAAGAGATGGCAGATCCCAGAAATAAATTATTTTATGAATTCATTCGGTTTGTAGAGGTGCTTCAACCTAAAGCAGTAGTAATTGAAAATGTCAGAGGAATTTTAACCAGAGACAATGGTTACGCGAAAGATCGAATTTACACAATTCTAAATAATTTAGGCTATAACGTAGATAGTAATGTGTTAGATGCTTCTAGTTTTGGCGTACCTCAAAAAAGACTGCGAGCTTTTTTTGTTGCAACTAGAAAAGATTTACCTAAAGTTACATTTGAAAAGTTAACCGAAAAAAAATCAGTATTTGTTAAGGATGCATTGGAAGAGCTATATGGACTAGAATCAGAAAGACAATCCAATAAATCTACCTATAAGCTTCAATCTAAACCAAAATCTGAATATAAAAAGTATCTAAGACATAAGCAAAACATGGTCTATAATCATGAAATAAAGTATCCTGCGGAGATCCAACAAGAAAGAATTTCCAAAGTTCCTCAGGGGGGGAACTGGAGAGATATACCTGAAGAGTTATTTTCAAATAAAAGGAACAATAGACATTCATCTGCTTATAAACGATTAAATGAAGAAGATTATTCAGTAACAATTGACACTGGGAATGCACATAGTAACTATTTCCATCCAATATTTGATAGAATTCCAACGGTAAGGGAAGCTGCAAGATTGCAATCGTTTAACGATAACTATGTATTTTATGGATCACGAACTAGCCAATATAGACAAGTGGGAAATGCGGTACCTCCTCTGTTGGCTAAAGCAATTGCAGTTGCAATTAAGGAGGGGATATTTAATGAACAAACCAAAGATTATAGATTTGTTTAGTGGTGTAGGTGGGTTTAGTTTAGGCTTTGAGATGGCAGGTTATGAATCTGTCTTTGCTATAGATTTTTGGAAAGATGCTGTCAATACTTATAATTTTAATCGTATTAATCCAGTTGCACATGAAATGAGTATTCACGATTTTACCCAGGATAAAATTGATAAGTTACTCGAAGAGCATGAGATTGAGGGTATTATCGGCGGTCCTCCATGCCAAGGTTTTAGCACTGTTGGAACACGAGATATAAACGATGAAAGAAATCATCTATACATGGAATACTATCGAGTCGTAAAACAAGTAATGCCTAAATTTTTTGTTATTGAAAATGTTAAAGGTTTAATGACTCTCAATAAAGGCATGTTTAAAGAAGATATAATGAAAAGGTTTGGGGAACTGGGATATCGTATTGAGGAGCCCAAGGTATTAAATTCAGCCAACTATGGAGTTCCACAACATCGTCATCGTGTATTTTTTGTTGGAGTTTTAGATGGCCAGTTTACTTATCCTCCTGAAAAAGAAGAATTTGTTTCAACCTCAGATGCACTTTCCGATCTACCACCATTAGATAATATGTCAGAGTATCGGGATGAATATGAATATAACATAGAGCCTACAAATAATTATCAAAACTTTATGCGATCTAAATCCTCTGTTATTACAAACCATAATCAAACAAATCATACTGAACAAACGATTAATATTATATCAATGGTTAACGATGGTGGGTCTATAAAAGATTTACCCGAAGAATATTGGGCAATAAGAAAATACAATAAGGCTTTCCAAAGAATGAATAGCCAACTGCCTTCACATACCATAGATACTGGACATCGAAACTATTTTCATTATAAGGAAAATAGAGTGCCATCAGTTAGGGAATGTGCTCGAATACAATCATTCCCAGATGATTTCACGTTTATAGGTACAAAATCAAGTCAGTATAAGCAAGTGGGTAACGCTGTACCACCGTTACTAGGATATGAAATTGCAAAGCAATTACAGAATCGATTAGAAAATTTTGAAGAAGCTTCAGAAGAAATAAGAATAGAAGATAAAGGGCAGCTAAGTATGACCATTTAACTTAATTATGATAAGTCTGGATATTTTATATATATCCAGGCTTTTTAAGTTTCTTTTTAGTTGATAGTCTATTTTCTAATTAACGAGAATGCTAGTAGTAAAGATAAAGATGAATTCAATAGCTAATGTTATTGGATATAGTATAAAGGACCTTTTTTGTAAAAAAATCACTTGAAAAATATGTTATATTATAACTAGAGTTGATGAACGGTGGTGGTAGCTTGTCATATTTTGGGTATGATCATGAAAATGTACAACCAGAGGCATCCTCGGTAGTAGAATCGTTGAGGTCTATTGGATACAATTTGGAAACAGCAATTTCAGATATCATAGATAATAGTATTGCTGCAGATGCGAGCAAGATTAAACTTACATTCCATTGGAATGAGAAAAATAATTATATAAGAATTGAAGATAACGGTAGGGGTATGGATGAAGGGGAACTAACTCAGGCTATGAAATTTGGTTCGAAAAGCCCTCTTGAAACTCGCGATCCTAAAGATTTAGGACGTTTTGGTATGGGGCTTAAAACCGCAGCGTTCTCTCAAGCAAGACGACTTACTGTAAAAACGAAAAGAAAAAGTGGTAACGATTACGTGCGTTGTTGGGATTTAGATATTATTAATGAGACTGGAAAATGGACGTTATTAAAGAAAGCTTACAATGAAATTTCATTATCAAGCTTAGGGAATTTATCAGAAGAAACTCACGGGACGATTGTTCTGTTAGAAAACCTAGATCGTGTAGTTGGTGATCATTATACTCCAAAAGGCTATAATGCATTTTTGTCAAAAGTTAATGCATTAGAAAAACATTTAAGTATGGTATTTCATAGATTTCTCAAGGGTAAAAATTCAATTGCCATTTTAATAAATGGACGCCCAATTGAGCCGTGGGATCCGTATCTTCTTGATGTAGATGCTACTCAAGAATTAATAGACGAACCATTCATGGATGGGAATCAAAAGATAAAAATCTCGGCTTTCGTATTACCCCATCATTCTAAAATTACTAAACATCAATATGATTATGGAGAAGGTCCTAAAGGGTGGAATGCACAACAGGGATTTTATATATACAGAAATAAAAGACTCTTAGTTGCAGGGACCTGGTTAAATTTATTTCGTAAAGAAGAGCCCTATAAATTAGCAAGAATTATAATCGATATTACGAGTGAATCTGATTTTAATTGGCAGATAGATATCAAGAAATCAACTGCTCGACCACCACAAGAGTTATTACCAGAGATTAAAAGAATAGGACTCTTAACTAGAAACGCTTCTTATAAAACCTTTTACCATCGAGGCACAAAGGTAATCGGTGAGAGAAATAATCAAATGAAATATAAGAATGCACATCTATGGGAGCAAATTTATAAACATGGTAAGTCGTTTTATAAAATTAATAAATCTCATCCAATGTTATTAAAATTATTAGAAGATCTTTCTATAGATGAGAGACTACTGAATAGTTATTTGTCTTTAATTGAGGAGAATGCTCCTGTAAATCTGATGGCCTATAATCCTACAACTGAATCAACCAATGAGAATACCACAAGTGAATTAACAAAGGATCAAAAAAATAACTTACTTAATGGTCTAAAGGATCTTATTTATGCTATGAGGTTATTAAATTATACGGATGATCAAATTCTGTACCAATTAAATAATATTGAACCTTATAAGCATCATCCAGAATTAGTCTCATTATCTTTAGAAGGTTATTACGAATAATATAGGAGGCTATTTTATGACGAATTTTAATGATGCTAGAACAATGGGATTATTGCTATACAAGTCTTTTGAAACACAAAACATTAATAGCGAAGATGCTCTAAAACAAGCTATTGACAGGACTCTTCCGATGTATCCTGGCCTAGAAGAAGAGCGTTTACGCGCCAGTTTACTAGAATCAATAAATATTAGCTTAGACGAAGATGCTCTTCTGACTAATGAAAATGATATGGAACATATTCCTTGGTACTATGAGCAAAAAGGTAAGCAAGATTTGAAGTTCTGGCGTAGATACGAACGTTATTTAAATGAGAAGAAACACTGGCCTCAAAAGGTTATACAAAGTCTGGACGAAACAACTGATCGTATACTTGACCAACTAGAAGATCCCAAAATAAAAGGGAACAAGTATGATCGGCGGGGAATAGTGGTCGGACACGTTCAATCGGGAAAAACGGGAAACTTCACTGGTTTAATTAATAAAGCTATTGATATGGGATATAAACTAGTAATAGTCTTAGCAGGTATGCATAATAGCCTTAGAAGTCAGACACAAATGAGGCTGGATGAGGAAGTATTAGGATACGAAACGAGTATCTTAAGTCAAAATCCTAATAATAACAAGTTAATTGGGGTCAGCACTTTACCTGGTGAAGGTTTTTTAAGAATTAATACATTAACTACCCGTGATGATAGTGGAGATTTTAGTAGATCGATTGCTAGGAAAGTAAATGTTCAACCAGGGGTAGAACCCTTTTTATTAGTTGTAAAGAAAAATGCAAGCGTTTTACAGAATGTGCTTAACTACTTTCGAAATGATAGCTTACTAGCACGTATGGCTTCAGAAGATGCCCCCCATAAAACTGTTCCTGATGTTCCTATGTTATTAATTGATGATGAAGCTGATCAAGCTTCCATTAATACATCTGAACTTTATGATGAGGATGGACAACTAAGTGATGATTATAATCCTACAAAGATAAATGGACTAATCAGAGAGATATATAACACGTTTGAGCAGAAAGCTTATGTTGGGTATACAGCAACTCCTTTTGCTAATATTTTTGTGCATAATACTGCAGGTACGGATAAATATGGATCTGAACTATTTCCAAAAGATTTTATTATGAGTCTTCCGAAGCCATCTAATTATACAGGGCCCTCTGAATTTTTTCGGTTAAATGAGGAAGATGAAGAAGATAATATGTTGTTAATTGAACCAATTCTATACCATGAAAACTTTGTTCCTTTAAAACACAAAAAGGATCACATCCCTGTTGCTTTACCTGACAGTTTAAAAAAAGCCATATTAACCTTTGTCCTGTCTACAACTATTAGAAGGCTTCGTGGCCAAAGGAAAGTACACAACTCCATGCTCATTCATGTGACGAGATTTAAAGATGTGCAACATCATGTGGCCGAGTTAGTGAAAGAAGAAATGTATACTATTAAGAATAGAATTAGATATGGAGAAACAAGTGAGTCTACTTCAATTTTACAACAGTTAAAGGAACTATTCTTTGATGATATTGTACCTACTTCTGAAAAACTTAAAGAACCTATACATTCATGGGATGAAGTCGTTAGTGAATTGATTCCAACAGTCGAAAGTATAATAGTAAATGAAATCAATGGTTCTAGTGGTGATATTTTAGACTATAAAGATAATGAATCAACAGGGTTAAATGTTATAGCGATAGGTGGAGATAAACTTTCTCGTGGATTAACATTGGAAGGGCTAACAGTTAGCTACTACCTTAGAGCAAGTAAGATGTATGACACGCTTATGCAAATGGGTCGTTGGTTCGGTTACCGCCCAGGGTATTTAGACCTTTGTAGAATTTTCACGACTTCTGATCTTGCCTCATGGTTTAGACATATAGCTATAGCAACTGAAGAATTAAGAGCGGAAATCGATTACATGGCGTCAATAAGAGCAACACCAGCTGAATTTGGTTTAAGGGTACAGACACACCCTACTATGTTGGTTACTAGCCAGTTAAAAATGAGGTCGGGGCAAAGACAAAAATTGTCTTATAGAAATACAGTTAGTGAAACAACGGTTTTTGATATAGATCCAGATAAATTTGCTCATAACTTTTCCGTGACGGATCGTTTTATAAAACAACTTAGAGCACCAGAAAAGGAATTTTGGCAAATGCAAAGAGGTGGTTCCTCTCATCATTATTTCTGGCCAAATGTAAAGGGTGAAAGTGTTACGGAATTCCTCTCACAATACAAAACCGCGCCATCTGCTCCAAGAGCAAATAGTTTATTTCTAAAGAAATATATAGAGAAACAGCTTGTGAATGGAGAATTAACAGATTGGACCGTGTGTGTAATTAATACAGGTGAAGAGGATCACCAATACAATAAGTTAGGAGGACTAAGAGATTTAAGAAAAGGTATCACTAGAACAATTACAAATTGGTCATCAACAGACAAAACTATTTCAGTCAAACGGTTAATGTCTGCAGAACATGAATATCTTGACTTTAATAAGGATCAAATGGATAAGTTGAAGTTTCTTAAAGATGAAGACAAAGGTAGTTTTCAAACCAAGGCTCAAAAAATCAGGGCGAAGTTACGAGATCCTAAAAAAGGACTATTAGTTATATATCCAATTGATACTGGAGGATCTGGAGAATTTAAAAATGTAGATACTAACGGAATTCAACCAATTGGAATTGCACTTGTATTCCCAGAGACAAATTACCCGGAAGTTGCTGTGGACTATGTGGTGAATAATGTATATTCTGAGCTGGAGGAGCAAAATGCCTAATATTAGTGATCTATTTGGGGATTTATTAAGAGAGACTTCATGTCAGGAAGTAGAACCAGTTAATAATCTAGTATTGCGCTATATTGATAGTAATTCGAACGTCCCTTTGTTTATAGGATTAAACTTGAAAACAAATACCAAGTATCTTTTTATTTTACTAAATGAAAAATTGACAGAAGAAATATTTAGTAAATTTCCCACTTGGAACGGATTAATAATAGATCAATATAATACATCTATTGAAATTGCTGGATTGCATAACAAGTGGTTCTTAGTCCTTCAACATCAACATGAAAACGACTATAAAATATTTGAAGCTATTATTAACGATATTTGTCAAGAACTTATAGGCCTGAAAAAGCATCATGATATGTTTCAAAAATTGATTAGAACATTGGAGAGATGGAAATATTTCTTCTCTCTTAATGGTAGAGAAGGTTTATCAGTACAAGCTCAACAAGGGATTTATGGTGAGTTGCAGGTATTAAAAGAACTACTAGCAAATTCATCGGCTGATTCAAATACAATAATCAATAGTTGGATAGGACCTGAGAGACAACCTCATGATTTTGTATTTTCTGATCGAGCATTAGAAATAAAGACCTTTACTTCAAAAAAGCATTATAAAGTATCCATAAGTAATGAAATGCAATTAGACGATGAAGGCATTAATCACCTATATCTAATAGCAATTAGACTCAGAAAGGTAGAAAGTGGTGAAACTTTACCAGAGATAATAATGCAAATTATGCATATGTTATGTGATGCGCCTTTCTTAGTTGAACTCTTTAAGGAAAAATTATTTAATCTTGGTTATCTGCAGGAACAATCTGAATTATACTCACAAGGATATTTAGTTTTAGATATGTTCTCCTTTAAAATTGAACCAGGGTTCCCTAGATTACTATCAAATAATCTACCACAGGGTGTAGGTGATGTTTCCTATACTATACAACTTTCAGCATGTGAACCATTTAAAGTAGATTTTAAAAATGAAGTGATAAATTTAAATTGAAGGGAGGATAAGTATGAGAGATACTATATCTTTTGCAAAAAACTTTCTTGAAGATGTATTAATTACTACTGAAACTGAAATGGAATCAGCAGAAAATATTTTCATGGAGAAGTTTTGTGATTATTTAGTTGATGCTGAAGAATGTTTTGACTATCAGATCTGTAACTACAAAAAGACTGGAAAAGGAATTAAAATAAACGCTTACGAATATACAGAAGATTTCGATTCCATTTCAATTTTTGTTGCTGATTTTGATAAATTGTCTCCAACGAGAAAAGTCAATGGGGCTACATTAAAAAAAGGTTGTAATAAAGGATTGAAATTTTTTCAACAGTCAGTGAGTGGATTCAAAAACCAAATAGAAGAATCTAATCAAGAAGTATTCGAATTTGCAGACATATTAGAAAGAAACTATAAAGAAATTAGAAAACTGAAAATCTACTATTTAACCAATGGTATTGCTGTGAACGAAATTCCTGAAGATAAAATAATTGATAATGTTAAAGTTACCTTTCACGTTTGGGATATTGAAAGATTATTTCAATTTGTACATGAAAATAAAGGACTAGAGCAGTTGAAAATAAATTTCGAGGAAGATTTTAATCAAAAAGTTTCACTAGTTAAAACCCCAGATAATAATCCTTTTTACGACTGTTATGTTGGTATTATGTCCGGAGAGTTATTAGCCCGTATTTATGATCATTGGGGGCAAAGATTAATAGAAAAAAACGTTCGATCTTTTCTTCAAGCCAGAGGAAAAATTAATCGAGGAATTCGAGATACTATTAATAATGATCCTTTTATGTTTATGGCATACAATAATGGGATATCAACTGTCGCAGAGGATGCTAATATAGTTCGTACAGATGGTGTGAATATGTATTACGTAAAGGAATTAATTGGCTGGCAAGTTGTCAATGGTGGACAGACAACAGCTTCTCTGTATCAAGCTTTGAAAAAGAAGATCCCATTGGATAATGTCTTTGTACAAATCAAATTAACAGTGATAAAAGATAATGTAGAAAGTGCAGAGATTGTCTCATCGATTTCTAAATATGCTAATAGTCAGAATAAAATTTCTGTATCTGACTTAAGTGCCAATGATCCATTCCAAGTGGCTATAGAAAACCTGTCCAGAACCATTTGGGTACCTACCAAAGGATTTAAAGGGAAGGGGACGACAAAGTGGTTTTACGAACGTGCTCGGGGTCAATACTTAGTTGAGGTAAATAGGCAAGGTACTCCAGCGAGAAAGAAAGCATTTGAGGATCAAAATCCTAAAAAACAAGTAATTAAAAAAACAGAAACCGCAAAATATGAGATGTCATGGAGGCAGTATCCATACATAGTTAGTAAAGGTGCTGAAACTAATTTTTTGGAGTTTATTGAGCTCATGAAGGAAGAGAACATTCTACCTGATCAAAAATTTTATAAGCACATGATTGCAAAAGCATTACTTTTTAAAGCAGTAGATAAAGTTGTAAAAGACTTGGATTTTGGCGGCTACAAAGCAAATATTGTTACGTATTCAATTGCATATTTTTCTTATATAAACAAGGGCGAAATAGATTTTAATACCATATGGGAAAATCAAGAGATAGATCAGAAATTGCTCATTATTTTTAGGGATTTAGCACAGACTGTTTTTGATCATATAACGGATACACCGGATGGAAATTCTAATGTTACTCAATGGTGTAAAAAGAAAGAATGTTGGGAAACTCTAAAACAGAAAAAAATAGACTCAACCTCCTTTATGGTTAAGAATGACGAATATGCAATGTAGGGTGGCTTAGGTCACCCTTTAACATTTATATACATGCAGTTAGTAATTTTTAGAGAGGAAACACAAAGATGGCAAAACTTAATGTGTTAGATTTGTTTGCTGGCGCTGGAGGACTTAGTGACGGATTTATCCAAACAGACCAATATGAAATTAAAATGGCAGTTGAGATAAATAAATTCGCTAAAGAAACTTACAAGACAAATCATAGGAACGTAAAATTAATTTCAGATATCACTAAATTGGAGTATTTTGATAAATCAGGGAGGTTGAAAGAAAACTTTGAAAGAATAGATATTATAATTGGAGGTCCGCCTTGTCAAGGATTTTCAAATGCAAATAGACAGAAAAACACATTGATTTCTAATAATAATCAATTAGTTAAAGAATACTTAAGGGCTATTGAATGTATTAGGCCAAAAGCTTTTGTAATGGAAAATGTAAAAAATATGAGTTCTAGTAAACATAAATTTTTTCTGACTGAAAATGATGACATACAAGAGTTAAAATCACTAAATATAGAATTAGATGTGGAACAAATTTGCATTGGGGAAGAAACACCTCTATTCGGTTATCTGAAGGACTTTATATTTATAGTAAAAAAAGAGGGGAAACAGGTTGAATTGTCCCCTTTCTTGATAAGTCATGATTTATTCTCTAAATTACATATGATTTATCGCAAAGCAAGTAAGCCACATAAAGATGATATTGAAAAATATATCTCTATAAACAAAAAATATTTTGAAAACTTACTACATAGGTGGGAAGATCAAATTTGCCAGTATTGGCATGTGGAATTTCAGAAATTATGGTTTGATTTAAAAAATGTGTTATCCCAATTCTTAAAAGGGGAAATTAAACAAACTGATATTTTAAAACCGTTATTTTCCGTGTTGGAAACTCAGAGAATTATCTCTAAAATGAAAGAAGTCTTTGATAATGAAATTCTATTTAACAAGTTTGATTGTAGAAATGGGCAAGTGGTACTGGAGCTACATACAATCAATGTATTTAAATATGTATTAGCTAAACTGAAAGGTTTAGGATATAAGTTGAATGAAGATGACTGTATTTTTAATGCAGCTCAGTTTGGTGTTCCGCAAACTAGAAGAAGGCTAGTATTAATTGGAATAAGACAAGAATTATTGGAAGGTAATGATGTTAAGCTACCTACTCCTATATTTAAGGAAGAAAATGAATATTTTACTATAAAAGATGCAATAGGTGACCTTGAAGAGATAGAACCTGGAATAGACGTGATTAATGATTTAATTGTAAAGAATTCTACGGGAATACCCAATAATCAGTTAAATTGTTACCTGAATGCTAGTTATGATAATTTGCATAATCATGTAGTTACAAACTCTACTGAGTTAGTAATCACTCGTTTTAAGACGCTAAAAGAAGGCCAAAATTTTCACGATTTAGATGATTCTCTTAAAACAACATTTACAGATTCTAAAAGAACTCAGAATACTATTTACAAAAAAATGAGTTATAATCGAGCATCTGACACTGTTGTAAATGTTAGAAAATCAATGTGGTCACACCCCAAGAAGGACAGAGCTATAAGTATAAGAGAAGCTGCAAGACTACAATCTTTTAGAGATAATTACATATTTAAAGGTAGTAAAGATGCACAATATCAACAGGTTGGTAATGCTGTTCCACCGATATTAGCTCGTTTTATTGCAGAAAGTGTGATTAGTTCATTGGGTATGGAAGTCCGTGGAAGTATAGAAAGAGAACTATTATGTAGGGTACCAATCAATGTATAAGCATTTAAAAGAATGCAGTACCACCTCTATTAATATACGAGTTGGTCCTAAAAAATTATAAAGTGGTGAAGTGACATGATATTAAAAGGTGTTTCAGGTTGTTCCGGATTCTCATATACACCAAAGTACAAGCAATCATTTATTGACTTTTTTAAATGGATTGAAGAAAATGACGAACTGGGATTGATAAAATATCAAGATGTACAAAGAAGTATTGAAATTGCTGGCGGTTGTAGTGACTCAGAAACCAGAATGATAGTTCCATTTATGATTAAAGCTGGTATTATCAATCGAGCGAATTGCCAATGGCGCGGTAGCAGATTACATAAGATTAATACGAGGAATCTATTTACTAAATCTGGAGAGTGTTTTATTCAATTTTTAAAAATTGAAGTTAAGTGTGAAGAAGAAATTGAAAATGATTTAGCGATATCAATTATCCAGAACATTTACGAAAAATTCGCGAAAATACAATTCTATCATTTATTTTATAGTGAAGAACAGATATATAAGGAAATGGTAAAATTTCTCTTTAATTATAGAACGATGAATAAGGAAGAGTTTTTCATGTTATGCACTGCTATGCAAGATAATACCATGGCAGATTTGGATAACGTTATTATGAGATACAGGAATAGAGAATTTGGTAGTGAAGATATTGAAATCGCGTACAACAGGAATGCATATACATATACTAGTAAATTGTTGATTCAGTACAATCTGTTTGAACAAAGAGGAAGAGATATAGAGTTGAATGCCACTTATTTACCGTATTTTACGGCTCTAATAGATAATGTGTATGAGGAGGAGGAATAATAAATGAATAACTTTGAGCAAAATACATTAGGCGAAATAAACCAGGATGTTAATCGTTTGCAAAGGATACTTAATGAATTAAATCCGTCAAATGCATTAAATATAAGATTTAATACTGGTTTTGATTCTCCATTTGAGCGTAACAGAATAGTGTTTGGAGCTCCTGGAACTGGGAAAAGTCATAGTTTAAAAAGTGATTGTGAAACTTTATTATCGGGCACTAATGGAACTTATGAACGTGTTACTTTTTATCCAGAGTATACATATAATCATTTTGTAGGCACGTATAAACCTGTCACTGAAGATGAAGTTGATGAACATGGGGATACTAGGGGAGAAATTAGGTATGAATATGTGCCAGGTCCATTTATGCGTATTTATGTAGATGCGTTAAAGAGTGGCGTAACAGAAGATCCACAACCACACCTACTTTTAATAGAGGAATTAAATAGAGCCAAAGTTGCAGCGGTTTTTGGGGATATCTTTCAATTGCTTGATAGAGATGATGATAATACAAGTGAGTATGAAATTCATACTAGTAAAGATATACGGAAATATTTAGCTAAAGAGCTGGGAGGGTCACCTGATGATTTCAGTAAAATCACTATTCCAGATAATATGTTTATTTGGGCTACAATGAACAGTGCTGATCAAGGGGTTTTCCCAATGGATACAGCATTTAAGAGACGTTGGCAATTCGAGTATATTGGAATTAATCAAAATGATGATTCTATCAAGGGTAAAACCACACTGGGAATTGGTACTCACGCTCTAGAGGTAGAATGGAATTGTCTACGTAAAGCTATTAATGAAAAATTGGTGAAAGATTATAAAGTAAATGAAGACAAGCTTATGGGACCTTTTTTCTTGTCAAAGAAATTAATTAAAACTAATGACACCGATGACTTAATTATCAACCCAGAAAAATTCAAAAAGGCCTTTAAGAGTAAGGTCATTATGTATCTCTATGAGGATGCTGCAAAACTTCATAAACACAAACTATTTAGCGGTTGTGATAGTAGCATGTATTCATCAGTTTGTGATGCCTTTGATAGAATTGGTATAGAAATTTTTGGTGATGATTTCCGAGAATTATATGATCATCAAGGTGTGTAAGAAAATGGAGCTTGTATCTGAGTATGTCAAGGAGCAAAAACGGTATACCAAAAGTGAATTGAAGAAGATTTTTAAATTATCTTCTGAACAAGCTGTAGTATTTATAAAGAATTTGAAGGCGTTTGGGGTTTTAAAGGTTGTTAAAAATAATTCTGAGCAGCGAGAGTTATCAGATTTAGTAGATGAGGATATAGAAATAATTGATGAGGAAAGTAGTAATGACTCACATTTATACGTATTTACATATGTAGGAGTGATTACTATTGGTTCCCGGACTATAAAATGTTACCCGAAATATTTGAGTACAGAAACTGTATCGCTCGAAGAAATGAAACAAGTTTTAAAAGTTATAAGCAAATATGGTACTAAAGAGCAGATTATTAATATGTATAATGGCGATTCTGAAAATAACAGTTTCAATTTATTAGCAGTAATAATCTTCCTTCTCAATGACTATCATGAAAACGGAATTTATAACAATAGTGAAAATATTATTGAAGTGAACGGCGAGGGAGAAATCTTATGGGATAAGACAATTAATGAAAGTTTTTCAATTTTAAGTAATAACAGACCATATTATATGGAATTATTCACTAGAAAAACTGTTGACGATGAGTTTAGTTATTTTAAACGTCTCCATGAGTGTGTACTTACAGAGTGTTCAAAGCAACTTGAAGCATCAGGTCTACTTGATTTATTTGATTTAGTTTCAATTTCTTTATCAGAAGATGTATTAGAAGACTTCGGAGATGTTGATTATATCTTATACATGCTACAGTCAGAATTGAGTATTCAATTTAATACAAGAAAGCAGATACTCTTAAAAACTCTATATGCTTATGTAGCGCATAATCGATCTTTAGAAGATAGTTATGGAATAAGTGTGTTTGGTACCAAAAATTTCAACTTGGTTTGGGAAGACGTTTGTAAACAAGTCTTTAACAATAAATTATATACACCTCTAAACCAATTAGTACTACCTATAACATTACTCGATAGTTATCATCCAGAAGATAGATTAATAGATTTAATTAAAAAACCGTTATGGAAAGGAAATAAGGCAGATGGAGGTACATTTGATAAGTCTGCAAAGGATACATTTGTTCCTGATCTTATTACTATAGGGCATCAAGGAGATAGTTATAAATTCATTATTTTAGATGCGAAATATTATAATATACAGTTGGAAGAGATAAAGCCCCTAAGAGGTCAACCAGGTGTAAATGACGTTACTAAACAGTATTTATATCAACTTGCTTACAAAAGTTTTTTGATAGACCATAATATAAATGAGGTAAAAAATAGTTTTTTAATACCAGCTCAAACTAATACTATAGTCAATAAAGGTACAGTGAAAATGGATATCCTAAGTTCTTTGGGACTCCAGGATATCCAGGTCTTGCAATTACCAGCAAAAAAAATGTTTGAATTTTATCTAAGTAGAAGAACCTTAGATTTGTCGATGCTCAATCTTTAAAAGTGAAAAATCACCCAATTATTGAGAAGTAGAATGATAGCAACAAATATAAATAGTTGATAGATAATATAATCAGGAGTAAGTTGGAGTATCTTTAAATATTTAATATATAACGTATGAAATCAAGGATTTTTAATCAGATTTCATACGTTTTTCTATTTTTTATACAAATATGGTCAACTCGAGAGTTTTAAGTGCCACAATGTTCCTTGCGGAAGTGTATTAAAAAATGCAAACAAAGGTTCTTGCTAATCAGTACTTCCTAGATTATAAAGAATACAGCTAAATGAAAAAAAACATATTTTTGCTGTATTGAGGTGATTATGTGAATATAGTTGGCCCGATTAAGAGTGAAAAAGATATAGAGCGGATAAAAGTAGAGTTGTCCAACCATAGTTATCGAGACTATTTATTATTTGTGCTTGGCATCGACACTGGAATGAAGCTTTCTGACCTGTTGAATTTGAAATTTAATCAACTATTGAAAGAAGGTCAAGTGGTGTCTTCCATACATATAAAAAATATAGAATATCCGATAAAAGATAATGTTAAGGAGTGTTCTGAATTCTATTGTTATAAGGTAGTTGGTAACCCTTCCAATGACGGCTGGGTATACCCTAAAAGATAAAAAATTATCCGGTTAATTCCTTCCTTGAATATTTTAAATTTTCAATCTAAGATGGGTAATATATTAATAGTGCGAAAAAACTGAAAAAAGGAGGAGACGTTTTGGGAGATACTCTTATTAAAGCAGATGATTATGTAACGTTATGGGGAATCATTGTTGTATGGGCTTCGGTGAGCATTATCTTAGAACAGCGCTACACTTGGGCGGCGAAGATCTCTGGAGCCATTGTTGCGCTGATTGGGGCTATTATTCTATCAAATACGGGAGTTATTCCTACAGAGTCATCGGTTTATGATGCTATCTGGACATTTATCATTCCGCTTGCGATTCCGTTGCTGCTTTTCCATGTGAATTTTAAAAAGATCTGGCAGGAAAGTGGACGGCTTCTCATTCTTTTCTTGATCAGCTCCATCGGTACGGTTGCAGGGGTGATCATCAGTTTCTTTTTATTGAAGGATCATATACCAGTCCTTTATAAGATTGGTGCGATGCTCAGTGCTTCTTATGTTGGCGGCGGGGTCAATTTTGCAGCTATGGCGGCAAAGTTCGAAGCTCCTGGGGAAATGGTTTCTTCCGCCGTGGTCGCGGATAATTTAATGATGGCGATTTATTTCATTGTTCTGATGATGATCCCGGCCATGAGTTTTTTCAGAAGATGCTTTAACGCACCCCATGTGGAAAAAGTGGAGAGCGGAAGAATGAAGGAAGAGGGAAAGACACTTGCGGAAAGCTTTTGGGAGCGGAAGGATATCTCTCTAAAGGATATTGCCTTGTCTGTAGGGACAACCTTTCTTCTGGTGATGGTATCGTTTAAAATCGCGGAATTCCTGGACGGAGTAATTCCTTCCGCTGAGGAGACGTCTTTCTTTCTCAATTTGCTGAATGGATTGTTCGGTGACCAGTACTTAATGTTGACGACATTGACATTCCTGGCGCTTGCCCTGTTTCCGAAGTATTTTGAATCGATTAATGGAAGCCAGGAAATCGGTACGTTCCTCATTTACTTGTTCTTTGTGGTGATTGGTATTCCGGCATCGATTCCGCTCATTGTCCAAAATGCTCCGCTGCTGCTCGTATTCGTGTTCATTATTGTCGTAGTGAACATGGCTGTGTCTTTGACTGCAGGAAAGCTATTAAAATATGACCTTGAAGAGATCCTTCTCGCAAGCAATGCCAATGGCGGAGGGCCGACCACGGCTGCTGCGATGGCCATTGCGAAAGGGTGGAAGGATTTGATTGGGCCTATCCTTGTAGTGGGGACGTTGGGGTATATTATTGGGAATTATATTGGGACGACGTTGGGGTTGTGGTTTTCTGGTTTGAAGTGATAGGTTTTGCCTTTGAAGTAACTCTTATATTGAGAATCTTACAGCGTAATAAATTACTTCCAAAATTGTGGAATATAATAACAACAATCCACCTTCTTCTGTTATGATTTTAGTATAATTATCTGCAATTGGAATTGGTCTTTCACTATGGACTAAAATGATCCGCCGAGTTTGAGGCGTTCGTTTGTCTTCCAAAGTTAGCCTTTGGCTCATCGTTCGAATTGAATTTATTTGCAATTCCTCACAAAAATGTGTAACCACACAAAGTTGAATTGGAGGGGTTTTAGTGGAAGAAATTCAAGAAAAAATGCACCTACGTTTAATTGAAAAAAAATTACAGAGCTATTCAGGATTTACCTTTGAAGAACATGCGAGGTTTTTACTGAAAGTTATTGACAGTAGATTTACATTTACAAGGTTACGTAAAGATGGAAAAATTGATGGATACAAAAGGATGGTCACGAAGAAAAGGTGGGGGAAAAACCGAAGTATTGAAATTTATTCCATTTTTGGGAAAGAGGTTTGGACCGCTCCAGATAATAATAAGATATTTGTTGATTTAAAGGACGCAATTGAATATGCAAAAAATAATGACTTTCTTTTGAAAAAATGGTGTCCTGTTGTTAATTTTGAATTAGATACTGAATTTAGACATAAACTGGAGGACGTTTGTGAGGAAAATGATATTTTATTTGAAGAAATAAATCCATCTGTTCTTATCACAAAATTCACTCGAAAAGATAAAATATTCACGGCTACATGTTATTTTAATGCATTTGAAGCTCCGAAATTACCTCTTTCAACCTACTCAAATCATGAACTTGCAAGACGTGCTTTAACAATGATTTTTGATAATAATTCAAAATCAACTAACGAGAAATTTGAAATATTAAAAGAAATTGTTTCTACAATCTTAAATTTTTCATTTATTGATAACAAACCTAATTATACCGATAACATGTATAAAACAATCGGTACTAAAACAATGATATATAAAGATTTTATTTATAGTTATAAATTTTTTAACGGATCATTTTTGCCAGAAAAAAATGATATTCTAGGAAGATATTTTACTAAAGATGAAGATGGTTGCATTATTTTACAGGTTCCTAATTTAGTGCCTATTTTTTTACTTTGTAATAAATTAGAGAAACAATTAGAAAAAAGTGGAGATATAAAATTCCTGAAGCATTAGAGCTATGTTATAAATTTTCACAACCATATTCTTTGAAAAAAATGAGTTAGAAACACACAAAAAAATAGAATTTAGTTAGGATATACCTAATATGTGAAATTTCTCACTTAACCAAGTTGAGTGGGTGGCTTATCCAGAAGAGAAGGAGTCACTTGTTGCACAATACAAAATTACTGTTCAATAGATAAATTATATTCAACAATCGTGCGCTCAGGTCTTTGTTCATTTTGATTGTTGGTTTATTTTATGCACAATCACACTAACTATAGTGATTATGTTGGTACGGTACCAAATATAATTAAAAGAATATCGTTCATGTGTTTTTTTGCTATTGAATTATACAGTTCGTCATGCGTCTTACAGTTTCATAAACACCCCTTCAAACATTCGGACCCCACCCGAATGTTTTTTTTATAAAAAATTTATCCATAGGGTGTCCCTTTCACTCCCATCTCCCTATATAAAGGGTGAAACCAAAACGAATGAGGAGTGATTGTAATGAATGGATGGAGAAAGTTGGAGACAGGTATGTTGGATAAGGAGACGTTTCATCACCCGGAGGATCTTCGGTTGTATGTGTTGATTCTGTTGAATGCGACGTATCAAGGCGGGGTTCAGGTTGGCGGTGTGGTGCTTGGGGAGAGGCAGTATGTGCGTTCGCTCCGAAAGCTGCGGGAGGATCTGTGGTTCTATAATGGGAAGAAGGTTGATGAGTATTCGCATTCGAGGATTCAGCGTTCGATTAAGCGGTTGGAGAAGTGTGGGTGGTTGAAGGCGGAGAAGTATGAGCATGGGTATGTGTTTACGCTGAGGCCGACGAAGGATTTCGCCTGTGGGGAGTATTTGAGTTGGATGGGGATGTTTAAGAAGGAAGAGGGATGTGAGGAATCCGGTGGTGACCAGCCTGATGATGGGGCTGGTTCCGGAGGGTCTTCGTGCGGCGAAAAGGATGTGAATCAGGTACGGAAAGAATCTGCAAACAGACTTAAGAACTTAGAGAAAGAAGAGATAGTAGAGAACAACAACATCAAAACCACTGCCACTAGAGACGCTAAGGATGTAGATAGGCTGCAAGCGCTGATCGGGCATTTCGTTGGCAGGAGGGGGCGAGGCTTTCTGTTGACACCGATGGATTACGTGGCGATGGAGCGGATCAGTTTGAGCGAGTTGTCGACGGATGAGCTGATTGTGTTTATGGATGAGCAGTTTGAGAAGCAGGAGAGCATCAATCCGAAGCTGACGATCAACAGTCCGAGGTATTTGGAGAAGGCCCTTGAGGCGTACATTTCTCCTCGGGAATCAATGCAGCACATAGATGACCTGCTGGACGGGCTGGAGGAGCTTGTGACGGAGGCATGACGTTCGAGGAGTTCAGGGAGCTGGTGAAGATGATCAAGGGGGCTTACCCTCAGCGGCTGCTCAGTCGTGAGACGGCGATGATCTGGTTCCAGCACCTGCAGAATTGTGATTATCACGGGGTGAAGAGTCGGATTGAAGCCCATATCAAAGTGTGTCCGCACATGCCGACGATCTCTGAACTGTATGAACCGCCGGTGGAGGAAACGACAATACTAAAAACCATGGAAGTGTGGGAAAAAGAAGGAGCGATACGAATTGAGAATGAACGACAAAACGAGTGGACACGACCTGCACCACCCTGGGCATGATGAACAGCTGCTTCGCGAAGTGCATGAAGCGGAAAGCATGATCATTGGAGCGGTTCTTCTGGAGCCTGGTGTCTTGGATGAACTGACCCTGGAGGAGAAGCATTTCAGTCTGGTGAAGAACCGCCTTATTTTTAAAGCAATGAAGGGGCTTCAGAAGAAGAGG
The DNA here is from genome assembly GCF_032337515.1 of Rossellomorea yichunensis. Taxonomy (NCBI): domain Bacteria; kingdom Bacillati; phylum Bacillota; class Bacilli; order Caryophanales; family Bacillaceae; genus Rossellomorea; species Rossellomorea yichunensis. The sequence continues at coordinate 149,338 of NZ_JAVYAD010000004.1, read as the reverse complement.
CTTGAGATCAATCTGGTCATGGTGGTGGAGGAGCTTGGGGATGACATTGAGAATGTCGGAGGGGTCCAGTTTCTCCTGGCACTTGCCAACTACTGCCCTACGACGGTGAACATCGAGCAGTATGAACAGATCGTCCTGAAGTATTACGAACTGAGCCTCATCAAGAATTCGGCCCATCACTTCCTGAACGCCTACACCCCGGAATCTGCACAGGGCCTTTACAAAGCACTCATCGACATGCATACCAACACGATTACTGACGAAGAAACGAAGGACGAGATCATCATGGATCTCTATGAATCTCTTTACATGGAGAGGGACGGACTTCCCGGTGTCTCGACGGGATTCGAGAGCCTGAATGCGCTGACGGGAGGGTGGAAGGAAGGGGAGCTCATCATCTTAGCTGCGAGACCCTCCATGGGGAAGACGGCTTTTGCCATCCAGCTTGCTTGGGAATGCACGAGGGAGCAGGGAGTGAGCATGGTCTTTTCCCTTGAGATGAGCTCGAGGCAGATCATGCAGCGACTTCTCTCAAGCATCACGGATATCAACATGATGAAATGGCAGAATCCCTATAAGTATCTGACCAAGGACGAGATGCCGAGGATGCATGGGGCGATGAACGCCGTGTACAAAGCGAAGCTCGAACTCTCGCAAAATGGGATGATCACCCTGCCGGAGATCAGACAGCGGATCATGAATCTGAAGCGGGAGTACCCGACGGAGCCGTTTCTCGTGGTGATTGATTACCTGCAGCTGATCAATGTGAAGGAGCGGTTTGACCGTCATGATCTTGCGATTGGGCATATTACCAAGCAGCTCAAGGGGATGGCGAAGGAGTTTGGAATTCCGATCATTCTGTTATCCCAGCTATCGAGGGGAGTGGAGTCCAGGGATGATAAGCGTCCGAGGCTGTCGGATCTGCGTGACTCGGGGAATATAGAGCAGGATGCGGATGTGGTGTTGTTTCTGTACCGGGATGATTACTACTATCCGGAATCGAAGAACGAGCGGGAAGTGGAAGTGAAGATTGCGAAGAACCGGAATGGGCCGGTGGGGACGGTGAAGTTGGAGTTTGTGAGGGAGTTTGGAAAGTTTCGGGGGGGATGGATGCATGGGGGGGGTTCTGGTGCTTCGGTTTGAGTGAGCCAAAGGTGCGCCATGGGGACAGGTCCCTTGGCTCAGAGATAGATAATGATAAAGGGGAGGGAATGGGATGTTTGTGACGGAGTATGCGAAGAACGAGTCAGAGTTTCAGATTGATAGTTTGAAGGTGTATGGGCTGGTCATGGGACTGTTGGATGGCGACCGGGTGAGGCGTGAGGATGGGTATGCGTTTATTAGTTATAGGGAGATGTGGGAGGGGTGTCAGGAAGCTGGGGTTTTGTCGGGGCATGAAGTGCCGTTTGCGGTGATGATGGACATGCTGGGTGTGGTGGAGGATGGAGGATTGATTGGGAGGGAGCGGGTTAGTGGTGGGAGTTGGGTGAAGTGTTCACGGACTTTTTGAATATGGAGACAATGATATCCCAAACTGTTTTTATTCTGATGTTCTTCGGAATAGGGATAACGGTGACTTCCAAAAAAACATCCATTTGGTGCCGAATGGATGTTTTTTTGTAATCAAAATCTTCTTTGTGATCCAAAGAACTTGTTCTCGTGCTTGATTTTCCTCAAGATGAATGAAGACAAATCACCTAGATATAAGAAATTTAAATTTTAACAATATTCTAAATTAACTATTTACATTCTTCTGAAAATTCGATAGTATTCAATTATATAAAAACTAATTGTTTTATTATTTTTTGAATGCGCATTCAAACAGTCACCCCTTAAATGTGTTGGGAGGTAACCATGAGTAATTATCAAGAAGAGAAAAGAATTGTAAGAAGTTACTTCGAGGAGCTCGAGAAATCCACACCAGAAAACGTACAAAGGGTTTTAAAGGAATATACTAGTGAAGATTATAATTGGCAGGGAGTCTACCCCTTCCGTGAACAGGAGGGAGTTCAGGCAGTTGCAGAAACCTTTTGGGTCCCTTTATTGACGTCCATAAAAAAGCTGCAGCGTCGTCAGGACATATTCATGGCTGGAACGAACGAAATAACTGGTGATAGATGGGTCATGAGCATGGGGCATTTTATGGGCCTCTTTGATCAGGATTGGATGGGGATTCGACGAACAGGGAAAATGATCAACCTAAGATATGCAGAGTTTCATTGTGTGGAGGATGGAAAGATCACCAAAACGGGGTTATTCGTTGACCTCATCGGATTCATGATTCAGGCGGGAGTGAATCCACTGCCTCCTTCAACAGGTACATACTTTGTTTATCCAGGTCCAAGAAATCACGATGGCCTGCAATTTGAAGATGCTCCAGAAGAAGAAGGTGTAAAAACGCTGAATCTTGTAAATCAAATGGTCGATGATTTATCAGAATTGAATAAGAGTGGAGCTATGGGGTGCCCTCCTGAGGTTTTGAAACGGACTTGGTCGGTGCATATGATTTGGTACGGTCCTGGCGGGATTGGGGCGAGTTATACGATTCCAAGATATCAACAGCAGCATCAGCATCCTTTTAGAAAGGGACTTAAGGATAAGGAATTCAATGGTCATGTGTGCCGTTTTGCTGAAGGGAATTTTGCTTGTTTCTTTGGATGGCCAAATCTATCAAATACACCAATCGGGGGGTTTCTGGGATTACCAGGTGGGAATGTACGAGCGGACATGCAAGTGGTGGATGTGTATTATCGTCAAGGAGAGAAGCTTTCAGAGAACTGGGTTCTAATCGATATCCCTTATTGGCTTAAGCAACAGGGTTTGGATATCTTTGAGCGTACACAAGAGATTATGAACCCAGAGCTTTAGTTTTGTTGTTCGAACATTTCATCTTGTAACAGATGTCTTCCAGAGGGAATGGACTACTAAAGAGAAAGTGAACGATCATCTGCTGGATGGAAAGTGATAAGAAAAAAATGAATGCGTTTACAATAATGGGTTTTTTGAAACTCTACCTATAACCGATTTACTCACCTTGCATCTTACTCACTTGTCTATTGCTAAAGGCAAAGGTAGATCATCTTGCTTTTTTATGAATCCGCATTCAATAAATATGGATATGGGGGCCTTAGTTCAATATGAGTTGGATTGATATGACGATTGTTGCCGTATATATGATTGCTCTGATTATTATGGGTTATAAGCTGGGGAAGGGAAATCACACACAAGATGACTATTTTGTAGGTGGGCGATCTGTTGCTACATTCCCGATTGCTCTTTCGATAGCAGCCACCACGGTGAGCGCAAATGGATTCATCGGCGGCCCAGGGTGGGCGTATGGTTCAGGGTTAATCGCTTTTATGTTGAATTTTAGTATACCGATCGTGTTGATTTTGACATTATCAATTTTTCTACCGTTTTTTTACAATTTGAGGGTAACGTCGATCTATGAATATATCGAAATGCGTTTAGGAGGGAAAAGCAGACTTTTAGTTGTCTTTGGGTTTATTGTTTCAAATGTGATTCAAGTAGGTTCGTTCTTGTTTATTCCATCACTGGTCATCCAAACCTTCACAGGATGGTCATTGACGATTGTCGTTCCCATGGTTGTGGCAGTGGCGATTCTGTATACGTTACTAGGCGGGATTAAAGCCGTTATCTGGACGGATGCGATTCAGATGTTTGTCTTGTGGGGAGGGGTCATTGCTGCATTTGTCATTATTTTGAGTAATTTAGATATTGGCTTCTTTGAGGTGATGAAGGTCGTGAAGGAAGAGGGGAAACTTGATGCACTTGATTTCTCTCTGGATGCAAAACTAGAAAATGGAGTATGGGTAGCCTTGATTGGTGGACTCTTTATGTGGCTTAAATACTATGCCACGGATCAGACACAGACTCAAAGGATGTTTGCAGCAAAGTCGATCAATGAAGTAAAGAAGTCTATCTGTATTAGCGGTTTTGTGATGAACATTATGTATTTTGTGTTCATGTTCATTGGAGTATTGCTTTTCGTCTTCTTTGATGGCAAGGAATTCGATAATTCCAACAACATTATGATTACTTTCATTGCAAATAACATCCCTGTAGGAATCTTGGGGCTGATCATGGCAGGGATCTTTGCGGCTGCCATGTCCAGTATAGACTCAGTTTTAAATTCAGTGACAACCGTCTTCATTAAAGACATTTATGAAAAGTTCATCACGAAAGGAAAGCCGGCTTCTCTAAAGGTTTCGATGGTCTTCACACTCGTATTTGGGGTATTGTTGATCGGATTTACTTTGATGGCATTCAGCGGTACGACCGCTTCGATCTTAAAGACAGTGGGTAGCTACCTCTCATACTTCTCAGGTTCCATACTGGCGATGTTTCTTCTGGCGATGTTCACGAAGAAAGCGAATGATAATGGAGTTGCCATTGGGTTTGTATTAGGAATTGCCATCACGACGTATATTGGAAATCTTGGACTAGTGAATTGGCTCTGGAATTATCCTATTGGATGCGTGATCACTCTTATCATTGGTTACATTTGCAGCTTACTATTTCAAAAGAATAGAAGAATTGAACTGGAAGAATTCACGTTTAATGGTCAAAGAGCCAGACTACTGAAAGAAGGAACTTTAACGGATGAAGACGGTCATTCCATTGTTCCAGGGGGTATGGACAAATATTCGTATGCGTTGATTGGATTGTTTATTGCACAGATTATCTTTTTGGCGATTATTCAGATGTAGGAATGATTAACATGTAAGATTTATTTAGAATGGTGAACTAAGAGTATACCAGTAGGGGTGATAAAATGGGAGAAACGCTGCGTTTTGATAAGGTCCTATTCTTTTTAATGAGCTTACTATTCTTCATGAGTATTTCTGCATTCGATCCATTTATTTCAGCTTTTGCGACAGACATTGGAATAGCACCGGTAGTTGTTGGGGGCATTGTTGGAGTAGCAGGCCTTGCTTCTTTGATAACCAGGCTGCCTGTGGGTGTTTTCTCTGATATGTTGTTAAAGCGCAAGCTATTCATTCAAGTAGGCCTATTAATCACAATTGTCTGTTGGTCTATAGCTTTTATTTATCCAAGTGCAACAACACTTTACTTAGGGAAAATTTCAGACGGCATTACCGGTTCTACATGGGTCATTTATAATGTGATGTTTGCTTCTTATTTTGGGAGAAGTGAAGCAGCTAAGGCTGTTGCCATACTTGGGGTTGCTTCACCAGCAGGCTCATTGATTGGTTCAACGATTGGAGGGGTTGTTGCTGGACAATATGGTTATGAATACAGCTTTCTCGTTGCAGTAATGGCTGCATTAATTGCACTGATATTGTCTTTCCTAATTAACGAAACTAGAGATAGTAAGATTGAATCGGAATATGATTTGAAAATATTGTCTGAACAAATTAGTGACAAGACGATATGGATTATAGGGATATTAGCAACAATCTCTATCATGATTCCCTTTGGTACGAGAGATACATTTACACCATTGGTTGCGGTAGATTTAGGTGCCAATCCCTTCCTGATTAGCTGGTTGGCGAACACTCATTTAATTATGTATGGTCTTGCAACGGCCCTTTGTGCACCATTCTTTTATAAAAAACTCGGATTAATCAACACAGCCATCTTCGGAGCATTGTTGCAGGGGCTAATTGCCATAATTATTCCTTATGCACCCAATCTAGTATCACTGTATATTATACAGGGGTTTGCAGGCCTTGCGTTTGGTATGAATTTCACTGTTTTGACTTCCTTAAGCATCCATAATATCTCTCCGCGTAAACAATCAACAAGAATGGGAATGTTTCAAAGTATTTATGCAGGTGGGATGTTTGCAGGTCCGGTTATGATGGGGATCTTAGTCGATACCTTCTCAAGAAATTCGAGCTTCCTGGTAATTGGATTTACTTCGGTCATTTGTGCCGTCCTAATTAAGCTTACCCTTAAAAAAGATCCCCAAATTACGCTGAAGGGTAACATTGAAGAAAGTATTTGAAATATAGTGTTGTTGTAATTATCAGAATGTTCAATTACAATAGATTTATGAATCCGGATTCATAAATGAAGATAGTTGATCTCACCAAAATGCATCCGGATTTAATAAATGAAGGCAACTTTTGAAAGGGTTTTGAAGAATGAACGGCAGAATTAGCGCATATGATGTGGCGAAAAAGGCAAGTGTCTCACAATCTACGGTCTCCAGGGTCCTGAACAATTATCCTCATATCAAGGAATCTACAAGAAGGAAAGTCCTTGAAGCGATAAAGGAACTAGGGTTTACAAGAGATGAGATTGCCAGAAGCCTTGCCAGCAATAAAACGAGAACCATCGGGTTGATTGTCGGGGATATCACGAATCCCTTTTTTGCAGAATCAGCTAAAGTGATTACGGGAAAAGCACAGGAGATGCAGTATGATGTGATTCTCTGCAATACCAATCATAACGAAGAGAATCTGGATAAATATATTCAAACCCTTAAAGGGAAGCGAGTCGATGGGATCATCATTGCTTCTGCAGATAAGGACAATCAAAGGATCAAAGAATTGTATGACCAGGGATTTCCTGTGATTCTTTTCAATAGTATTTTGGAACACGAGAAGGCGAATTATATAGCCGTCAACAACTACAAAGGAGCAAGACTTGCGGTGGAGCATCTTTATCAGCTAAACCACCGTCGCATTGGGTATATTGCAGGTCCTTCAAAGTATGTCACCACGCACTTGAGAAATTTAGGATACAAAGAAGCACTTAAGGACTTGGGCATTGTAGGAAATGAACAGTTTGTCTATGATAAAGAGTTCTCTTACGACGAAGTATATCAATTCACCAGAAAGTTATTAAAACAGAATGATCGGCCAACGAGCTTTTTCTCTGCTTCCGATCAAATGGCCCTTGCCGTGTTAGATGCAGCAGCAAGTGAAAACATCAAGGTACCGGAAGAATTATCAGTCGTCGGATTTGATGATATCGATTTGGCCAAGAATCAATATATTGGACTTACAACCATCACCCAACCGAAAGAAAAAATGGCAACCCTCGCCTTGGAAAAACTGATCTCCCTGATTGAAGAGGGAGAAGGGAAAGATGAGGGGTTTCAGATCATATTAGAACCCGATTTAATTCAACGAAAAACAACGGGAGTATGCAGGACGAGAAAGGAGGATAAGAATTGACGCACTTTGCTGAATTGAAAGGAAAAAGGGTCATGGTTACTGGAGGAAGTAAAGGCATTGGAAAGGATATCGCGCTCTCCTTTGCCAAACTGGGGGCAACAGTGGTGATTTCAGGAAGGAATGAAGAAGCCCTGTCAGCTGCTGTCCTTGAGCTGAATCGTTATTCCCCCGATTGTTCTTATGTGAAAGCTGATCTCCGGCATGTTGATGACATTCATAGAATGGTGGATGAGGCCGTAGCTCATATGAGGGGACTGGATGTACTGGTCAATAACGCCGGAGTGAATATTCCTAAACCAGCCATGGAAGTGACGGAGGAAGATTGGGACTCAATACTTGATACAAATCTGAAAGGAAGCTTCTTCTCCTCCCAGCGTGCGGCGAAGTATTTTCTTCCACAAAAAAGTGGGAAGATCATTAACATTGTGTCACAGATGGCATTCGTTGGCTATATCAAGCGGGCAGCCTATTGTTCCAGTAAGGGAGGGGCGGTTCAAATGACAAAGGCTCTTGCCGTTGAATGGGCGCCCAACAATATAAAGGTTAACGCAGTCGCCCCGACTTTTATTGAAACAGAACTCACCTCCAGCATGTTTGAAGATCGTGAATTTTATCAAGATGTGCTAAATCGAATTCCATTAGGGAAACTCGCACAGCCATCCGATGTGACAGGAGCGGTACTATTTCTGGCTTCTAACATGGCAAACTTTGTAACGGGTGAAACCATCAAGGTTGATGGAGGGTGGACAGCGATTTAAAGAAAATCATTTTAATGCATTTTGAATGCGCATTCAAAAAAGAGGAGGAATCAAGATGCCGAAAGTGGATGAACGAAAAGAGGAAAAAGTAGAAATGGATCGTCCTCTTCATCAAGCACCTCAACATGACAACGTATTCTATGGCAACTCGAACGAAGTGAACCGGGTTGGCTATGCGGATTACAATGAATTTTCAAAGAATACGAAACGTAAACAACGAATGAATGGATTTGACGAGGAGTATCTCGATTTTGTGGACTACATCATCAAGATCACCCATCGCATCTGGGAAGAGAAAGGGATCGGGATTATTTATCAAACCTATCATAATGATGTCACCATGCACACGGGAATGGACCATATACGAGGGGTCAATGAGGTGGTGTCAGGGACCTTGCAGGCTTTGCACGCCTTTCCGGATCGAAGGCTGGTTGGGGAAAATGTCATATGGTCAGGCAATGATGAGGAAGGATTTCTCTCTTCTCATCGAATTGCATCGAGTGCAACCAACCTGGGGGATTCCTCATTCGGGCCCCCTACAGGTAAGAAAGTTTTCTTCCGAACCACGGTTGACTGCTTTGTCCATTCAAACCGGATCGTGGAAGAGTGGCTTGTACGAGACAATCTGTATCTAGTCAAGCAGTTAGGATTTGATCCAATCGAAGTGGCAAAGAAACTGGCAAAGAATTCGGAGAACAAGACCCCGGCATTGCAATCCCACTTCGGTTCAAGCGGGACAATGGAAGGGCAGCTGATGCCTCCCGTTTATTCTCCAAAGTCAGAAGGTTTTGAAATTGGTGATTTTATTTTAGAAATGTACAACAAAGTATGGGAATGGCGATTATTTAATCATGTGAAGGACTTCTACGCAGATCATGCGGTGGTCCATTATATTTGCAATAAAGATTTGATTGGGACCAGCCAGATCCAAGGAATGCTAGTCAGTTTGTTTGCCTCTTTCCCACGTGCTAAATGTATGGTCGAGAGAGTGACCTGTAACGAGGGAGTCCAGAAGGGCGAATGGGATATTGCCGTTAGGTGGAGATTGCAGGGGATTCATGAGGGGATTGGATATTTCGGACATCCAAGTGGAAAAACAGTAGAGGTATTGGGGATTTCTCACCTGAAAGTGAGGAATGAGAAAATTGTGGAAGAATGGATGACATTTGACGGGTTGGATGTACTGAGGCAAATCTATTTAGGTACAGAGTCTAATGCTGACGATACAAAATCCGGAAAATACGAATAAATCATCTTTCAATATTTGGTTTTGAATGCGCATTCAAATAAGGGGGCAATACAATGTCAGTACAAACGTCAATTCAGAAAGATCCTTCAAGTATAAGTCATCAGGATTTTCATATGCCTGGGAATGTCCGTTTTGGATTCGACACATTTTATTCATTACCGGATGAGATTAAGAAATTAGATGTTAGTAGAGTCGTCATTATTAGTGATAAAGGTCTTGAACGGGTTGGAGTCGTTGATCGTGTACTGGAATTAGTGGAATCGGCAGGAATCGAGAGTAACGTGTTTACAGATATTGAAGGAGAGCCTACCTTTACTTTGGTACAAAAGTCAGTAGAGTTTGTGAAGAAATCAGGAAGTGAACTCGTAATCGGTATCGGGGGCGGAAGCGCTCTGGATGTTGCCAAAGCGACGGCAGCTCTGGTTGATAAAGATGACGTGAGTCCTTATTTAAGTGGAACCAAAACCATTGAATCCAGACAGGTCAAGTGCATTCTGCTTCCGACGACTTCAGGAACCGGATCGGAAGTGACGATGAATGCCATATTCGGGGATGAAGAAGAGGAAGTAAAACGGGGGATTGTCAGCAGGCATCTTCTGCCGGACCTAGCCATCATCGATCCTGCTCTGACACGCTCGTGCCCGCCGCGGATCACCGCTGCTTCAGGAGTGGATGCTTTCACACACGCCATTGAATCGTATGTTGCCGTGAAAGCTACCCCATTAACGAAGATATATGCCGAAAAGGCCATGAAGTTATTTAGTTCGAACATCACGAAGGCAGTTCACCATGGGAAGGACATGGAAGGTCGCATCGGGATGAGCTGGGTAAGCATGTTGGCTGGAGTTTCGTTAGCCAATGCAGGTGTGGGGGCCGTCCATGCCTTAGCTTACCCGCTCGGTGGAAAGTACCACATCGAGCATGGGGTTGCCAACGCTCTCCTTATGCCCTTTGTTTTCGAAGAGACAGGGAAAACGTGCACTCAGGAAATGGTAGAGGTTGCAAGCTACCTTGAATTAGGGGATTACTCGAAAAATCCACATCAAGCCCTTAAGGCAGTAGTGGGGTATCTATATGAATTACTGGCGATTCTGGACCTCCCGACATCGCTAGAGGAGCTTGGGATCAAGGAGGAAGACTTACCTCTTCTTGCCGGGCAAGCCTCTCAGATTGATCGCCTTTTGTCCAACACGCCGTACCAATTGACCGAAAAGAAGATCTTAGACATTTATCAAAAGGCATTCGTAGGATACGAGAAAGGACGTGATGAAGGTTGCTGAAAAATCAACTCAAAAAGAAACTCTACATGGATGGCAGGTGGCAGGAAGCAAAGGATTACTATGAGTTAAAATCCCCATTCAGTGGAGACATTATTGCCAGCGTCCCCCTGGCAGATGAGCGTGAAGTGGAAGACGCCTTAGAAAGTGCACAATCAGGTTCTGAGAAAATGAAGCAGTTGACTTCCTTGGAACGGTCGGAAATCCTTGAGCGGGTTTCGCGTATTTTTGAGGAGAGATCTGAGGAGGCAGCGGAAATCCTTGCCATGGAATGTGCTAAGCCGATAAAGGCAGCTCGTGCTGAAATAGCGCGAACGATTGAAACGTATAAATTTGCAAGCGAAGAGGCGAAAAGGATTCATGGTGAGACCATTCCCATGGATGCCGCCAAGAGTGGAAAGGGCCGCTTTGCCTTTACGATCCGTGAGCCTTTAGGGGTCATCGCTGCGATCACGCCCTTTAACTTCCCATTCAACCTTGTGGCCCATAAGCTGGGTCCCGCCTTTGCTGCAGGGAATTCAGTGGTCCTGAAGCCGGCGAATCAGACGCCTTTAAGCGCCCTTCTTACAGCTGAAATCTTTGAGCAGGCAGGTCTGCCGGAAGGGGCGTTAAACGTAGTCACGGGGAGAGGGAGTGTCATTGGAGATCAGCTCGTAAAAGATCCCAGAGTGAAAATGGTCACCTTTACGGGGAGTGTGGAGGTGGGTATTGGCATTAAGGAGAAGGCAGGGCTGAAAAAAGTAACACTTGAACTGGGTTCGAACTCTGCTGTCATTGTCGATGGGGCGGAGGATATGGATGCTGTCGTTGATCGATGTGTGGAAGGGGCCTATTCCTTTGCCGGTCAAGTATGCATTTCGGTGCAGAGGATCTACGTGCAGGAAAAACTCTATGACTCTTTTGTTGATCAATTTATTGAAAGAACGAAACAGCTTGTGATCGGCGATCCAATGTCAGAAGGCACAGACTTATCGGCCATGATCAATCAAGGGGAGGCAGAGAGGATCGAAGAGTGGTTCAACGAAGCAACAGGAGCAGGTGCGCACATCTTGTATGGAGGAAAGCGGGAGGGTGCCATCATTCACCCAACTGTGATCACGGGGGGATCATCCGCTCTATCCCTAAATTGTAAGGAAGCATTTGCCCCCATTGTCACGATCACACCCTACGATTCTTTGGATGAAGCGATTGAACTCGTGAACGATTCTGAATACGGATTGCAGGCGGGGATCTATACTACCTCTGTTCATAAAGCATTCGATGCCCTGCATCGACTTCAAGTCGGGGGAGTCATGATCAACGATATCCCTACTTACAGAGTCGATCATATGCCTTATGGTGGAGTAAAGAACAGCGGTACCGGCCGAGAAGGAATCAAATATTCCGTGGAAGAGATGACAGAACTGAAATTAGTGACGTTTAAATTGTAAGAATAGTCAATGAATAACATTTTGAATAATAGAAAGGGAGATTACTATGCCGACAGAACAACCGAAAGTGAAACGATATGTATCCAATGAAAAGATGGAAGAAAACTGGATAGTTCGATTTGATGATCTAAAATCAAAAGCTATTCCTCTCATGTTTATTGATAGTATCATACCAGGTCATCAACGCCTGAATTACGCCCTGATAGGGGATACAGCCAGTGAAAATGATGCCTATTCCCCCGAAATCACAGAACCCCACGGGTTTCAGATAGGCATGGTGAAAGCACCTCCAGGGAATGGTCCCGCCTATCATACACATGATTACATTGAGGCGTTTCTCCCTCTTTCCGGAAAATGGCGCTTCTATTGGGGGAATAGTGAAGATGAGATCGAGGGTGAAACCATTATTGAAGAATGGGATTTAATTTCCTTGCCGCCAGGGTTATGGAGAGGCTTTGAAAATATCAGTGATGAAGATGCTTGGATCTTCGCCGTGCTGGAACAGCATGAGGTATTCAACGGGAAAGATCCATACTGGGCTCCACAGGTCGTCAGGAAAGCAGCGGAACATGGCTTCCATGCAGATCAATCAGGGAAAATGATCAAACCTGAGAATTTTTCCGCACTTGAGAAACAAATGGCGGAGAAGCTGCGAGCGGGAGAAAAATAGTAGATGAAGAGAGAACCTTTAGTATTATTACCGGGTACGCTATGTGATGAGAGACTTTGGGCGCATCAGTTGGAACATCTGACTGATGTTTCCGACCCTTCCGTCTCTATGTTAACCGAAGCAGACACCATGGAGGGAATGGCTGGATCCGTCTTGAAGCATGCCCCTGAACGCTTTGCTCTAGCTGGGCTTTCACTTGGTGGGATTGTTGCAATGGAAGTCATTCGGCAAGCACCAGAAAGAGTGACCAGACTTGCCCTATTGGACTCGAATCCACATGGCCCTAAGCCAGAGCAGTTGGAAAGCTGGAAGGACCTTATTTCAAAGGTGGAATCTGGGCAGTTTCAAAGCATAGTAGAGGAGTATTTGTTACCGAATCTCATTCATCCCAGCAGGCAAGAAGATAGTGAGCTAGTTTCAACCATAAGGTGTATGGTGGAGGAAATCGGGCCAGAAGTATATGTACAGCAATTAAAGGCTGTTTCTACGCGTTCTGACCTTCGGGAAGGCTTAAGGGAAATTAACGTTCCCACGCTCCTTTTAGTAGGAAAGGATGATCAGGTTTGCCCATTGTCCTTACATGAAGAAATGCAGGCATATATTTTAGAGTCCCGGTTAGTTGTCGTAGATCACTGTGGTCATTTAAGCAGTTTGGAGCGACCAGAAGAAGTGACGACTGCTTTACGCAACTGGCTGATGGAGTGAAAGGATGAAATATAGGGAGGTGATTTCAATGATCAATCCTGTAAAGGACAAACTCAGAAGCGGGGAAAGGGTACTTGGAAGTTTCATTGGATTTTATTCTCCAAACTTCATCGAAATGATGGGGTACGCCGGATTTGATTTCGTTGTCATAGATGATGAACATGGTCCCTTCAGTCCTTCTGAATTAGAAAACATGATCCGGACAGCTGAATCAGTGGATATGGTCCCCATTGTGAGAGTCTCCTACGATCCGTCCAGTATCCAGAAGGCCTTGGATAGAGGGGCTAAAGGGGTACAAGTACCGATGGTCAATTCAAAGGAAGATGCCATAAAGGCTGTGAAAAGGGCGAAATTCCCCCCTTTAGGAACCAGGGGTGTCGCTTATTCACACAGGGCAGCGCGCTATGGAAATGAAGGGGGGAAGGCATTCTTAGATAGCTCCGATGAAAACATATTAGTCATTCCACATATAGAAACCCTTGAAGCGGTGGAGAATATTGAGGAGATTATGGGTGTTGAAGGTATCGATGCTATTTTCATCGGTACCACTGACCTATCGGTTGATATGGGGTTTAAAGGAGAAGGTGCTAAGCATCCAGAAGTACAAGGAGTACTTCGAACATTATATGGGCAAGCTTCAGAAAAAAACGTTGTGATTGGAACTGTTGCTGCTGATTGTACCGGAGCGCAACAAGCTTTTGATCAAGGGGCAAATTACGTGGGGGTTGTTGCAAATTCAGTTATTCTTACTGCGCTTCAGGGAGTGGTAGAAGGTACTGAAAGAGTGAGAAATTGAATAGTTCCATGAGCTGTATAAATGGAAAAGTATTCAATTAAAGAAAGTAAAAGCCTTTCCGTTATGGAAAGGTTTTTTCATTATATTTTTTCAAAAGAGGAGAAAGTAGGGTGGAATCCTGTCGCGAATATTTTGAATTTTCCACCCAATATAGGTACTATATTGATAGTGGGAAAAATTGTGAAAAGGGGGCAACGTGTTGGAGAGTACTTTAATTAAAGCAGATGATTATGTGACGTTATGGGGAATTATAGTAGTGTGGGCTTCGGCGAGCATCTTTTTAGAGCAGCGCTACAGTTGGGCGGCGAAGATTTCTGGTGCAATTATTGCGCTGATAGGTGCCATTATTCTATCCAATACCGGAATTATTCCTACAGCTTCCCCGGTTTATGATGCAGTATGGACATTTATCATACCCCTCGCCATTCCGCTGCTGCTTTTTCATGTGAACTTTAAAAGGATCTGGCAGGAAAGCGGACGGCTGCTGATTCTTTTTTTGATCAGCTCCATCGGTACGGTTGCAGGGGTGATCATCAGCTTCTTTTTATTGAAGGATCATATACCGGTCCTTGATAAAATTGGCGCGATGCTTAGTGCATCTTATGTTGGCGGCGGGGTGAACTTTGCAGCTATGGCAGCAAAATTCGAAGCGCCTGGGGAAATGGTTTCTTCCGCAGTCGTCGCAGACAATTTAATGATGGCTATTTATTTCATCGTTCTGATGATGATTCCGGCCATGGGCTTTTTCAGAAGACGCTTTAATGCACCGCATGTGGAAAAAGTGGAGAGCGGAAGAATGAAAGAAGAGGGAAAGACACTTGCGGAAAGCTTTTGGGAGCGAAAGGACATATCTCTGAAGGATATTGCATTGTCTGTAGGGACTGCCTTCCTGCTCGTGATGGTTTCGTTTAAAATCGCAGAATTCCTGGACGGATTGATTCCTTCCGGTGAAGAGACTTCTTTCTTTTTGAATTTGCTGAATGGATTGTTCGGCGACAAGTACTTAGTGTTGACGACATTGACATTCCTGGCACTTGCCCTGTTTCCTAAGTATTTTGAATCGATTAATGGAAGCCAGGAAATCGGTACGTTCCTCATTTACTTGTTCTTTGTGGTTATTGGCATTCCGGCATCGATCCCGCTCATTGTTCAAAATGCTCCGCTGCTGCTCTTCTTTGTGTTCATTATTGTCGTAGTGAACCTGGCCGTGTCACTGACTGCTGGAAAGCTATTAAACTATGACCTTGAAGAAATCCTTCTAGCCAGCAATGCCAATGTCGGAGGGCCGACAACTGCTGCAGCCATGGCCATTGCAAAAGGGTGGAAAGACCTAATTGGGCCGATACTTGTTGTCGGCACTTTAGGTTACATCATCGGCAACTATATCGGAACTACTCTCGGACTGTGGTTTTCCGGTTTTATGTAAATGAAGCTGCCCGCTTGTTCTTTGCGGGCTTTTATCATTTTTATGACCGCAAAAGATCAGTTTTGTTCCCCTTAGGTTAACAGAATAAATCAAGCAAGAACTTGAAGGAAGATACAACATCAATTTTCCCCTTCCACTATGGGACAAAGTTATGTAAATAAAGACTATTGAAGTAAGCGGACGGGTATAGGAAACGCAAGAGCCGCGCGTCTCTCGTTTTAACTACACTGAGATTATATTCTGTAAGAAAGGCGGAGCTTTCATGAAAATTTACTCAATCGGGCACTCGACGCACTCCAAAGAACAATTTCTGAACATGCTTGATGCCGTAGAAATCGAATATATAGCGGATATCCGAGCTTTTCCCGCCAGTCGAAAACACCCTCAATTCAAGAAGGAGAACATGGGAGAGTGGCTGGGTGAAGCAGGAGTAGAATACCGTCATTTCCCGAAGCTCGGGGGCAGGAGGCGTTTGTCGGGGGGGGGATTGGTGAAGGCCTGAACGCCGGCTGGAACAACCGATCGTTTCACAATTATGCAGATTACACGATGACGGAGGAGTTCAAGGATGGACTTGAAGAGTTGAAGGAGGCAGCGGCTGAGACCAAATTGGCGTATATGTGCTCGGAACGCCACCCGGCCAGGTGCCACCGCCTGTTGATCAGCAACGTGCTGAAAGCAAATGGCTGGGATGTCTCCCACATCATCGATGATTCTGACGGAAAGGCCGAAGTGATCAGTCACGAACTCGGTCAATGGGGAGCCTTGCCGATCATTGAAGAAGATGGGACAGTCGTGTATCCGGGGCTGAATGGATAGTATGGAGTGGGTACGATGCCCACTTTACCCTTCCCCTTTTACTTGTTATGAACCA
The DNA here is from genome assembly GCF_032337515.1 of Rossellomorea yichunensis. Taxonomy (NCBI): domain Bacteria; kingdom Bacillati; phylum Bacillota; class Bacilli; order Caryophanales; family Bacillaceae; genus Rossellomorea; species Rossellomorea yichunensis. The sequence continues at coordinate 132,984 of NZ_JAVYAD010000004.1, read as the reverse complement.
CATTCTGGGTTCACAACATCTATCAGAAAATGAGCTAAGAACCATCCTGAGTTCACCCATAAAGAAGGGTAATATCACCTATTCATATCAAAATCTCTACATATTGCCTGAAATGTCGACCGTTAATACTTTTATCCGGGAAGAAGACGGACACGCCCCATTGCCGGAGCAGCACGTGTCGAAGAATGGAAACTACTATACTACTATACTACCAAGGGAGGTAATGTTTATGTTCCGTGCCATAATGGCAAAGTTACTGCGTCTCTTTTCTCATCCATCCAACAAAACACCTATGATCCCCCGGCAGGATGTACAAACGAAAAAAGATGTGTTAGTTGAAACATCTGTCGGGCCCACTTACATTTCCTTCTATTATCCTTTGGCAGCAAAAAAGAAAAAACTCCCTGTCTATATCAACTTCCATGGCGGGGCGTTCATCATGAATGATAAGGAATTGGATGATCCTTATTGCCGTTACCTGGCGAATCAGGCCGAATGTGTTGTTCTGAATGTCGAATATGGCAAAGCACCCGAGTATCCTTTTCCGAAAGCCATTGAACAGGGCTATGAAATCATTCAATGGGTGAAGGGAAGAGCGGAGGAGTTGGGCATTGAGGCAGAAAAGGTCATGGTTGGCGGACAAAGCTCAGGTGGAAATATTGCTGCAGCCCTTTGCCTCTACCTTGAAGAGAAGGGGGACGAGCAGCCCCTGCTTCAAGTGCTATCGTGCCCTATGCTGGATTTTGTCACCCCTCATGCTGAGAAGCCGGAACCAGACAAGTGGCGTTCCCGTTTTCCCAAGGCAGCCCATTTTATCCATATGTGTTACGTCCCAGAGAAGGGACAAGCGGGGCATCTTCTCGCTTCCCCTGTCCGTGCCGAGGTTAGCGGCCGCTTAGCCTCAGCCTTGATTCTAATAGCTGAGTCTGATGCATTCAGGCCGGAAGCCGAAAGTTATGCGGAGAAATTAAAAGCAGCAGGGGTGAGCGTTCAAAAGGCGATATTCAGGGGCTGTTCCCATGCGTTTACCCATCTGGGACCAAAAGAAAGAGCAGAAGAGGCCTGGCGAATGATCGCAGGGAAAATCAAAGCTGTGGCTGAAGCCCCTCCATATTGAACCATGACCCAAAACACATTCACGTTTTTTCTTAGAGGCATTGAGGGTATAAGATAAGTGCAAAGGATACAGACTTGATGTATTGGAAAAAGCAGGCCAAACCGGGTCTAGTTCCATGATCCAGAGATGGGTAAGGAAGAGCTTGATTTGAAACTGGCACAAGGACAGGCGGATGTTGAATGTGTTTTAGATAAACATACATACTCCAATCAAGATTTCGGAACAGGAGGAACGGTAACCATTGAAAAATAAAACGGTACTTATCATTGGAGGCGGACTCGGCGGGGTGTCGGCTGCCATTACACTCGCACAGGCGGGATACGAAGTTTCCTTATATGAAAAAAACGATCATATTGGAGGGAAGTTAAACCGGCTCGAGCAAGACGGTTTTGGGTTTGATCTTGGCCCATCCATTTTGACGATGCCGCAGATCTTTGAGAGATTGTTTGCGGCCAGTGGAAAATCCATGAAGGATTATGTTCAGATTGAAAGGCTGGATCATCAATGGCGTTCCTTCTTCCCCGATGGAAATGTCATAGACTTATATGAAAATATGAACGACATGCGAGAGAAGAACGCCTCTCTCAGTGAAAAGGACATTCGTGAATATCAACGTCTGCTGGAGCATTCGAAGACCCATTACGATATGACGGATAAAACCTTATTTAAAGGTGCGGATACGGCAAGAGGAATCGTCAAGCAGGCGGGACTGTTCAGTGTTATGAAAAACATTGACTTGTTATCCACGGTACATAAATCCCTCGATAAGCGGATCAGTCATAAGCAATTTCGCGATATGCTCTCTTATTTTATCAAGTATGTCGGTTCGTCTCCTTACGATGCGCCGGCAGTGATGAATATGATGATATACATGCAGCATGATCAGGGAGCATGGTATGTTCCCGGCGGATTGCACAAGCTCGCGGACGGTCTTGTAAAGCTGGCAGAAGAAGTGGGGGTAACCTTCCATCTTGGAAGGCAGATCGTCAAGCTAGACAAGAAGGATGGCGACATTACCGGAGCCGTTTTGGAAGACGGGACACGGGTGACGGCAGATCATTATGTTTCCAATATGGAAGTCATACCGGTTTACGAGCGATTACTGGAGGAAGACAGCGATTATATTAATAAATTAAAAAAGAAATTCGAACCGGCAAGCTCCGGCCTCGTCATGCACCTGGGTGTGAAGAAGAATTATCCGCAGCTGCGTCATCATAATTTCTTTTTCGCGGAAAATATGAAGGAACAAATGGAATCGATCTTCCACCGCCATGAACTGCCGGACGATCCGGTCATTTATCTCGTCAATGTCAATAAGACCGATCCGACACAGGCCCCTCGAGGACATGAAAATATCAAAGTGCTGCCTCATATTCCTTTTATCCGGGATGAAAATCCGTATACTCAGGAGGACTATGAACAATTCGCTGAGCGGGTGCTGATCAAGCTGGAGAAAATGGGCCTCGATGGCTTGCGTGAAAACATTGTCACCAGGGATATGTGGACACCTGAAGATATCAGGCGCACGTATGGCTCCGACCGAGGGGCGATTTATGGGACGGTGTCAGACAGTAAGAAGAATAAAGGCTTGAAACATCCGAAGCAGAGTGAACGCTACGACAACCTCTATTTCGTCGGTGGGACGGTGAACCCCGGCGGAGGAATGCCGATGGTTACCTTAAGCGGCCAGCTTGTAGGCGAGAAAATTGTGGAGAGGGATTCTGGATAATAAAGGGGTGATGTCATGATCGTCTCACTTCCTGAACATTGGATCATATTCATTGATGTGATTGCCTGGACGTTCTTTCATCTCTTCATTTCAAGCATGTGCTTGAAACTGCCGTTGACGTGGTTCCTGAAAGACCACTTCTTGTTCCGGACGTTCCCTTTTGAACAGTCCGGAGCATTGTGGCAGCGTTTATTCCGGGTAAAGAAGTGGAAGGGACTTATTCTGGACGGTACGATTTTTTTCAAAAAGGGATACAGTAAAAAGGGGTTGCATGGAACGAAGTCGAAGGACTTGATCGTATTTGCGGCGGAAACGAAACGCGCGGAATTCACCCATTGGCTCTCCATTCTCCCTGCTCCGCTGTTCTTCATATGGAATCCCGTATGGGCAGGATGGGTGATGATCCTGTATGCCCTTGTCTTCAACCTTCCGATTATTGTTGTTCAGCGCTACAATCGCGGGCGTATATCGGCCATTACGTCAGGACTTGGGAAGAAATGAAGCAGACTACTGTAAGGAAATGCAGCTACATAAAGGTCTAACGAGGATTGTCACGTTTGTGAGTTTTAGAGGAAGGAGGCAGATTAAATGACGGCTTCAGAAGTGATCAATCTCATCCTGGGTTTCCTAGGGATTATCATTGGCATCATCATGTTTTGGTCCTTGCCGGTTCCAAGATTCACTTCGAGAAATACGGCGGGGTTGCCGTTTCTGTCCATCATTATCCCTGCCAGGAATGAAGAAGGCAGGATTTCCCCGTTATTGATGTCATTACAGGAACAGCAATTCAAGGGATTTGAAATTCTGTTGGTGGATGACGATTCTTCGGACCGGACCGTTGAGGTCGCAGAAAGCTACGGTGTCACGGTCCTGCAGAATAAAGGGGCAGGAAAATCGTCTGCCTGCTGGCGCGGTGCCAAGGAGGCGAAAGGGAGCTGGCTGCTGTTCCTGGATGCCGATACCCGATTCACCAGTGTGGATGGATTACGTAATCTTTTGCATTTCTACGAGAGGAAAGGAGCCAGGGGTATCCTCGCCTTGCAGCCCTATCACACAGTGGAGCGTGTGTATGAACATCTCTCTATTGTCTTTAACATCATCGTCGTGGTGGGCATGAATTTATTCACCGTCTGGGGATCCCGGTTCAAAGCCGCCGGATCGTTCGGTCCATGCATTCTATGTAATCGTGACGATTACTTCTTATCTGGTGGGCATGAGAAAATCGAGGGGGCCATCATGGATGATCTGGCACTGGGAGAGGCCTTTCTTGATCAGAACCTTCCCGTTCGCTGCCTGAGCGGCAGAGGGATCATTTCGTTCCGCATGTATCCGGAAGGTTTGGGAAGCCTTATCGAAGGCTGGTGCAAAAGTTTTGCCGTTGGTTCCAAGTCCACTCATCCCGTCGTCATGTTGATGGTCATCCTCTGGATTACCGGAAGTTTAACCACCGCGTCTTCATTGATCTCTTCGATTATGGAGGAGAGAACCGCCCCTATGATCGTCAATGGGGCATTGTATATCCTCTATTTCGTTCAAACAGCATGGTTTGCCCGCAGGGTCGGGGATTTCAGGTGGGTGTATTTTCCTTTTTATCCGTTGCTGTTTGTATTCTTCGCAGTGATTTTCCTTTATTCTTTCATCCGGGTGAATATTTTTCATTCTGTGAAATGGAAGGGGCGTAAGATAAAGGTGTGAAGGGTTTAGAGCTTCTTTTCTATCTGAAAGGGTGGACCAATGGAATGGTCTCCGCGCTTCTCGAAAAACAAAATTGCAAACTAGAAAAAACGCGTCCCCACGCGTTTTTTTCTTATGCCCAAAACAACAAATCAACAAATTTTTGCGCCATGGAGACAGGTCCCTTGGCTAAGGGTTAAATGATGAAAAGGGGGAGGGATTGGGATGTTGGTTACGGAGTACGCGAAGAACGTGTCAGAGTTTCAGATTGATAGTTTGAAGGTGTAAGGGGTGTTGATGAGTCTTTTGGGTGAAGCATACTGGCGGTTCGGCTTGATGAAAAAGAAGCACGAAAACCGTCCTCAATTAATCAAGGATATTAAACCCATATTGAAGTGGGAGTGCAGAGCGATCGGGGGCAACCTGAGTGGATCGCTCTTTTTCTGTACACTTATAAGGTCAAGGAGACAGGTACCATAGCCCCTTTTGTATATAAGCCATGGTACTTGTCCCCTTGGTTCTTTTTTCGTCCAAGCATTACATTAAATTCATCATACTATTATATTAAATATTGTTTTTAGAGGTGATGAAATGTATAAAAAAAACCGAATCCAGTGTGATCCGAATCGTATACTCCCTCCTGAGGGGTGTGACTTTTACCCTCCTCCACCGGGACCACCGGGACCACCAGGACCACCAGGACCGCCGGGACCACAAGGACCAACTGGACCACAAGGACCACAAGGACCACAAGGACCAGCTGGACCAGAAGGACCTGAGGGACCACAAGGACCGGCTGGTACTCCCGTTTTAACAGGAGTGGGATCACCAACCTGCGATATTGGTAATGATGGAGATCTATATATTGATATATCCACAGGTAATACTTTTTATAAGCAACAACAACCTGTTCCTCCCACAACAAGGACGATACCTCCTCCAACAGGGAATACCCTGCTGGTAGGCTCCACTCGACCATTTACCACGATCCAAGCTGCTTTAACTGCGGCAGTAAATGGGGATCGATTATTACTAGACGCTGAAACCTTTACGATAAATTCCACGATAAATGTAAACAAGTCGGTAACGATAGAGGGGCAAGGAAAAGGCGCAACGATCGTGGATACCACGAATAATACTGTAACTACCATGTTTAATGTCACCGTATCGAATGTGGTCTTCCAAAACATGTCCATCATTCAAGATTTCGTATCAATAGCATCCATTGAGTCCATCATAAGAGTGGGTAATTTGTCAGCTACCGGAATTTATGTCGATAATTGTGAACTCTCTGTATGTGAGTTCGGTATTTCACTGATTGCCTCTGAATTCCAGATCACCAATTGTGACTTTAATTATGCACCGGCTGCGGCGCTTAACAATAATTATCGGTATATCAGTATTTCTTCTACTTCAGGGCAGAGTATCATTGACACCAATACGTTTGTCTCTGATTCAGGGGCTGTCAGGTGCAGCTTCATCATTATTACGAATATAGCAGCCAGTTCAGGTACACTAAAGGGAGATTTGGTCATAAGGAATAATACACAATTGACCTCCCCCTTTACGCTGCGTCACCTTCTTCTCATGGAAGAATTTACAGGTGAGAATTTTGGATTGTATATCATCGATAATACGACCATCAGTGAAGGAAATGTTCCTGTCTTACTGTTTGGGCCCAACTTGAATATTTTTAAATTTTTAGCTTTTTATGGAAATACCGTTCAAAATACTGCAGGGAAAGGACTCGCTGGAATCGATAACAACTATTTGGGCAGCACAGAGGTTTTCAGTACGGGTAATACCATTGTAAATGAATCTTTCACTGCGGGATGGGCATCTGCGACTGATCCGGCAAGCTTTATCGTCGGATATAATTCAGCCGTTATTCCAGTACCGCCTAATCTGCCGCTAAATCCTTGTTATTGGTTATTGTTGAGTGAATTTATTTAGAGAGGGACTGCTTCTTGGTTTAAGTAGTTCAGTTTTTGTGAGGAATATAAGAAATAACATATCAATTTAAAGACCAAATCGCATAGTGATTTGGTTTTTTTCTTTTAATTGGACAACCATTTAAAGGAATGAAAAATTTCGTGCAATTCATCAAGCCTAAGAATAATAATGCTGATAAAGTCGATTGGCAAATTTCTGAACAAGTTCGTGAAATTGTGAAGAATTATACGGTATACTGCGAATATAGAGAGTGTGAAGTAGTGGATATGTTCTCAAAGGCGAAGAATTTCTTAAATGGGTTGATGGCATACGTAACAATAAAACAATGAGAAGAAAAATGGTTGAGAGGATGTCATGGAAGGACAAAAACTTGACTAAATTACACAGATTGGTGATTGCTGATAAAGTTTACAATATAAACGGTATAATTTATAGTAAATAGATTAATGTGGACAAAAGGGAAACAAGGTTTCCTTCACAACCTAAGATGGGCTAAACCTGAATTTTATATGGAGTGTAAAATGATAATTAAAAACAATTTCAAGTATTATGTAGAACAACTTTTATTGACTTTAATACCGATTTTAATCTTTAACATAGGATTACCACATCTTTTACCTATTTTAAAAGTAGTTGGTTCCACTGTGTTCTTACTTATTTTAGTCATAGCGATGGCAGCTCTTGCTACTGGGAAAAGAGGATTTATCCAAGCTATCAGGGTAATATCTATCGTCAACTTTTTAGCTGTATTGGCCATGTTTCTTACATTCTATATCAGCAGTTTCCTTGTACTGACTGACGCAATCGGTTTCGAGAATTTCCTTAGACAAAACATTTCAACTGCTAAATATATATATTTTGCTATATGCTTTGCACAACCAATCATTTTACCTTTACCAGAAATGGTTACAGTGGTTGCGGCCAGTGCAGCATTAGGTTCGTTCACGGCTTTTATTCTCGGCTTTTTTGGAACAATACTGGGGATTATAACGATGTTCTTTGTTTCGAGATTTGGTGGAATGAAGATAGTGAAAAGACTTGTCAACGAGAAACATTTGGAGAAGTACCATCTATATGTTCAAAAGAACGAATTACTTATTCTTGCGTTACTTTTCATTATTCCAATTTTACCTGATGAAATTATTTGTGTGGGTGCAGGTGTTAGTGGCGTTAGTGTTAAGAGGTTTTTAAGCGTTGCTATTTTTTCCAAAATAGTTACATCCTTCTCGCTTGCATATTCGATTGAATTAGCTTCTGCTCTTTCCTTAACTGCATCACAATTAATGGTTTTTGTTTCGGCTGCTGCTTTACTTTTATTTGGTATTGGGATGTTGATCAAAAAAGTGTTGAATAAAAACGGTTAATTCAATTCGATTTGTACTCTGGAAAGGCATTTTCTCCACACAAATACACAAAGCGCATCTATCATTGAACATCACAATAAAGCCATTCTCATGGAATAGTGAGAATGGCTCTATTCATACTGAGACTATGGTTGATCCCTTGGCTTACAGAATCGTCTACGATCGGCCAGGTGCCTCATGAATTTTCACTTGCAGCGGATCAGGTATTTTAGGTTTTTCATTGTGGAAAGTCTAACAAAAGAAAAATCGAAGAAATGAAGTGTGGATCATGGTGAGAGGGAACGAAGAGTAGGTATAGGGGAACCGTCATTACTATTATATCGAGATATGACGATTACCCTTCAGCTCGATTCTCGAGGGTGAAAACCCGTTTATCAATATCTGTGATTCTTGTGTTCAGATAATGAAAGTCCGTTTCAGAACGTTGGTTACCTACTTTTAACAAAGCAATGACATCTTCTGTTTGTGAAACTTCGATTCTGTTAACCGTTTCCTTTATCTCTTTTAAGTCACTTCTGAACTCCTTCATATTTCCATCGAGTCCTTGCACATTACTTTCAAGTCCTTGCATATTTTGGCCGAGTCCCTGCACATTACTGTCAAGTCCTTGCATTTTTTGGCCGAGTCCTTGCACATTACTTTCAAGTCCTTGCATATTACCTTCGAGTCCTACCATTCTTCCATCGAGCGCTTTCATATTACGGTCAAGCTCTTTCAAGTTTTGGTCGAACACCTTCATGTTCCGTTGAATATCGGATAACATGTTTATGATTTGCTTTTCCATTTTATCACCTCCCTCATACAATTATAATGGAAATGAATCGATGATACTACCCTGATATTTTGTGAACTTGCAAGCCAAGTAACAGGTACCTGAGTCCACAAATAGACGATAGTATAAGGGTGCCGACGGAAGCACGAGAACCGTCCCCACGCTTCCAAACAAATGATATATATAACTATTTCCTCCTACCTCTACATGCTACGATTTAAGCAGATTTTTAGTTTATGAGAGTAGGTGCATGTATGAAGAATGGTTTAAAGGTTGGCTTTATGGTGGGGGCGATTTCCGGTGTGGCAGCGATCGTGGTGTATTACTTGCTATGCTTTGTGTTAGACGTTACATTTGAAAAGATAACACCCGGGTCGATCCTCTTTATGTCGATTGTCGTGAATATGATCGGGGCAGTGATTTATATGAAATTAAAGAAACAAACGACGAGACCACGATGGATGTATGCTTTCATCACGATTGGGGTGGCACTGGCCCTTTCCCTATTTGATTGGGCGTTTCCTGCAGAGCCTGGCATAGCAGGTGTAGCGAATACGTTACATGGATTTGTGGCTACTCTTTCCATTGCATGGCTTCCGGGCTGGATGGATAGGACGGTCAGAAGAACAAAAGCTTGAGATGTAAGAATACGTATGAGGAGAGGGGGATGACCGATGCCATCTATCGTCAAATTTAACTGGTCAAGGCTGCTCATTATTCCTTCTTTCTATATGCTGCTTCTGCCTTTTGGAGATAAGTGGTATGGGTATGTTCTTTTTCTATTGCTTGCCCTTGCCTTTTGGAGAAGCACCTCACACGTAAAATATCGTGAACTAGGCATAGTAATGCAGCATATGTGTGTGATGGTATTGATCGTCCTCTTTAACCCGTGGAATATCTGGTTCGGACTATACCCTTCTATTGTGACCGGATTCCTTCCCTCGTTTACACGGATCACGGTCTATACTGGATCGATGGTCGCCTTTTATATCGCTTCCGTATGGTATCATGTTGAATTTGACTTAGGAACACAGGATTTGTCCTGGATCCCAATCCTCATCCTTCTCATTGGGTTGCCGTATTTCCTCCGTAATCAACAGATATCGAATCAAATGAAATCAGAGCTTCTGGGGGCAAATGAAGAAATTGCACGACTGATCAAAATAGAGGAAAGAGAACGGATTGCCAGGGACCTTCACGATACGCTTGGTCATACATTATCCCTGTTAACGTTGAAAGGTGAACTGGTGGAGCAGCTCATACGGCGAAATCCTGATGAAGCGATCCAGGAGGTACGCGAGCTTCAACACATTTCCAGAAATACGTTGATTCAAGTGCGGAAATTGGTCAGTGATATGCAGTCTGTCCGACTATCAGAAGAAGTGGTTCAGGCATCGCAATTCCTTCAATCAGCAGGTATAGATGCACATCTGAATTCGTTGGATTTAGAGAAAATACCCCTCGTGAATGGCAAAATACTCGGTTTGTGTCTTCGGGAATGTGTGACCAATATCGTGAAGCATAGTCAAGCTGCAAACTGCTGGATGACCATTCATGAAAATAGTGACTCGTTCATCCTGGAGATTGAAGATGATGGAGTAGGCATGGAAAGTGTGAATAGAACCCATGAGGGGAGCGGTTTGATGGGGATGAAAGAGCGCCTCCGTATGATTGAAGGCACGTTACATTGGAAATCCAATGCCGACCGGGGGATGAACATAACCATCTCTGTACCGAAAATCGAAAAACCATTTAGTGAATAGAGGTGAAAGCATGAGAATCGTAATCGCAGAAGATCAAGGTATGGTGAGAGGCGCTTTCGGAAAGCTATTATCCTTAGAACCTGATATAGAACTGGTGGGTGAAGCTGAAAATGGGGACGAAGCCTTGCGCCTAATAAGAGAGAAGTCACCCGACATTGCCATCGTAGATATTGAAATGCCCATCGTGAGCGGCCTTGAAGCGGCGGAGACATTGAAAGACGAAGGGCATCCTTGTCGCATTGTGATTGTGACAACCTTTGCACGAAGTGGTTACTTGCAACGAGCGATCCAGGCAGGGGTCTATGGCTATCTCCTGAAAGATTCCCCCGTTTCCCAATTGGCTGTGAATTTACGAACCATCCAAACAGGTCAAAAAGTATTCAGTCCGCAACTCTCCCACTCGATGTTCGAAGAAATGAATCCGCTTACGAAAAGGGAACAAGACATCCTACGCCATCTCGAGGAAGGATATTCCGTAGGCGAAATGAGTAAACTCTTATATCTTTCTCCTCCCACCATACGAAATTACATCTCTGAAATCATCCAAAAAGTAGAAGCGAAAAATCGTCTCGATGCGGTGATGATTGCGAGGATGAAGGGGTGGATTGGTTCTGGGGCGGGGAATGAATAGCCCAATTGAAGATGAAAACGACTTACCCTGGACAGGAAGAGCAATGATTTGGCTCTTCTTTTTATTATTTCTTTCAATGAAAATAGTGATCCATGTAGAATTTTGCTTATGTGGTGATGGGTTAAACCCAGATGATTTAACTAAACGCCTTGTAATTGGTTGCCTTGCTCCCCAGCATGGTAAATCTTTAACGTAGCGGGGGCAGGCAACGCTTTTCATACTTCCTGGGATACTTTCTCGTATTCCCGCCTCTCCACATTTTTCTACCTTTTTACCCCACCCATTCTATGGTAAATTTAGTAGAATAGTAGTTTCACTTTTCAAACAATAGAATCCTATTCTGCATTAACCTTGGAGGCACTATGTTTTTCTCACTTCGCAACCGATTATTTATGATTTTCACCTTGCTGCTGACCTTTCCCTTTCTCGTTCTATCGATTCTCATTCCCAACTGGTTTACGTCGATCATGGAAGAACGTACGACGGGTTCGACGATTGAAATGATGGAGCAGTATTCGCTGTATATTGATTCAATCACGTCACAGGCAGAGGATTTAGGAAAGCAGGTACTGGTGAACCCAACGACTCAGGAATGGATCAAGTCCGAGGAGGATGAAAGGGCGGCAACAGATGCTGAACGTCTTTTGATGAAGAACCAGTTAAAGGCGGAGTTATCTTCGATGATGATCAACAATTCCAAGTCGATGTCCGCATCGGTTTACCTGAACGATGGGACCGGGACTGCCGGGAATCTTCCTCCTCTGGAGAAAACCATTTGGTTCGATGAATTCTATAAAGACGATCAACGCTGGCTTCGATCCCATAATGATCTGATGGCGGATCAGGTGAACAGTTACCTTCTGCCACTCTTTGATATCAATACTCTTGATTTATCCGGGGTGATCAAGGTAAATTTTCCATCGTCCCTTCTTGAGAATGCCTTAAGCAAGATCAAGCTGGGTGAGAACGGGAGAGTCTATCTCCTGGACAGCCTCGGAAGAAATGTGCTGACGGGCAGCGTCGATACACCGGAGAATGTAGTAAAGGAAAGCTTAAAGACTATTAAGACAGAGACGAACAGCTCGGGATTAATAGAGGTCCCTTTCGAGAAAGAAGAGTATATGATTTTCTATCAGAAGGCAAAGGTAGGAGAATGGGTGCTGGTCAGTGAAATTACCAAGTCCGAACTGTTCTCTCAGGTTAATGAGCTTCAGAGGAATCTCCTTTTGACGAGTGGATGGATATTCTTATTGACGATCATGGCGTCTTATCTCTTTTCTTCTACCATCGTAAAGCCTTTGGGGAAATTGACCGGTGCCATGAAGCTTGTTGAAAAGGGAGAATTTAAGAAAGCGAAGCAATTGATTCCTTCCATTAAGACAGCGAATGATGAGATTGGTTATGTGGTGGATGTGTTCGGCCAGACGGCCAACCACCTCGATACCCTGATTGAAACAGAATATGAAGCCAACATACGCAGGAGGGATGCGGAATACAAGGCACTGCTACTGCAAATCAATCCCCATTTCTTAAATAATACCTTGGAAACCATCGGTGGTCTCGCAGCTCAAGGGAAGAACAAAGAGGTGATCGATGTCACGATCCATTTGGGGAGGATCATGCGATATTCCCTCAATACGGAATCTGACATGGTGACCCTCGGGGAAGAAATGACCTATATACGGAGGTTTATGGAAATTCTGAAGCTGCGATATGAAGAGGCGCTTTCCGTTTCCATTCAGGAGGATCCTGCAGCCTCTCCGCTCCCGATCATTAAGTTCGTTATCCAGCCACTCGTGGAGAATTCGGTTAAATATAGTTTCATAGAGAAAACGGAGGCCGTTCTTCGTATTTCGACGAAGAAAGTGAATGACTGGGTGGAGATTGTGATTGAGGATAATGGAATCGGGATCCCTGAGTCTATTGTGGAAGAATTGAAGCGTGACCACGGTCCTCATGAATCCAGTCATGTACTGGAAAGCAAAGGACGAAGCATCGGACTTAAAAATGTCCTGGGGCGTTTAAAGCTGTATTACGGAGAAAATTTCACCTATCATATTTCATCAAAAGAGTATCAAGGTACAACCATTGTCTTACGCATAAAAAGTGGAGAGGGGGATCTTCATGCTGAAGGTGATTCTGGTCGATGATGAAATTCAAATCCGAAGAGGGTTGAAGTGGAAAGTGGACTGGGAAGAAGAAGGCTTTGTTATTGCCGGCGAAGCCTCCAATGGCAAGGAAGCGTTACAGGTTATCGAAGAAGTGATGCCTGATGTTGTCCTGACCGATGTCAGGATGCCGGTCTTGGATGGAATGCAGCTTGTGAAAGCGTTATCGGGTAAGTATCCTGATATCAAGGTGATCGTCCTGTCGGGATACGCGGATTTCGAATATGTACGTTCCTCTTTGGTCGAAGGAGTGAAGGATTATCTGCTTAAGCCCGTCGATCCCGAGGAATTGACGGCTGCCCTCAGGAAGATCAGGGGCGAGATTGAAGCGGAGAAGCAGAGAAGAATGGAAACGGTCAGAATGAACCAGTTCCACGCCGAGGAAATGAGAGAGCAGTACCTGCTTCATTTGGTGAAGGATGAATGGGCAGGGAAGAATATTTCCGGGGAGAGACTGAGTCAGCTGAAGCTTGATGTGCTGGCAGGTGAGGACACGGTTGTTCAGTTCATCACCGTAGAGATTCGAAGTAGTGACCCCGAACAGGTTAGGGATTTGTTTCTGCCCTTCAGGATGTTGTGCCGGGAATTATCCTATGAGCATGAAGGAATCATGTCCTTCTACGACACGAGCTATCAGAATATGATTCATTTCTTATGTTTACAAAACACGGGAGGGAATTCAATCCATACTTTTGTTCAGGAACTGCAACGGAATGTCAGCAGCTATCTGAATGTTGAAACGGTCATTGGGGTGGGGAAAGTAGTCATTGGTTTATCTCAATTAAAGAACGGATACATATCCTCCCTTCTCTCCTGGAGCCAAAGTTCCGCTGATGCCACGTCCCAATTCATTGACGGGTCAACGAGTAAACAGACGGTGGAATTCACTGACGATGTGGAATGGAAGTTGTCAAACAGCATGGAGCAGGGCGATTATGAGACTTTCAAGAAACATCTACTGACTACCCTTGCTGAATGCGACCGGCAATCGGTGATGTCTTATTCCTTTGCAGCCAGCCGGGTGCTCTTTATGCTTGGATCAATGGCAAGGAAATATGATCTGTACACCGATGATTTAGAGAAGAAGATGTGGAATTGTCAATTGGGTATATGGGAACTGACTTCCCGGTACCGGGTGAAAGGACAACTGCTGGACCTTTCAAGAATGATTGCGGATAAGGTGAGTGAAACCCGGCATTCCTCTAATGGAATTGCCATCGTGGAAAATGTAAGGCGATATATGGACAAGCATTACACCAATGAAATTTCACTCTCCTCCCTTGCTGATCAATTCCATATCAACTCGGCCTATTTATCGGAGATGTTCAAAGAACTGGTAGGACAGAATTTCAGTGATTATCTCGTCAACCTCCGAATGGACAAAGCCCGTACCCTGTTGATGGATGAACAGTTAAAGATCATCGAGATTGCACATCTTGTCGGCTATTCCAATTCCGGCTATTTCAGCACTGTATTCAAGAAGCGATTTGGGCTAAAGCCACTTGATTACAGGAAATCCATGACAGTGGATAAGGGGGAGGCACGATGAAGTATAAGTTAACTGCCATCTATGTACTGGCTGCGCTACTCATGTTGACAGCAGGGATCTACAGCATCTTCACTTTTACCTCATTCCAGGAAACCAGCAGAGATAAGGACGGAGAAAAGCTGGATGAACAAGCCCAGATCCAACTGACATTCTGGAGAAACAAGGGGACAGAACTTGAGAATCAGGCGTATGAAGAGCTGGTGGCAGACTTTAATAAGGAGCATCCCGCGATCGAAGTGGAGATGGTCCCCATCCCTTATGGGGATTATGAGTTGAAGCTTAGAACTGAGATGGCAGCAGGTGACCCACCTGATATTTTGACAATCGATACGCCGACTCTTGCCCTTTATGCAAGTGCGGGTGGTCTTCTGTCTTTGGATGATTATATGAGACAAGATGGTCATATTGAGGATCTCGCAACCCCTACGTTGAAGGGGATCACATACGAGGATGAAATCTATTTATCACCGATTGCAGAATCAAGTGTGGCTCTCTTTTATAACATCCATTTGTTTGAAAAAGCAGGGGTTCCCCTCCCTTCCAAAAATCCACATGACCCGCTGACTTGGGATGAGGTTCTCGAGGCTGCTAAGAAAATCTCTGCTTTAGCAACTGACATCACGGGAATAGACCCGGGCCAGGGATTTCCGGATGGGGAGTCGCCATCCTACTTCAAGATGCCTATCCTTTGGCAATTTGGCGGAGATGTACTGGATCCGGGCAATCAGACAGCGAGTGGTTATTTGAACTCCCCGGCTTCATTAAGAGCACTACAGTTTTATCAGGATCTCTATCAGAAACACCGGGTAGCCAAGGTTGAACTCCCCGAGGAAGCATTGGAGACCGATAGGCTCGGTATGACGGTCCTCGGTTCCTGGATGGTGGAGAGTCTCAGTATGATGAACCCTGATTTCCGGCTGGGTGAGGATTTCGGGATTACCGCCCTGCCGAAAGGGAGCGAACAGGCGGTTCCAAACGGAGGGTGGTCCCTCGGGATTTCGTCTGAAACTGACTATCCCGATGAAGCATGGGAGTTTATCCAGTATGTCACCAGCTTTGAAGGTGCAAAGAAGTATGTGGAGATCACCGGGGATGTTCCGGCTCGTTATTCTGTTGCAGAAGCCTTTCCCGAGTTCAATGAGTATCCGAAGAATATTTTCGTGGAACAGGCACAAAAGTACTCAAGGAATCGACCGATCACCCCAGCCTATCCTGTCGTGAGCGAAGCAGTCAAAGCGCTATTTGAAGATGTGGGTATCGGAGGGAAGGATGTCAAAACTTCGGCAGAAGAAGCGGTCAAAAAGATCAATGAAGAACTGAATGATTTGGAATAAAAACCTTTGGCAGCTGCCAGAGGTTTTTTTTGTGTGCAGTAAACTTCCAAAAAATTTAAACTGTTTCATCCGAAAATAGTAAACGTTTTCATTCCGGGATTCTAGTAAAGTGAACTCAACGGACATCCTCACCTAAATGGGGAGGATCATTGTTTCTGAACAAAGTGATTTATATAAAGGGGGTCAAAAGATTGCAAGAACTTGCCAAGGCAGATACACCAGTCATAACGGAAACAAAGAAAAATTCGAAGCTCAAAACCAAGCTCCATTATATGAAGAAAAACTATATTCTCTATTTGTTTCTTGCACCTGCCATCATTCTTACGATCATTTTCAAGTATGTTCCCATGTATGGGGCATCCATCGCATTTAAGGATTTCAGTCCCATCAGGGGGATCAATGGAAGTGAATGGGTGGGGTTCAAGCACTTTACGGACTTTTTATCGTCTCCGAATTTCATGGATATCCTGGTCAATACTCTGAAATTAAGTTCCTTCGAGCTTCTGATCGGGTTTCCGATCCCGATCATACTTGCACTGATGCTGAATCAGCTCCGGAAAGCAGGGGTGAAGAAGAATATTCAACTCATCCTTTATGCACCACACTTTATCTCAGTCGTCGTCATCTCCGGGATGATCTTTCTCTTCCTATCACCTACAGGACCGATTAATGCGATGCTGTCGGTTTTTACGGATAAGCCGATTTCATTCATGTCTGATCCTGATGCCTTCAGAAGCATCTATATCTGGTCAGGAGTTTGGCAGGGCGCGGGGTGGGCATCGATCATTTATGTGGCGGCACTCGCCAATGTGGATCCCCAGCTTCACGATGCAGCAACCGTAGATGGGGCATCCCTTCTGCAACGCATCCGGCATATCGATCTTCCGACGCTGAAGCCTGTAATGGCGGTCCTGTTCATCCTGGCTGCAGGAGGCATCATGGCGATTGGATTTGAGAAAGCCTATCTGTTACAGACGTCTATGAACCTTCCAACCTCGGAAATCATTTCTACCTATGTATACAAGCGGGGGCTGCAGGCAGGTGACTATTCATTCGCCACGGCAGTAGGGTTGTTCAATGCCGTCATCAATGTCATCTTATTGGTTTTCGTAAACCGTGTGGTCAAGAAATTAAACGAAGGCGAAGGTCTTTTATAGAAAGGGGGAAACGAGATGTACCAATACACCAGGAGTGATAAACTCATTCTTTTCATTAACAAAATCCTTCTTGGAGGAATCGTGATCATTGTTCTATTCCCTTTGATATACGTTCTACTATCCTCGGTTCTTGAGCCGAATGTTCTGGTGAAAAAAGGATTCCTCATCAGCGGTTCGGATTGGACACTCGAGGGATATAAACGGATCTTCGAGGACGGTACCATCGTCAAAGGATTCATCAACTCGATTCTCTATTCTGTCGGATTCACGCTCATCACCGTGAGTGTCTGCATCTTTGCCGGCTATTCCCTCTCGGCTGAAGGGCTTGTCGGACGAAAGTTCATCATGGTGTTCTTTCTCATCACGATGTTCTTCAACGGAGGGTTGATCCCGACGTATATGGTGGTGAAGGACTTAGGGATGCTGAACACGATTTGGGCGATCATCCTTCCCAATGCCATCAACGTTTGGTTCATAATTCTTGCAAGAACTTACTTCAAATCGATTCCGAATGAGTTGAAGGAAGCAGCAAGGATCGACGGGGCATCGGAGTTCAAGATCTTCTTGAACATCGTGTTTCCGTTGTCAAAGCCGATCATCTTTGTCATCGCGCTCTATGCGTTCATCGCACAATGGAATTCATATTTCGATGCGATGATCTACCTTGAAGACCGGGATTTGTACCCGTTACAGCTCGTCCTGCGATCGATCCTCATCCAGAATGAGGTGCAGCCGGGAATGATCGCTGACCAGCAGGCTGCTGCGGAACTCCAAAGAATTTCAGAGATGATCAAGTATTCATCCATCGTATTAGCAAGCTTGCCGCTGATCATTATGTATCCATTCTTCCAGAAATACTTTGAAAAAGGTGTTATGGTGGGATCTTTAAAATAATCTATATTTTATCAATGGGGGTTTAACAATGGGGAAAAAGACGAAGACAATGTCGGTACTTCTGATGTCAGGAATGCTGCTTGCAGCCGGGTGCAGCAACAACAGTGAAAGTGCTTCTTCTGAGAATTATGAACTGGAAAATGTAAAGTTTCCGTTAGAGGAACAGGTGACGCTTAAGATGATGACATCCAGCTCACCACTTGCTCCGGATGATCCAAATGAAAAGCTGATCTTCAAAAGGCTCCAGGAAGAAACGGGAGTGAAGATCGACTGGACCAATTATACAGCGGGGGAAACCTTCAATGAAAAGCGGAATCTGGCTGTCGCGAGCGGCGAGCTTCCAGACGCGATCATGAATGCGGGATACAGTGACTATGAGCTATTGAAGCTTGCGAAGGATGGAGCGATCGTTCCTGTTGAGGATCTGATTGATGAGCATATGCCCAACCTGAAAAAGGTCTTGGAAGATGCGCCTGAATATCGCTCGATGATGACGGCACCGGATGGGCATATTTATTCCTTCCCTTGGATTGAAGAGCTTGGTTCAGGAAAGGAAAGCATCCACTCCGTCGATGACTTCCCATGGATCAACGTCGAATGGCTGAATAAACTGGGGCTTGAAATGCCGAAAACAACCGATGAACTTAAAGAAGTCCTGAAAGCATTCAAGACTCAGGATCCAAACGGGAATGGTGAGGCAGATGAAATCCCGATGTCCTTCATCATCAACCATGGAGGTGAAGATGTGTCCTTCTTGTTCGGTTCATTCGGACTCGGTGAGAACTGGGATCACACGGTCGTCACCAATGACGGTGAAGTGAAGCTGACGGCAGCCGACGAAGGGTATAAGGATGCCATCAATTATTTAAATGAATTATATAAAGAAGATTTGATTGACGTAGAAGCCTTTGAACAGGATTGGAATACCTACCTGTCGAAAGGGAAAGAAGGACGTTACGGCATGTACTTCACATGGGATAAAGCCAACATCACGGGTATGAACGATCAATATGACCTCATGCCGGCCCTTGAAGGCCCCGATGGAACGAAGAATGTGGCGAGAACGAACGGTATGGGATTTGACCGGAATAAAATGGTCATCACGAGTGCGAACGAGAACCTTGAACTGACGGCGAAGTGGATCGATCAATTCTATAATCCGCTTCAATCGGTTCAAAACAACTGGGGAACATATGGGGATGACAAACAGCAAAACATCTTCGAAATGGATAGTGCCAGTAATTCATTAAAGCACCTTCCATTAGAAGGAACGGCTCCTGTTGAACTCAGGGAAAAGACATCCGTCGGCGGTCCACTGGCAATCTTGGACGAATACTATGGAGCCGTGACGACGAAACCGGATGATGCTGCCTGGAGACTGGGGCTCATGAAGGATGTCATGGTACCGGATATGAAGGCGGAAAACATCTATCCAAAAGTATTCTTCTCCCTTGAGGAGTTAGATAAGCTTTCGAAGATCGAGACCGATCTGCTTGCTTATGTGAAGCGTAAAAAGGCGGAATGGATCACCAACGGGAAAGCCGATGAAGAATGGGCGGATTACTTGAAAGAACTCGATCGCCTCGGGTTACAGGAGTGGCTGAAAATAAAGCAGGATGGATATGACCGTAACCAATCATAATTAAATTCAGGCTGTACCTTGCCCTGGCAATCGTGCAGCCTTTCGAATGCAAAGGAGAATCCTTATGACGAATCATTATCAAGAAAAAATGAGCCTTTATTCAGAAACCTATCGTCCGCAATTTCACTTTTCCCCGAAGGAAAAGTGGCTGAATGACCCGAATGGGATGGTCTATTTCGAAGGGGAATATCATCTCTTCTTTCAATATCATCCACAAGGAACCACGTGGGGACCAATGCACTGGGGGCATGCGGTTAGTCGGGATTTGATCCATTGGGAGGAGCTGCCGATCGCCCTTTATCCCGACGAGCACGGTGCTATTTTCTCTGGAAGCGCCGTGGTGGATTGGAAGAATACATCGGGTTTCTTTGAAAAGGGGAATGGCGGGCTGGTCGCCATTTATACAAGTGCGGACTCATATCCGGATTCCGATCGTCCAAGGCAAAGACAAAGTCTAGCCTTTAGTCTTGATCATGGCAGGACGTGGGAGAAATACGAGGGAAATCCTGTCCTGTCAGATGAAGATATTACCGATTACCGGGATCCGAAAGTATTTTGGCATGAGGAATCTGAAAGGTGGGTCATGGTGCTGGCGACGGGTCAGACGATTACCATATATACGTCCCCTAACTTGATCGATTGGGAGTTTGCCAGTGAATTCGGTCAGGACGAAGGCTCCCATTCGGGAGTATGGGAATGCCCGGATCTGTTTCCACTCATGGTTGACGGAAATCCCGATCATGTGAAATGGGTGATGCTGGTGAGCATTGGTGACAACCCTGATTTCAAAGAAGGTTCAAGGACCCAGTACTTTGTTGGGGACTTTGACGGCAAGACGTTTAGCAACCATCATAATGCAGACACCATCCTCTGGCTCGATCACGGGAGGGACAATTATGCGGGAGTGAGCTGGTCCGATATCCCTGAAAAGGACGGAAGACGAATCTATCTTGGATGGATGAACAACTGGAGATATGCAAACCAGGTTCCGACTGAAACGTGGAGAGGAGCCATGACCTTGCCGCGAGAAATGACTTTGATTTCTACGGCAGATGGTGTTCGTCTTTTACAAAAACCTGTAACCGAAATCAATAGAATCAGAAAAGGATCGAAGGTCACAAAAGCAATAGAGTTAACGGAAGAAGCATACTTAATGGATGTGAATCATGCATTAGTGGAAGTGAATCTGGCTGTAACGATGAAAGAGACAGAGGAGTTCAGTCTGACTATCCATCATTCATCCGATGAGAAAACGAGTGTTCAGTACAGTCGAATCACCCACATGTTATCTGTCGATCGGACTCAGTCCGGAGAACACGAGTTTTCGGATTCATTTCAGGGAATTTCCGAATGTCCTGTGGCATTAATGGACGATACACTCAGCCTTCAGTTATTCCTGGACTCGTCTTCCTTAGAGGTATTCGCACAGGGAGGCAGGGGAGTATTAACTAATCTTATCTTTCCAAAGAGAACGAATCACACCCTTTCCCTCACTGCCCTTGGAGGTGGTGCCAAAGTAGAAGAGCTCATGGTTACCGAGCTTTCCTCTATCTGGGGAAAGGAAGTACGAGAGCATGAATGACCCATCGATTTTATGCATCGGTGAACTGCTCATCGATTTCTTTTGTACCGATATCAATAAAGACCTGGCACATGGCCAACATTTCTCAAAGCAAGCAGGAGGGGCCCCTGCGAATGTGTGTGCCACCATTACCACACTTGGGGGGCGCGCAAGATTCCTGAGCAAAGTAGGAAATGACCCGTTCGGCCATTTCCTGAAAAACACCATGAAAGATCTTACCATTGATGATTCTTCCATTCTTCTTGATGAGCATCATCCTACAACTCTGGCGTTTGTATCATTGAAAGAAGATGGGGAAAGAGATTTCGTGTTTAATCGAGGGGCGGATGCCCATCTGAACAAGGAAGAGCTTCATCAAAGCAGCTGGAGGGAATCTTCAATCATTCACTTTGGATCTGCCACCGCCTTACTGGATGATCCCTTTAAATCCGCATACGTATCCTTCATCCAAATGGCCAAGGAAGCAGGGAAATTCGTCTCCTTTGACCCGAACTTCCGAAGCGATTTATGGAAGGGGAGAGAGAGGGACTTCATTGAGGTGGCGGAGCAGTGCATCAGTCAAGCAGACTTCGTCAAAGTAAGCGAAGAGGAATGTAAGATCATTTCTGGATTCGCCCATCTATCAGATGGAGTCGAACATTTTCATAGACTGGGAGCAAATACCGTAGCCGTCACCCTTGGGAAGGATGGAACACTGGTTTCAAATGGAAAAGAATCGTGTATCGTCCCAAGCATTCCCGTTCATTCCATTGATTCAACGGGGGCAGGCGATGCATTCGTTGGGGCGACCCTGCATCAACTCAATCACTATCAAGACCCGAAAGCCCCCCTGAAGGATTTCAAAAAACTAAAGAACGTCATTTCAACCAGCAATCGCGTGGGGGCAACAGTCTGTACAAAAATAGGGGCGATCAGCGCGATTAGGGAATTAGAGGGACGGACCTCTAAATGGTGATAGTTATACATTAGCGTACTGATTGGTGTCTGATGACCAGCACGATAAAGCTTTAGCGTGTTGGGGTCAGGCACCATTTTTTCATTTTCTATAGCTGATTCCATATAGAAAATTTAAGTTTCCCTTAACCATCCGTTAAGTTTCCTGTAAGGTAAATAATGTATCCTCTACCAATGAATCTTTCAATGTTGAGCCTATCAATGAAATTTGACAAGTAAGTGGTATCGTAGAGAAGGGACTCATGAAACAGAAATGTATAAACAAATTCCCTAGACAAGGATGATGATAATGAAACAAAAGGAGAAACTATACTTCCTCGGATACTTTCTCGTATTCCCACTCCTATTTTTCACGAGCTTCTTGGTATGGGAGATTGTGATACAAAGAAATAGTATATGGACCGTGTTTACAGATGCGTTATCGATTATAGGAATCTATTATATCCTTACGAGTATTATCTTTAGTTTGGTCACCATGGGGAAAAAATGAAATTTCAAAATGAATGACAGGTGAGCTGTGGGGCAGACACCGTTTTTCCAACAATCTCAAAACCAAAGAAGGAAATAAGGAATCTTTGAAGAATAGTAATAGCGGATACTGGTTTCTTACATTGTTGATCCCAATCATGCTTTTAGGTTCTTTTCCAGATATCATGGCGGCTATTGGTTTGACGGGCGTCATGTATTCCCTATTGCAATGGGTGATCCTTGAGTATTTTTCATCATAGCGATTGCAGTGTCTAAGTTTTTCACCGTAAACACGATATACCGTTTTATGATGTGATTCGAATCAAATACTCTAATATTCGGGAGGAAATGAAATGTCCAACAATACGATGACTTCAAAGGTGGAGAATGATCGGGTACTTGTGCTTGAACGGGATTTTGATGCGCCGCGTGAGCTAGTGTTTACTATGTTTAAAGACTCTGAACATCTCAAACAGTGGTGGGGACCAAGGGGCTGGGAGCTTCCCGTTTGTAACGTGGATTTCCGGCCGGGAGGTGTGTGGCACTTCTGCATGAAGTGCACGGATCAGAATCAAGGAGAATTCTTCGGTATGGAATCTTGGGGAAAAGGGGTCTACAAGGAGATCATCGAGCCGGAGAAGATCATCTACGTCGATTCCTTCTCAGATCCTGAGGGCAATACGAATGAAGACATGCCATCGACGACTAATACATTGGAATTCATCGATTTGGGCGGGAGGACGAAGCTGATCAACCGTGCTGAATATGATTCGGCAGAGTCTCTCAAGACCGTAATTGACATGGGTGTGATAGAAGGCATCACCGAAACGTGGGACCGCCTGGAGGAAGCCCTTCAGAAGGTGAAATAATGAATTTAGGGATGGACCTCCTACTTTAGAGAGGTCCGTCCCTCTTTCAATTCCATCGGAGCGATTTCTTAAACTCACGAAACGCCTGCTGAGAGTACTCATCCCCAAACTTCAGAATAATTTCTTCGATGTTTTCTTTTTCCTGAATTAAGACGGGATGTATTTCCGTTGTATTGGCCACTTCATAGACGGCATGAAGAAAATCGACCATTTCCCCTATTAAAAACCCATTTCGCAATTTCACTAATTCCTGGATGACGACAGGTATGTACTGAAAAGCTTCCTCTGAAGTCATGCTAGTAGTGATCTCCTCAAAGAAATGGCCGAAATACCATTCATCCTGATCAAGTTTCTCCTGCCAGTTATGGAATACTTCATGTAGTGGTTTCACGGAATTCATCCCTTTCTTAGGGACGGACCTCCTCTTTAGAGAGGTCCGTCCCTCTTTCACTTATTCAAAAACTCTTTAGCAATTACATGATCAGGGTCTAATGCCAGCATCCTTCTCGCCGTATCAGAGGCTTCCTCTTCACTGACGACTTTATCGGGGATTTGATGCAAGAATAATAGGTTGGATAAGTACTTGATATCTTGTCGGTCTGTTAATTCCACACATCGCCTTGCATGATAAAGGGCAGCGTAATAAGCACCGTCCAGGTAATTTAGTGGAACCACCATCAATCGAAACGCCGTCTCATGTAACTCAACGATTTCCTCTTCGACTAGTAAACTCATAATGAAGGCGTAATTCGTTATACTTGAATCCTTGAAGGCCGTTTCCATCAGTTTTTCATCGAGTTCTGAATAGGAAAGGTCATTCGCCATTTCTTTTGCTTCTTCAAAATGGCCTTTTATGATGAATTCATTTAGTTTGTTTGTCATGTTCATTACCCACCAATTACTACTTTTTTAAAAAATGAGCCTTATATTTCAAGGCCATTAACTAGTTCATTGTACACGACTTCCTTAACCCCAACCTTAAAGCAACCTTAAATTAACCATAAATCTCAAAAATCGCTGACAATTTCATGGTAAAATAGGATGAAAATTTGATTTTACAAGACTGGGAGTAAGGGTATGGCAGAGTTGATTTATATAGCAGAAGATGATGTGGAAATTAACCAACTGATCAGCCTTCATTTGCGGAATGAAGGTTATCGGGTGGAGCAGAGTTATGATGGAGATGAAGTGATCCGTAAATGCAGGGAGAAGCGGCCGAGCCTTCTCATCCTGGACTTGATGATGCCGAAAGTGGACGGGTTTCAGGTGATCAAGGAGATTCGGAAAAACTGTAAGGTCCCGATCATGCTGCTGACAGCGAGGGCGGATGATGCAGACAAAGTGTTGGGATTCGGGCTGGGGGCAGATGACTATGTCGTAAAGCCCTTCAGTATGGTTGAGCTCGTATCAAGAGTGAATGCCCAGATTCGAAGGTATACGGATTATAGTGTGGTGGAGGAGGAACCTGTCATTCGCAACGGATCCTTGGAGTATGATCCGATCAATCAGACGGTGACGAAGGATGGGGAGCGGCTCTTGTTAACCCCGAAGGAGACGAAGCTGCTATCGATTTTCATGAAGAATGTGAACCGGTTGTATACGAAGGCCCAGTTGTATGAGCTTGTATGGAATACGGACTACATCGGGGACAGCAATACGATCATGGTCCACATCAGTCGGATCAGGGAACAAATTGAATCCGATCCTAAATCCCCGAAGTATATCACGACGGTGAAAGGACTCGGCTATCGGATGGAGAATCATGAAAACTAATCCGATCCTCCTCAAAAAGCCCATCTCCATCACCAAGCAGTTTTTTATCAACTATGCTTTATTGTTCATCATTTTACTCGGAGTAGGGACGTTCACCCTGGTGGCGAACTTTGTGTATGTCGAGACCGTGTATGAAGATTTGGATCAGGACTTCCTGAAAGGGACGTATGAAGATGCGAAGAAATTGGGGATGAAAGCGGCATTCAAGAAGAATGAGCTGCCGGATCATGCCTATCTTGAAATCATCAGTCCCGATTATAAGGTGACCGATCAATTCAATAGTCCTCACAAGATCGGGTTTACCTATGGGTTGAATGAATTTCTGAAGGAAACCGATACGTATGATACGGATTTATATATCCCGGAAAAGGGGGGAGAGTATCTATTACTCTATTTTCCCGCAGATGACTATTTCCAATTGGATGATGTGTTCTTCTTCACCATCATCTTTTTCATGGTGTGCTTGATCGTCATCCTGTACTGGTACGTGAAGAGAACATCCGTCCAGCTCATTCAGCCGATCCAGAAGCTTCTGAAGGGGATCGATTCGATTTCATCAGGAAACTACGGAGAGAAAATCGAGTTCGAGGCGAATCAGGAATTGAACCAGTTGAAGAATAACATTAACCAAATGGCCGAGACGATCGGCACAGAAATCGCATTGAAGGAAAGGTCCGAGAACTTGAGGAAGCAGCTGATCCTGGATATTTCCCACGATCTGAAAACCCCATTGACCAATATACAGGGTTACGCTGAAACGTTGACCAGCCTGACGAATCTGAGTCGAGCGGATCAGAAGAAATACACCGACATCATCGTGTCCAACAGCAAGAGAGCAAACCGGCTCATCCATGACCTGTTCGATCTGTCCCATATGGATATAGACTGCGATTCGGTTTCGCTTAAGGTAAAGGATATGGCCGAATGGCTCCGTACCATGCTGTCTTCCTTTGTAGAAGAGTTCGAGGAAAAAGGAATGGAGTATCACCTGGATATTATCGAGGATCCCCTGATGGTGAAGTTCGATCCTTTCAAGCTTGAAAGGGCGATTACGAATATTCTCCATAATGGGATGACGTACAGTGATGGGTATCTGTCCATTTCACTCAAGCAGAAACAGAAACAGAAACAGGCTGTGATGATCATTGAGGATAAGGGAACAGGGATACCCGCCGCCTACCATGACAAAATATTCGAACCGTTTGTGCGGATGGACGAATCCCGGAATGGTGAGACCGGGGGAACGGGCCTGGGACTTGCGATTGCGAAGAAAATAATTGAACAACATGGTGGATCGATTGAATTGGATAGGGGATATGATGAGGGATGCCGGTTTGTGGTTGTGCTTGGCATTCAATAGATAGTGGGACCTGACCTCCAGCCGGCATGGGGGTCAGGTTTTTTTTAGATTATTTAAACAATTTTAATAGAAAAGCGAAACTACGTGTTAAAATATAGGAGGTTATACAGTCTGTTGTAAGTTCAATAAGATCCTTAGGATGGAGTTTTGTTGATTGAGAACGAAGGTCAGCTCCTTTCTTAGGTACATTTGTAATGAACAAATAAGGGGGACATGCAAATGAAAAAAGTGTTGGTATTTGTTACGGATGGTTTTGCTGATTGGGAAGCAAGTTACGTGACGGCGGAGATCAATAAACCAGAAACGGGTTATCAAGTTCAGACCATTGCGATCGACAAGGATCCTAAGGTGTCAATGGGTGGATTCACGGTTCTTCCCGACTTTAGTTTACAAGGCGCTCCTCTGGAATTTGAGATGCTCATCATTCCTGGTGGTACCGGGTGGAGAGAGGAGAAGAATCAGCAGGCGAAGCAGCTTGTGGATTATTGCTTTGAGCATGACATTCCGGTAGCCGCGATTTGTGATGCGACGACATTTCTAGGAATTCACGGGTATCTTGACCATCTTAAACATACAGGTAATTCTCTGCCCTATTTAAAAGAGGGGGCACCTGATTACAGGGGTGAAGAGAACTATATAGCCGATCAATCCGTTAGTGATGGCTGTCTGATCACTGCGAATGGAAGTGGAGCAGTGGAGTTTTCTAGAGATATCTTGCGTAAATTGGGTGTTTTAGAGGGTGAAGAACTAGATAGATGGTATGATATTTTTAAGAATGGATTTATAAAAAAGTAGTAAGCATAGGGACGGTTCTGCTGCTTCGTTTTGATCTAAGAGGAAGCACGAGAACCGTCCCCGTGCTTCCCCTTGACAATGAATGAAAATTTTATTATCGTAATAAAAAACCTAATACGTTTCTCACATTCGTATAACTCCAATAATATGGTTTGGAGGTCTCTACCAGGAACCAATAAATCCTGATTACGAAGAAGATACATTTATTTGTATTTTCTTCGTAATCAGGATTTTTTTTTGTTGAAAAATTGAGGAGGTACAACAATGAATCATTCTACAATGCCTAAAATTGAACTGCACTGCCATTTGGATGGGAGTGTCCGACCCGAGACCATCATTGATATTGCGAAGAGAGATGGCATCCATATCCCTTCCTTTGATATAGAAGAGATGAAAGAAGAGCTCATTGCCCCATTAGACTGCGAATCATTGGATGAATACTTAGAGAAATTCTCGATCCCTAATGCCGTTATGCAGTCAAAAGAGAATTTAAAGAGAATCACTTTTGAGCTTTATGAAGATGCAGCCAAGGAAAACGTGAAATATATGGAGGTCCGGTTCGCTCCATTGCTTCATACACAGAAGGGGTTATCTGTAAAAGAAATCATTGGAAGTGTAATTGAGGGAATGAAAGAAGCAGAAGAACAATTTGATATTAAAGGGAATATCATTTTGTCCTGTATGAGAATGATGTCGGCGGAACGTGCATTTGAGGTCGTCGAACATGGGAAGAAATTCCTTGGAAAAGGAGTCGTCGCGATTGATTTATGTGCTTCCGAAGAAGAAGGGTTCTGTGGGAAATTCATTGAACCCATCGCTCTGGCGAGAGAATATGGCTACAGAGTCACGATCCACGCCGGTGAAACGGGAATCGGAAGAAATGTGCTCGAGGCTGTTGAATGGTTAGGGGCAGAGAGGATCGGACACGGTGTATATATTACAGACTGTCCGGAAGCGTATCAGATTGTAAAGGAAAAACAAATCGTGCTTGAAATCTGCCCAACGAGTAACGTTCAAACGAAAGCCGTAAACCAATTCCGTGATCACCCCCTTTACGATTTTCACAGGGATGGGATCAAAATCACCATCAATACAGACAACAGAACCGTATCCGATACAACGATGACGAAGGAATGTGAGTTGGTCTGGGGTGAATTTTCGATGAGTGATGAGGATTATAGGGAGATTTATATGAATAGTGTGGAGGCTTGTTTTGCGAGTGATGAGGTGAAGGAAGGTTTGAAGAAGTATTTGTAGTGAGCCATGGGGACAGGTTCCTTGGCCCCGTTTTGTATGAGAGCCACGGTACCTGTCCCTGTGGTTAAAAAAAAGAAGGATCAAAGAACAACCCAACGTTCTTTGATCCTTCTTTTTTACTTTTTTTAAAAAAATCTTTCATTTACGCACGTCCATAGTGTATGATACATAGTATAAACCGTATAGTGTACGATACACAGTATAATTCAATCAAAGAGGTGAACATATGGATAAGTCACTGCTGACATCTCTGACGACGGAACTGCGGAGGGGGACATTGACCCTGGCGGTATTAAGTCAATTGCGGACACCGCAGTATGGATATTCACTTGTCCAATTACTGGAGAAAAGCGGAATTTCGATGGAGCAGAGTACACTCTATCCGCTGCTGC
Organism: Rossellomorea yichunensis; assembly: GCF_032337515.1. Taxonomy (NCBI): domain Bacteria; kingdom Bacillati; phylum Bacillota; class Bacilli; order Caryophanales; family Bacillaceae; genus Rossellomorea; species Rossellomorea yichunensis. Next base: position 103,787 of record NZ_JAVYAD010000004.1, on the reverse strand, counting down.
GCCGTTTGGAGAAACAAGAACTGGTCACAAGCAGCTGGGACCGGTCGGAAAGCAGGCCGAGGAGATATTATGTGCTGAGCGAATACGGCATTGAGATCCTGGGACAGTTACAGGCCGAATGGGAAAAGATGTCTGGGGAATTGTCCATTTTATTAAAGGGGGATGAGGAAGGATGAAACTTGTTGAACTCTATATTCAAGAAGTGATGAGAAGGCTGCCGGAGAAGAACCGGGATGATATTGCCCTTGAATTGAAATCAACGATTGAAGACATGCTGCCGGAGGAGTATACAGAGGATGATGTGAGAGAGGTACTGACTTCACTCGGGAATCCTGCCGTGCTTGCCTCGAATTATCAAGACAGGCCGATGCACTTGATCGGGCCAAGATATTATGATTTGTATAAGACGCTCTTGAAGATCATTCTCCCCATTTCTGTTGCTGTCACGTTCATCGTGTTAGCCGTATCATCTGTATTGAGCTATTCAGGGGAATCAAGTCCGATTGAGATATTCCTGTCCATCGCAGGAAATGGTGTGATCGAGGCCATCGGAACAGGGATGCAGGTCTTCTTTTGGCTGACCCTCACATTCGCCATCATCGAGCGGACCGTTTCCTCTGACAGTCAGCTTCCAATCACCATGAGAGGAAAAGAGTGGACGCCTGATGACTTGAAAGACATCCCGTATGTCCCAAAAGAAAAACGAATTTCCAAGCTGGAGATTTTCGGTGGTCTGATTTGGACGGTCATCTGGTCAACCTGTTACTTTAAAGCGTCAAGTATCGTCGGATTGTATGAAAAAGGTGACAACGAAAGAACGTTCACCCCTTTCTTTGATTGGGATGTGCTCATCGGATACTGGCCGTTGGTCGTGTTCCTGATCGGCTTGGAACTTCTCCTGCTGCTTAGAAAATGGAAAGCGGGTGTCTGGACCAGGAAGCTTGCGATCGTGAATGCAGTATATCAGTTCATACCTGTTCTAGCCTTTATGTTTGTTTTCAGGAACATGGATGTGCTGAATACAGATTTCATAGATAGGGTACAGGAACTGTTCGACGCCTCTTTCAATTTTCAGTGGCTGTACCTGACCGTATCGGTTGGATTATTGGTCACTGCGGTGGTCAACAGCTATGATGGGTTTAAGAAGGCTTATAAATGAATGGGGGAGCCATGGGGACAGGTACCATGGCTCCATTTTGTCTACGTGGTTTTTCATAAAGAAAATTCGACACGGAGGATCAATTATTTAAAAAGAGGATTAAATAAACCAAAAAGAGGATCGATAAATTCTGAACAGGATTAATAATTGAAAATCAGGATTGAATGTGGGCAAATCGGGATCAATTCCATAGCCGAAGGGATTTCTTTCGGGGATTCACACTCTACATCTGGCACCTCATACCCACCAAAGAGCCGTCTCCAACTAAAAAAGGACAATCTAACGTCTTTTCCCCTCGAGAAGCAGAAATAAGGGGACCGATGAACTTCAATTCGGGCAGCAATCCCAGAACCGGAGCCTTACACTGAGATGGGACCTTGGCCACATTTTTGTCAAAGAGCCACGGTACCTGTCTTCGTGGCTCATAGAATTTGCATAAGAATGGAACAATTCGAAACTTAAACAATTGTGCTTTCGTCTAATTACTAAAGCCTTATTCAAGGAAAGAGCAGTTTTTTGCTAGGAGTGGTGTTTTGTTCTGGGTGAAATTTAGTTTGATGGCGATACTTGTTTTCAGCATTATCTCAATAGTTAAGTTTCTTTTAAGAAATATTTTTAAAATAGAGAAAGTGAAAAGGAAATTCTTTTCCAATAATCATATCAATGAGTCCCATCGTAATGTTGACAAATGGGTGAGGATTCTAACTGCAATCACTTTAATGGTTTTAGGGATCGTGATGATAAACAATGAAGACTTAACCTACTTATACATACTAGGGTTTACTACCTTATCTGCACTGGACTATGCTGTAAGGGCATTCTTTGAATGGAAATCCAGCGAATATCCTAAGCAAGCTATTTTGACGTTAGCTGAAATGTTCTTGGTGTTAACAGCCGTCTTAATTGTATTTCAATTTTGGATTGCTTAGTTCCTATCATCCAAATGGGAGCATCTTTATGAAATGCGATTCTATTGAACTAACAAAGGGACTTCCAAAATGGACGATGGATGTACGGCTCCTGCCTTCTTAACAATTGAGCAGTTCAGTAAAAACATATAGTAGAATGCATAAAGTACTGAGGTGAAAGCATGAAATTCACTTGTCCTTGTTGTGGTTACAAAACATTAGATGAACAATCGCCTTACACTTATGAGATATGTGAAATCTGTTTTTGGGAAGATAATGGCTACCAATATAAATATCCGGATGAAACAGGGGCGAATTATGTTTCCTTTAGAGCAGCTCAACAAAATTTTATAAAATTTGGTGCTAAAGGCGAAAAAAGTTTGAAGTATGTAAGAACGCCGAATAAGTCTGACATTAAAGACCCAAATTGGAAACCATTATAAGCGGGGGAGAAGTACATTATCTATGAAACTCTATTATCGAGGTGTTTAATTTTGCAGAAATGCGATCATTGTAATACTCCATTTAGCTGGAGTAAAATCTATAAATTTTTTGTATGGACATACAAACCAATTGAGTGTAATAACTGTGGAACGGAACATAGAATAACCATTTTGGGGAGGTTATCTTTTGTTCTTTGCACAATTGTTCCTGCTCTGATTTTTTTGAATTTCCTATCCCCTTTCGATAATTTCATTTTAACTTTTTTTATAGGGATATTCATTCTCTTGGGTGGTTCATTACTAACACCATTTTTTGTATAAGGGGGTAGTGTGAGCTAAAGGGGCTATAGATTAAGATTTGCAAGCTGATTCTTCATCTTTATTACATAAACCCGCAGGATTACTGAACAAAGAAGGGAGATGAAACCGGCACACATGGGCGTATATAAAAGGATAGTTACACTCTTAAATAGTTTCAAGCAAGTATTTTATTATTATGACGATGAAGATTTTTCGACCTCTGAGAAAGAATATATTGATAATATCAAGAAAACAAATCCGTATGGGCTTTTGGTGTTAATCTTTGGTGGGGTTTCATTCACATTTGGACCACAATATGTCATTCTGCCTGTCGCAACTTTGATTATTGCCATACTTACCATTGGAACTTTTGATAAAGAAAAAGAAGACAATCCGTGGACATTTATGTTGGGATCGATTCTATCTCTCATAGGATTATATATGAATATTGTTGGGGCTGTTCATATTCTAATATGATTAGAGTCATTCTTTTGGTTTGCTGAACAAGGAAGTACCTCTAGTTTGTTCTAGTAAATAAGGTCAGGGGGATTTTAAGTGGAAATATTAATGTCCATAGTAATAGGAATTATTATGATGTGTGCGGTTTATTTAATTCTTTCTAAAAGTCTGCTTAGAATAATTATCGGCACAGGACTTCTCAGTCACGGGGTTCACCTTTTGCTTATAACAATGGGAGGATTACCAAAGGGAGAAGAAGCACCCCCTCTACTGGGTGAGCATTCTGTTAAAGGGTATATAGATCCTCTCCCTCAGGCGTTGATTTTAACTGCGATTGTAATCAGTTTTGGAGTAACGGCATTTTTCTTAGTGTTAGCGTACAGAGCTTATCAGGAGCTCGGAACGGATGATATGGAGAGAATGAGAGAAAGCGAGGATTATTGGGGGTAAAAGAGTTATTCATTTTCCGTAAGATGGTTAGGGCAAAAATAATCATAGGATAAAGTTTGGTTAGGGTAAATCAGGCTGTCGTTCTTCGGCATTTCTTTAGTGAATTAAAGGCCAGATACGATTAACAAGCAATAACATTAGAAGGTGTGTACTGGGTAAGATACGACTTCATATTAAAGAGGAGGGCTATTCAGAATGGAATTCAAGTTTAGTGACTTTTCTATTGTTCTACCGCCCTTCCACATTACAATCATTGCACTAATTATTATCTACTTATTAATAAGGTGGAGTAAGCAATTAGAAACACGTCGTTATACGGTTTTTATTTACTTTTTGATTAGCACAAGCGTGGGTCCAATTTTTTCTCTAGGTACAAAAGAAGGGCTTTTCGAGCTGTGGGTTCCTTTAGGGTTTATAGTAGTTTTCATTTACTTGCTTTTTAGTAAAGGAAACCATCCCTCCAAAATGAAAGCCAGTATTTTAGGACTTTGCGTGGCATTATATCAGTTGATTCTCCATTACGTTGGTTAATTTTTTGTATTCAATTAACGGGGATGTTTGTAGAATGAAAAATGGATAACGTCAGGAGGATGCGAATTTACAACGTTTATGGAAACTCAATATGAAAAAGCCTAATTCCTCAATTCAAGTGAAGAAATCAGGCTTTTTTCAATAATCCATTACCGTACCTTGCCTAAATGTGGGCTGACCGTCTCGATATTAAGTGGTGAATAGCTTCCATTCCCCCTCGGAAACAACTTCAACGGCCCCACCAGTCACTTTGATGGCCGTCTGATCGTCAATCGCGTACCCTGGCAATGAGACGCCGGCGGCCCACTTTTCTGCATTGGCCAAGGTATTGTCCGGTAACATCTCGTGACCCAGGTGAGGAAACAACGCGAAATCCACCAGACCCAGTGTTTTATCTCCCCCTGTGGGCGGACGCCAGCCTACGAATTCTTCTCCGATATTCGGGGCCATCACCATGCTTCCGGCGCTCATTCCCACATAGACTGCATCCAGTGATGGTAAAAGGTCTGCAAGCCCCGATTGCCGCATCCAGTGGTACAGGTAGATGGCGTCGCCTCCAGACACCAGCAGGACGTCCGTCTCCCTGACAAGGGGCACCCAGCGGTCTTCGTCGATGCTTGGCAGGGCTGTGAGCTCTAGAACGCCGACAGACTTCCAGCCCAGGTCGACCATGGGATTCTCGGAATTCCCGCTTATGAACTGCCAGGCTTTGTCGCCGGGACCGACCCAGGGGTGTCCGTACATCGCGGTGGGGATGCACAGCGCGTTGGAGTCGGCGATCGGCTTGTCGAGCATGTCAACCAGCGCGTTGTGGATCGTCGGGTTATTGACGCCCGCGGACGTTAGCAGAAGTTTCATTCCCGATGTTCTTGAATCCTCTAAATAATTTTGCGACATAAGTTTTTCCTCCTTAGGGTACGAACTTTTTTACCTGAATCTTTAAGATTATCACGGATTTTTTTGTTGATTCCTAACTGCAATAACTTGAAATGTCGTGCGTAGAAGTCACTTCTTCGATGGTTAATTATCTCCTATTCATTTTATCATGTTCCCTTCATATGTTTTTGAGTATTTACGATAAATAGCAATCTGTCTGATCTTTAATTTAAGTACTGTTCAATAAAAATGATCGCTTATTCACGAAGGGCAGGTTAGATTAAGAAGAGTCCCTGAATTTATGGAAAAATTTTATGAAATTTAGATACGCGATTATAGGGGGAGTATATATGGATATAGAAATTCATAGTGACTTTGCTCATGCAAATATTGATGAAATTAAGGATGTTTATGCTTCAGTTGGGTGGATGAAACATACAAACGAGATAATCAGACAAGTCTTTGAAGCAAGTAATGTCATAGCTTTAGTTAAGCTCAATGGAAGAATTATTGGGATTGGTAGAGGGATGACAGATGGCGTTTTTAATGCCGCCATTTATGATGTAGTGGTTCATCGAGATTTTCAAAGGCAAGGAATTGCCCAAAAAATTATGGAGTTTTTACTTGATAAGCTAAGTAATGTTTCTTGTGTCCATTTAATATCAACAACTGGTAATGAAGGATTTTATCGGAAATTTAGATTGAAAAAGCTGAAAACTGGAATGGCAAGGTATTTAAATCCCAGTCTAAGTGATGAGTATTTAGAGTAAAAGCTCAGAGCAGGTATGAATTGCTCCCCTTAAGAAAGACTGTAAAAAAATTAGGGGACTTCTCATAAACTCTGACCTTTTTCCTTACATCTGTCATCTATCTTGTTATAAGATTTCATCAAAATAATCAAACCACTTCATTATACATAAGAACCGTCCTTTACTTTGTAAAAGCAATTATTAAATAAAGAAACTGAATCATTAACCCTTTAGAAACCGCGTTACCAACGCGTTTTTTTTTTGCTTAAAATTTAATATTCAAAAAAAATTTAAAAACATATTGTAAAGCGCTTTCAATTGTCATATAATTTCAATAAATCGATTTAGTAAACCGGTTTAGTAAATCGGTTTAGGAAATGAAAGTTGGAGAGAATGGAATGAAAAAAGTAACGATTGCTGATGTTGCTCAGCACGCGAATGTATCTAAGAGTACCGTTTCCCAGTACTTAAATAATCGTTTTGATTATATGAGGGAAGGCACGAAGAATCGAATAGAAGAATCCATCAAAGAGCTCGGGTATCGTCCAAATATTGTGGCGAGAAGCCTCAAGCAGAAGTCGACGACGACGATCGGGGTGATTGTGGCAAATATTCTACATACGTTCTCGACTCAGGTGATCCGGGCCATTGAAGACACATGCCAGGAAGCGGAGTTTCACACGATTGTCTGTAATGCAGATGATGATCCTGACAAGGAGCGAAAGTATATCGAAATGCTTCGCGCCAAACAGGTAGATGGCATCATCCTGCTGCCAACTGGGGATAATGCGACATTATACAATGAGATGCTGAAGGAAGGCTATCCGATCGTGTTCGTTGACCGGACGGTGCCGGGTGTACCGATTCCATCTATGCTCCTTGATAACGAGAAAGCATCTGGGATTGGGGTTCAGCATTTTATCGACAGGGGATACACGAAGATCGGTATCATCACGAATGTGATCCGGAATGTTACGCCAAGGATGGAGCGGATCAACGGCTATAAAAACACGATGAATGCCAATGGTCTGGACATCCGGGATGACTATATTAAGAGCCTGGAAGTGAACAGGATTAGAGAAGGGGTTCACGATCTGCTATCCCTCGATGATCCCCCGGAAGCCATCCTTGCGGGAAATGATTTAACGCTCATTGAAATATTAAAATATGTCAAAGAAAATCATGTAAGGATTCCTGAAGACTTAGCCATCATTGGAATTGATGATGTGTCCTTTGCCGGATTTTTTGAACCGGGATTGACGATCGTGGCTCAGCCTACTTTTGAAATAGGGAAGAAAGCAGCGGAATTCTTATTAAACAAAATCCAGAAAAAAGAGGATCAGGATGAGGGCTTGGTTTTCCGTTTTGATCCGGAGTTAATCATACGAGAATCTTGTTAGACAGAAAGGGTGTTACCCATGAATGATGTAGTGACGATAGGCGATGCGATGATCACTCTCGATCCGTCATCGACGGGCCCGATGCGGTTTGTCTCTTCTTTTGAACGGAAAATCGGGGGAGCCGAGCTGAACTTTGCGATTGGCTGTGCACGGCTTGGATTAAAGACCGGTTGGATCAGCCGTCTGGGGAATGATGAGTTTGGCAGGCATATCTTCAACACCGTCCGCGGTGAAGGAGTGGATGTTTCCGAAGTGGAACTGGTGGATGGATATCCGACTTCCCTGAACTTCAAGGAAATCATGGGAGATGGGAGCGTGCGGACCTTCTACTACAGAGACCGTTCACCTACAACGGTGTTGACGAAGGAAACCTTGAATGAAGAGTTTTTGAAAAACACGAAGATCCTCCATATCACAGGGGTATTCCCTGCAGTGGATAAAACAAAAAATATCGAGTTGATCCGCCACGCGATCATCGAAGCCAAAAAGCATGGTGTGATGATATCATGCGATCCGAATATCCGACTGAAACTGTGGGGTGAGGATGAAGCGAGGGACGTGCTGAGGAGCTTCCTCCCATATGTCGACATCCTTGTGACAGGGATCGAGGAAGCCGAGCTGCTATTCGGAACAACAGACACCAATGAAATCAACGAGCATTGTAAGCAATTCGGCATCACGCATCTCGCCATCAAGAAAGGTGAAGAAGGTTCAATTGGTTATGTGGACGGTGAATATGTTGAAGCTCCTGCTGTTAAAGCGAAGAAAGTGGTGGATACGGTAGGCGCAGGCGACGGATTCGATGCAGGCTTCATTTACGGGATCCTGCAGAACTGGCCGTTAGACAAAGCGCTTCATTTTGCGAACATCATCGGGTCGATGGTCGTCAGTGTGACGGGTGATAATGAAGGGCTGCCTTATTTAGAAGATGTCCTTGTCCATTTGGGTGAAAAAGAACGAGTGGAAAGATAGGGGGATGGGATGAATATACAAGTGGCGCTTGACCGCCTTACGAGGGAAGAATGCTTTCAGATTTTGGAGAAGACGGCTCCATACGTGGATTGGATTGAGGTAGGAACCGGTGTGATTAAGGAATATGGAATGACGATCATCCAGGAAACCCGTGAGAAGTATCCCGATAAAACGATTGTTGCAGATATGAAAACGTGCGATGCCGGAAAACACGAGGCCATCCAGGCATTTGATGCCGGGGCGGATATCATGACCGTCATGGCGTTCTCTGCCGACAAGACGATCACCGATACTCTCGAAGTGGCAGCCTCACGTGGAAAGAGAGTGATGATCGATCTATTGGGAGTTTCGGAGAATAAGAGAGTCCGGGAATTACAGGAACTTGGTGTTTCCATGGTCAGTCTGCACATCGGGAAGGACATGCAGGAAACAGGTGAAAGCACCGGCAGCCTGTTCGATTTGATACAAGGGATTAACGGACTCGAGACGGCCGTTGCCGGGGGGATCACATTTGCCACACTGCCAGACATTGTGGAAAATAACCCCGATACAGTTATCATTGGCAGCGCTATCACAAAGGCAGCTGATCCGGCCGAGGCTGCTAGAGCGATGAAGGGACTGATCAGGGAATGAAATCAATCATCACGACGGTAGCCGATGAAATCTCAGAAGTTTTATCAAAGGTGAAAGAAGAAGAGGCGACCCATCTTTCAGAGCAGTTGAAAAAAGCCAAACGGATATTTGTCTACGGTGAAGGACGTTCCGGATTGATGGGGAAAGCCTTTGCGATGCGTCTGATGCACGGAGGCTTTCAGGTCTACGTCATTGGGGAAACAATAACACCAAGCATGGACGAAGGGGATCTTCTCATCGCCATTTCAGGCTCCGGCTCTACAGGAGCCATTGTCCAATTTGCCTCGAAAGCAAAAGAAATTGGGGCGAGCGTGTTCCTCGTCACTACGAACCGGGAATCAAAGCTTGCGTCGATCAGCGACGGGATTATGGGCATACCCGCAGCAACGAAGTACCGGAGAGCGGAGGAGCCTGCTACGATCCAACCTCTTGGCAATCAGTTTGATCAGTCGGTCCATCTTGTGCTTGACGCGGTCATCATCGGGACACTGGAAGATGGGGATACGAATGAAACCATGGCCAAACGGCATGCGAATATAGAGTGAAATGGGAGGTGATCATGTGAACCCGATAGAGTTTATAAAAGAAGAAATCCTTGTGGCTGTCATCCGGGAAGCCACTCCACAGACGATTCTGCCAATCGCAGAAGCCCTGTATGAGGGCGGGGTTAAAGTGCTCGAAATCACGGCCGAGACACCAAAGTTTACAAGATTGATAGAAATCATAAGAGAAGAAATGGACGGCAGGGTCCTGACTGGTGCGGGCACCGTCCTCGATCCGGAAACGGCAAGGTCTGCGATCATGGCCGGGAGTGAATTCATCGTTTCCCCGACATTAAATGCAGACACGGTGAAGATGACAAAACGCTACGGCATCGCAAGTATACCTGGAGCCCTGACACCGACGGAAATCCTGACGGCATATGAGCTCGGGGCGGACATGATCAAGGTATTTCCGGCAAATACATTCGGACCAGGCTATGTTAAAAGCATTCACGGTCCTTTCCCAGCTGTCCCATTGATGGTGACCGGGGGGATCAATATGGATAATCTTACGGAATATCTGGAAGCTGGTGCTCTGGCAGTGGGCCTCGGCGGAAACCTGGTAAATACGAAACAATTGCAACATGATGAAGATTTTCAGCGCTTGACGCAGAAAGCCCGCGAATACACACGAATCGTTCAGAAGGTAAAGGCAGTTCAAACCATTTAATCATAATAAGGGGGAACTAGGGATGAAGAAATTTTTCTCAATTTCATTTGTATTATTGTTGGCTGTTTCCGGCATTCTGGCCGGATGTGGAAGTGACGAAGCCGGGGGAGAAGCAGGCAAGAAAATCAAGATTGTAGCGGCACACAACCAGACATCACCGGATAATCCATATCAAACAGGGCTGGTTAAATTCAAGGAAGTGGCTGAAAGTAAGTCAAACGGCGATATCGAAGTCGAAGTACACGCAGGTACAATTGGAACGGAAGAGTCAGAACTTGTTGAAAAACTGAAGCTTGGCGGAGCGGATGTGGTGCTCGTATCACCTGGCTTCATGACTCAGACCGGAATCAAGGAAATCGACCTATTGGCGCTTCCTTACCTTTTTGACAGTTATGATCATTGGGAAAAGACGGTAGACGGAGAAGTTGGGGAAGAAATGGCGAAATTGATCAACGAAAAGTCCAACAATGATTTTAAATTGATCGGATACTGGTCTGCCGGTGTGAGACATTATTACGGGAAAAAGCCGCTTGAAAAAATGGATGACATTAAGGGAATGACGTTTAGAACGCAGACTTCAGGTGTTGTGGCGGATTATTGGAAGGAAGTAGGGGCCATCCCGACATCGATTGCTTGGGGGGAACTGTATCAGGCGCTTCAGCAAAATGTCGTTGATTCATCTGAAAACTCGTATCCATACTTTGTACAGCAGAACCATCATAAAACGGACAACGGGAAATACATCACTGAGACAGCGCATGATTACACAACACGCTTCTTACTGGTGAACGGAAAGAAATTTGATTCCTATTCGAAGGAACAACAGGATATCATCATTGAAGCAGCAGAGGCGTCTGTGAAAGCAGAAAGAGAAGCGGTATATGCACAGGAAGATGAGTACAAACAAAAAGCCATCGATGAAGGGGCGAAAGTGAACGAAATTGACCGTGAACCATTCATTAAATTGGCAGAGCCTCTTCATGAGAAAGCAGCCAAAGACATGGGAGCAGAAGACCTGCTTGAAAAGGTTAAAAAGCTTAAGTAAAAACGTTGTTAAAAGGGAAGAGATGATCTGTTCTTCCCTTTAATTGTGAAAGGGGGAAGACGATCAAGATGATTAAGGCTCTTGAAAAAATCCAAATGACCATCGGTGCTATTTTTTTACTTATCTTTTTTGCAGCGATTATGGTTCAAATCATCACCAGACATCTTGGCATATCTGTCATATGGACAGAGGAGGTAGCCAACTATTCCTTCATTTGGTCTGTCTTTATGGGGGCATCCGTCATGGTGAGCAAAAGGGAACACTTCAGCTTCGACTTCCTTGTAGAGAAATTGGAAGGGAAATCGAAAGTGTCATTACTGATCGTGATTGATGCTGTGATCTTATTATTCTCTTTTGCTCTTTTCTACTATGGAATTGAAGCCGTACAGAATTTCTGGAACTACAATTGGACGTCCATCCCTGAGTTGAAAATGGGATATGTGTGGATTGCCATCCCAATCATGGGGGCAACCATGATGATATACTCGGCGAGTCAATTAGTCAACAATATCAAAGCACTTAAAGGAAGGGGGGCACAATCATGATTGGTATAGGGTTGGTTGGATTATTTCTCATTCTGATGTTGATAGGTGTACCGATTGCCTTTGTCATCGGCATCATTGCCCTCCTCGGTATTTTTACGGTTCCTTATATCCCAGAGGTGACGGTCCCAATGAAGATGCTGAATGGGATCGACTCGTTCGTCCTGCTGGCGGTGCCGTTATTCATCCTGGCTGCAAACCTGATGAACCACGGGAAGATTTCACAAAAGCTGATCGACCTCTCCTTGACGATGGTTGGTCATATCAGGGGGGGCCTTGCTCACGCAAACATCCTGGTCTCAATGATTTTTGCCGGGGTGTCAGGAGCGGCGCAGGCTGATACTGCCGGGGTCGGTAAAATTCTTATCCCGAACATGAAGAAACAGGGATATGACACAGAAACCGCTGTAGGTGTAACTGCAGCTTCTTCCACAATCGGTGTCATCATCCCCCCGAGCATCCCGATGATCATTTTCGCAGGTTTGACGAATGCATCCGTGGGTGCGTTATTCCTAGGAGGAATTGTTCCCGGCGTCCTGATTGGGCTTGGTATGATGCTCTTCATTTATATCATGGCATTAAAAAAGGGGTATCCAAGATCGAAACGTGCGACATTCAGCGAATTTTTCAAACTAGTGTACGAAACGGTACCTGCCCTGATCACTCCGATCATCATTATCGGAGGTATCATCTCCGGGTTTTTCACCCCGACTGAAGCCGCGGCCGTTGCTTGCTTGTACACATTATTGATTTGTATGTTTTTCTATAAAACATTGAAACTATCCGATCTTCCGAAGATCATCAAAGATACACTGGCACTAAGCTCGCTATCACTCTTTGCCCTTGCTGCCGCAAGTGCACTGGGTGAACTGATGAGCTACTATCAATTATCAGTTAAGGCACAGGAATTCTTCGTGAACAACGTTGGGGCAGAGTGGGTATTCATCCTGATCATCATCGCATTCTTCCTGTTCGTTGGTACGTTCATGGATGCAATTCCTGCCATGATCTTATTCGTACCGGTCATCTTGCCGACAGCCAATCTATTCGGAATGGAACCCGTGCACCTTGGACTGATCGTGGTCATGACTCTGGCGATCGGACTCGTCACCCCCCCTTATGGGTTATGTCTCTTACTGGCGGCGAAAATAGGCAATCTCAGCATCGAGAAGTCCTTCTCTGCTGTCATGCCGTATATATTGATTGTCCTCGTCGTCCTGTTGTTCGTAGCATTTTTACCGGAAGTGGCATTCTATCTTCCAAAATTAATAAACCCAAGCCTATTCTGACAATCGGGCTATTGGGACTGAAATGATTTGAAAAGGGGAGTGGACCGTAATGGTGAAGAGGGAAATATTAAGCAGCGAAGGCTCCATGATGCTCGTGAAGGTGGAACTGGCGGAAGGATTCGTCGGTGACATCGACCAGCATCCAGAAGAACAACTAAGCTTCATTGAAAAAGGACAAGTGGAATTCGAAGTCGGTGGAGAAAAAAGGATCCTGAATCAAGGGGATACGCAGTATATCCCATCGAGTATCCAGCATCGTGTTAGAGTGCTTGAGGAATGTGTGATTTTGGATATGTTCTCGCCGATTCGGAAGGACTTGCTGCAGGGATAAGGTAGAGCTGAGCCTCACCCCGTTTTGGGTGTGAGGCTCTTAAAGAAAAATGACATTCAAGAGGAGGGATCCACCCATGCAATATGAAAAAGTCAGATGGGGAATAATCGGCTGCGGAGATGTGACAGAAAAGAAAAGTGGCCCTGCTTTTCAAAAGGTTAAAAACTCAGATCTTGTTGCAGTCATGCGGAGGACGGGTGAACTGGCAAGGGATTATGCGGAAAGACATCAGGTACCGGAGTGGTACGATGATGCGGAGGCTCTTATTAACGATCCTAAGGTAGATGCGGTTTATATCGCTACGCCGCCAGACTCTCATAAGGAATATACACTGAAGGCAGCCGCTGCGGGGAAACCGGTTTATGTTGAGAAGCCGATGGCTCGTAACTACGAAGAATGCTGTGAGATGGTAGCTGCCTGTAAAGAGGCTGGTGTTCCTTTGTATGTAGCTTATTACCGCCGGGGACAAGAGCGCTTTTTGAAAATTAAAGAATTGCTGGATCAGGGGGCGATCGGAGACGTTCGTTTTGTCTCATCGACGCTGTATCAAAAAGCAGGGGACGATGTGAAAGATTCAGAAGACCTCCCTTGGCGTGTCCAGCCTGGTGTTGCTGGTGGCGGATTATTCTTCGATTTGGCCAGCCATACTCTCGACATTCTTGATTTTCTTATCGGCCCCATACAAGAAGCAAAAGGGTTTGCGTCGAATCAAGCGGGCTATTATGAGGCAGAAGATATTGTGACCGGTACATATCGATTCAAATCTGGCTTTCAAGGTATAGGAAAGTGGTGTTTCACGGCTTTTGAAGATGTGGACATGAATGAGATTGTCGGAAGTAAAGGGAAGATCAGCTTTTCTACTTTTGGAGATGATCCAGTCACGTTGACGACTGTTGAAGGAAAAGAGCAATGGAGTTTTGAACACCCCCTCCATGTTCATCAGCCGCTTGTTGAAACTATTGTAAGAGAGCTGACCGAGGATGGCGTTTGTTGTCCGAGTACTGGAGATTCTGGTGCGCGAACCAACTGGGTGATGGATTCAATCATGGGGAAGTAGATGTTTACTAATTGGATTTAAGGGGCTCATCCGGAACAAGGATGAGCTTCTTTTTGTTTAATGTTTTTCTTGAGTAAGTAACTTGATTTTGAAATAATTGGTAATAAGTTAAAGGTCAGCTCAATTGAAGAAGAAAATGAGGTGTAATAATAATTAAAATCCTAATTTTAAGTCTATCAATCCTTGTGTTCATAATGAGTGGTTGTTCGAATGGTGAACAAGTTATTGAAATTGAGAATAAAGAAAAAGCGAGTTCATTATTTATTCAAAAAGTAGAAAACGATACATCTTCTGAAGAATTAACAAAGGTAGTGAGTGATAAGCAACAAATAGAACACGTTTTGACTATGGCAGAAGGTCTTGAAGTCAAAAAAATCAGCTTCGAAGTCTAGCCATATGCTAAATGAAGAAAGAGTGTTTATGAAATATGCCATCAAGATTTCTTCGGATACCCCTGTTACAATTTTTTCGATTACAATCATTCCTTTTTTGCTTGCTTCCTTAGGGATATTCATGGTTACGGCAATCTTAACGGTGAAATGTTACTGATACCATTTTCAACCATAAGTAGACGGTTACTTTTGAAGCATGGAGCATAGGGACGGTTCTCGTGTTTCCTTTTCAAAAAGATGAATCATTAGAGCTGAATAACATAAACTCCAATCCATTACTTAAACTAGATATAGGGCTTTTCATCTTCCTTGTCCTTTGACCGATAAAACTCTAAAACTGCTTTCTCATACTCGTTTTCAGATCTAAAATTTTATTTTATCATGTTCCCTTTAGTGTTTTTGTGTATTTACGATAAATAGCAATCTATCTGATCATTAATTCAACTGTTCAAGAATCATTATTTATTCACTAAAAAGGCAGTTATCAGGAATAAAAGATACTTATATGTAATCCACAATAGAGTCAGATCGTTGAAGAAGGATATTATAATCGGATGTCGTATTTATTTCTTAGAGATCATCACTTAGGAGGGTTTAAATGCCAGTGTCTAAAGGTCATGTAGAATACATAATTCGAAATGTGAAAGTAGAGGATGCGGAGGTACTTTTGGATATTGAGAGCTTTGTTATTTCTGAAGGTGATTATTTCATCGCAGTATCAGAAGAGGTAGAAAAAAAGCCATTACAGGAGAAGAAAGAACGAATACAAAGTATATTGGATAACATAAAAGAAACTCTTATTATAGCGGAAGTGAATGGGGTAGTTGTCGGATCGATAGAATTTCGTTCACAAATTAGAAAGAGATTATCACACACTGGCTCTGTTTCAATGTCGATAAGTAAGAATTACAGAGACATGGGAATAGGGAAGGCGCTTTTAAAGGCATTATTAGACTGGGCAGAAGAAAATCCATTAATTGAAAAGGTAAGTTTAGGGGTCTTTTCAACAAATCAAAGAGCAATTTCCCTGTACAAGCAGATGGGTTTTTTGGAAGAAGGTCGTTTAATTAAAGAATACAAGTTAAATCATGGTGAATATATTGATGATATTCTTATGTACAGATTTGTATAATAAACTAATGAATCGTAAGCATGGGGACGGTTCTGCTGCTTCGTTTTTACGAACAGGAAGCACGAGAACCGTCCCCGCGCTTCTCTAACCCAACAAAAAAACAGTACATAAGAGGTGTCCAATATCATGAACTGGAAATTAAAGAGCTTTGATGAACTATCCACTCACGAGTTGTACGGGATTTTACTAGTGAGGACCCAGGTCTTTGTGGTGGAACAGGAATGTCCCTATCTGGAAGTGGATGGGAAGGATCTGCACGCGTATCATCTTTATAAAGAAGAGAACGGGGAAGTGGTTGCTTATACGAGACTTTTACCGGCAGGTGTTTCGTATAAAGAAGCGTCCATTGGCAGGGTTCTTGTGAAGGAAGACTATCGTGGTAAAGGACTGGCAAGCGAATTGGTAAAAAGAGGATTGGATTTCATTCATGATGAATTAGGGGAAAGAACGGTGAAGATTCAGGCTCAGGAATATTTGCGGGAGTTCTATGGGGCATTTGGATTCAGGGCGATAACGGAAACCTATCTGGATGATGGTATCCCTCATATTGATATGATTTTGCAAAAGTAATGGAGGTCCTTTTCGTCAGGTTATAGATGAGACTGATAAACGATTGTTAAGTCAATGAAGTTGCCAGACAGACTAATCAGTTTGTCTGGCATTTTTTCTTTTCTTTCGGTTGATTTGATTTTCGTTAAGGACGTTCCAGTACAGCGGCAAGCATCCCATGCACAACCTCATGATCACGCACATCATGCAGACGGTACTCCTCACCCGGAAGCGAATACCACTCCTCAGCTCCCACATATGTAATAGCAAGAGTCAGCACACCATCATCATCGCAGGTGGTGACAAGTTCAAGCTCGCCGCTGATGACGCCGACCTCAGAGGTCATGACACCATGGGTTGCGGTAAAGATCGTTGATTTCTTATCCATATGTATTCCTCCATTCTTGTGTTTGGTATGAACAATGCCCGTACGAGCCGATCGTACGGGCATTGCTGGTATTCAAATCAGTAAACGCAGCTGTTCAGCATTCCCTGAAGCGCGGTCTTTTCTGAAGACTGAAGGCTTAACCCCCATTTGTACTTGGTACTGATCCACCACTTAGAGTACCCACAGTCTGCTCCGGAACGCGGTGGCTGCCATGTCGATGGATCCTGGTCGCCTTTGGAGCGATTGGAGCTGGCGCTGACCGCGATTAGTTGCGGACCGCTCAGGTCGTTCGCGAAGTCTTCGCGCTTCTCTGTCGACCAGCTGCTGGCACCGGAGCGCCACGCTTCAGCAAGGGGGACAACGTGATCGATATCAAGGTCGGACGGATCGTAGAACGTAACACCATCGTAATAGCTGTACCATTTGCCGGACGTGACAGGACAGCTGCCGCTGTAGTAGTCGGCGTCACGCTGGAGCACAAGCTGGCGGGTGTCGCAGCCGCTGCCTTGCCCGATCCAGTGGGGAAACTTGTCCCGGGAGTAGCCGGTCATGGAGCTTTCGGATTTCACAGTCAGTGAGTTCAGTTGTGATTGGGCCGTGGACTTGGACGGTGTGCCAGGCGGGAATGCTAGGGCTGACGGCAGGAATAAAGCGAACGAGAGAAGTAGTGCAACAACAAACAACATCGATTTCTTTAGCATGGGAATGCCTCCTGTATGTATTTTTTTATATCAACATCTCATTCTGAGAGAATGGGATATTAATAGTAAGCCTGCAGGCATAACAATGTAGTACATTCAGAAAAGGGAGTGGATCGGGTTTCATGTTGAAGTGATTTTCATAGATGATTGACTATAGCGTTAGTTCGCCTCTACTTGAAATGATAGAGGATGGAATAACCTTCTAACAAGTTAATATTTTGTAAATCCCCACACTTTCCGAAGGTTGAATCCTTCTTCCTATTCCATCAGGATCAGTTGATCATCACGGTTCGGCTTTTCGTGAGTCATTACACCTATAGAGGGTGATCATTTGAAGAGATTGACTCCAACATTTTCTTGGAATATTGGGAAGGGTATTTTTTTATGATGAGACGATGATGTATCGGTCTCTGATTCGGTTAGCTTATAGAATTGTTTAACAGGTTAGTGTGAAACATGGTGACAGGTATCCTTGGCCCTATTCTTTACAGGAGTCGCCGTCCGCAAGAAATAATTTTGAATAAATAACGAAAAAGTAATATAATGGAAAAAAAGTAAAGGGGAATGGGGGATATAGAATGAAGAAGTACGGGTTACTGTCAGTTCTGTTCTTTTTAGCAGCATTTTCAATTTATTTTATATCGATGTTTATAACAGGGGACTTATTCTCTGGAAAAGGAATGATAATGATCGTCATAGTGCTTCCGATGATCGGACTGATATTGGGTCTTAAAGCCAAAGGCGGTTTTAAAACATTCGGAATCATAGGTAATTCTTTCATTCTTCTCATTTCCGTAGTTGTTCCACTTGTTTCAACATTCTTTTGGAGTCAGGCACCGTTTTTTTGGTAACATAAAGAGAATGTATGGAGAGAGTACTCAAAAAGTGTACGAAGCGATCGTACCATTTAGAACCCGGAACCGAACATATGGAGGTCAGTATGAAACAAATTAATGAACAATATAACCAACTAACAGACTACATAAGAGACTTACTTCCTGATCACCATGGAGTCGGAGTAAGCGTTGCCATTGTGAAAGACTCAGAGACGATCTATTCTAAAGGTTTTGGGAACGCCCGGATCGGTAACGCAGAACGCCCGATTGACGGCGATACTAGGATGAGCATTCAAAGTATTTCCAAGAACTTTATGGCCCTTTCCATTATGCAGCTTATAGAGAAGAATTTAATTGCATTGGACGATGCGGTTGTTACCTATTTGCCATACTTCCGAACGAAGAATAAAGAACAGAGTGACGCAATCACGATCAGGCATGTGTTGTCCCACACGGCAGGTTTTCCTTCAGAAGTGGGAATCGCCAATATGATTGCTCCGAATGTAAGGGAAATCTTCTCAGATACACCGACGGAATTTCAGGAAGCATTGGATCATTATCAGCTGACAGAAGAAGAGATTGCTAGTATAAAGAATCGCGAAGATATCACGAAATGGTTTGAAAAAGTAGAATTGGAATATCCTCCAGGAGAGGGATGGAATTATTGCACAGATGCGTATGTGATTCTTGCCGATCTGTTTGAAAAGGTGACAGGCAGCAAATGGGAAGCATCCCTTCACGATGACATCCTCACACCCCTTGATATGAAGCGGACTACAAGTGACTCATATAAAGTTGAGGAAGATCAGAACAGTGCCAGATATTATGTAGGCGAGGATAAAATAGAAACGCCTTTCCCCATCAACCCAATCTCGGCGCCAATCGGGTATTTGTATTCAACCGCCAATGATTTAGGGAACTATTTAACATTCCATTTGAATAAAGAATCGACTGTTTTACAATCAGAATTAATAGTAGAAATGCAAAAGCCCATCCATCTTGTAAGCGAAGAATGGAGGGCGCCTGGATGTGATGTCAGGAGCTATGGACTTGCATGGTTTACAGATACGTATAGGGGATATAAAATCGTCGAACATGGTGGGGGCCAGTTAGGTGTAAGATCCCTGATGACCATGGTACCTGAGCTCAATCTGGGAGTGGTGGTTTTATTGAATTTTGACGGGACTATTCATCATGATATTTGTGATAAGATCATGGACGTTTTTATTGATTCATCACATGACATTTAAGAAATGTTTATGGCCGGACCCTCAACACGTAGAGGGTCCGGCCAAGTTTTTATATCTACGCTAATGTCTCATGCTTCCGGTCCAATCGATGACTCAAGAATGTCAACAGACTCGCACAAAGCGCAACCACTCCACCGACAAGTGACACATTCATCAATGGCCCTTGATGGTAGACAAGTCCACCGAGTGCCGATCCCATGGCGATACCGACATTGCTTGCAACGGGCATCAAGGAAGCGGCAAGTCCTGTCGCTTTCGGTTGATACACACCGGCAAGGTCAATCAAGTAAAGCTGGGTTGAGGTCGTTAGCAGGATCGCCATCAAGGACATCAAGCCAATGTTGATCAAACCGATGATAAAATGGCCGGTCGTAAAGTACAATCCGATCAGGACAAAGGCCTGGATAAGGAAAACGAATCGCAGGCGTCCGATGGCATTGTGACTGGCAATCTTTCCGGCCAGTATGTTACTGAAGATCGAGATGAATCCGTAGGCGAACAGGATCAAGCTGATGGAACTGCCTGGTGCTCCCATCATGTCGAGAATCGGAACAAGATACGTAAATACCGCGTAGGTTGCACCGAATCCAAGAGCCGGGATGAAGAAAGCCATCAAGATCCGCGGGTGGGTCAATAAAGAAAACTGATCACGCATGGAACTGCGGTATTGACTGAGCTTACTGGGCAAGTTCATGAAAGATGCCAAAAAGGCAACCCCGCCAAGGATCGTCGTCAACAGGAACGTGGCATGCCAGTCGTACCACTCCGCGATGACGGTACCGATGGGCACTCCGATCACGTTTGCCAGAGTGAACCCGCCGAAAACGAAGGAAATGGCCACTCCCCGTTTCGTCACTGGAATCGCTTCGCTCGCGATCGTCATGGCAAGGGAAATCGACACGCCTGTGACGATGGCTGTCAGCATTCGAAGGACAAGGAGCATGATGTAACTGGTCGAAATCACGCACAAGGCATTCAGAATGATAAACGACCCTATCAAAAACAACATCCATTTGCGCTTAGGAAAATGGCTTGTTGCGGACATCACGATCGGGGTGGCGATGGCGAAAGTAATCGCAAACGCCGACACCAGCGTACCTGCCTTTGCGTTCGTTATATGAAGGCTCGAGGAAATCTCCGTTAAGATCCCAACGATGACAAATTCGCTTGTCCCGAGAACAAAAGTTAGTAAACTAAGTGTGAAGATAAGAAACCAATGCTGTTTGGTTAATACAGTCTCTTGCATATGAACCTCTTTTCTAGGATGGATATACATCAGTATTAGTATGGGCAAACAATTTAATTATCATATCATAAAATGGGGAAGCATAGGGACGGTTCTGATGCTTCCTATTAAATGAAAAGGAAGCATCAGAACCGTCCCTGTGCTCTACCTGTGCTCTATGTGCTCTATTTTAATATAGGCTCTGTTTAAGGTAAATGGCGTTATTTGATACCTGTCCGAATTCTTGATAGTATTAGAATGAGAACAATTGTTCTGGCGGAGGTTATCAAGGTAAGCAAAACGTTTAGCAACGCTTTAAGTATAGCGACATATTACCGCATACCAAAAATGAGCAAGTAATTTAATGAGTTAAACGCTATGTTGAACCTTCTCCTTCTGCTGGTGTTCATTCGAATGAATAATACGAACGAATGTTTTGAAATGTGTTTTCAAAAATAAAAAATTCATTGAAAAGTGGTTATGGAGGTATTGTATATGTATGTAACGATTGCAGACTTTATAAGAGAATGGAATTGGGAGGCAACGCTAACTCAAAAGGTTTTGGAAGGATTAACCGATCATTCATTGAATCAAAAAGTTTACCCAGAAGGTCGTACATTGGGAAGAATTGTTTGGCATTTTACAACAAATATCCCAGAGTATTTAGCTCATTTCGGGCTGGAAGTAAACGAAGTAGAAAATGCAATAAATGTCCCTAACTCAGCTAAAGAAATTGCTCAAACATTTAAACAGATAAGTTCTTATGCAATCAAAGTCATTGAAGAACAATGGACAGACGAATCCTTGAAGGAAGTGCAAACCGCATTTGGCAGAGAAGAAACAAATGCTCAAATTTTTATGGGGCTAATTAAGCACATTGTTCATCATCGTGGACAAGTTACAATTCTTATGCGTCAAGCTGGCATCAAACCTTTTGGGGTTTATGGACCACCAAAGGAAGATTGGATTCACTTAGGTGTGGAAAATCCGCCACTTTAATGTTAATACGAATGGGAAACCCAATTGAAATAGGGTTTCCCTGAATGTTAATTTATTATTAACATTAAAGGTTAAGATAGCCTTTTTTAAAAACTACTCCCAATCCTTAGACATGATAACAAACTGATACACCTGACCCCTTATTTCATTTTCAAATTCTCCTCTTTTTCTGAATCCTTCTTTCTCATACGTCCGGATGGCCCGTTCATTAAAATCTTCGACGGCCAATTCCAAATGAGTGAACTTCAGCCGTTCCCGTCCTTGATCGATGATCGCTTTCACAAAGGTTGAACCGTATCCCTTTCCTGTCATGGAAGGCTTCATTTGCACCCCAAGGACCAGGATGTCTTTCCCGTCTTCTTCTATATCATAAAACTCACAATTCCCGATCAGATTCTCTTTTTCATCAACGACTGAAAAGGCTCTTTCCAGATGAACACTCTGTTTCAATCCTTCGATTTTTTCTGCCTGACTATTGTTATCATAAAACGAATAGATTCCATCATAGGTCCAGGTAATGAATTCTTTGATATCTTCTTCGGTCCTTCTTCTAATGGTCAGTTCCATGCTTGTCATCCACCTTAGGATTCTTTGTCTTGTTTCTCGATCCATTTTTCCACTTTTCTCTCCATCTTTTTTTGCAATCCCCCAATATTTCCACTGTCACGCTGAGCGGATTTAACGTATTTCGCCGGGAACATTTTTTCCAAGGAGGACTGGTACATGCTGCCGTCCTTTGGTTCTATGTATTCAATCACAGAATACGTCCCCTCTTTTTTGCTTAACCGGATCACGGCGGGTAAGGAATGCCCGGACTGGGCCTCTATTCCGGTCGCTTTATTAAATCCTCCATAATAGGACCACATATATACACTCAGGATCCCATCCGTTTCGCTCGTTCCATAGACTTTGTGGACTTCGAACTGCTTTTCTGTGCCGTAGTAGGAGGTAGAGTAGTTCTGGATGATATATTGGGAAATCGCGTCATCGATCTGTTGGGTTATCTGTTTATCTCCGTCGATCAAATTCAGTTCTTTCCCGTAACACCCGGTAAATAAGACCGCTGCCATTAGTAAAAGTAAAACCCGTACCTTTTTCAAAATGTCCATTGCTCCTTGTATACATGTATTTTTGAAGTTTATAAGACATGGAGAATATTATTCCATTTTACCATATGGTTTCTTGTATTTTCCTTTTTTTACAATTAAATCTATGGTATCTTCCAGTAGAGTAGCTCACGAAACGGATAAGGGGAGAGGACGAATGAACATCGTATCACTTAAAGAGATGCCGAAAGAGAACCTGGTTGAATTCTTCAATCGGCATTGGGGCAGTCCGAAGATGGTCATTTCCAGTGGGATTTATGACTGTGCTGCGTTAGACGGCTTTGCCTACCTGAATGAAGAAACCGTAATCGCAGGTTTGATTACATATGTGGTTAAAGACGAAGAATGCGAGATTATTTCGCTTGATAGTTTGGAAGAAAAGAAGGGGATCGGCACCGCCCTGATGAAAGAAGTAGAAAAGGTTGCGGCCGAGAATCGATGTAAACGCATCACGCTGATTACGACCAATGATAATCTGCAGGCACTGAAATTTTACCAAAAGAGGGGTTTCATGATTTCAACTATTCACCTGTTCGCTGTGGAGAAGGCGAGAAAGGTAAAGCCAGAGATCCCCTTGATCGGGAATGACGGGATTCCGATTAGGGATGAAATTGAACTGGAGAAGGGTGTGACTCTGACGGATGGAAAATCGTAAGTGGCCAAAATGGGCTGTGGAAGCAATCGAGATTGAACCTCCAAACCCGGACTGGATCGAGGCGGGAAGAGCTGAAGTGAAGGAGCTCTTACACTCTTTGAGTCCCTTTGGTGTAAAGGAAGTAGAGCATGTTGGAAGTACCGCGATCCGCGACCTTCCTGCCAAACCCATTATTGACGTGATGGCGATGATCTCATCCTTCGACGATCTTGACGAGATTGCAGGTAGACTAGGAGAAGATCAATGGCATTTTGTACCTGTTGAGCTTGACAACCGGCCGTGGAGAAGGTTTTTCATAAAAGTAGAAAACGAAAGACGTGTCGCACATCTACACCTCATGCTGACAGGTGAACTAAGGTGGGCACAACAGCGGTCATTCCGGGATCGTTTGAACGTAAATCCTTCATTAAGAGAAGAATACGCCGAGCTGAAAAAGCACCTGGCCCATCAATTCCCCGACGACCGGGAAGCGTATTCGGAAGGGAAAGCAGCATTTATTGAAAGAGTATTGGATCGCTCGGAAATGGGGGAGAGAAAATGAAAAAACGACTGCTGCTGATGATGATCCTAGTCACTGCATTCCTTTTAATGGCCTGCAGTGGGGAAGCGAAGCAAACAGGAAGTACGAAGCAGGAGGAGACTGTACTGGAAAGCAAAAAGGAAGGTAGCGGGGGAAAGACATCAGAAGAAGCACAAGCAGAAGAACCGGTCGATTCGGTGGATTTGGAAGACGCAGCGTCCCAGGATCAATCGAGCAGCACAGAAGATCCTCTGTCTACATACCCTTCAGAGAAAATCGAATACGCCCGCGTCTGGCTACAAGTGATCGGGAATAAAGGCGTGGGGGAACTGAATGTTCGACATATTTCAGCCGGGGAGCAGCTGAATCCTTATGATGACAACAGCGTGGATTATCCAGAAGACGTCATTGTGTTAATCGGGAAAATCATGGCAGATGGAATCGTCACCTATAGCGGTAATGGGGACGGCACGATTAATGTGTATGATGTACCTTCCCATTGGCCGAGTAGTGAGCAGATAGAGGGGTCAATGGAAGATTATACGAAGGGGATTGTGGAGGATACGGAGCAGGTTTCGGTTGGTACGGGTGAGGATGATGAGGTTATAGGGTTGATTGGTAAAGTGAAAATAGAGAGTTAAATTTACTAATGTGATTGTGAGAGATTGGGGAGAGAGTTAAATGAGAAAAGTGACAATCTTTATGTTGACCGGCTTATTCATGTTTATGTCAGGAGTATATTTATCTACTTTATTATCCACTCATTGGGTTGTAGTTGGCACGTCACTTGCAATCATTGGAGGTTTCATGATGGGTGTTAGCTCATACTTCTTGCCAAAGATTAAAAAATAGCACATTGTTTTATGCCAATAAAGGAGGTATATCAAGAAAACGGTTAGCTTTTTTATTGTAAAATCTTGATTTGAATATGATGATTATATTTGAAAAAATTTAAAATTTTGGAGTGAAGATGTGAACAATTTTATTAAAGCGTTAAATCATGTAAACAAATTAGTCTATGAACCTAATCAATTAACCTTAACATCGATTCAAGAAGAAAAACAAAATTCAAACTACGGAGCTGGTACATTTCAATTAGCTTCTTGTTCAGTTCGATTTAGAGTCGCAAACAAAACACCTAATAAGGTGGGGCAGTTCGTTGCATTTTGGGAAAAAGATGTAAATGATAACAATCAACCATATACATATGAAAAGGCACCGGATTTGTTGGTCATCAATACCTTTTTGAATAATGATGAAATGGGGCAATTTATTTTCCCGAAAGACATTCTTGCCAAACAAGATATTCTTAAAACGAGTGCTACAAAAGGGAAAATGGCCATTAGAGTGTACCCAAGTTGGGATACCCCAACCAGCAAACAAGCGATAAAAACTCAAAAATGGCAGTTACCCTATTTTGTTGATCTGAGTGATACAAATAAATTACCCATAAAAAAATTACTGGAACTGTATTCGCAGTAAATTAGTAGCTTTCAATTAATCCCAGAATTTTATAGAGGAGGAAGTATCATGAATCAAAACAGTGCATTGATTATAGTGGATGTTCAGAAAGCATTTGATGACCCAAAGTGGGGAGAACGAAATAATGTAAATGCAGAAGAGAATATTAGTAAAATACTAAAGGTTTGGAGAGCGAAAGAAGGGCAAGTCATTCATATTCAACACAAGTCAGATAATCCGGATTCTGTATTTCATCTCGGCAATAAAGGTTTCACCATAAAGGAATTGGTTAGTCCTCTTGAAGATGAAGTGGTTATTACCAAGAAAGTGAATAGTAGTTTTATTGGCACCAATTTAGAAGAACTTTTAAAGGCCAATTATATTAAAACGGTGATAATAACAGGATTAACCACTCCTCATTGCGTCTCAACAACTACGAGAATGAGCGGGAATTTAGGCTTTAACACTTACCTGATATCCGATGCCACAGCGGCATTTGGAATGGAAGATCAAGATGGCCATTATTATGATCCGGAAATGATACATAACGTGTCTTTAGCTACATTGAATGATGAATTTGCCACCATTCTTTCAACGGAACAATTGCTAAATAGGTTGAGTTAATGTTTTTTCACTAATGCTTTAATGTAGGGATATAAAAACCTTAGGCATATTACTCACGTGAAGGAATATAAGCAGGATAAGCCGAATAAGTCATAGGGATCATGGTTTGGTTGTATTCTCAAAATAATAGAATGGAGTATTTCATTGAGAGTATTTTTCGTTATATGTCCTATCGTCGAAAATGAAAGCTATTTTATGCGCATGAATGACTTTTTTCGAAATTGATTGAGGATTATTATCATCACCCGGAAATTTCTGTTTACCCTGTCATGCTGGAGAGAAAGGTATGTCCAATATGGAAGGGACCACTTGGTTTTTACCTTTTTAGGACCGGTTAATTTATACTATTGTCAGATTTTTTCTTGTCTTTTAACTTTGTAAGATTACACTAAACAGTGAGGAGATTGATTGTATGCAAGTTGTAACCAAGATGTTTTTAGAACAACTCGACATGCATTGCCATGAGAATGATTGGTTTGCATCCATGGATCAGGCGCTTCATGGAGTCATCGCAGCTGAGGCAGCATGGACAAGCTCGGAAGTCAGCAATTCGATTTGGCAGATTGTCAACCACTTGATATTTTGGAATGAAGACGTAATCCATCGAATTAAGGGCACTGAGAATCCGCGTAAGGCAGAAGACAATGAAGAAACCTTTGGAAATCCGGGGAATCCTGAAGACGAAATTGGGTGGACCCAGACAGTGCAGCGCCTCAATGAAGTCATGAATAAATTAAAAACGGTCATAGCGGACCTTGACGATGAAAAGTTAAAAGCTCCGTATGCAGCTAACAGGTACTCTATTGAGCGTTTACTCAGCAATATCATGATGCACGATACGTATCATCTCGGCCAAATTGTTCTGTTGCGAAAGCTGCAATCCACTTGGGGGGGCGTTGATTGGTCCTAAAGCACCATCATTCAGCGACCTTCCCAGAAGCAGTATTGGCGGTGTGCAGCCATTTTCCGTCTTTATGGATGGCTAAACGGTTAGTCAATAAATTAGAACGTACTGGCATATTTCATTATTCAACAGTCGGGCGCTTTTCTTAAATAAGAAGGCGTCTTTTTGCATGTACAATAGTTAGGGATTTAGTTTAATGAGGTGTAAAAAAAGATTGTGAAATCCTGTACTTAAAGTAAAGGAGGCACTAACTGAAGATGGGCTAATGGATCAGGCTTTTGGCCTTCTTCAATTATGAGGCTGATTTGTTCAAGAAGGATATTTTCTGTATTAAGGGAATTATAATTTCAAATAAACCTTACAGTAATACAGGTATTGAAAATAACAGAAACAAAGGAGATATGAAATATGAAGATCAATAGAATCGATCATGTGAGTATAAACGTACAGGATCTTTCAGAGGCTAAAGCGTTTTTTGTTGATTTAGGACTTGTAGTGCAAGGGGAATGGGAATTGGATGGAGAACAGTTGGACAGAATAGTAGGGCTTAAAGGTGTGAAAACGGCATGTGTAGGATTGGGGATGCCAGATGGTCAGGCATGGATAGAGCTGGTCAAATTTTATACACCGTCAGATGAAAAAGGTATTCAGCAGCCTTTAGCCAATACGCTGGGAATCCGACATATTTGCTTTGCTGTTGAAGATATTGAAACGATTGTTGCCAATTTGAAAAAGAAGGGAACGGGAATCTTTAGTGAGATACAGCAGTACGAAGAAAGTTATAAGTTATGCTACGTTCGTGGTCCGGAAGGGATTATTTTAGAGTTGGCGGAGAAAATCAGTTAAATAGTGAATGGGACTTTAAATGATTTAGATCTCCACCTTTATTCTTGAATGATCGGGTACTTGAAAAAGTTTCTGGTGTTTTCTATGTCCCTAATGACTCTCTAAATCTTTAAATGGGAATATAGCTGAATCATAATGTTCCTACTGTTGAGCAACTAAATAGTTGCTTATACTTGACGGGCAACCAATGAGTTGCATATAATCAATATATGACTTGGGACAAAGACACTATATTCAAAGCACTTGGCGACTCGACTCGGCGACTTATCCTGGATGAGCTTTCCGACCGCAACGAGCTGACGTTGTATGAACTTACGGCACGCCTCGTTATGAAGCACAACCTTTCCATTTCGCGACAGGCGATCACGAAACATCTTAATCTATTGGAAGATGCAGGACTCGTCATTTCAGAACGGAAGGGAAAATATCGAGTACTTATGTTTAACAAAGAACCACTTGAAAACTTATTGAAAGGATGGGTAGACTAATTTATCACAAATCGGCAGAAGATAAACTGCCATCGCAACGATTAAAGGAGGCCAAATGAGGATGAAAATTATAATCACCAGTATATTCGTTCAAGACCAGGACAAAGCATTAGCGTTTTATACGGACACCCTGGACTTTGTGAAAAAGCATGATGTTCCTACAGGAGCACACCGGTGGATTACGCTTGTTTCACCTGATGAACAGGACGGGACCGAGCTTTTACTTGAACCAAATGAGCACCCGGCTGCGAAAGAGTATCAAGAGAAATTATTCGCTGACGGCATCCCCGTAACGATGTTTGGAGTTTCGGATATTCGCAAGGAGCACGAGCGGTTAGTGGAAAAAGGTGTAACGTTTACGATGGAGCCAACCGCCATGGGAGATATCACGATAGCTGTCTTTGACGATACATGTGGAAACCTTATTCAGATGATACAGCAGTAATTTTTTATGACGATGTATAAAATAAATCGGAGCATTGAAAATTAGGTGGGATAAAAGTGGACAGTCAAGTAAAGTTGGCATTTGAACATTCTAAGTCAGGCGATAAAGAAGAGCGTTATGAAGCCTACCAATATATATTAAAGGTAACTGACCAAAAAGTTGATTGGGCATATGAAGTATGGGATCAACTACTAGAGGACTTAACTCATAAAGATAACCATCAACGCTCTCGTGCAGCACAATATTTAGCTAACCTAGCCATCAGCGATCCAGAGATGAGGATGATGAAAGATTTCCCCAGGTTGTGGGAGGTAACAAAAGATGAAAAGTTTGTGACGGCCAGGCATTCTCTCCAATCAATCTGGAAGGTCGGAATTGCTGGTACACCTCAAAAAGAAATGGTTATGGATTATATGGTTGAACGTTTTAAAAAAGGAACAGATGAAAAAAACTTTACTTTAATTCGGAATGACATCCTTCAAAACATGAGGAATTTATATGATCATTTTAATAATGAGTCTATCAAACAAACCGCTTTAGATCTGATTGATACGGTTGACGACAAAAAGTACAAAAAAAAGTATATGGATATTTGGAAGTAAGTCAACTATTTTTTCTTAAAGAACGATACCTTAACCCCGTGGCCATTCCTTTACGTGCTGTAAACAGCATGTTGAGGAATGGTCCTTTTTCTTTAAATAGGGATGGCCAGTTAGAAAAATATCGGTTTATTCTATGAGATATTGGGGATTCTTCTTAATAGTAACGAAAGAGGAGTGGACGTATGGAGTTAGCTGGCAGAAAATTAAAAGACAAGGCTCTGGCCGCAATGAGTAAGTTCAAACACAATATGAAGGGGACGTACTATTCTATCGCTGATATTCCCACAGCTTCCGTTCAGGAGCTGGCGGATTTCATTCAGATACACCCTGATACACATGAAATCAAGAAGCATCTGCTCGGCAACACCTATACCTTTTTTAGATTAAACGTGAACAACTATCGATTCTACTTAGAAACAACCAAGGGACGTATTTTACAACTGGATGGTTCATTAAGTGGAAAGGAATTGGTTTCATATCGATCCTACCGGGATGCTGATGATATACATTCACCAGTTAAATTGAGTTAAGAATAGGGAAATGGGCTTTCTTTTAGAAGAGGGTCCGTTTTTTTTGTTGTTGAAACCAAATGATAAGTAAAACGTATAATTTATATAGATGGAAATATTTGATTGATTGTACTTACCAAGCACGGGAGAAAGTTTTAATAAAAATACAATGGGGTGACGGTCAAATGAGAAACGAGCCTCTTAAATTAACTCTTATAATAATCTCAACTACAATTCTTTTATATCATACTTTTCATTTATTTTATCTTTGGTCAGAGATTCCAAATACAATCGCTATCCATTTTAGTAAAGGAGAACCTGATCAATGGGGTTCAAAATACTTCCTGTTCATCATGCCCATTGTAAGTATTTTAACCTGGTTCCTTATTCGATTAGTAGCCAAAAAACCGGAGAAGTTGAACTATGTTAATTTAACGGAGGGGAACAAAGAAATACAATCTGCAAAAGCCGATAAAGTAATGGTACTCATTCAACACCTTGGTTCTATAACCTTTATATTTGCTAATGAAGCCTTTCTTAGAAATGCAGTTGGAATGGAGTCAAGATTGCCTTTTTCAATGGCCATCGTTCTATTGTGTATTTGTTTTATGGCCCCCATCTACCATTTATTCTGGGCAGCAACGTTGAAAAATTAGAGGATGTAAAGAAAGGAGCATACAATGAAACTATTGAAAAAAGGATTGATCAGAGGAGTCATTCCATTTGGTTTCTTGATCATCATTTCTCTGCTATGGAATCAACTCCAAGGGACATCAGCTATTTCAAACACATTCTTCTTTTATGGTCTGATCGCTTTTTTCTTAGGGCTGGCAAGTGTCATATATGAAATTGAACAATGGGGGTTCTTAAAACAAATTATTGTTCATTACTTGTCCATGCTGATGACTGTTTTTCCAACTTTACTTCTGAGAGGTTTTTATCCGCTTGATTCTTTCAGAGATGCAGTGAACGTATTTTTCCTTTTTAATAAGGTTGGAGTTATCTTATTCTTGACTACATATTTTATTTTTACATGGCGTAAAAGGGCTTATTTGAAAGCCCGGCACCAATAGGACATGAATGGGTCTGTAGCTTCCAAAAGTATAGAAGCATAAGAACCGTCCCCCTGCTTCCGTCCCCCTGCTTCCGAACCAAAATAATTAATGATAAGGGAACATTATGAATCAGATCTCACATGTTAAAAAAAGAAAATTAACACCAGACTTAGCACGAGGTTTTATGTTGTTGTTTATTGCATTGGCTCACGCGAATCAATTTATCTTTTCAACTGACCTGGGAGTTACGTTAACCGATCAGTTCACTGTATTTTTCAGGCAGGTTTTCATTGATGGACGTGCCTTCCCTTTGTTTGCCATCCTTTTTGGATATGGGCTCCATCAAGTGTATAAAGGGCAAGAGAGAAAAGGGACCACTTGGAAAGATACGAAAAAAATTTTCAGGCGTAGGGGAGCTTGGATGTTAGTGATAGGCTTTTTCCACGCCACTCTATTCTTTGCAGATATTATAGGGGTGTATGGATTTATCGCTCTCCTTTTTGCGAGTTTATTTCTTCGATTATCGACTAGAAAAAGCATCATTTTGACGATTTTTTTTCTAGTCTTAGTGGGCTTGTTTGCTCCGTCCATGCCAAGGGGCTTTGATGCATTAAATATGGAAGTCACGAATTCAGCCACGATTAAAGATCCCTTCGAGGCATCCATTACCCGAATGGTTGAATGGATGTTCTACACGCCTGTTCTGAGTTATCAAGTGATCCCAGGAGTGCTAATGGGTATTTTAGTTGCTCGTTTTCAGGTAATAGATCATCCTATAAGACATAAGAAGGCACTACTCACGGTTGGTATATTGGGACTTTTCCTATCGACGGCCGGCGGTATCCCGATGGCGTTGATGTCATCATTGTTTTGGACGAGTTACAGTGATGGATTGGAAGCAATGGCAAAGTCACTTCATACCATCACTGGTTATGCGGGTGGAGTAGGATGGACCGCACTGATTGGACTCTTTGTCATTAAGGTAGAAGGGAAAAGCGGGCGCTTTACAAAGGCTATTGCGGCACTTGGACAACGTTCACTGAGTTTTTATCTATTTCAGTCCGTTATGTTTGTTTTGATCTTGGCCCCTTATGCTGGAGGTCTCGGTGGACACATCAATCAATTATGGAGTGATGTGGTTGCCGTATTGGTTTGGATTTTTACCGTAATGATTGCTCATTATATGGATCAACGGTCTATACGTGGACCTTTTGAGACTATTTTAAGGAAAAAATCAGCCATTAAACAAACCATAAATGTAGACAGTTAAATAAGTTGAAGGATGCGAAGAACTTCCGCCTAAGCAATGGGAGTAGGTTCTTTGCTGCTTATCTACACAACGGATGTTGTTATGAATGACAAATTTTTTCATCTGATTGAACAGGCTTAGAGGAAATGTCCGTCTAGGCCATTTTGTATTCCACGAGCCTATCACACAGAGCCTGATTTTTGTCGAATGTTCGTGATGAATGGAAAGGATTTCCGATAAGGATGTCGAAGAATTAAAGAAGATTCTTTTTCTTAAAGGAGACCTGATATGTTTGAGACTGTCCATCATTTAATTTTGCATGTGGTATTTATCCTATTTACGATTCTTGCTTTTCAAATGGTTACGAATGGATCGGACAGCAATACAAAAGGGTTTCCCTTTAAGTTCTTTCTCATGAACCTTGCTATGTTACTGTTTACAATGATCTTCCCCGTTGTATACTCCAGCGGTTATGTGTACGATTTCAAAGTGATTCCCTTCATCCTTGCCTTTCTCTATGGTGGTAAGAGAATGGGTTTCAGTATGTTCACCGCCATGCTGTTGATTGGTTTATTTACCACCCATGTAATGATCTTTTTGATTGTGAATTATGCGATCTATGGTGTGTTGCTGATCCCTTTATCGAAATGGTATAAAAGGTTGACTTGGAAGAACAAGATTCTCCTGATTTCCGTCTTTTATTTCTTCATCCCGGTTACAAGATCCCTTTATTTACTTCAAAACAATGAAGTAGGGCAGCTCCCGCTTGTGGCAAGCTCTACCTTGATCATATGGATTACGCTGATCCTGACGATTTATCTGATTGAAAACCGATTGGAACAAATCAGGATTAAAACTGAGCTCATGAAGGCTGAAAAGTTTAATGTAGTCAGCCAGTTAGCGGCTTCCGTTGCGCATGAAATCCGAAATCCCATGACGACCGTAAGAGGATTCATGCAGCTCCTGCAGAGAGAAACGTTAACAAAAGAACAAAAGAGCTTTATTTCCATATCCATACAGGAATTAGATCACGCACAAGACGTCATCAATCAATACCTCTCCCTCGCCAAGCCGCAAACAGAGGAATACGAATTGTTCAGTTTGACCGAGACCATGAATGAATCTGTTGACGTGATGTCTACGTATGCTGTCATGAACAGCATAGAAATCAATCGAAATATTGAAAACGACCTGATGATTAAAGGGATAAAGATTGAGATGAAGCAAGTACTGCTCAATCTTTTGAAAAATGCCATCGAGGCGGTAAAAGAAAATGGGAGAATCACAGCGGCGGCCACTGTACATAAAGACGGCCGGATCTTGATCGTCATTCAAGATAATGGGGCTGGCATTTCTCCGGAACAACTCAAGGTATTGGGCAGACCTTATTACTCGACCAAGGAAAAAGGGACAGGACTTGGTTTGACCTTCTGCTATCAAATTGTCAAAGGGTTGAAGGGTGAAATAGAAGTGGAAAGCGAGCGGGGAGTGGGGACGACGTTTCGAATTTTTTTGCCTGGGAATCCATAAGAATGTATACCTATTTTGAATGTGTGAAAATGATTTCTCTCTATAAAAATATCCGGTGCCCAAATATGGGGTCACCGGATATGATCCTATCAGAATATTACTTGTCTCAGGAAGGGAGAATCAATGCATCATCATTTCATCAGCGATATCCTCGCCGCTCAAGTCAGAAGGGTAATAGGTTGGCCAGTTAACGACTTCCTCCAGCAACGCTTCCCGGTCATCTCCCCAATACAAGTGATAGTGATGTGAATCGGTTGGGGCAATGCTATGATCACTAAACTGGATATAGTTTGGCATCTTTCCTTCCTCCTCGTCAGCAAGCTTGAAGATATAGCGCACTCCACGGTTTCCCTTCTCATAGGTTAGAATTTCGTACCCGTCATAGGTATAGTGTCCAGACGATTTTTTTCCATCTTCATAGAAGGTGAACGTATCCCCATCGATCATGATACGATCGACGCCTGTTTTGTATCCTGTTGTATAGTACTCTTTATACTCTTCAGCAGTCTTATCTCCGTCTTCTGCTTTGTGGGCAAATACTTCATCAAGGGTCCCATCCAGTAAATAAGGGTAAACGGACTGCCAGTCACCTTCCCAGTCAGATAACTCACGATCTTTTATTTGTTCATCTTCAAAGTAACCATCATAAATCTTCTGCGCTTCTTCATCTAATTCATGGCTGTGGTCATGGTCGTCTTCTTCCGGTTCTATAGCCGGTGCTTGTTCCAATGCTGTATGCAACTGTTTCAGGTTATGTCTCATCAGTGAAAAATAGTCTTCATTCTTTTCAATATCTTCATCCGTCAGTACAGACAGATTATGAAGCCTGAGTGCTTCTGCACCTATTTCATCCCTAACGACTTCAGCTGTTTTCGTCGTAATGTTCTGTTCAAAAAAGACGTGCTTTAATCCGTATTCTTTAGCAGTCTCTACAATGGTCTGAAGTTCTTTCTGAGACGGTTCCTGTGTCGGGCTCAAGCCGGAAACAGCAATCTGATGTACACCATAAGCTTCTTCCCAATAGCCATAGGCGGCATGAGAGACGATAAAGTGATTGCCAGATGTTGCTTCCAGTTCAGTGGCAAACTCCTGATCAAGAGCTTCAAGGTCAATCTTGAGAGTTTCATAGTTTTCATTAAATAGTGTCTCTTCTTCAGGCTTCAATTCCACTAATACATTCTTAATGTTCTCTGCCAATTCAATGGAGCGGATTGGGTCCAGCCATACGTGAGGATCTTGATCTCCGTGGTCATGATCCTCTTCATGATCGTGGTCATGGGCTCCTTCATTAAGCTCAATCCCTTCAGCTGCTTCAACAACGGTCACATCTTCAACCTCTACAGCCTCAGCGATTTTTTCAGCATACGCCTCAAGCCCCGCGCCATTCATAATAAATGCATCTGCTTCAGCAATGGCCATTACGTCTTTAGAAGTGGGCTCATATGTATGTGAGTCCGACCCGGGAGGTAACAGTGATTCAACTTCAGCTTCTACACCAGCAATCCGTTCTGCAAAAAACTGCAGGGGATATACCGTAGTGAAAATCTTCACCGGATCAGTTGAAGACGCTTCCTGTTCCTCACTATTACTCTTATTTCCTTCTCCACATGCAGCAAGGGAAAGGACCAATAATAAACTAAATAAAGCCATCCATTTTTTCCTCATATATATCCTCCTTATGATTTCTTAAAATAATATATCGTAACTATTACGATTTGTAAACAGTAATTATTACGATTTACAGGTAACAGTAGATAGTAAAATATCGCAGAAATTGAAGTGAATATTTCCGCAGACAAATTAATGGAGCGTTTTAAAAGAGGTGATGAACCCAGTGCAAGTCAATGAGGTGGGTTGAGATTATGGGCTGCGGGGAACTTAATTGGGGGATCAGATTGTTTTATTCAATCAATGCTTTCAACATTTAAATGGGTTCTTTAATAGCATATTGCTTATCAGATGTCAGCATAAAACTAACTGACGTGATTTCCTCAATCTATGTGAGAACCACACATACACCATTTAACTTAACGTTTTTTGTATGGGTTCTTGCATATCCAACAAGCGGACGTATTTCACTATCTTTTGCATGGACCCAAAAATATTCTAAGATGCAGTGAGCCATCGTGTCGTTCATATAAGCAGACCAATGGGTGGCAATTTCCTGTTTTTAGACATCATGAGCTTCGAATTATCTGCTTTTTATTGGAAAAGGAAATAGTCCATTAATGGAACCTATTGTGGAAGAAAAATAAATTAAAAATATGTATTTAAAGTACAATATATAGTAACTTAAGAAAAAGTTAAGAATTCGCCCTCTATATTTTTAAGAAATCTCTATTAAACTTACATGTGAAGGTGTAAGGAATTTGACACTTGGAGGATTTCTTATGAGTAATGAAACCATACTTGTAGAGGGTGATGAAAGGAAATATGGCTCTATATCCCTTTGGAAATAATATGTCCAAAGGGTATTGTTATGAGAATTAATACATAATAATTTCAACACCATCGGCCCTATTCTTTAATAAGAAAAAATAATAGAAAATAAATGAAAGCCCTAAATGATTCCATTAGCTGCCACGTAGATTACCAAAAACAACAAGCAATTTTAGGGGCAGCTAGTAAGAAAACGATGGAGATTTAGCGACTATCACTTTAGTAGGAGTGAAATAATGAAACCTTTATCAATATTAGTAGCTGATGATGAGGAGGAAATTGCTGATCTGATTGCTATCCATTTAGAAAAAGAAGGGTACCGCGTGACGAAAGTATCAGATGGAGAAGAGGCTGTTCGTGTGGTCGAGACTCAGGTCATTGACTTGCTGATTTTGGATATCATGATGCCGAAAATGGATGGATATGAAGTCACCCGACGCATTCGGGATCAGCATAATATGCCCATCATCTTTTTGAGTGCCAAGACATCTGATTTCGATAAAGTTCAGGGCCTTGTCATTGGGGCAGATGATTATATGACGAAACCATTCACCCCGATCGAATTGGTTGCGCGTGTGAATGCCCAGCTGCGGCGTTTTTTGAAGCTTAATCAACCTAAGACGACTACAGAACGGAAAGGCTCCGTGGAAAGTGGTGGATTGGTTATTTCTCACGATCAGCGTAAAGTGACTCTCTATGGAGAGAACATCGAACTAACGCCTAAAGAGTTTGATATTTTGTACTTACTGGCCAGTCACCCGGGGAAAGTATTTGGTGTGGAACATATTTTTCAGCAGGTGTGGGGGGATGCATACTTTGAAGGTGGGAATACCGTAATGGTCCATATTCGTACCTTACGAAAAAAGCTTGAAGAGGATAAACGGAAGAATAAATTTATCAAAACCGTTTGGGGCGTAGGGTATACATTCAATGGGTAAATTACTGCGAGGCTTCCGTTCGAAAATGATCTTATTGCTGGGACTAAGCATGCTGTTGTCTGCGGCTCTTACATATCTACTCTTTAAAGCACTCCAAATGTATTATTATTCAAATGTGAATTATGGAGATTCACTAGGTTATTTTCGCATTATCATACGAAATATTGGTGACTTCAACGTTTTTTTACTAGTATTCATCCTGCTTTCGATCTTCTTCTTCTTTTTACTTACAAAGCCTTATTCAGCCTATTTTAATGAGATTTCAAAAGGAATTCATTCTCTCGCCCAGGGTGACTTCAAGCATCGGGTTCAAATCGTGTCGAATGATGAGTTTAGTGATCTTGCCGAGAGCATCAATCTCGCCAGTGAAAAATTGGAACAAGCCATCGAAAGAGGGGACTTTTCGGAAAGTAGTAAAGAGCAGTTAGTCGTCAATTTAGCTCATGATCTCCGTACGCCCCTCACTTCCGTTTTAGGTTATTTGGATTTGATCCTTAAGGATGAGAATTTGACGAAAGAACAAGTCAGACACTTTTTAACGATTGCCTTTACGAAATCCCAGCGTTTAGAAAGACTGATTGATGAATTATTCGAAATAACGCGAATGAACTATGGCATAATGCCAATTAAAAAAAATCATATAAATGTAAGTGATCTCCTAAATCAATTAAAGGAGGAGTTGTATCCTGTCTTCGAGAAGAATGATTTGATCGCTAGAGTGAATGTGACTCCGCAATTACCTGTATTGGGTGATGGAGAGCTCTTGGCACGCGTGTTTGAAAATCTTCTTACCAATTCGAATCGCTATGGTAACGATGGCCAGTTTGTGGATATTAATGGCTTTATTGATTCCGGGAAAGTGGTTATTCAGATTGTGAATTATGGAGATCCCATTCCTCAGAATGAGCTGCCCCATCTCTTTGATATGTTTTATACCGGTGACAAAGCACGAACTCATCAAGGAGGCGGCACCGGAATTGGCCTCTTCATTGCCAAGAATATCGTGGAGCAGCATGATGGAACCATTACGGCCGAAAGTAGTATCATACGTACCATTTTTGAAGTGCGCTTGCCGCAGGATAGTGAAAAACCGAATGAATGATTTAAGAAAAATTTAAAATTTACCCCACTCTTTATTTAAAAAGTTTTCCCTACACTTATAAGCAACGAAGAGTAAGGAGGAAACAGCTAAATGAAGAAGTGGGGATTTTTAATATTATCCTGCCTGGGGTTAACGTTCGTCTATATGGGACCCTTGTCCGAACCAGAAGTAAAAATACAAAATCATGTTCAATCTGAAAATGGTATTGCTGAGGGTGCTGATACCCAAGAAATCAAAATAACAGAAGATCATATCTATCGAGGTGACCTGCTTTTGGTCAACAGTGAATATCCTGTGCACCAGGAAAGCATTCGATCGGATATTGTCAATTTATCTGCAAACAATGAACTGGCACAAGGGTACGTGTTGTTAGGCAGTGACATTTATTTATCAGAGGATATTGCCCATACATTCTCAGAGATGGTTGCTGCTGCTAAAAAAGATAGTCTTCGACATTTCGCCATTACGAGCGGCTTTCGGGGCTTTGATGAGCAAAGTGTTCTTTATGAAGATATGGGTTCTGACTATGCCTTGCCAGCAGGCTACAGTGAACATAATCTGGGCTTATCCCTTGATGTGGGATCTACTCAAATGAAGATGGCTAATGCACCAGAAGGAAAATGGATAGAAAAATACGCTTGGAAATACGGATTCATTTTACGTTATCCAGAGAATAAAACGGACATAACAGGAATACAGTATGAACCGTGGCACATTCGCTATGTTGGTTTCCCTCATAGCGCAATCATGAAATCCAAGAATTTCGTATTAGAAGAATATCTGGAATACCTAAAAGAAGAAAAAACGATTTCTGCTAGTGTACATGGGGAAAAATATGAGATTTCTTATTATCCTGTTACGAAACGTATGACCATTCATGTGCCTCGTGATCTTCGTTATGAAATTTCAGGTAACAATATCGATGGTGTGATTGTGACCGTGTTTCCTGATGCGGAATGAGACGAACGAAATGAATGAAAGGCATGATGGTACATGGCTAAAAAAATAGCACTCGTTTTGACGATTCTTCTTTTCCTTTCATTTACATGGTGACAATCTTTGGGTTAATGCGCGCTTTGGGAATTGTTTGCCTAGGTACATGAAGGATATGTTCTAAAAAAATTGAATTAATAGTAACTTAATGAATATGCAGGATACATTCACAAAGAATAGAGGGATAACCTATGAATATTATTCGTGCGAGTGAATCAGAAAGTAATAGAAGAAATGAGATGAGTACAATCTTTGTAGACGGCTTCTATCAATGGTTGAATTATTTTTCAAAAGATAAGGCTAAACTTTACAAGACATTTGCCCATATGTTTAATGAAGAGGTCTTTTATACGGCAGTAGTAGACGATCGTATTGCGGCTATAGCCGCTTGCACTACAAACAATATACCTTCTGTAAGACTGAAATATAGTGAATTTAGAAAGCACCTCGGCTTATTCATGGGGAGTATTGCTTATGTCATTCTCAAAAAAGAATTTGAGAAAAAGCAATATCCTTTTCAACTTTCTGAAAAGATGGGTGCAATAGAGTTTGTGGCAACGTCGGTAAAGTATAGAGGACAAGGTGTGGCAACTGAACTGCTAAAATCGATCATACATTCAACTTCATACGACGAATATGTCTTAGAGGTAGCAGATACCAACATAAGTGCCATCAAGCTTTATGAAAAACTGGGTTTTGCAGAGTTCATGCGTATACCTCAAAAGCACAGTGAAAAAAGTGGTGTCAATGATCTTGTCTATATGAAGCATGTGAAGGTGAAAGAAGTGGGGGACTAAAGAGCCTATGGAATGACTGATTTTCTGGAATAACAGGTTAGTACAATTAGCTCCGATACTTTAGAAGAAAAGAGATGGCATAACGGGTCCTGCTTAACATCATACTAGTAACAAAACCTTTAAACGGAGGATCATGTTGTGGAGAAAAAAATGTTAAGCGTACTCATTTCCTTATGCCTGATTTGCTTCCCATTCTTATTCAGGGGTTCTATGATGAAGCAGAACTTAATCGTTTTCTTTTCAAAGGGCGTTGTGTCCACTCTAGTTGATACATATGTTGTGTCGGAGAAACGTGTTGCCTATCCAATTCGCCCTTTTCCAGGAGTGTTTAAGACCAATATTGTTTTTGATATGTTGTTTTTTCCATTGTTGAGTGTGATCTGGGTTAGACAGACGTATAATGACGGGTTATGGAAGATCCTTTGGAAAAGTTTGACCTGGAGTGTTCCCATGAGTATTACTCAATGGTTTCTTGTGAAATACACAAAGTTAATCCAATGGAAATAGTGGTCGGCATTTCATACCTTTGGTTATGTAAGTTTCACATTATTTATCATCAGGGGATTTGTATCCGTCGTTAAAAGATTGGATCAAGCCAAGAGTACTCAATATTAAATCGTTAACTTAAGGTTTGGTCATATGATAAAGACTCAAAAACTAGAAGTGGTGTTATGGAGCATAGCATTTCCAGGCTTTGGGCAGCTGTTGAATGGTCATCTCATAAAAGGATTCTTATTTGTTTTATTAGAATTCATCATTAATAGCATGAGTACATTTAATCTGTCTATCATGTATAGCTTTCTTGGCAGAATCTCGGAAGCTGAAGAAGTGATCCACTACCAATGGATCATGTTTTATCCATGTGTTTACATGTATGCGATGTATGATGCCTACAAATTTTCAGATGGAGAAAATCCTCCCTTATCGTTTATTCCATATGCCTTTGCTGCCTACTTTGTCACGGTTGGAATTATGTATTCCCCAAAACCATTCCTCTCTGTTCACTTTGGTCCAATTTGGCTGCCGATGCTTGCGCTGATTCCGGGACTGGCGGCAGGGTTTATCATTCGGGCAATTTTATTGAGGTTTACCTCGTTATCATAAACGGATGTGCTATGTTATTTTGCAGACATCACTGAACCGTTAAATTTGAACCGATACACAAATCTTACTGCCCTGTACCCACAATCCGAGAGGTATTCTCCAGATCCATTTCTGTACAAAATCAAAAGACCCGTCGAATTCGACGAGTCTTTTTGCTTTAGCCAAAGCAATGGTTGCACCTTTTATAATGCGAATGATGTATTAAATATGAATAGACTTTCATAGGTAAATTCGTCAAGGACTGCCCGGTAGCGGATGCCGTTAAGTTCTTTTCTAATTCAAACCCATCGACTGCTTCAATCCTGGAAAATTTTTGTGCAAATGTCTCAAGTGCTATTTTCATTTCTAATCGTGCAAGGAGGGCACCGAGACAGAAGTGAGGGCCATTTCCAAACGTCAAATGCTTTTTATTGTTGGAGCGGTGAATGTCGAGGGTGAAAGGGTTCTCAAACACCGCGTCATCCATATTGCACGCACTCAT
This sequence comes from Rossellomorea yichunensis, assembly GCF_032337515.1. Classification (NCBI taxonomy): domain Bacteria; kingdom Bacillati; phylum Bacillota; class Bacilli; order Caryophanales; family Bacillaceae; genus Rossellomorea; species Rossellomorea yichunensis. Next base: position 62,111 of record NZ_JAVYAD010000004.1, on the reverse strand, counting down.
ACCTATTAAATCATTGTCTTTCTTCACTGTACGATCTCTTCTTGACATATGGAAGCGATAGCGGAGCATCTCTTCGACCGTGTTCGGAACTAAATCGAGATTATTTCTTATCTCTTCATAGATAGAAGCATCATCATAGAGCAACGAATAGAACGTATTGGAGATGGCATGACTGGTGGTTTCGACACCTGCACCCAATAGCACTAAAATAAGAAGAGAATGTCTTGAAGGAGCTTTGAACATGTCTATTCATATATTTATATTAAGCAAGCTGATGAAGGAAAATAACTACCCATATAAATTAAAAAAACAACTATCAGAGCCGATCCCATTGGATAAACTGGGTGGGTTAACAGAGAGCAAACTATACTATCATTTTGATTCATTAGCCAAACAAGGTTTAATCGAAACCGTTGAAATCATTAGAGAAGAACATCGACCAGATAAGCAAGTGTTTGGTATCACAGCTAAAGGCCGTGAAGAATTACCCGGAAAAATATACAAGTTATTTGATCAAGCAGACGATATTCGCGATATGGTACTTAATCATAAGAAGTAGGAAAGTCTCTTAAAACGGGAATAGTTATAAAGTCTTGCTCATTTTCTATTAGAAATATCATATTTATTCAACCAGAACTTTCAGTCGAATGTTGACTGGTTCCATTATATTGAATAGAAAAAGCTGTCTCCCCGACAGCTTTTTCTATTTGTACCGTATTCAAATTTATCAATAATTATAAATTTGGGGGAATCATAGGGGCTATTTATCCTGCTTTCTTAATAACCCTTGAAAATCCAAGCTCCTCTTGGGTAAATGTTGGGAAAATTAGAAAAATAAAGGAAATTGTAAATAAAACTCTGAATTGTAACATTCAATAGAAAGGCTGGAAGTAAATCACATGCAGATTAAGAGATAAGTAGAAAAAATGATAATGGGTCTCAGTTTTTATCTTGATGTTTTTTTATTTCTCTGATTCATTGTACATGACGTGCTTTTGGCTATTTATGTGAATTTTGAAAGGAGGTGAAGTCTATTGAAATGGGACAGCTTTGGTTAATCATCCAGTATCATCCTGATGCCATTTTCTGACTGGAGGAACAAGACTTACAATTCTTGAATTAATGGAGGGGAATTATGAGAGGAAGAAAAAGCAAAGCAAAATGGTTGTCTATTGTTCTTACCCTGGTCATGTGTGTTCCATTAATATTTCCACCAACAGCAGGAGCAGCAAATTCCACTCAACCGGCACTATCAAGCGATAAGCCGTATACTTCAGTAAAAGACAGCGCAAAAGTCAGCCCGCAATCAAAAATTACATCTAAATTACAAGATCAATTCAAGAAGGAAAAGCACGTCACATACTTAGTGAAGTTCAAGGAGCAGGTAGACACTGAGTCTGTTGCAAAGAAAGCGACTGAGAAAGCTCAGAAGCAAAAGTTATCGACAAATAGTAAGAAACTGTTAAAACGAAACATGGTCGTTTCTGAGTTGCGTTCTACCGCACTTGAAACCCAGGCAGAAGTGAAAAAATACTTAAATAAAAATAAAAAATCCGGTGATGTCAAAGAATTTAACGATTTCTATGTGGTCAACGGCATGGCTGTTACAAGTACAAAAGGAGTAATGGAAAAGATCGCTGATTTCCCTGAAGTCGAAAAAATACTTCCAAATGAAACACGTCAGCTTATCCAGCCGGCTAAAGCGGATACTTCTTCTGTAGGAGTTATGCCAAAGGGGAAAGAAGCCGGAAATAATACATCCAGCATTGGATGGAACATCGACCATATCGGTGCTCCTGCTGTCTGGGGAATGGGAATCGACGGAGCAGGTACTGTTGTAGCTTCCATCGATACCGGTGTTCAATGGAATCATCCAGCATTGAAAGAAAAATACCGGGGATTTGATCCACAAAATCCTGAATCCCCTGCCCATGAATTCAACTGGTTTGATGCGACTGCAGGGCAAGGTGCCCCTTACGATGATCAAGGTCACGGTACACACGTAACCGGGACCATGGTTGGGTCTGAACCTGATGGCAGCAATCAAATCGGCGTAGCTCCTGGAGCTAAATGGATCGCAGTAAAAGCCTTTACTGCCGACGGAGGAACCGATGTTGATCTACTGGAGGCAGGAGAATGGATTCTCGCTCCAAAAGACGCTGAAGGAAATCCCCACCCTGAAATGGCTCCCGACGTTGTCAACAACTCATGGGGCGGCGGACCTGGTCTCGATGATTGGTACCGTGAAATGGTTGCAGCCTGGAGAGCCGCTGAAATATTCCCGGAATTTTCTGCGGGAAACACCACTCAATACAACTCGGGGGGGCCCGGTTCCATAGCAACTCCTGCTAACTATCCGGAGTCATTTGCTACAGGGGCAACCGATATTAATGACAAGCTAGGCAGCTTCTCTCTTCAAGGTCCTTCTCCATACGAAGAAGTAAAGCCTGAAATCTCTGCACCAGGAGTGAATATTCGTTCTTCAGTACCTGGAAGCAATTATGAAGGCGGATGGAATGGCACCTCCATGGCAGGGCCGCACGTATCAGCAGTAGTCGCATTAATGAAGCAAGCGAATGCGAGCTTAACAGTGGAAGAAATAGAAGAAATTTTAATTGACACTGCTGTCCCGTTAACAGATGATTCATTCCCTGAATCGCCAAATAATGGCTATGGACATGGATTGGTCAATGCCTTTGATGCTGTTTCCTCGATCACTTCAGGATTAGGCAAAATCAAAGGACAGGTTTTAAAGGGTGGGGAGGACGAAGAAGCCCCGGCGTTCGATCATACTGCTCAAGAAGATACCTATGCAAATAGGAAACTGCCTTTAACCATTGATGTTCAAGACAATATCAGTATCTCTTCCGTTACTCTGCAATATGTCAATCAGTCCGGGGACTGGGCAGATACAGAGGCAGAACGTACTTCCGGCTCATTGAATGACGGTACGTATACAGCCTCCATTCCTGGTGAGGAGATTGCAGAACCATCGGTATCTTATCGCTTTCAAATCGTAGACTTCGGCGGCAACGAGGTGACGACAGAAACGTATGAAGTAAGTGTGAAGCCTGGGATTACCTTGGGCTATTTCCAGGACTTTGAGTCTGAGCCTGTCGACTGGTATTCATACGGTGTAAAGGACTCATGGGAATGGGGTAAGCCCCGCGTTGGAGTACCCCCGTTCTCAGGTGCGAATGTGTATGGTACAAATCTTTGGGGAAATTATGATAATGATGCAAACATGACATTAGCTATGCCTCCTATCGATTTACCTGAAGATAGTCCGGCTTACTTACAGTTTATGAGCTGGCATTGGTTATACACTAATCAGGATTTTGGTACTGTGTTTGTGTCCACAGACGAGGAAAACTGGACACAGTTGCTGCGTTTCAGTAATAGTAATTTAACATGGGAAGCAGAAGAAATCGATTTATCCGAATACGCTGGTGAGCGGATTTACATCGGCTTCAACGTCACTACGAATGATGCCCTCCAACGAAACGGATGGTATTTAGATGATGTTGCATTATCGGCAGAGTCTATAGAAGAGGAAGGATCTAACAAAGCCCAACTAGGAGTTCAGCCTGATAAACCGGAAAAAGCGGCAGTAAAAGATAAAAAAGTGGATCCAGACAAGATTCAACCTGTCAGCACTCCTGTAAAAGAAGAAACAAAGGAAGCGGGCATCAATCCAAATGCACTTCCACTTAACGCACAAGTTACAGTTGTAGAAACTGGCAGAACCGTCAACACACTTCTTGACGGACAATACGAATTAACCCACGCTGCCGGAACCTATACAGTCAAAGCGGAAAGCTATGGTTATCATTCAAGTGAACAGAAAGTCGAAATTCCAGAGGATGGAGAAGTGGTAGCAAACTTCACCCTCGAAGAAAAGGATTATGGTACTCTTTCTGGGACAATTTCCAACAGTTCCAATGGAGAACCTGTAGCAAATGCTACGTTACTCCTTATGGAAGATGCTTCCGTGGCACCTGTTACAACAGATGGAAATGGTAACTTCTCGATTACTGCATACGAAGGAGATTATACACTAAGAGTGCTGGGTCCATCCTACTATAGTGAAAATGTGAAAGTTAATATCGAAGGCAATACAGATACGGAGTTCAATTTGGAGCTGCGCCCATTCATCGGCTATCCTGGGGAAATCGGTTATGATGATGGTACAGCTGAAGATGCACGCGCATTCTATGAAGCAGGCGATGGCTGGGCTGTAAAAATGTCCTTGCCTGAAGGAAAAGAAAAAGCATTAGTCACTGGAGGTTTGTTCCGATTCTGGGAAACGGATTGGCCAAATCCTGGTGGTACTGATTTCAAGGTAGCTGTCTATGATGCTTCTGGTGCGGACGGGGCTCCTGGTCAAAAAATAGCAGGGCCATTCGACGCTACCGCATTAAGAAATGGTGAATGGACAAATGTCGATCTTTCTAAGTACGGAATAGTTGTTGAGAAAGACTTCTATTTGGTATATATCCAAGCCGACCCTTATCCTGACTCGCCTGGATTAAGTACAGATAATAACGGAAAGTATGCTGCCCGTGGCTGGCAAATGGTAGATGGAGCCTGGACTGCGGCCCGTGAAGAGCTCGGTAACTTCATGATCCGTGCCATCGTCAATTATGAAGTGAATGCTCCGGTCATTACTTCACCAAAAGACAACTCATTCACGAAACATGAAACCGTTACAGTAGAAGGTACATCAGCTCCGAACATAACCGTTCATCTGTTCAATGGTAAAGATGAAGTGGCAACGGCTGAAACCACAGAAGAAGGTACTTTCTCTGCAGATCTTTCCTTACAAACGGGTGAAAATACGATCACAGCCAAGGCATCCACAGAAGCAGGCATAACCGGTCCATCAGAGCCTGTTACCATAACCCTTGACCAAGTAAAACCTGAATTGGCAATCACCTCGCCTAAAGAGGGGATAAAGACAAATCGTGAGGCCATTACTGTAGAAGGAACGATTTCAGATGAAAACCTCGCCTGGGTGAAAGTAAACGGTGAAAAAGCCACTGTAAACGACGGACAGTTCACCCACAGATTATTATTGAGTGAGGGAGAAAATGTCATCCAAGTGGTCGCAAATGACAAAGCAGGTAACAAGAAAAAACAAAGTTTCACGGTCGATGCCAAATTTGGTGACATTACAATTGACAACCTCCAGCCTTCAAAAGATAAGGAATTGAAAAAAGGTGAATCGGTAAAAATTGAGTTTGACAGTGAACCAGGGCTGGATGCAACCTTTGTCATCCAAATGCCTCTGACAAATGCAAGAGCTCAAGTGTCAAACGCAAATGACCTGCCGATGATGGAAACGTCTGAAGGACATTACGTTGGATACTACACCGCCACTTCAAATGTGAAAGCCCCTGGAGCAGTCATTGAAGTGAAGGTGTCCGATGATTATGGAAACGTAACCACAAAGCGTGCAGAAGGAAAATTATATATTAACTCCAAGAAATAACCGGTGATTGGAAGAAGAGTTGATTCGTCAACTCTTCTTTTTTATGGTGTGCCTACATCTCATGAGACTTAATCGGGGTGATAGTGAGTGTTATATCCTGTAATGGCCACACCCCAATTCGCCTATCCTCTGTTTTTCAAAGGTGCGACCTTTACCTTAACCAAACCTAATTATAAAAATATTTTAAAAACTTTCTAAAAACCAATGTGAAACGCTTTTAATTTTCTTATAATTGAAAACAATCAACAACTAAACCGATTTAGGAAGACGGCAGTTTAACAGAGAGATCAACCAAAATCCTTTCTTAAACCCCGATGCGCAGATTCGGTACACCCGAGGACTTACTGGGTACGTTATTATGGCTTGTAGACGAGGATACGGCTGGATTTGTAACAGGTATTACGGTTCCCGTTAATGGTGGATTTATGTCTTATTCGGGGGTTTAGTGGTATTTAAATCGAGGGCTAAGGTGTACAGATGCTTCAATAAGAAAGCCGGTAATCATATCGATTACCGGCTTTCAGTCTGAGCTTTGGATTTAGGTTCATCCTTGAGAGTCGTTCCTGTGCTTTATTCGCATCATTGATAGTTAATAATCGCAGGACTAGGCTCCATCTTCAAAACTTCTTCCGGCTCCAAGACCGGTACATCCTTATCATAAAAGATCTTGAATGCCCCATACTGATTCGGTTCATTACGTATGTATTTTCCGTACAAAGCCTGCTTGTCCGCGGATGCTCCCCAGCCGTCAAAGTTTATGGCGACTTCGACGTTGTCTGTCGGTTGGATTGCCTCTTTATTCGTCAATACGGCACCGGTAAATTGGTGGACGAGGACGAATTTATCCGGAAGGTCATTCTTTTCTGTGAGCTCTGAGACATACTCGACAGCCTTCTGGATTTCCCTACCATCCACTTGTCCGAGATCTTCTCCGGGTTTCTCCCCCTCAGCTACGTGGAATTCCGTATCGATCGCCAGGTGAACATGCGGATGCTTAAGCCACTTTTCGACCATTTTCACCTGCTCCATGACCGTGTCTGTCCCGAGCTGAATATCGAGCAGTACCAGTGCATCATGCTTCTCCGCAAGCTCCACATACCTTTTAATATTCTCCTCTGACGTCATGCGCACATAATCTCCATCAGGGCCAGGCTCACTCTGGGCCATTGTCGTAATCAACTCGATCGTCGGAACCGCAGGACGGTCGGGGTCAGCGTCAGAATAGGCTTGCGTCTGTTCCTTCAGTTTCTTCATGTACTCCTCAGGCTCCATCTCTCCCAGAATCCCCATATTTTCAGAATCGGGCGTTCCGTAATAGGCAACTAACCGATGATCCTTCAATGGTCCGTCAGATGGGTCTTTCACTCCGTCGGCAAGTGTCTCACCGACAGGAACCGTACGCTCGGGGTTTCCGACCAGCGCCGCCTGCATTTCAGGGATGTTCTGCTGTTCCTTTTCTGATAGGGTTTTATCCAGGGAAACAGCATCTTCAGACGGTTCCAGCGGCTTGAAGGGCTGTGCGTCTTTCTCTGGTTTTTCGTTTTCCGTTTTTTCCTTTTTGGATTCGTTCTGATTGGAAGACGGTGCTTTCTCCTTACTCTCCTCTGTGGTCGAAGGATCAGCACAACCTCCTAAAATAAGTAACCCAGCTGCAAATAGCAGAGATAACTTTTTCATTGCCTCACACACCTTTTTATATAGAAGAATATGGAGGACTTTAACACATTTTCCTGTACATGAAACCTATGTAAAGAAATTGATAGAAATTTTTAATCTAAACGTTAATGGGACACCGGAGACAGGGGCCTTTTTTTAAAAAAAGTATCTTGAGTAAGGCGCTTCACTTTGAAATAATTGGTATTAAGTTAGTCATATGAAAATTGAGGAGATAGAATTCAAACAAAACTAATAAGCTATTAATAAACCGAGTTGATCTGGAAATCTATTTCTTGGTATTTTCTTTCATCCTTTAATGGAAAGGGTTGCTGGTTTTGTGGCTGCAACAAAGGGGGGGAGTCAAATTAAAAAGCGTTGGATTTTATTCATTATTAGTTTACCGATATTTCTTGTCTCATATGTTTATTCTTTTTTTATCTCAAGTAAAATCGCTTACTTACCGCAAACAGAATGTAAGCCTGAATTTATTTTTACCCCACAAGATGTTCAATATTGCAGTGACATCTACGCAATTGATGTCTTTTTAATAGCCTTACAGACAAACCCGATTTCATATCTATGTTTAATATCAGGGATTTATATCGTAAGCTTTTTTGTCTATATCATTTTTACAAACATAAAGAACAGGGTATAAGGGAGCGGCCTTGTTCGACGCACACCCCCTCACCTTAACTTATTGCATACTCAATACAACGCTCCGCAAACCCCAATACATCATCCGAAATCGGGTATAATCCGGTATCCTCTGCAGGCTGTTTTCGTACTTCCCAGAATTTATCCATCAACTCTTTATTTCCTTGGAACATCTCATTTGATAGTTCCAGTAACCTGGTCCCGATTTGAAAGCCTTCTTCTGATTCAGGCTTCACATTGTGTTTGATGCACGATTCCATTTGCCGGATTAATGAAATATATTGCTGGGTTGCTTCATCGTTGTTACTGAGGTTTGGAACTGACTTTTGTAAAAGGACCTGTTCATCTTCTTGAAAATAGTCCATCCACTTCTTTGAGCTGTGTTGTGAACGGCGGACCAGTTTGGAGACGCGTTCCCAGGGTAAAGATTCTTCCAGATCCATCATATGAATTAATGAAGTCGTATTGGAGATGCTTGTTTGAAGTGTCGAGAGTTGTTCTTGGAGGTAATTGTAGTGTGAGACTAGAACTTGTTTGAAGGATAGTTTATCTAATATATTGCGAATATCCTCCAAGGGGAGTGAAAGGGATTTTAGAATGATGATTTTCTCTAATGTAAATAAGTCATCTTCTGAATAATAACGTTTTCCGCTCCCATCCTTAAAACTTGGTGTAAGGAGATCAATCTGATCGTAATAGCGAAGTGTGCGAATCGATATATTCCGCTCTTTGGCTACCTCCCCGGTGGTCCATCTTTTCATTCCATTCCCTCCTGAAAAAAATGCTTGCAGGTGACGTAACGTCATCTCCTATAGTTGGATTATACCATATATAGGAAGAGGGAAGATGAATGGAAAAGAGTCAAATGAACTGGAATGAACAGGACCCGTGGGGTTGGAAAGAATTCCTATTATTGATGTTACTTGAATTTGGTTTGGTGATCGGATGCATTAAATTCGTGGTTAAGCCCCTATATTCTGGGTGGCTTGACAATGAACTGTATGCCGGAACGTTAATGGGGCTAACCATAGCCATTATTCTCCTTTCAGGTGTCTATCTGATTGCACTACGTCCAAAACAGCTTTCCTGGAGCGAAGTAGGGATCAAACCATTCAATGTGAAAGATTGGAAAATCATAATCATCTATTCTGTCATCTTACTAGTTGGTGCCGTAATCATCGTCGTTTTGATCAGTTTTATAGGCAATTCGTGGGAGAACAGCAAAACAGAGGCCATTCAGCAAAATGCAACGTTCTTTACGGTACTGATCGCCTTTATCTCTGCGGCGATCATCTCACCGATATACGAAGAAATTTTTTATCGCGGTTTCTTATATCGCTGGTTGCGTACTCGAATCGGGTTGACTGGAGCTCTCTTACTTAGTTCGCTCATCTTTACCATCGTCCACATCCCGACATATAACGTCATGCCGGTAAATTTCTTTAGCGGGATCCTTTTTGCTTTAGCATATGAACGTACCAATTCCATCTGGCCATCGGTTTTGATCCACGGGTTGACGAATGGGATAATGGTTTTGCTGGCAAGTTTGGGGTAACTACAAAGAAATATATAAATGGGGAGAGTGCCCACATGTTTAACGATTTTAATTTTGAAACGATTTATCGTGAACGGAGTGTTTCCACACCACTAGTCGTCATGATGTGTGGTGTGGCCGGTTCCGGGAAAACGACATTCTCACAGCAACTTGAGAAGAATGGATTTGTGCGTCTTTCCATTGATGAAGAAATATGGGCGACTCATGGTCGTTACGGGATTGACTTCCCTATGGAAAAGATGGAGGAATACAAGAAAGAGGCAGAAAGTAAATTGCGGAATGACTTATTGAAGCTCATTCACGATAAACAACAGGTGGTCATTGACTTCAGTTTTTGGGACCGTGCAAGAAGGGAGCAATATAAACAACTCATCGAAAAGTCCGGTGGCAAATGGAAGCTGATTTATATAAACGTTTCTCCTGATGATTTGCGTGAACGCCTTAAAATAAGGAACAAGCGCTTTGATGCCAATGCGTTCCCGATTACAGAAGAATTGTTAGACTCCTATCTTAAGGGTTTTGAAATTCCTGATGGTGAGGGGGAAATGGTTGTTGAGAATTAGACTTTGCTGATACAGCAGACAGTGTTCTAGGAAAGTAAGGAAGTGGGCTACTGCAATAATATACTATAAGAAAGCTCAAAGACAGATGTATGATTACATGAGAACACTTGGAAAGGGGTTTCTCTATGAATTTTACATCTTTTTTAATTTACTGCATTATTATTACTTTTACTCCCGGCCCCACAAATATTGTTATATTATCCACCGCACATAATTTAGGGATGAAAAAGGCCATGCAATTTACGTATGGGGCAACGATTGCGTTCGGACTGCTGCTGGTTATTTCAGCTGTATTAAATACTGTCCTTCTGACGATTCTCCCTAAAATCCTCATAGTAATGAAAATACTTGGAAGTGGTTATATGTTCTATTTGGCTTATCAAATATACAAGATGGACACATCGAAACCTACTGTACATCAATCGGGTACTTTTATGTCCGGCTTCCTAATGCAATTTCTAAATCCAAAGGTAGTACTGTTTACCATGACTGTCATTCCGAGTTTCATTTTGCCATTCTATATCTCGAAACCTGCGGTGACAGCAGGGGTTATCGTGATAACGGTTATTGGATTTATGGCCTTTACGACTTGGGTGCTTTTCGGTACCATTTTCAAAAAAATCTTACTGAGGTACAATAAGGCTGCTAATGTAATCATGGCGTTATTTTTAGCCTATTCTGCCTTCATGCTATGGATATAGGCGAGTGAAGAGGTGAAAGAATTGGAGAAATTCATTTATAAAAAAAGGGCAGACATTACCGCATTGTCAGCAAGTATCAATGAATTTTCATATAAAAAGCACGCCCATGAAGAGTATGCCATAGGTGTAACCATTCGCGGCATCCAGCGCTACAACTTGGATGGCAGCTTGCAACTCTCCTATCAGAACGGGGTCATGCTTTTTAACCCGGAACAAGCACATGACGGAATGGCCCATGATGAGTCCGGCCTTGATTACGTGATGTTATATATTAAGCCGCAATTGCTTTTAGAAGCCCTTGAGAAGAAGGACATGATACGCTTTCCTTCTCCGATTGTATATGATGATAGACTGAAACAAAGCATTTTAAATCTTGCTCAGGGGATATTAACTGATAAAGACGATGCGTTTTGTAGTGAACTATTTTTATCCCTAACGGATAGTCTTATTCAAACTGATCTTTCTACAGAAATGAAGAAAGATACCACCTTAATAAAAAAAGCGAAAGATATCCTTCATGCCCATATGGCAACCGGGCTTAAACTGGATGACATATCTAAAGAGCTCGGCTTATCGAAATATCAATTCATCAGACTATTCAAGGCTCATACAGGAATTTCCCCGTATCAGTACTATCTTAACGTCAAAATCGAACATGCAAAGCAAATGATAGAAAAAAGTGGAGATATCTATTCAGCAGTAGCTGATTGCGGATTTGTCGATTTAACGCATTTAAATAAGCACTTTAAAAATGTATATGGTACAACGGCATTTGAATATAGCTCCTATCTGAATTGAGGGTAAATCCGTTTTAAATCTTACTTTAATAAATGATAATGCTATGACTTAGTTTAGATGACGGGGTTTTCTTTGTGAAAAAAACGCAAAAAATCTGTTCCTGTGGTTCAAAGGCGAAAGGAGAGGAAGTGCTGATAACTTCCTCTCCTTTCGCCTCATCATCTATTCCGTCATATACTCATTCACCAACTCATAACATCGATCCTTCGTCGACTCATATAAAGAGATGTACCACGCCACATTCTCAAACGTCCCGCCTTCATACTTCAGTCTTTCTTTCTCGGCTTTCGCTTCTTTCTCTTCAATCCATTTTACCTGTTCCGCTTTTAACTCCTTCATGTCCTCTGGAGACAGCTCTTTTTTCAGAAGTGAATAAATCTCATTTAATGCATCGTCATACTTTTCATAGGACACTCCATAATAGTTTTTCATAGCGTTCGTGACACCTTTATCTGAATCCTTCTTATCTGGCATGACATCAAGTTCCTTTTGGATGTTGTCCAGCTTGTTCAGATATTCTGTTTTTCCCGCTACTTTTGTTTCGGGAGTAGGATCTTCCTCCTGACTGCTTTCTTCCTGAGAGTTGCTATCGTCCATTGCTGATTCATCCGATTGATTCTCCTTGTTGTTATCGGATTCTACAGTGCTTTCTGTAGATGATCCATCTGTACTTGCTGGAATCGTATCAGATTCAGTCTGATTAGAAGCATCCTCTTCAGGTGAATCTCTACAAGCAGACATGAAGACGAATGACATAGTTAATAAGGCAGTCACGATAAACATTTTCGATTTTTTCATTTTTACAGCTCCAATTCTTTGTTGGTTTTATGTTGGTTTATTTTAACATATAAGGGAATTATCTTCTAACCTGTTTGTGTTTGATCGTTCGTGGTCCTCAGGGACGGTTCTTACGTTTGGTGGTAGTCGATTAAGGGCAGTAACTTCCCGCTTGAATGGTCTCGAAGTTCCTAAAGGTGGAGGAAATGGGTGTTGGAATTAGGCTTACTTTCAACATTTTTTACAGGAAGTCGTCATATTCTCCGAATGTTCTCCATAGAAAATTCAAATACTTAGGTAATGGTAGATCAATCCTTAAAGGGTGGTTCAATTGAAAGAACAATGCAAGAATACAACGAAAATCAGTAATTGGTGCGTGGTAAGCATGGCCTCGATTCCTTTGGTAATGACCTTGGGGAATTCCATGCTGATCCCTGTACTGCCCATTTTTGAAAGAGAGGTGGGGATCTCTTCTTTTCAAACGAGTATGATTATTACGAGTTACTCCATTGCTTCGATCTTTCTGATTCCGGTGGCTGGATATCTGTCAGATCGCTTCGGAAGGAAGGTGGTCATCCTACCCAGTTTACTCATCGCGTTAATGGGAGGATTGGTTGCAGGGTTTGCTTCATGGAAAATGACAGATCCGTTTACTTGGATCATCATCGGGCGTATTCTGCAGGGAATTGGAGCGGCTGGAGCGGCCCCGATCATTTTACCGTTGGTGGGTGATCTCTATAAGGATGATGATGAGAAAACGAGTTCCTGTCTTGGGTTGATTGAAACATCCAACACCTTCGGCAAGGTGTTAAGTCCCATATTGGGGGCGTTGTTTGCCGCGTATTTATGGTATCTTCCTTTTTTCTCTATTTCTGTTTTTAGTCTCATTTCAATTGTACTCGTCATCTTCTTCATTCAAGTTCCTAAGAAGAAAGAGAAGCCCGTCTCACTGAAAACATTCATCAAGAATACAAAGAAGATTTTTAAACAGGAAGGGAGATGGATCTTTACAGTTTTTCTCGTGGGGATCTATAGCATGCTGCTCTTGTTTGCCGTCTTGTTTTTCCTCTCTGATTCCCTGGAGAAAACACACGGCTTGTATGGGGTGAAAAAAGGGTTTGTGTTGGCCATTCCTTTACTGGCTCTTTGCATCGCTTCTTTTATTACAGGTAGAAAGATTAAAGGTGAGCTGAAGGTCATGAAGGTGATCATGACGGTGAGCTTGATTCTGATCAGTGTCAGTGTGTCATTGATAGGATTTGTCGACGAGCGATTGATTCTTCTCCTGTCTGTCTCAAGCTTAATGGGTCTCTCCATTGGTGCTTTGCTGCCTACCATGGATGCTTTGATTACCGAAAACATAGAGAAAGAGGAAAGGGGGACGATTTCTTCTTTCTATAGTTCATCCCGTTTCATCGGGGTGGCTGCCGGTCCCCCTCTGATGGCCTTGGTGATGAATTCTCTATTGAATGAAAGTCTTATCGGTGCAGGTATCTTAGGTATCGGGATGTTTCTGCTTGTGTTGTTTTTTATTCAATCAGAAAAATCCCCCACTTCTACTACAAATCAAGGAGGTGCAACATGAAACCATTAGACAGTGATTTTTCTGACACACATCTCCCTTTCTTTAGTGTGAACAGTGGGAAGGGGAGGGCAGTAGGCAAAGATCTTTACTATTGGACCAATCAGATTGTGAATGTCTGTTTCTACGGAATTGCGGGAAGCAGGGAGTGGGTGTTGATTGATTGTGGGATGCCTCACTCTAAGCAGAAGATCATGGAAGCGGCGGAAGAACGGTTTGGCCATAGGGGTAAACCGCAAGCCATCGTGTTGACTCATGGCCATTTTGACCATGTCGGGTCCCTGGAGCCGCTCTTAGAGGAATGGGACGTTCCAGTTTATGCCCATGAACTGGAAATCCCTTACCTTAATGGAGAACGGAACTATCCAAAAGGGGAACCTACTGTGGATGGCGGTTTGGTCAGCGAGTTGTCCCCATTTTATCCCCATCATGGAATCGATGTGTCCGATCGGATTCACGCACTCCCGGAAAATGGTGAAGTCCCCTTTATGCAAGGATGGAGATGGGTTCATACACCTGGCCATACGCCAGGGCACATTTCCCTATATAGGGAGTTGGATGGTGTATTGGTCGCTGGGGACGCCTTTGTGACAGTGAAGCAGGAATCCTTGTACCGGGTTGTCCTTCAAAAGAAAGAAATCAGCGGTCCCCCGAGGTATTTCACGATGGATTGGGAAGCGGCCAAAGAATCGGTTGCCACATTATCCAATCTGAAACCGAAAGTAGCTGTCACTGGACATGGAGAGGCGATGGCGGGGGATGAGTTGGAAGAAGCATTAAGAAAATTGGTTGAACAATTTGATGTGATCGCATTACCCGCTAATCGGAAACGTCATTAACTTCGATTCGAATAATTTTATACCAGCAGGGAAAATTAATCTTGTGAAAACCTTTTCCCCTCTTCACCTGAAGGGGGTTTTTAGCAATTGAAAGGGAGGGATACAGTTCATGGATCTAGATTGGATTTGGAAAGCCATTCTCATTGTTGTGGCTGGTACATTATTGTTAAGAATCGCCGGGAGAAAGTCCATTTCGCAGATGACATTGGCACAAACAGTCATTATGATCGGTATCGGATCATTATTAATTCAACCAGTTGCCGGAAAGAATATATGGACAACGATCGGAGTCGGTCTTATTCTTGTTTTAACCTTGATGGTCATGGAATATCTGCAGGTGAAATCCGATCGTGTCGAACAGTTTATCACGGGGAAATCCAAGATTCTTATGGAAAATGGCAACATCAATGAAAAGAACTTTAAAAAGTTACGAATGACAGTCGATCAACTCGAAATGAAACTGCGACAACAGGGAGTCAGTAAACTTTCCGATGTGAAATGGGCGACGCTTGAACCGAATGGACAAGTCGGGGTGGAATTGATGCCCCAGGCGAAGCCGGTGACGAAGAAAGATTTCGAACAATTCCAGGCAGAAGTACAGAGACTGATCAATATGCTCAATGTTCCACCCACAACAAAGAGGCCAGTCAGTCAGGAAGTCGGCGGGGAAGATATATTTAAAGAGATCAAGCAGAAATCTTCCGCCAATCCACCCCCTAAACATCTTCAGTAGCAAAAGACAAGAATATTCGAATGGAGGAAGCTCATGAAAGCAGTCACCTATCAAGGAAAGAATTCCGTAGCCGTCAAGAAAGTGGACGACCCTCGGATAGAGGATTCACAAGACGTCATTGTCAACATTACATCAACAGCCATCTGTGGATCGGATCTGCATCTTTATCAAGGGAATTTCCCACTTCCGATCGGGTACGTCATTGGACATGAGCCGATGGGGATCGTGGAGGAAGTCGGGAAAGATGTGACCAATGTGAAAAAGGGAGACCGTGTCATCATCCCTTTCACCGTGGCGTGCGGGGCATGTCCCTATTGTGAGCAACACTTGGAAAGTCAATGCGATCATTCGAACCCCCATTATGACTCTGGTGGGCTGTTCGGATACTCTGAGAAGTTCGGTAATTATCCCGGGGGACAAGCGGAATATCTCCGGGTTCCATACGGGAACTACACCCCTTTTTTAGTACCGGAGAATTGTGAACTGGAGGATGAACAAATCCTTTTATTATCTGATGTACTTCCGACGGCCTACTGGAGTGTGGAGAATGCAGGTGTGAAAAAAGGGGACACGGTCATTGTTCTCGGATGCGGGCCGGTCGGATTGATGGCCCAGCAGTTTGCCTGGAAAAAAGGTGCTGAGAGAGTCATCGCCGTCGATTATTTCGATTACCGCTTACGTCACTCGAAGAAGATGAACCATACCGAAACCTTTGATTTCACCCAATACGATGATATGGGTGAAACGTTGAAGGAGTTAACCAGAGGCGGAGCGGATGTGGTGATCGATTGTGTCGGCATGGACGGGAAGAAATCCCCCCTTGAATTCATGGAACAGAAATTGAAGCTTCAGGGAGGGACGATCGGTCCGATCCAGATCGCCACCAAAGCTGTCAGGAAGTGTGGAACCGTTCAATTGACCGGGGTATATGGCGGTCTATACAATATGTTCCCCCTTGGGGCATTCTTTGCCCGTAATATTACATTGAAAATGGGACAGGCTCCTGCAAGAGCGTATATGGCCCCCCTTTATGAACAAATCGTCAAAGGGGAAATCGACTCCACATCCATCATCACACATATACTTAAGCTTGAAGAAGCGGAAAAAGGGTATTTACTATTTAACAAAAAAGAAGACGATTGCATCAAAGTCATCTTGAAGCCTTAACGGTAAGAAGGAGGGATATAGTGTCCCTCCTTCTTTGTGTTCACGGGATATTATACGCGTATATAAAGGGGAAGGATGTTATGAAAGTAATGAAGTGGGGGTAATTAGACTCGTGTTCTATCAAAGAATGCACATGAAAAAAGATTTTCAGGTTGACTGAAAAATTCGCCAGCAACCTGAGAATCTTACCTATTCAGTGATCACTCACAATGTTCATTTTTGTTTTTGTGAAGGGGTGGAGGGATCAACCATCCCTTTTCTTTGTTTAACTTAAGTACTTTAGCACCCATTTGGGCTTTTTGCATATGAAATTGGCCGAACATCATCGCCACATCTTCACGTATGCTTTGTCCCATGATTGTGCTGCATGCAACTAAGCCTGAAGCGATATTAGCGGATAGCCCTGCTGCAACGGCAGGATCCGGCATGCGGGCACCTGTCGGAATATCATCAAGGCAGGCATGCGGAGGCTCTGGCGGTGTTGGAGGCAATCCAATCCCATTTTCCTTCAGAAGTTTTTCAACTTGCTTGATTTCTTCTTGTCCACCCTCGATGCTGTCCTTCAGTAACTTTTTCAGATCATCATCTCCGGCATGGTTAAGCTGCATCTGATATCCTGCCACAGTGGCTTTAGCCGTCAACAAATAGTTCCACGTCCCAAATACTTCACCATAATGCAATGGTTCTTCTTGTGGATTTCCGCTTAAAATACCCATAATCATCCTCCTGATTGTCATTATTGTGCCGCCTTTCAAAGTGAATGTTTGAGCACAAAGTTTATTTTTTCACTAATCACATGGAAGTATGTATGTGCTTTTTTACATTTTTTGTATATGAAAAAGGCAAACCGTTTTCGTGCTTCGGAAATGTCCGTTCATCTCATAGCATAGGTGGGAAAAAGGGATTAAAAAACACTATGACTCCTATATCTTTACGATTCAACCATTGGTAAAATTAGACTATTATGGCCTATCACTAAACGATTTATAACTGAGTCAAGGGATTCACGCTTTACTGGAGGGTTGCCGAATGATTGATATAAAAACCGATTACATTTTTAAAACGATCACTTCTATTAACAAGGGTTGGTCGAGTGATAAGAAATACTATGTTGAAGCGGAGACTGGTGAAAGACTGTTGCTTCGGACAGCGGACCGTTCCGAATATGAGAGTAAGAAGAGTGAGTTTGAGGCGATGAAGCGGTTGGCCGAAACGGGCATACCGATGTCGAAGCCGTTGAAGTTCGGTATGAGTGACGATGGGAAAAGTGTTTATACGCTCTTTACCTGGTGTGAAGGAGAAGACGCTGCAGAGATGCTGCCTAAGTTGACCGATACAGAGCAATACGAGCTCGGCCTGAAGTCGGGTCGTTATCTCCGGGAAATCCACTGTATTCCTGCGCCTGTTGATCAAGAGAAATGGGAAACGAAGTTCAATCGCAAAGCGGACAGCAAGATCAAGCAGTACTATGATTGTCCGGTGAAAATAAAAGGCGGCGACAGAATCATTGAATACATAGAGTCGAACAGACATCTCCTGCGAGGGCGGCCCCAATCGTTTCATCACGGTGATTATCACGTGGGGAATATGGTCATATCGCGAGAAGCGGAACTTTCCATCATCGATTTCAACCGGCATGACTTCGGTGATCCGTGGGAAGAGTTCAACCGCATCGTGTGGAGTGCTTCGGTCAGTCCTCATTTTGCTACAGGACAGCTCAACGGCTATTTCAACGGCCGGCCGCCTGAGGAGTTCTTCAGGCTCATGCTCTTTTACATAAGCAGCAATATGCTGTCGTCCGTTCCATGGGCCATGGCGTTCGGGGAAGAGGAGGTAGAGGTCATGAAGAAGCAGGCTACGGAAGTTCTTGCCTGGTTTGACGGCATGAACAATCCAGTGCCCACGTGGTATGTGGAAGACTTTTATATTCAGTACATCGATCAAATCCCATACAAATTAAAGTCTCCTTTCGACTTCTCTTTCATCGAGGGATATGGGGAGGTCTTCAAGGTGTATGATGATCAGGACTCCGGCAATATTTGCTTTGGGATAAAGGACGACGACCAGAAAATTTTCATGAAATTCGCAGGGGCCCCTACAGCGCGATTTACAGGGAAACCGGAAGATGCGGTCGCAGAGTTGAAGGCTAGTGTAAAGGTTTATGAAGATTTGGCACATCCCCATTTAGTCAAGTTGCTTCGTGCGGAAGAAATCGGCGGTGGATTTGCCTCCATATTTGAATGGACAGATGGGGAGTGCATGGGAAGAATGTATCCCTTATCCAGGGAGAAATTTATGAAGATGCCGGACAGCACAAAGATGGACGTATTTCATGACATCCTCGATTTTCACATTCATGTGATAGAACAGGGGTATGTAGCAATCGATTTCTATGACGGGAGTATTCTGTATGACTTTCAAAAAGGAAAGACCCTGATTTGCGATATCGACCTTTATTCCAAACGTCCCTATACCAATACAGTGGGCAGGATGTGGGGATCCTCCAGATTCATGTCGCCGGAGGAATTCGAACAAGGGGCAGAAATCGATGAAATCACGAATGTGTATCTGATCGGAGCCACCGCCTTTGCGTTGTTTGGCGGGGAGAAAGACCGGTCCATCGATAAATGGCGACTGAGTGAGAAGTTATATAGAATGGCATTGAAAGCAGTGAGCGAGGATCGTGAGAAGCGTCAGCAGTCGCTTGAGGAGTTTAAGGGTGAGTGGGACTGGGGGACAGGTACGTTGTCCCAGTCTTTGAAATGATCTAGAGACAAGGTACCTGTCCCCTTGTGGCTTGGTATGAATCCTTAGAAAAGTATATTAGGGCTGATCCCGGTACGTTAATGGGTTAACGTACCGGGATCAACCCTTTTTTGTATCTTTTTATTTAATAATCTTTTCCCCATCAATAAAAACTTCCCACCCTGTACACACATTGTTAATAGTTTCGTAATATTTTCCCTCTAAGATGAAATCAACAGCAAAGATCAACCGAGCAAAATAAATAGAGGAGGAAACAAAATGCTAGAACATAACAATCAAAATGAAGAAATGAAGAATATAGAGTCGGAAAATATGGAAGACGTGAAGAAAGAAGAAATGCAACGAAGCCCGAAGCCGAAGAAGCCTTTTAAAGGACGTGGGTTTCTAAACACTGTAGGTGCCGGGATCATCGGTTCGGTCCTGACATTGACGGTATTGCCTCAAACCGATTATTATCAGAACCTGGCTCAGCCCGGCATCGAACAATCGGCAGGGGACAACGGCGAGGTGGAGACTTCGGGGGATTCAGGAATCAACCCTACGACGGTTTCAACGGGTAGCGGCGATGTAGCGAATATTGTGGAAGATGCCTCTGAATCGATTGTCGGAATTGTCAATTATCAGCAGCAGAATGGCATGGGTGCATCTCAAGAAGCTCAAGCAGGGACAGGTTCAGGGGTTCTCTTCAAGAAAGAGGGCGAGAGTGCTTATATCATCACCAACAATCATGTCATTGAAGGTGCCTCTAAGATTGAAGTGTCCCTCTATGATGGTGAAAAGACCGAGGCGGAGCTGATCGGAGCCGATCCACTGACGGATCTTGCCGTATTGAAGATCGATGGTAAGTATGCAGACAACCTGTTGGAAGTGGGAGATTCCAGTGCGTTGCGCGCCGGTGAACAGGTGATCGCGATCGGGAATCCACTGGGCCTCGATTTATCAAGGACGGTTACACAAGGAATTGTCAGTGCCGTTGATCGAACCATTCCAGTGCAGACTTCTGCAGGTGAATCTGAATTGAATGTCATCCAAACCGACGCGGCCATCAATCCTGGAAACAGCGGAGGTGCGCTGCTGAATTCAAAAGGTGAATTGATCGGGATCAACAGTGCGAAGATCTCGAACTCCGGTGTAGAAGGGCTTGGGTTTGCCATTCCAAGTAAGGATTTTCTGCCGGTCGTAAGTGAAATCATCGAAACGGGGAAAGTGGAGCGGCCGTATATCGGAATCGGAATGACGAATCTTGCCGATGTTCCCCGTCATTATCTGCCGGATCTGCCTAATGAAGTCGAAGCAGGTGTAGTCGTCGCGAGTGTTGATGAAACATCAGCGGCAGCAAAAGCCGGTGTCAAAGAGGGCGATGTCATTACGGCGCTGAATGGAAAAGCAGTAGCGGATGTGGCCGACTTGAGAAGGCAGTTGTACGGTGACCTGAAAGTTGGGGATAAGATCGACCTGACCATCTTCCGGGACGGTGAAGAAATGACGGTCAGTCTGACTCTTACTAGTAATGCAATGATGAATGGGTAAAGTTGTGGTCTGGATGGTGCCTGGTACAGAGTGAGTGGAATGTACCAGGTACAAACCGAGTGAAGTGTACCTGGTACAAATCGAGTGAAATGTACCAGGCACAATCCAAGTCAAATGTACCAGGTACAAATCGACCAAACTGTACCTGGCACCAAAAGAAACTACCGAACAGTATACAAATAATAGAAAATAAAGGAGTACGGGTGAGTGGATAAAAAGAAACGTTCGATCACATTATGGAGTGTCATAGGGGGCATTGTCGTCGTCGGCACGATGCTTGTGATGTTTGGCTTTTCGAAGGATGAAGTGGTGGCAAAGGTGGGGGACAAGTCGATCAGTAAAGAGGACTTGTATACGACGCTTGTGGACCAGTATGGGGATGCCGCCCTGGATACACTGATTGCCGAGAAGATAGTGGAGCTTGAGAGTGACAAGAAGGATCTCACAGTCAAGGACAGTGAGATCGAGGAGGAACTGGAGTCAATTAAAGAGTCCTATGGGGGCGAAGAGGCATTCAATGAGGCATTGACTTCAAGCGGAGCGAGCCTTGATAGTGTCAAAAAGAATGTCGAATCGTTTTTGTTAACGGAAAAGTTGCTGAAGGACAGAGTCTCGATTTCGGACGATCAGATAACGGAATATTTTGAAGCGAATAAAGACTCGTTTGCTCAAGAAGAACAGGTACAGGCAAGCCATATTCTTGTTGATGATGAGAAAACAGCCAAGGAAGTGAAGGACAAGCTTGATGACGGAGGGGATTTCGCGGAGCTTGCAAAAGAATACTCCACTGATACGTCCAATGCCGAGTCAGGCGGAGAGCTAGGTTTTTTTGCAAAAGGTGAAATGGTGACGGAATTTGATGATAAGGCGTTTGCCATGAAAAAGGGTGAAATCAGTGAACCGGTGAAGACGGAATTTGGCTATCATATCATCAAGGTGACGGATAAAAAAGACGCGAAAGAAGCGGTCCTTGATAATCATAAAGAGGAAATAAAGGATATTCTGTTTGATCAGGCACTTCAAACGGAGTATGGGACATGGCTTGAGGAACAAAAAGAGAAGTACCAAATCGAAAATTTATTGAAAAGTTAATGAACCGGCAACTATTTGTTCATACATTGGTCATAACTTCTGGAGAAGATGACAGGGCAGGGGATTGAATCCTGATCTCATCGTGTGCTACATAGATGGGTTCGATCCCTGCAAAACCAATAAAGGAGGAAATGAATATGAAAAAGAAAACACTGACGTATGTACTGACAGGTGCCTTATCTGTCGGGATCCTCGGGGCTATTCCAGCCTTTGCTGCTGAGGAGGACAGTGCGAAGACAAACGACTCGGCGGTTGTTAGCGGAAAGTCGGAGCCGGAATTTGGCGGACATCGTGGCGGTGGGCATGGAAAGTTCCATCTGAATGAGGAACAGGTGAAGGAAAAAGCAGAAGAACTTGGGATCGACAGCACCGATAAGGATTCACGGGAACTCGCGAAAGAGATCATGGATGCTGAACTCGAAAAAAGAGCAAAAGATTTGGGTATTGAAACAGAAGGAAAGGATCACCGTGCGCTCATGGATGAAATCCGTCAGGCGGAACTGAACAAAAAAGCGAAAGAGCTGGGGATTGCCACTGATGGAAAAGACCAGGAAGAGCTCTCTCAAGAGGTAAGGGAAGCTTTACTTAAACAGAAAGCGAAAGAACTTGGAGTGGAAACCGAGGGCAAGGAACTGGATGAACTTGCAGATGAAGTAAGGGAAGCAGCACTTCTGAAGCAGGCAAAAGACCTTGGAATTGAGTCAGAAGGAAAGGAGCACCATGAATTGAAACAAGAGATATTCGAAGCTTCCATTTTAAAAGCTGCCAAAGAACTGGGCATTGAAACAGATGGCAAAACGTCGAAGGAACTGATGGAAGAAATCATGACCAATCATGCCGACGAAGCGAAGAAACTGGATTTCTTCCCTTTTAATAAAGAAGAAGGCTTCTTTTTCCTAAAGGGCGGTAAAGGCCATCATGGTGGCCCAGGCCATGGAAAAGGACCTCATGAATCTGTGCCTGAGGGCGAACAGAGTGAGGAACCGGCAGCCGAATCTCCAAATGACACATTATAAGGATTGGGATCCCCGCCAAGTGAGCGGGGGTTTTTCGTTAGGAGGAAACAATAGAATGAATCAGTCAAAACGGCTATACTTTAGATAGGGAGCCATGGGGACAGGTACCTTGGCACAGTATTGGATAGGAGCCACGGTACCTGTCCCCATGGTTCTAAATAGAAAAAAGTCGGGAAAGGAGCGATGTTGATGAACGTGCTGGTAGTAGAAGACAATAAGAGCGTCACGTCGATGCTTGAGATGTTTTTTATAAAAGAAGGGATTCAAGGAGAATTTGTCCACGACGGGGCTGATGGGTACCGGCGTTATAAAGAAGGAGATTGGGATCTTGTCATCCTGGACTGGATGCTGCCGGGGATGGACGGCGTCACCATATGCAGGAAAATCAGGGAGGAAGGGTCCCAGGTCCCGGTCATCATGCTGACGGCGAAAGACAGTGAATCGGATCAGGTGCTCGGGCTCGAACTCGGTGCCGACGATTATGTGACCAAGCCCTTCTCGCCCCTTGCCCTGATGGCAAGGATACGGGCTGTTACGCGGCGATATCAAGGGGAGAAAAACAGTGGGTCAGGAACTCAGGATGTCTCGACGGCAGACTTCCAAATCAGTAAAGAAACACGTGAAGTCCTTCTGAAAGGCGTTCCCCTTACGAACCTGACACCGAAAGAATTTGAATTGCTCTATTACCTATCACGGCATCCGCGTCAAGTGTTCTCGAGGGAGCAGCTACTCGAACGCGTATGGGGGTATGATTTCTACGGGGACGAAAGGACGGTCGATGTCCATATCAAGCGGCTCCGCAACAAAATCGGCAGCAAGGAAAAGCCGTACCTGCATACGGTCTGGGGAGTAGGGTATAAATTCGACGAGACGGCGGCCGGGGATGAAATTTAGATATCTTTATCAGCTGCTTCTCAGCCATACAAGCGTACTCATCATCGCCTTCATGATCCTTGGCCTCCTGTTTTCCCAATATGTCGAAAATCTTGTCTACGAAAATAAGGTCACGGAACTCAGGTCGTATGGGGAAAAAATTTTATCAGACCTTGAAAGACCAAGCCCGAGAAGACCTCTGTATCTTGAGGAATACAGCAACTTGCTCCATGCCCGGAACATCGATGTGATCACGTTCAATCGCCAAGGGGAGGTATCCTTCTCAAGGGGAGGGGTGTACCCGCGGATAGAGCTCTCCAAAGAAGAGTGGCAAAAAATCGAACGAGGTGAAACCGTCCCCCTGAAGAAAGATTTCGGCCGGTTTGACCAGGCTGTATCCCTCGTCATCATGCCCCGGATCATCAATGATCAGCTGGCTGGCGGACTGATTTTGATTTCCCCAATCAGCGGCTCGAGGGAAATGCTGAGTGAGATTAATAAATATCTTCTATATATCGTGCTCCTGTCACTGGCGATTTCTCTCTTGATCAGCTTGTTCTTATCAAAGCTCCATGTGAAAAGGATTCAGAGGATCAGGGATGCCACTTCCCGTGTGTCATCCGGTCATTACGATGTTCGCGTCCCAAGCTCCAACTTCGATGAAATCGGCGATCTTGCCGAAGACTTTAATGAAATGGTCACGAAACTCCAGGCATCCAAAGAGGAAATCGACAGCCTGGAGAACCGTAGACGGCAGTTCATGGCGGATGTGTCACACGAACTGAGAACACCGCTGACTACGATTCGAGGTGTCATCGAGGGGATTCGAAACGATATGATCCCCGAAGAACAGAAAGAAAAAAGCTTCGGTCTCGTCAGCGAGGAAACGAGGCGCCTGATCAGACTGGTGAACGAAAACCTGGACTACGAAAAAATCCGCTCCAACCAGGTAGCCATCACGAAAGTAACCTTACCTTTACTGGATATCTTTGAAGTCATCAAGGAACAGCTCGACTTGCAGGCTGAAGAAAAAGGAAACGAGATCAGGGTGGTTGCAGATTCCGGTGCCACAGTACATGCGGACTATGACAGGCTCATACAAATTCTGATCAACATCACGAAAAACAGCATTCAATTCACCTCTGGAGGAACAATCACGTTAAGGGGTTCTTCTACCAATACTGAATCCGTCATCGAAATCGAAGACAGCGGAATCGGCATGGACCCCGAAGAAATCAAATCAATTTGGCGCAGGTTTTATAAAGCGGACCTGTCCCGGACGAATAATCCATACGGTGAATTCGGCATCGGACTCTCGATCGTGAAGCAATTGGTGCTCATGCATGAGGGGACGATTGATGTGTTCAGTGAGAAAGGGAAGGGTACGAAGTTTGTGATTCGGCTGCCTCTTTGAAAGGGTCCAAGGGGACAGGTACCTTGGACCGATCTTGGATAGGAGCCGCGGTACCTGTCCCTTTGGCCTTAAAAAACCCGCATGGATTCCAACAATCCATGCGGGTTTCATATGTTTTAAAATTAGTTCAGTTCTTCAAGGAATGCTTTTTTAAACACATCCAGAAGATATTCCAGTGTGATTGGATCACTATACGTGATCGCTTTCGTATCTAATTCTATGACTCTATTGTTTTGAACGGCAGGGATGTTTTTCCATGTCTGTGTTTCCAGGAATGAACCGTCACCGTCCTGGTTTTTACTTAGGACGATATAATCTCCCGCGAACTCTGGAAGGACTTCTGTGCTCAGTGCAAAGTAGCCTGGTTCTAATGCATTTTCTTTCACTTTATCAGGCATTTCGAGTTTCATGGTTTGATATAATAATTCGGTGCCCCGAGCCCAGTTGTTTCCAAATACATAAGCCGACTTCGTATCGTATTCAAAGACCGATACAGTGGCATCCTCACCGATCTTTTCTTTGATCTCTTTCCCGGCTTCTTCTGCACGGGTAGTGAACTCCTCCACCCAATCTTTGGCTTCCTGCTCTTTATTGAGGAGCTTACCGATTTCGATTTGCTGTTCCAAGTAGTCCAGTTTCCCCCACGTGTAGGCCACCGTAGGAGCGATTTCACTCATCTTATCAATATTTTTCGAATGGGATCCAACGATGATCAGGTCTGGCTCAAGCTCAACGATTTTCTCGATGTTTTCCTCTGATACTACTTCAATTCCCTCCAGCTTCTCTTGAAACAGGGGATTCATATTCGTCCATTCATCGACTCCGACAATTTCACCTTCCAAGGCAAGCACGTTTGGAGCGTTGGAAAGCGCCACAATGCGGGTAGGATTCGCAGGTACCTCAACAGGACCGGTTTCAGATTGATATGTAATGGTTTCTGATGCTGCTTTCTGATTAGTCTTTGCTTCCTTTTGTTCAGTCTTTGCCGTTTCGGTGCTGCCACAAGCCTGAAGGATGAAGATGGCGATGAGGAGAAATGGGATGAGTATTTTTTTCAATTTGTTTTCCTTCTTTCTAATTAATAGTGATAATCATTCTCATTGTAGTTCTAAATATACAGAGAATGATTATCATTGTCAATATAATTTGACAGTGATTCTAAAGTTTGGATTTGGATGATGGGTTTAATGGAGAGGGCTTTTTAAAAGAATCGTTAGCGGTCTGATTTATCGTTACATCTGGTTTAACGTGGAGCCCTTTGATATCATTACAAAATATGGATAGTTTTTCTATGTTAAGGCGGTGAAATAAATTGATTGATCAAATAAAAAAACTAGTGGAGCATTCAACGGAGGACGAAGTAAAATCCCTGCTATTCCACATGCTGTTACGAATCAATATGGCGCAAGAAACAGAGCAAGACCAGCTGGTAATAGATCTTAAGAACACCTATCAGAATTTTGTGGAGTATAAAAGAAGTCAGGCTGTGACGGAAAAGACCTATGAAGCCGTCCATATCTTGTTTGGAGATTCTGCATCCGGCAGTTTGAAAATGACCTTAAAAGAAAGGGATGTGGGAGACGCTAAGGTGCTCGCTTTTTCGGATGTGTTCTCCATCGGTCCCATATGGAAACTGCATGAAGAACGGGGGATTCATCACCGGTATGAATGGCTCGAAAATCATATTCTTTTTGAAGGTGATGAACTAGCGGAATGCCATGAAAGGTTCAATGAAACGATTTCGGAGATTGAGGCGATTCCTGACCATATCCCCATTACAATTTGGGGCGGGGGAAATGCTCACGAACAAACGGCCCTGCGATATGTTCTATATCTATTAAAAGGGAAGCAAAACGTTCTGTATATCATGAATACAACTCATTCTCATACCTTGCACACTGGAGAACTTTCACCAGAAAAAATGGGTATGATGTATGAACATGTTTCTGCTCCATTGAATAAAGAACAAAGAATAGCTTACGAAGAGGAGTGGCAAGAGCTGTCTGCCACACAGGAAGTCTTGAGAATCTGGGAGAATGGCGAAATAAAAAGAGTCCGGGAAGATTATTTTGATGAGTACATCATCCATACAGCGGAAAAACTGCATAAAGAGTTGGAGAATCATGGGTTCATGAAATCAGCTCGACTTATAGGTGAAGTGCTGGGACATGTGGAACAATATATCGATGACGGATATTTTGAGTATCGAGTAAGGTATTTAATCATGAATGGCGTATTTGAGATCAAAGGGGTCCCAAAAGCGATGAGGTTTTATAGTGTGAAACGTAAATAAAATGGGCGGTCTTTCACGCCCATAACTAATCCTGCAGTTTCTTATCCAGCTTGTCAGAAATGCTTTTCAGGATCCGGTTCTTCTCTTGCTGGATCTTCAGGAATTTCATCAAGAACCAGATGATGAATATAATGGGGGCCAGGTAAAATATAACGGTCAATAGCGGGAAAATGCTAAACAGAACATCATTGGACATGGATTGGTCTCCTCTCGATTATTGGATAATTATAACATATGTACGGGTGAATGATTCTTTAATTTAAACAAGGAGGAGAAAGGTTGAGTCCAACGGAAATAACTCATTTGGAAAATGAAAAGGGTGACGAATTATTTTAGAGACTATCTTTGGAATCATCATTGTATTGTTTATATTGGGGTTATGTTTTGTAATCATATTTTGGAGTTTACTATCTTTATATAAAGGTTTAAACAAGTCGAATAATAATGAAATTGAATATTTAAAACAGCGGGTGGAGGTTCTTGAAAGGGAAATCTATCACAAATAAGAAGGGCAGTTCCCATTCTCTGATGAAGCAGATATCTAAAAGTAGAGGTTTCTAATGATATGGTTATTATCATTACCACTATTATTTTAGTAGCAAGTATTGCAATCTATTACGAGAGAAAGTCTGGAATGACGCCGCCGGATTTATCTGAACATGCTATGAAAATAGATGAAGTAGATAAAATCTCCAAAATGAACAAAAACTCCGGTTCTTCAAATTAAAAATACAAATAAAAATGGTCAGCAGCTAAAAGCCCTGACCATTTTCCAATTAACCTTCTATACTTGCTTGAGGTTTCGCTTCTCCACCAGCACTAGGTTTTAAAGCAGTGGCCAGTATCACAAGCATACTCCCAAACCCAATCCACACAAGCGTCGACACAGATGAACTCCACGTCAATCCTTTTCCGAAGAAGAACAATTCACGTAAACCTTCTACCATGAATCGCATTGGCAGCCATGAATAAAACCAATCGCGATAAAACGACGACATCATTTCAGGAGCCATGGCAAGCAGTGGTGCCCCGAAGAATAGCATTAAAACAAATAGGGGCATGCCTTTAAGTCCGATTAGTGAAAGAATGCTTGAGATCATGAGATAAAAGCTGAATGACGTCAGACTCAGGAACAAGGCGGTATCGGTCATATCCGGGATAGTGAATCCGATCAGCCCCTCAGCCATCCAGGTTAAGCCAAATCCGACGACTAGGGCGACTATCGCACCGATCAGGATTTGGAGGAACATTGCTGAAAGCTTTTCTTTTCGATTGGAGGTGGATAATTTGCTGACAGCGATATAGATGATTGCTGCACTTGCCATGCTTGCCATCCAGAGAGGCTGGAATAGTGACACAGGAGCGTTCCCATTTGCGCTATTCGTCCCGATTTCATTCACGTTGGTCACGTTTTTCGTCATCGGGTTGACCAGGCTTGAGACTTGTTTTGGCGACAAGGTGACACCTTGCTTCTCAAATTCATCAAGGAGCTGGGCGCGAACACTGTTGTTCATATTGTCGACGATTCCATTCACCATTTGTCCTGCAGCAGTTGCAGCCATCGTATTCATCCCTTGATTAATGTAAATCTCCACTTCAGGGGAAGTTGGTTCCGATGTTCGTAAAGAAGCCTGCTTCGCACTAAAATCTTCCGGAATGACGAGTGCTGCGTAATACTCTTGGTTATCTAACCCTTTTTGTACAGCTTCTGTGTTTTTTACTTCAATCCATTTCATTGCAGGGTCTTCATCCGTATTTGATTTTGACATCGTTTGGATCTTTTCAAGCAGTGTTTCGCCCATATTCAACTTTGGTTGATCCGGGATCTGTACACCTTGATCTTCATTCACAATCGCAATCGGCAAATTCTTAGGTTGGGGCTGAACCGATGGGAACAGAGTCAGGGAGAAAATAAAGATAATGGCCAATGCAATGAGGGGTGAGGCCAGCACCAGTTTGTTTTTGAAGATATTCATATGTTTGAACCTCCGTTTAGGAAAAATAAAAAAAGGGGTGAGTAATCACTCACAAATAATATTACTCCCTTTTTTCGGAAAGTCAATAAAAAAAGTGAGTGATCACTTTTTTTAATTGTGGGTCAGACCCTTTTCCTCATCCACCCGCCAATCGCCACACAATTAACATAAATCACCTAATCAACTACCCGGCCCTTCCTGTTATAGTTATAGTACAATGATGTTGAATGGAAGTAGACATGTCTATTAATCTAGCGATGGTAGGGGAAATCAATCATGACACTGAAAAAGATAAAGAGCATCCTGTTTATGCTGCTTGGCTCGATATCCCTGGTGTTCGGGATTGCCGGCACTGTGCTTCCGGTTCTGCCGGGTGGCCCGTTTTACTTATTTGCCGCGTTTTGCTTTGCTAAAAGCTCCAAGCGGATCGATCGTTGGTTTAAAAGCACAGTCATATATGATAAATATGTTCTCGCCCTCCTTCAAAAGAAGGGGATGACCAGGAAAGAGAAAATCAGGATCAACGTGACGGCTGATTTCTTTATTCTGCTCTCAGTAGTGTTCGTGGATATCTTGTTTGTTCGGATCATCTTAATCGGGCTAGCTTTATATAAGCATTATTATTTTATAAAAAAAATCGAAACGATATATCCGGAGTCGTATCAGGTGGAGAAAAGCCAGTGATCTATGGGATTACGGGCTTGTAGTGAACCAAGGAGTTATTGGAGACAATGCTGAAAAGATATCAATTAAAAAGCGATTTCAGAGGGTTCAAAAAAGGGGCCTACTTCTATTTGATTGCTGAATCGGAGTATATCGGCATCAAGGAATATGTTTTACGAACGATAGACTTATCCACGAGATTGATTATCTCAGAAAGGGAAATGGAGAAATATTTTATCCCTTTGAAATGACTAAAGACCCGTCAATGAGACGGGTCCTTTTTTTATGACAAGATAAAGAACATTCGACAACCTGGCATGATTATGGACGAAAGTGGCATGATAAATGGAATTCCCGCACGATTTTTCTAGAACCGGCATGATTCCTTCAATTCCGGCATGAATGTCCTCGAAACCGGCATGATTCATAAGCGAAGGTTCCATGATCAATCCCAAGACCGGCCTGAGCACACATGAAACATTAATTCCCCAGTTAAAACAGTAAAAATATCGATAAGATTGAGGGGATATGCAAAACTGTACCTGTGCTCCTTAAATGTTGCCAAGCCCCTTTAGTCTTTATATGAATAGGTGTTGCCCAACGCAAAAACATTTGAAATAATTCACATTAAGAAAACATAAAAAGTAAGGAGGGGGAAATCAAATGATGTCTTTCTTTATTTTCATCGGAATTCTAGTCCTTTACTTTGCAATTAGGATTTGGATCGGTTCCAGGAAGATGGAGTTTTATGGAGATAGCATCAAGAATACGTCCCGAAATGCCAGGGATGAAGCATACGAAAAGTCCGCACGGCATTCCCAACAAGCCATGAATTCGAATCACCATTCAGGTGGAGGTTCCAATGGTTGAGGGGAATGGGACATTTCATTTAAAAAGAATTATGATGATCGTTGTAAGCTTAATGGCAGTCCTTTCATTATTAGGCTGTGCGGGTGATGAAGTGGGAGGCATTGATAGTGAAAAAGCCGAAGCAATTGCCTTGGAAAAATTCGAAAAAGATGTAAAGGATCATAATGAAACAAGCTGGGAAAAAATCAGTATGGATGACATAGAACTCCTTTCTAATGAAACAAACTTCAGTAGTTCTTCAAAGGCATGGAAGATAACGTTTAACTATAAAGATGGGCTTTTGAGAGAAGATTCAGCAACCAACTCGATTGCTCAGTATAGTGTAAGTCCTGGGGGAGAAATCATTCAACAGTCAACTTCATTCCAATGATTGACGCAAGGGCCACTCATCACGAGAGGTTCTTGCGTTCTTTTTTTATAACCCCAACCCCCAAATGACTATTGGACCAAAAAAGATTCTTTCTTGCTGGCAAATGTAGAGAAAGGTCACTGAGACCGTATATCCATAGGGAAGAAGAGTGGAATAAAAACCCCAATTGTCCCATGTGTTAAACCATTATAGAATTCAACTAACATCACTAGATTGCGTGCGAATCACTTCTTGCGACTTACTTCATCTTCTATCAATCTACATCTCTACATCATCTCGAAAATCTACTACTTTTTCATTTATCGACATCATACATACCTTCGGGGAGACTAATCTTTTTTTTATACGGAATGAAAAGTGAATGCAGTTAGAAGCAGTTAACCCAATTGCCAAGAAGTGGCACGCTCCAACACAAACCAAAGTAATTCTAATCGAGAAAGGAAGGATGGAATTGAAACCATTCAATGCAGTCACAACGAGTTTCTTGGCAACCAGTTTACTGGTATCGGGCATTTCGCCTGCGTTTGCCGAAGGGAACTCAACGCCTGTGGACAAGCTGGAACAGTATTTGCAACATGCTACTCAGGAGGATCGCGAGCGGATTCATGAGGGGCAGATGCAAGCCGGTGAGAAATTTGTATCACCTGAGATCAATGTACATTCTGATGAAGAGATTGCTGTCATCGTTCAGTTTTCACAAGATCCTGCAGAGGTGGAAGTGAAGAAGAAGGAGCTTAAGGGAGAGAAGGTTTCTCTTCAGGCGGCTAAAGAGAAGGTACAGAAAGTCCATCATCAGTTTAAAGAAAAGATAACGAAGAAGCAGGCGAAAGCCAAAGGAAAGTCTTCGATTCAAATCGGGAAGGAATACCGTCAGGCTTTTAATGGGGTCGCGATGAAACTGCCGGCAAGTGAAGTGAAGGAGTTATTGAAATACGATGAAGTCAAAGCGGTTTATGTTGACGCGGAGATTAGGGTAGATCCCGTTCCTTTAAGCGAGGAGACTACAGGTTCTTCACCTGCAATGGATAGCCTGACACAGATTTCTGCACCGGCAGCCCACGCTGAAGGTTTTACCGGGGAAGGAATTAAAGTAGGGGTACTGGATACGGGGATTGATTACCATCATCCTGATTTGAAAGAAGCCTACAAAGGTGGATATGATCTAATCAACAATGATGACGACCCTATGGAAACGACGTATGAAGAGTGGCTGGATTCCGGTCTATTGGAGTACCATCCACTGGGTGGATCAACGTATTACACCTCTCATGGCACCCACGTAGCCGGAACGATTGCCGGTCGTGCCGAGAATAAGGAGGGGAATGGGGTCAAAGGAGTGGCTCCCGATGCAGATATTTATGCGTATAAGGTATTAGGTCCTTACGGCAGCGGGGCTATGTCAATAGTCATGGCTGGAATCGAGAAGGCCGTAAAAGATGGGATGGACGTCATCAATCTATCCCTTGGCGGTTCCTCCCTCAGTCCTTTGGATCCTACTTCGATTGCCATCGACAATGCCATGCTGTCAGGGACAGTCGCCGTTGTGGCAGCAGGAAACTCTGGCGATGACCAGTATACGTTGGGCGCACCTGGAACAGCGAGTCTCGGAATCACCGTAGGGGCAAGTGACTATTCTGTTACCGCTTCAAAAGCAGAAGGAGCTCTTGTAAATGGATCAGAAAGCATGGAACTTACCAGTATGCGTTTACTTGGAAAAGACTTTGGTTCCCTGGATGGACTCCTGGGCTCAGAAGCTGCTATCACGTACGTAGGGATAGGACGGAATGCTGATTACGAAGGAAAAGATGTAGAAGGCAAAGTCGTCTTGATCTCAAGAGGAACAAACGGTGTAAATGAAAAGATTTATATTGC
The DNA here is from genome assembly GCF_032337515.1 of Rossellomorea yichunensis. NCBI lineage: Bacteria > Bacillati > Bacillota > Bacilli > Caryophanales > Bacillaceae > Rossellomorea > Rossellomorea yichunensis. Next base: position 28,860 of record NZ_JAVYAD010000004.1, on the reverse strand, counting down.
CAAACAACATGGAGCGAAGGCAGCGCTTATTTTCAATAACAACCCGGAAGAAGGGCATATTCCGTATTATTTTGGGGAAGAAGTGAAATTCATTCCAGGATTCTCATTAACATATGAAGATGGACAAGCCATTCTGGAATCTTTAAAAGAAGACAGCACATTCTCCTTCAATCATTTTGAAGAGGTTCAGTCTGACGGGGACCACCTGGCCAGTTTCAGTTCACGCGGGCCGACAAGAATAACCCATGACATCAAACCGGAAATCGTTGCGCCGGGTGTCGGTGTGTATTCCTCTGTCCCAAGTTATATGCAGGGAAGCGAGTATATCGGTAATTATGATGTCGCGTATAAACGGGCTTCCGGAACGTCGATGGCAGCGCCACATGTAGCGGGTGCAGCAGCGGTCCTTCTTCAGGAAAATCCGGACTTAAAGCCGGAAGATGTGAAAACAGCCCTGATGAATACAGCGGATGAAGTGAAGGGGGATACGAGCGTATTTGAACGGGGCGCCGGGCGGATTGATGTCTATGAAGCCATGCATGCAGATGTGGAAATCGAAGTGGAACATGAGATCCTGACGGCAGCTCCGGATTCAGAATCCCATGCGGAGGAAACACACCTTCATGAAAGTCATTTGGTGGATCAGATTATTGAGCATAGTGGTGATCTGAGCTTTGGAGGGATAAGTAAAACAGGGGAGAATCTATCTGAACGTCTATCCGTAACCCTTCATAATAACAGTGATGAGCAGAAAAAGTTTGCCATCTCGTTTGAAGAAAATCAGATCGATGGCAACCAAAGCATGAAAGAAAATGGAGTCAGCCTGTCGTTTCCTAAATCCGCAAATGTGAAAGCCGGAAAAGACAAGGATCAAAATGTATTCCTGAACATCCCGAAGACGGCTAAGCCGGGATTTTATGAAGGGATGGTAACGTTCACGAATAAAGAGAACCCAGATGAGGTGTACCAGCTGCCGGTAGGGTTCCGCCTGTTGGAAACAGGAATCAAAGAAGTGACGGCCCATTTTACTTCTTTCACTACTCGACGTGATTTCAATAATGGTTATATGGGATATTCACCGATTTCGTTTTCTCTGAATAACGGAATGGAAAAGGTGGATATTGTCCTGAAGGATGCCGATACAGGCAAAGGTCTTGGGGTGATCGATTCGTTCCCGTTTTATTTACCGGAAGACTATCTCTTTGGACTTGAATTTGGATTCGTAGGCCTGTACTATCCGTTCACAGGAAATGCCGAAAATCCGGTAGCCTATTCGAAAACCATGGCTCCTCCAGGAAATTATAAGGTTGAAATCGTCGCGACGGATTCAAATGGTAAGACATACAGAAAATCCGACAATCTGTTTATTGAAAACACACTACCGGAAGTAGATATGAAACAAAAAGGCGGAGTGTACGAAGTAACGGATGAAGGTCTTGTGATAAATGGGAATATCTATAATAACCAGATCGACAAGATGAAAGAATATGGAGAAACCTTTGATCAGTCCACGAACACGGTCAATGTCCTGTCTTCAAGTCCGTACAAAATGACACCTGTGAATGTGGACGGGGAAGGTGACTTTGAAGCCTCATTGCAACTGCCAGAAGGGAAAGAAACAGGGAAATTCACCCTGAACTACTATGACCAGGCCGTCAATGGGATGAAGGATCATCCGGATCAGACGTATGATCTCATTAGGGAAGGGACTCCATATGCTAAATTAAGTTCTACCAAGAGTGATGCGAAATACGGAGAATCACTGAGCTTGAACCTTTCCTCTCACCACACTTCCATTCATGGAGCTACCTATGATGTCCGTTATGACAACTCTGTATACGAAGAGTTTGACGTAACCATCAGTGAGGAGCTTCGAGCATTCGCAGATGAGCAGGGAGTAGAGATTGTAACAGAAGCAAAAGATTCCGTTGTGTCGGGAACGAGAACGACCATCCCGGTGACTTTGACGGTAAACGGAGAACTGAATGAAGACATACCAAACGGGATGAACCTGCTGGACATTCATGTGAAGGTCAAACAAACACCGGATTTATATAAAAAATGGATCTACCCGATTGAATTAACAAAATCCGAAGTTACCTCTTCAACTGGCGAAACCAGTGTCATTCAATCGTTTGGCAAGGGAATCAATATCCTTCCGACTCATTCTCAACTTGAAGGAGGGTTTTTACCAGATGGATTTACCGATGGCGTATGGCTCAGACCTGGCTTGGATATGTCTTCAGTAGGAGCCAAGGTGAGCTTGACCGATCAGTCGGGGAATGTTCGTGATGGCAGCATCAATCCAAGGGCTAGATATACCTTTAATGAACTCCCGGTTACGCATGAGGAATATGATATCAAGATTACCCTCCCTGGGCACTTTGCGCGTCATGCAACCATCAGCCACTTGGGAGACGAATTCAACGGAGAGCCGACTGGAAGAATGACCTATATCTTCTACGCAGAAATCCAAGCGGGGGATGTCACCCAAGATGATGTCATCGATATTATGGATGCCATCGAAATCCAGGAGCATTATGGAACCGATCACCGCGAGGCAGATATCAATTATGATGGCACCGTGGACAAGACCGACTTGCAGTATATCATCGACAACTACCTGGTGCAGAATCCGGATGTTGCGAATCCTCCTGCAGGCAAGACAGAATATAACGGAAAAACATTAGATGATATCGTGTCAGAATTGAATTGAGATACGCTAAACGTTTCTCAAATTAGTTTTCAAGAATGAAAAGGAGGCTGTCGATAAAAGATTGACAGCCTCTTTTTTCATTCATTTTCAATCCCCCTTTATAACTGGGGAAGCGAGCAAGTATCAAGAATATTCGACACAGAGGATCAATTATGTATATAAATGTTCAATTAATTAAATTATGGTTCAATAAATCCCAAATGGGGCTTAATTATCCAAAATCAGGATTGAAAGTCGTCCAAACAGGCATAATTATTGATCTGCCCCTTGAAAGAGAGGGGGGATTTCAGACTTTTATTGCGATTGCCTCTTCTTTTAAGACTATAAAGCTTTCGAAAGAAGGAATTTCTTCTCCAAAGAGAGTATATATGCCATAGGAATAAGTGAAAAACGCATAAACAGGATGTGAACGATGTTGAATAAATGGATGCTCCCCACCCTGATCGGAATCATGGCAGCCCTCTATATATGGATCATTCCGACAGAGCCATTAGCATTGAAAATCGTCTTTAAGCTGATCCCGATGCTACTCATCATTTTCTACGCATTCCGTCAGCTGCCTGCAAAACCAGTACCGGCCATGCGCCTCATCGTCATCGGCTTGTTTTTCTGCATGTTGGGCGACGGGTTTATAGCGGTATCATTTGTAGCGGGTCTTGGATCTTTCCTCATCGGACATGTCTTCTATTTGATGGGATTTATCAAAATGTCCAGTATGAACAAGACACGCTTCGCCGCCTTACTGCCGATTGCATTGTATTCCTTCTTCATCGGCCGACAACTGATTTCCGCGCTCCAAACTGAAGGAAATGATGGACTCGTGATCCCCGTCGTTGCCTACATGCTGGTCATTTCCCTGATGGCTTTAACCGCCATCCTGACCGGTAACCTATGGGCAACTGCCGGCAGCATCCTGTTTGTCATCTCGGACTCGATCCTGTCATGGAATATGTTTGTGTCAGCCATCCCTTATTCGGATGTTTTGATCATGACAACCTACTACTCGGCGCAGTTCCTGATTGCGGGAAGCCTCGCAAGCTTAGGGAAGTCAGTCAGGCATGAAGAGGGAAAAAGGTTGAACATATAATTAGCGTTTGCGCCTGTCGAGGGGTCTCGCCAGGTGTGTTTTTTTGACAAATTATGAAATAATCCAAACTTTTTCTATAGTAGAAACGTCTTATTCAGTGAAGATACATACAAAGCAGGTGAGTGTTTGAAACCCGGAACTGTTTCTAAAGCCGAGAAGGATCGACTACTTGAGAAAGCCATGACGGAATACGGAAATGATGTGTATTACATTGTTTATTCCTATGTGAAGGAACACAGCCTGGCGGAAGATCTGACTCAAGAGATCTTCATCAAGTTTTATCAAAAGATGGATACCTTTCGCGAGGATTCCACCCTTAAAACATGGATCATCAGCGTGACCGTCAATCATTGCAAAGATTATTTAAGACGGTGGGATACACGTATGGTCAGCATATCGAATAAAATCAATGACATGGTCAAAGGAAAGATTGGCGCGCCGGAACAAACCGTGATCGAGAAGGAAAAGAATTCTGAACTGATCCAGAGCGTGTTGTCCCTTCCCATCAAGTATCGGGAGGTCATCTTTCTATATTATTTTGAAGAAATGAAGCTATCTGAAATCGGAGCCTGTATGGATTTGAACACCAATACGGTGAAGACCAGATTAACAAGAGGGAAAGCGCTGCTCGGTTCAACGATTAAACGGAACGAGGTGTATAACAATGGATGAGCTTAAACGTTTGCGAGGTCTGATGAAAGAAGAGACCTTAAAAGGGCATGGTTTTACCAATAAGATGAGGGAGAACATTCTGAATGAAGTTCATTCGAAACCTTCATCCAAAGCTTTTTCATTCAATAAAAAACCGATATTCGCTCCGTTGATGTCCTTTGTATTTGTTGCCGCATGCCTCTCTTTATTCGTTTATTTCGGTGGAACACAATTGGGACTCTTTGACGGAAATAACGCCAGTGCCCCTTTTTATCAATACGAGGCTAAAGATCGTCCTGAATCCCTTGGCGCAGAATTCAAGTTTCTCACAAAGGCCCCATTTGAAGTAGCGGAGGTCACAACCAAAACAAGTGCGGATCCTTCAGGGGAAATAGAATTGGTGACCTTGACGGGTAAGGAAAGACAAATAATCAAACTGACGTTTCAATCCATAGAACCAGGAACCAATCTGACACTATACCAGGAAGAAGTGAAAGTCGGCCAATCCAAAGGAAGCTATTACGAGTCAGAAGGTCCGGAAAAGGTCAACCGACTGATGTGGATTGAAGGGGATACCATTAAATATGAAATGGAATACTTGCCCGGGGGATCTGACATTACCTTGTCTAAAAAAGACATGATTAAGATGGCGGAGTCGTTTAGATAAATCCTTAGGCAAGCATAATTACCCTGTAGACGGACTTTTGGAGGTATCACATGCACAGTTTTATCGTTTATATTGTCATCTCCTTGGCAGCGTATTTTATCGTTGAGAAGATTGCCAGGAGATGGTGGAACATTCCATATAACAGAAAATCCGGATTAGAAGGACTTGGTTCAACTCACACTTGGGTAAGGAGAATCGGTTGGACGCTCTTTTTTATATGTGTTGTGTTCTTCCAGGCTGAACTCGTCGGGGCGATAATCATTATCTTACTCTCGGGATTCGATGCCTTTATGCAATGGAGAAGGAGTAAAGCTGAAAGAGAGTACGTCATTAGACTCTTAGGCCTTGTATTCTTCATCATCTTTATAACGGTTGGTTATACATTTGATTTCTTAGAGTAGAAAGACGAGAGATTATAGTCCCGTCCTTGCGCTTGCGCTTCACTCAAAGAAAAGGATGATGGATACAGATCCATCATCCTTTCCCCTTAATATGTTCCATACAAAACCTTAACAATATTACCGTATTTGTTATAGGTCACTTCTTTCCACTGATCCCCGCCGTTTGCACTTCGATACATGATGATGAAATTACTGCCTGAAGTTCTCCAATAATACTCTATCCAGGTGACTCCCCCTTGGCCGCCGCCATCTTCTATGACCTTTGTACCGTCATTCTCGGCTGCGAATGTCTGCGTCACCTCTACGGCAGCACCTGCAGAAAAAACCAGTGAACACGCAACTACATACTTTACTGAACATTGAAGGAAACCTATCATGGTTGCCATCCCCTTTTTGTTTATAAATGTAATTATGTATAGACAATCATACTGTGAATTTCGATATTGAGTGTAGGTCGTATTGTCTATAATTTGGGGATAATGACCTTTAAATAGGACGATTACTTTATGATTCTTGTTGCGGTATTAATATTTTAATAATTCAATTTCACTTCATTCTGTGATTTTGATGTCATCAAAGTGATGAATAAAGGATTGTGTATTTTTGAGTATTTTGAAATAATTGGAATTAAGTTAAAAGACATTTATTGAATTGAGGTGGAGTTGTGATTAAATTGTTTTGGCTACCGCTAATTGCCGCAATTGGGACGATGGTACTCCTGTATATCGTTGGTTTTATAGGAAATATAGAATTCCTTGTATTCAAGATTTCATCCTCCGATACTGAAATTGCCCTACTACCAATCGTTGTTGGGATAGTAGTGGCGTTTGGTAGTGATCGGATTGTTCGATCCAGGTCTCTGGAATAGGGGAATTGTAGAGGTGAAAGTTAATTAAATATAAGAAACCTTGATCAGGAGGTAGTAAATGGGACCAGGCAAAATTATATTCACGGCAATCATGGCAGGGGTTTACTCAGGGATTTTAGATGGTATTGAGACTCATTACGGACTAAATAAACTGACAAGTACACTTTTTTTAATATTGTTTACATATCTTACTGGATACGCTTTGTATCGATGGAAACGATTAAAGTGATTACTTTGAAAGCAAAAGGTGGCTGTGTTGAAAAACTTTTGGAGTTAATAGAAAGGAATTGGTTTATGAAGAAAAAATTAAAGGTAACAGGGTTCGTTCTGTTAGTACTTCTTATTATAGTTTCTTTAACTGGATCGATTTTTGAAATGGTTAGTTACCGGAACGTCAAAGCTAATTATCCCCCAGATGGAGAAATGATTCATGTTGGAGATAGAGAGATTCATGTGAATATAAAAGGAAATCAGACCGATCTTCCACCAGTCGTAATTGAAACAGGAACTGGTAACTGGTCTTATGACTGGTCTCAGTTTCAAGAAGAATTATCAAAGTATACTCAGGTTCTGACTTATGATCGCGCAGGTTACGGGTGGAGTGATCCGCCAAGTAATGGCTTTTCACTTGATACAACGATCACAGATTTAAACACTATATTAAAAGAAACAAAAATTGATACACCCGTCATATTAATAGGTCATTCAGTCGGTGGTGTTTATGCGCGTCATTTCACTGACCAATACCCGGAAAAGGTGGCTGGTTTGATTCTCGTAGATTCACGGAACGAATTTTTTAAAGAAAATGCACCTGCATATAATGAAAAATTTTTTCGTTCACAAGACCAAATGTATAATAGAATCCTTTCAAGACTAGGGGTTATTCGATTATTTGGAGAAATGACATTGGCGGGAATGCCTGAGTTTATATCTAAAGAAAAGTATGCCCATGTTCAATATGATGGACCATTTTTCAAGGTGTTGGATGAAGAAATTCAACAAATCCCTGAGAATGTTGAATTACTAAAGGAGATAGAATCACTTAACGATAAACCTTTAAAGATAATCAGCCCCGAAGAAGTTGAAAGTCAAGCTGTAGCATTAGGATTTTCAGAACAACAAGAGGATGAAATCAACGAGAAATGGATAAATGCTCAGGAGCAACTAACGGAACTCTCAACGAAAAGTGACTACATTTCTGTGCCCAACACTAGCCATGCAGTCATGTATGACCAACCGAAAGTTATTGTAGAAGCTGTGTTGGATATACAGAATGAGTTGGGAAGATAATTGGTCGGCTCGACTTCTTGGGGATCAATAGATTCGTCCTGTAGCTTTGTTAAAAAGAAGTTTGATAATCAAAGGTGTCTGTCCCTCTCAAATCTACTAGAAATGCATATATATAGTAATAGAGGGGGGGATAGTATGTTAAAAAACAATGTCGTGTATTTTGATTCAGATGGCAAAATGGTAGATAAGCTCGATATCCAGCAGGAAAGCTGCGACCGCACCATAGAGTATTGTGCAACCGCTATTGTTCCGGATGGATTTACTTTCAGATTCACTACGTTCGATAGCTTCACTGCCTGCTCTGATTTGAGTGCGCTTGTATGTATGCTGGAAGAGCAGGAGGCGGAAGGGACTGTTGAGAACCCATGCGGTGGCACCTTGACGTGTCCTGTGGCGATCGATGCCGTTCGTCTGGTCGGTACCGCTAGATTTCATATAAACGTGGGAGACTTGACACCGATTGAAGGGGGACTTCAAATTGGTGATATTCCATGTACTCTTGCAAGCGATGTTTCCGTGCCGGTCAATCAAGTGATCCAAACGATTTGCAAAACGGAAAATTGTCAAGGGACCTGTTTTGATACGGTCGGCGCATTTGCCTTTGCTCCACAAGTGATCACCGATGCTTGCGGGCGCCAGATTGTAACCATACGGGGAGGAGTGTTCCTGCGTTTTCTTGGCTGCTAATCAGAAAAACACTATGGCATTTATTTGTTGATATTTAATAAAGTTGAATAATTTATAAGAAAGAAAGTTTGAGAGAAACCCTGTATTTATATAGGGTTTTTCTTTTGGTCTTGAACTTGAGTTGTATTGTATTCGAGGGCAATGAAAAATATAGGATTTGAGCATTATTGTTTGATTAAAATAAACCTCTTTTATCTCCAACCAATCAGGTTTCAGCTAATCACTAACTCGATCTACGACAATACGTTTATTCAGGTTTTTATTAGCATGTTTCTTGTTAGAAACACGTCCATATTCGCTTGAAATTAATAAAAGGCAGTTATTAATTAGAAGAAATTATCAGCTTGTTTTTATAAAAATTTACAACCGATTATTATCCACTGACTCAAATCTAAAATATCAGAGAAATCATGAAAATTTTCTCCTATTTAGTAGAAATACCTCGAATGTACACAGGACTTTTCACCCGAACTTTCTCAACCTCTGATTAAAAGGTATTAGGAAGAATCCCCCGAATTTGTTAGGTATACCAAAAAAGGAGGGTTCTCTATGAACTTGAAAAAAATCGCTTCAACTACTTTAGCCTTATCAATTTGTATCGCACCTGCCATTGGATTAGCAAAGGTACAACCAACAGACCTGGATCATCACGACCATGACCATGCATCACCAAAGACTACTTACATCGATTCATTACCAAAGGCTAAGGAATATGCACCTGATAAAGGTCCTGCAAAAATCGAGAAGTCTACTAAAGTAGTAGAGTTAGATCAAAAGGGTAATGTGAAAGATGTAAAAACGACTAAAAGTACATTCTCTTCAAAAGATGCACAACAAAATAAAGAGTTCAAAGCTCAGGCGACTAAAACAGTAACTGTATTAGCGGTAGCGGATGAAGAATATCGAGGTACATATGGTGACTGGCAAAGCAGAGTACAACAAATCGTTGAAAACGCAGATGACGCATTTATTAGAGACCACGGAATTGACTTCCAAGTACAGGCAGTAGGAAATTGGACTTCACAAGGTGGAAACAGCTCACAAATCTTATCCGATCTAAGTAGGGATTGGTCGGGTTACAGTTACGACTTTGTAGTAGGTTTCTCAAAGGATGCTAACTTTGATGCTGGAGGAATAGCTTACGTTTATTCTTCAGATCCTGGAACAGCATTTAGCGTTAACTTAGATCAAGGTGTAACAAACACTTCTAAAGCAGCTCAGCATGAATTCTCACATAACTACGGGCTTGGACATGATGCACAAGGTAGTGGGATTCGATGCGTTATGAATTATGACTATTCTTATTCAGTAGATTATTGGCACCCAGCACATAACACACAGATTCAGAATAATAAGGTTTGGTATGGTCAGTAAACAATATAGAACCTCTCTCATTTTTGAGGGAGGTTTTCTTATGGATTTCTAAAATTCCCCCTAAATGTTTACAGGAGAATATGAGATTAGTAGTCTTTTCTATAAATAATGTAAAGAAATAGTCAGGGGTGCATAAGAAATCAGTGTGGTGAACTTGCACTATAGCTTTTATTAGCCTGTAAATTAACATAAACTTATTATTCAACATTACGAAACTTTTTCAAAGATTTAAACGTATAATCAATAACATGAAAATGGATTTACTTCCACCTGGGGAATGAGGATGCAAATGTATTATGCTATGTTGATAATAGGTGCAGTATTATTATTGATTGGTGTTTTTTGGTTTATTTATATGTTCAAGGAAAAAGAATTTACTCTTTCAAATACATTTAAAGCTCTTTTTTCATTAATATTCAGCGGTCTTCTGCTAATTATTACTCTCCCCAGCTTAAAATATATGTTATTCCAAGAGTATGATGTTGTAAAAGGGAGTTGCACGATCGAGATAGATTCATCTGGGAGAACCAGTGAAGCATCATTTAAAATGGATGATTCGTCCGATGCCTTTTATTTCAGAGATATCCCTGACTTGGATTCTTATGGAAGGGCAGTTCCGTACTACTGTGAGCTCACAGTCACAAAGGATCATGAGTTTGAAATAAGTTATAATATCTATGATTCTAAAACGAGGGAACTTATCCAAACAAGTGAATAGTTATATTAATTCACAAATACGGACGAACCAATGTTTTAGTTATTATGTAAGTGGTTCAAGATGCGGAGGCTTATCCAGAAAAGGGTAAGCTTCTTTTTAATGTGGTAAGGGTGGGTAGAGAAGTCCAGATCCGTTATAAGAAAATTGAAACTTTTACCATTATTGTACGTATAGATGATTACGGAGGAGGTTGGGGTCATGAAAAAAATCATGGGCATAACCATGAACTTATTCGTTTTAGCGTCTCTCATTGTTCTGGGCGCGGGCTGTAGCTCTCCAAAGGAAAGTGACGAGAATGTGAAGACCATCCAAACTTTTTTGGAGAAAGAATTCACAGGACCTAATGATGAACTATCGTACGTTCTAGAACAAGATGGTGCATTTCCGCCTGAATTAGAAGAGTATGTACAAGTAAACTACAAGCCGCTGGTGATGAATTGGGAAGATATGATTAATACCAATCACATTTTGTTATTTCAAAGAGTTGCACATGAAAATGGGTACCAATTGAAACCAACGAATATTGATATACAAAAGGATCAAGACCAAGCCTATGATTATGAAGTCGAAGTGGAATACAGGAAAGACGGCCAAACCGACACTGCTACGATCACAGCAAGAATGAACCTCAATGACGATGGCAAGATTGTAACCATTCGAAATATGAATGATGATGGTTTATTGGAGAAAATGGAACAGTAAAAAGAGAGAGCCAGGGAAGCATCAAAACCATCCCGAAGCTTCCTAAGTTGTCCATCCATACAGCAAGTTAATGGGATAATAAAAGGGGCATACAAATGACATATAATTATTTTACGTGTTCTTCCGACATAAAAGATTTTATTTTCAACTTACAAAAAGAGGTTGCTGAAATAATAAAGGGTGATTTGATAGGTTTATATATACACGGCTCTTTAGCGATGGGAGGATTTAATCCGGACCGTAGTGATATTGATGTATTGGTCGTCACGAAAAAGACGATGACAGTCGAAACGAAAAGGAAATTAGCAAAGCTCTTCTTAATGTGTTCCAATTCCCCATTTCCTGTTGAAGTAAGCTTCCTGAATTTGAACCAATTAACAGAATGGCAGCATCCTTGTCCATATGATTTTCATTTCAGTGAATTCTGGAGAGAACGGTATGAAAATGATTTAGTCAGTGGAACATACAAGTATTTAAATGGGGAGGTTAACACTGATGCAGATTTAGCAGCTCATATTATGATTACTACTAATAGAGGGGTTTGTGTAAAAGGAAGTCACATTGGTGATGTTTTCCCTTTAGTACCACGATCAGATTATCTATCGTCCATATTAGGGGATTTTAAGGATTGTTTAACAAATATCGAAGAAGACCCCATTTATTGTACACTAAATTTGATCAGAGTTTTTTGGTATCTAAAAGAAGAGGTTATTTCTTCCAAGCTGGAAGCCGGTAACTGGGGGTTAGTAACATTCCCCAAAGAGATGAGTATGACGATTAACAAAGTGGTGAAATGTTATTCGAGTGAGGCAGATACTTGCGACTTTGAGAAAGATGAACTCGAATTGATAAAAAACTATATTTCTGAAAAGGTTCAGACGTTATTGCACTGACTGAAAAGGAGTGAGTAGGATTCATTCACTTATTCAACTAGAAAAAAATAAAATTGAAGTGCTGCATAAAGGTCATAAAGGTCCGCAGATTGTTATTCTTACAGGGATGGGCTGCTCTTTTGATGAATGGTATGAGGTAATTGAAACATTAAGTAATACTTGTAGAATACTAACCTTTCATCGAAGGGGACTCGGACGAAGTGATTTAGGTAAGGAAGTTCATAATACAGAGTCGACAGTCTGTGATCTGGCGGATATACTCCAATACTTTAAAATCGATGAGCCGATTTATTTAGTAGGACATTCCTATGGTGGTCTGTGTGCCCAACACTTCGTGAAAGTTTATCCTGAACGTGTGGCAGGAGTGATTTTAGTAGACTCTACCTCTGTTGAATTGAAAGAATTGGAGACACTCGATCTACCCATTATAAATGAGGAATCAGATGAATCCTGGATAAAGAAATGCTTAGATTATTCGAAAAAAGATAAAGAAGAATTATCGGATATCATTCAACCTGTACTTAATGAGAAGCAACTTAGCTTTCCAAAGGCTATTCAGCAAAAACTATTGGACTTTCAAGTGATGCCATCCCTCTATCAAGCGATGGCATCAGAGATTAAGGAATGGAAACATGACGCAGAAGCAATTAAGAACTTAGAGTTTTTTCCGGATGTACCCTTATTCGTCATTGGTCGGGATATAGAATTTACAATTGAATCAGAAAAGGGCAAAGGAATACCACTTTGGGAATTAAAGAAATTTGAAGTGAAGTGGTCAGAGCTTATCACTGACCAGAGTAAGTTATCTTCAAAAAGTGAATTAATCTTTGCGAGTAAATCAGGACATTCTGTGTTCCTCGATCGCCCGGATTTAGTTATTGATTGTGTACATAAAATGTGCAATGCGAGGATAACAAAAGTGTAGTAAAGGATTGAGGTGAGTAAATGACAATCAAAGGGCTTAATCATTTACTATTTTCAGTTACAGAGTTAGAAACGTCCATTGAGTTTTATCAAAAAGTATTCGATGCAAAATTATTAGTAAAGGGCAGAAAAACGGCTTACTTGGATGTACAGGGTATGTGGTTTGCCCTTAATGTTGAGAAAGACATCCCCCGCAATGAAATACACCAATCCTACACCCATATTGCCTTTTCCATTGAAGAAAAGGATTTTGACAGTATGTACGACAAACTAAAGAAATTAAATGTTAAGATCTTGTCAGGTCGTCCGAGAGATGAAAGAGATAAAGAGTCTATCTATTTTACGGACCCGGATGGCCATAAATTTGAATTTCATACAGGTACATTACAAAACAGATTGGATTACTATAAAGAAGAGAAGATACATATGAAGTTTTTTGATTAAAAGGATGTCCGAGATAGGAGGTCGATAACAGTTAGCAGCTCGAATGCTGAGTTCAGCAGCCACCCTTATAAGTAAACAGATCTTATTAGAGAAGTTGAAAATAAATGATAGGTAAAATTAAAGCACTACCTGAGAAAGTGGCATTTACAATAGGCTTAGCTTTAATATTATTTAGTCCATTATGTATATTTTTCTTGTCATTTCTATTCCCATTAGGTAATGGGATAAAGATGATCATAGGAAGTGTTGCTTATTTTTTTGCTTTTTTATTGATACTAAGTGCCTCTGATAAAAGACATTCTAGAATTGGTAAGAAAATGTGAGGATTATTTAATGAGAGAAAGGCCGTGAAGATATTTGAGTAATTATAAAGCAATCCTATTCGATCTGGATGATACCTTACTTGACAGGGATCTCGCTGTAGATAAAATGTTTTCGGTTATTTTAGAAAAGTGTTATGAAGATGTTCAACATCCAGCAAAAGACGAAATGTTGCATAGGTTCAAAGAATCCGATAAAGGAAGCTATGGCGATAACAATAAGATAAACGTTTTTGAATCATTATTTGATGAGTTCCCACCGCAGAATAGATTACCACGCCATGACATTCAAGATTTTTGGAATCATCATTTCCCGCGATGTTTTTCTATCAATCAGCATACTCTTACTATCGTAAATACCATAAAGCAGCACGTAAAAGTTGGAATTATTACAAATGGTTCCACTCATAGACAAAAAGCTAAAATAATGAACTCCGGGTTAAGTAATTATTTCGACACAATCATTATTTCTGAAGAAGTGAGAATGACTAAACCCGACAAACGCATATTTGAATTAGCACTGCATAAGCTGAATGTGCAGCCGGAAGATGCCTTATTCGTAGGAGATGACTTAGAAAAAGATATTAGAGGCTGTCAACATGCACATATTAAGGGCATATGGTTCAATCCTAAAAGGATTAAGAATGATATCGATATCAAACCATATGCCGAGATCGATTCTTTTGATAGATTAATAAGCTATATTACTTAATGCCAACACGCCAGAGGTGAAAAAAGATGATTTTTGTATTCGATTTAGATGGGACGATTTGTTTTAAAGGAAAACCCTTAACCCAAGAGATTTGTGATGCGTTAAACGTTTGTAAGCAACAGGGGCACGAAATTGTATTTGCTTCAGCAAGGCCGATTCGTGATTTATTACCCGTTCTGCCTGAAGATTTCCGGCATTATCGGATGGTTGGTGGGAATGGTGCCTTTACGTATGCAGATCAGGAGATTAAGACCCGTACTTTCACAGCAGAAACAGTAAATCATATAAAACAGATCATAGAAACCAACCAGCTGACTTATCTGATAGACAGTGATTGGGATTACAGCTACACAGGAAATCGTCATCATCCTATATTCCGTAATCTTGATCCTGAAAAGAGTGCTGTAAATCAGCCATTGGCTCAATTATTAAAGATCACGAAAATCGTATTATTTACTAGAGACCAAGCAATCAAACAACAGCTTGAGAAGCTATCTGTACAAGTATACGAACATGGGGATGAAGAACTCATGGATATAAGCCCAATAGGAATACATAAGGTGGAGGGTTTGAGACAATTAGGCATACTACCAGGCGAGTTCATTGCATTCGGAAATGACCAGAATGATTTAGAACTGTTTCAAAACGCAAAGTACAGCGTCTGTGTTGGAGAGCATCCAATAAAAGAACATGCATCTACTTCCATAAGGATTGAGAATGTTCCTTTCAAAATAAAAGAAATCAGTGAATTATATCAACAAAGAGGACTCATTCTTGAAAGCTGATTTATTCAGCTTGAGCATAATCAATTATCATATGAAGATCTTCATTTAACGTGAGCTTATCCAAATCAGGATAGGCTTATTTTTTTATGAAAACTGTCGTGCCTGGCCCCGTTAACAGTATTCTGGATGCCCATGGATTTATGGAAACGACAAGTTTTTTATACTAATTTTGACACACATATTAGAAATTGGTAATATGTTAGTAATGAAGACGTATTAGAAATATCTAATATGAGTGGAAGGGGTTTATAGTGTTGGAAGAGATTGATATGGATACAAAAATAAAGTTTCTGCAAGGCTTTGCCCATAAATTAAGAATTCAAATTCTGGAGTGTATAAAAGAAGAAGAAAAAACGGTATCGCAGATTGTCAAAGACTTGGATGGCAGTCAGTCAAGTATTTCTCAACATATTTCCTGTTTAAAGGGATGCGGGCTCATTGTAGGCAGACAGGAAGGGAAGTATATCTATTATAGCTTAAGCAATCAAAAAGTCCGCGATTTGTTAACGATGTTTGATGTAGTGTTGGAGGAAGTACAAAACGATGTAGCTCGTTGTCATAATCATATCATTTAGGGGGTGAAAAAATGGCAGATAAATGTTGCAGTTCTGAAGCTGCAGATGATCTTAAGGAAAAAAGCTGTTGCAGCAGTGAAGAAGTAATTGAGAAGAAACAGTCATGTTGCAGAAGCGAGGCGGTCGCAGTAGGAGCTGCTGGCATTGCAAGCGGTGAGATGGTTGAATACAGAGTATTCGGCATGGATTGTCCTTCTTGCGCCGCATCCATTGAAAAAGGATTACGAAAATTAAAAAACATAGAAGAAATAAAGGTGAACTATAATACAGGTAAACTTCGGTTCATGGGGGATAAAGAAACGAATCTTGAACAAGTGGAAGATGTGGTGCAAAAGCTTGGATTTAAGGTTGAGCCCTTAGAACAAAATAAAAACGTGAGGATTTACCATGTAGAAGGCATGGATTGCAGCAGCTGTGCTAAAAGTATTGAAAACCACTTAAACACTATCCCCGGTGTAAACAGTGTAAGTGTCCACTTTTCAACGGGCAAATTGAAAGCTGAGCATGAAAACAGTGTGGAAGAAATCATTTCTGAAGTGTCTAAAATCGGCTTTAGGGCGTCATTGTCCTCAAAGAACAATGGTGCTGAACCAGCTAAGCACAATGATGGTAAAGGGTTGATCATTACATCAGGGATATTGATTGCACTAGGTTTTATCGGATCTTTTACCGGTGTTTCCACATTCATAACCACCCTTATGTACGCGATGGCAATGGTGATCAGCGGTTATAAGCCGGTGAAAAGCGCCTTTTATTCTATAAAAAGCCGGTCATTGGATATGAATGTCCTCATGTCAGCTGCGGCCCTTGGTGCTGCCTTCATCGGGGAATGGCTGGAAGGTGCAACAGTGGTTTGGTTATTCGCTCTCGGCACGACTCTTCAAAATATGTCACTTGAAAAAACAAGGGACTCTATACGGAATTTAATGAACCTGGCTCCGTCGGAAGCGTGGATTAAAGTGGGCTCTCAATTGATGAAGAAACCTGTTGAAGAAGTGTCCGTCGGTGACATTCTGGTTGTTAAACCCGGTGATAGAATCCCATTAGACGGAGAGATTGTGACCGGTGAATCCAGTGTCAATCAAGCTCCGATAACCGGAGAATCCATACCCGTCGATAAACAAGCCGGTGATACTGTATACGCAGGAACCATCAATGAAAACGGGTCTCTTGAAGTGAAAGTCACCAAGTTAGTGGAGGACACCACTATCTCCAAGATCATTCACCTCGTTGAAGAAGCCCAGGAACAGAAGGCTCCCACCCAGGCGTTTATCGATAAGTTTGCGGGGATCTATACACCTATTGTATTCGTCCTGGCACTAGTCGTCATGGTGATCCCTCCTTTATTAAATTTTGGAACATGGGGAGAATGGTTCTATAAAGGACTTGAATTATTAGTCGTTGCCTGCCCATGTGCCTTGGTTATTTCTACCCCTGTCGCAATTGTTTCTGCCATTGGAAACGCTGCAAAGAACGGTGTGTTAATCAAAGGGGGAACATTCCTGGAAAAGGCAGGGGCCATCAATGCCATCGCCTTTGATAAAACGGGTACCTTGACTGAAGGAAAACCGAACGTTTCTCAAATCAACGCTTTACGTACATCGGAAGACGAGTTGCTGTCTATCGCCTTGACGCTGGAAGAATATTCAACTCATCCGATTGCACAAACCATTGTTCGATACGCGAATGACAAGGGGATTCAAGCTAAACAAGGCGAGTTGTTCAAAAGTATAGTGGGTAAAGGTGTTCAAGCCACCATTGGCGGGGAAGTATATTATGCCGGAAATCCAAGGCTTTTTGATGAAATGGAGATTCCTCTCGGGGAAGCGAAAGCAAGTGTTGAAGATCTGCATAGTAAAGGAAAAACCGTTGTCATTATCGGTACAAGGAAAGAAATCATCGGCGTCATTTCTGTTGCTGATACCATCAGGACAACAACCGTTAATGCCTTGAACGGATTAAAGAAAGCAGGAGTCAATCAAGTTGTCATGCTGACAGGCGATAATGAAGGCACAGCTAAGATGATTTCAAAGGAAACAAGCGTCAACCGCTATTTTGCTGAACTGTTACCGGAAGATAAAGTGGAAGCGATCAAACAATTACAAAGGGAAGGCCATAACGTAGCGATGGTCGGAGACGGCATTAACGATGCTCCTGCACTTGCCACCGCGGATCTGGGGATTGCCATGGGCGGTGCAGGGACGGACACAGCGATGGAAACGGCCGACATTGTCCTAATGGCGGATAACCTTGAAAAACTGCCGCATACGATAAACTTGAGCAGAAAAGCGCTGAGTATCATCAAGCAGAACATCTGGTTCTCTTTAATCGTAAAATTTGTCGCCCTTGCTTTGATCTTCCCAGGATGGTTAACACTATGGTTAGCGGTGCTAAGTGATACAGGAGCAGCAATCATCGTCATTTTGAATGCGTTGCGCCTAGTAAAAGTCAAATAAACTATTCATAAAAGCTGTTCAGTATTTTCTGCTGAGCGGCTTTTTTTGTGTGAATTCCACCATGAGGTCTTTAAAGAGTAGAAGGCTTATTCAAAACTGGATAGCCTTTTTTTTATGAAAAATCTTCTTGAGTAAGAAGTATTAATTTGAAATAATTGGTATTAAGAGCAACAAAGGTACGGTAATGCCGTCTGAAAAATAGAAAAAGGTGATTGCATACATGTAATAGGATAAGTTATTTCTTTATCATGTCCTGAAGCACGGTGAAGTTTTAACCTGCCTGGGTTCAGGCCATGTTATTGGAACCATGTTATCAATCGAACCTTAGTGGAGGTAAATACACGATGAGTACGTGTTTTTATATGGTGAGGCACGGTGAGTCACCAAAGGAAGGAAATGAAAGAACAAGAGGGCTAACTCCAAAAGGTCATTTGGATGCTAAGCGGGTAACTGACATATTGAAAGACGAGAAGATTGACGCAGTTGTTTCAAGCCCATATATACGTTCAATCTTAACTGTCGAAAAGGTAGCTGAACAAATAGGCCAAGAAGTTATCGTATATGAAGGTTTAAAAGAGAGGATGTTTTCTTCTGAAGATAATCGAGTATCTGATAAGGAGTTGCTTCCACTGTTGGAGAAGTCTTTTGAGGAATCAAATTTCGCTTTAGAAGGAGCAGAATCAAATGCTGACTGTCAAAAAAGGGCTATTAACGTTTTAAAAGAACTACTAGAAACATTTAAAGATAAACATATCGTAATAGGATCTCACGGGGCTGTTATGACCTTGATGATGGGGTATTTCGATCGTACGTATGACTTGGATTTTTTACATAGCACGTCCAAACCTGATATTTATAGGTTGGAATTTAAAGAGAAGAAGTTGGTGGATGTTCGAAGATTGTGGGGGGGAAATTGAACCGAAATTAGCCATTGTTCTTTTAATATAGGGAGTAGATTGGAATATGTGTCTTAGGGGAGAAATATGACCATGAAAAAAGATAGATATTTTTTAGAGTTGGCTCTTGAAGAAGCAGAAAATCATTGAATGAGAATACATATCCAGTTGGGGCTATTATTGTGGATGAAAATCAGAACATTATTTCAAGAGGGCGTAATAGAAATACATTCTCATGAAGATATGACTGCCCACGCTGAAATTGACGCTATCCGTAATGCCGGCAAATCAATATTTATGCCAATATAAAAAAAGTAGTTTGGCTACTAAACGATGATTTAGGTTTTGGCGGTTATAAAAAAATCAGCGATACCAAAATATTTGACAAGAAATTTCATGAAATTGAAGCTATTGAAGAACCTTATGGTGACTTGAAACAGAAGCAAATGGAACTAATGAGTATAAATGGTTGACAAATCCTAATCATGTTACTAACTTACGAAAAGCTATTCCAGAATAAGGGGTTTATCCGCAATAGGGGAAGCTTTTTTTTTTATGGGAAATAGTTATTGAGTTTCTATCAGTGATTTGAAATAATTGGAATAAAGTAATAGCGTCGACAACCATTATAGTTCCTGAGGGTGAGAACAGTGAAAGAGAAAATAAAAGACACTGATTATTTTAGTTAATATGCCTTATTGGTATTTGTCTTCACTAATATATACAGCAATAGTCAAAAATCACTTTTCATAAATTGAAAGGAAGTATTTAAATGAATGACATTAAACTACTTATTACTTTCAAAGGTGACCTTAACAATTATTCAATAGAACAGCTTAGGTATATCTCGGAAGAAGGGGTGTGGTCCATTGGACAGATGTATGACCATTTAATTGTTGTTGCCCATGAGTATCTTGATAGTATGGAAGAGTGTGCTGCATTGAATGAGGAACAACCCCTTGGGAAAACAAAATTTGGTGAGCAATTATTTGAGAACGGAGGTTTTCCACCTATTAAAATAAGATTACCAGATGAACTAAATGCTCCACCAAATAATTCAGATAGCAAGGAAGAACTCATTAGCAGGATGGAACAATTAATTCAACGATTGACTCATTGGGAAACGAAGGTGGAATATATTCACCCAGAAAATAAAGTTGAACATGGAGGATTCGGCTGGCTGAATGCAAAGGAATGGTATGATTTGGTCGGAATGCATTTTCGACATCATGTACGTCAAAAAGATGAGCTGGAAAGGTACTTAGTATAGGCGGGAATTAAGGAAACTATTTGATCTACCAAATGAAATAAAGGAGAGAAGAATATGAGTAAATCATTTATTGAACAAGTACATTATATTAGAATTCCTGTAAAAGATTTAGATCTGTCTGCACAATGGTATAGAGATGTATTAGGGCTCCAGTTAGTAAACATTACTGAGGAACTTGCGGTGATAAAAGTAAATGAAGGACCTTTCTTACTTATCTTAGTTCCTACTGAAGATGAAACATTTGCCCATTTTACAATTGATAATGAACCAGAATTTAGCATTGGCTTTACAAGCCCGGAATTATCTAAATTTCATCAACATTTAATGGATAATCAAGTTAAGGTTGAGGATATAAAAGAAGATAATGGTCATGCCTTTTTCCACTTTTATGACCCAAATGGTAATAAACTTCAAGTACACTGGTGAGATTAGACCAGCTTCATGAGTTGGGCCGATTGTGGAGAATACTCATGAGAAACAACTGCCTAGTGGAGTAACGTTTGAATCGATCGATTAAAAGTAAAGGGAGAATAAATTCTATCGAATCAGATGAGTCTCTCGATTCTTTTATCATCTCTGTGGTAATGTCTTTCATAGCCAACAAGATACCAATATCTGGACCCTATTCTTGGGAGCAGATTATGGGCAAAAGGAAGCGTGAGACACATCCATTTCTTTTTTTAAAAAACAAGTAAAAGGAGTGAAAAACAATGAATTTAGGAACTCCTATTGCCATCGGAAATACAGCAAAAGTGTATCTCTATGAAAACAAGGTTTTCAAAGTTTTTAATGACTCATTACCAGATAAGGAATCTACTAATGAAGCTTTCAAGCAAAGCTTTGCTTATTCGTGTGGACTCTCTGTGCCGGAAATAGTTGATGTGACAAAAATAGATGGTAAACAGGTAATCATAATGGAACACATAAAAGGGAGAACTATAGGGAATTTTCTAACAGACAACATGGAAAAAGCGGAGTATTATATGAGCATCTCTGTTGATATACAAATGAAAATACATAAAATCAAAGCGGATTCTATTGAACCGATGTCTGAAAAATTAAGTAGACAAATAGAAAATGCACCAGGGTTGGATATTAAACTTAAATCTACCTTAATTAAAAAACTAGATTCAATGACCTTCGACGAAAAACTCTGTCATGGGGATTTTCATTTCTTCAACTTAATTATGTCGGATCATAAAGTGACCATTATCGACTGGGTTGATGCTAGTGCAGGGGATATACGTGCTGACGTATATCGAACGTATCTCTTGTATTCCCAGTTTTCAGTGGAATTGGCTGATATGTATATGCGTCTTTATTGTGAGAAAAGCGGTTTGTCTAAAGATGAGATTTTTCAATGGACGCCAATTATAGCTGCGGCAAGATTGTCTGAGTGTGTTTCATCAGAAAAACCAGAGCGTCTTTTGGAGATTGTTAATCAGTATTGCCCTATTTGACAAACTTTGTATTATCTTTGAGAGCAAATTTGATTATGGTAGCACTGCCAAGGGAATCAATCAAAATATATATTCCAGTGCAACTAGATCGCTGTATTTTGAACAAACGGGTATTAGGATCATTCTTATAAGGGGGATTGTTATATGTTTGTTGTAAATGTAGAAGGTGCTATTCACCGCGATGGTAAGTGGCTTCTAATCTTGAGAAGCGAGAAGGAGGAACATGCAGGTGGCTCTCTTTCACTCGTCGGCGGCAAGTGTGAAATCGAAGGAGTTTCATCCGATATATTAGAAAGGACTTTACAAAGAGAAATATTTGAAGAGGTGGGAAGCGAAGTCACAGGTGTTGAATATGTGAACAGCTCTTCCTTTGTTACTGATGCGGGCATCAATGTAATTGATATCGTTTTTCTGTGTCATCATAAATTGGGTGAACCTTTCGCAAAAAGCACTGAAGAAGTTGATGATGTATTTTGGATGACTACTTCAGAGATTCTTGCCCATCCGGAACTACCGGATTATTTAAAAAGAAACATAATATGCGCAGAGGAAAAGATGAAAAATAGCTATGAATCATAAAACATCTAAGGGATTATTCAGAATTGATTGTGGAGATATTTATCTACAAGAGTTCTCCATAGAAAATGCAGAAGATATATACAGAATATCAAATCAGCCAGAAATAGCTCAATATCTTCCAGACTGGAAATCTACAAAAGAACAAAGGATGGACTGGGTTATAAATTACGAAATACCAGCAAATAAAGCATTTATTGAGGTTGCTGCCATAACAACCAACATCGAAGATCATACGTTAAAACTCGGGGTGTTTAGTAAGCAAACGGAAGAATTGATCGGTTGGTGCTTTACGGGTATTAAGAATGAGCTTCCTGCACCGAATAGAGAAATTATGTATGCCATTTCGATTGAACATCAAGGGAAGGGCTATGCGACTTTAGCATCTACAGGGCTGATTAACTACTTATTTACGAATACCAATGTAGAAATCTTGAATGCAGTTGCTTTGATTGACAACGATTCATCCAAAAAAGTGATTGAGAAGTGTGAGTTTACCTACCACGGACAACAGGCGATTGGAAATCAACTTTATCATCATTATAGATTGAGTAAGTCAGAGTGGAAGAGAAACACGAAGTAAAGTGCGACGATTATCCGTCAACATACATATGTGAATGAAAGTTTAAGGTGGTGCAAAAACGATGAGTGATAAATGGTTAGAATGGGCAAAAAGGATCCAAGCATTATCTCAATCAGGGCTGACTTTTTCAAAGGATGTATACGATATTGAGAGATATGAAGAATTACGAACGATCAGTGCGGAGATCATGCAGGAATACACGGACTTAGAGATGATGAAAATAAGGGAATTATTTACGAACGAATCAGGTTATCAGACACCGAAAGTAGATGTGCGCGGTGTCGTATTCAAGGATGACAAAATCCTGATGGTAAGAGAGAAAGTTGATGATAAATGGTCTCTCCCAGGTGGATTTTGTGATGTAGGCCTGTCTCCAAGTGAAAACATCGTCAAAGAAATTAGAGAAGAATCTGGATATGATGTAACCCCTGTAAAATTACTCGGACTGCTCGATATGAACAAACATCCCCATCCCTCGCAACCCTACCATTACTATAAAATATTTATTCAGTGCGAGGTGGCTGGTGGAAAGGAAAGAAGTGGGATCGAAACAAAAGGAGTTCATTTTTTCGAAGAAGAGAATTTACCGGAGCTATCGATAGGTAGAAATACAGAAACCCAGATTAACATGCTGTTTGAATTCTTGAGAGATCCTAGTAAAGAAACTGTATATGATTAATGGTCATGAAGTTAAAGGGCGGCAGATTAATGAAATATAAACCAAAGAACTTGGAAAATAAGAGAAGCCCAAAGGACTTCTCTTATTTAAAATTCATCTTTTAATGAAGAATTTACAACGTCCAAGAAAAATTCAGGGGCTGATTGAAACTCTAAGCCATTGAAATCCTCATCTGGCATAAACTTTTTTAATATCGGTAAGCTTTCATTCAGGTCATTTGTCCTTTGGCCAATTACTGAGTCAGTCAACAATTTGAACCCTAAATCTGAATATAATTTTATCGCTCTATAACTGGTAGGATGTGTGTGTAAAAACACTGGGTATTCTTCTTGAGATAAGGTTTGCATGACATAAGATAATAAACTGCGCCCAATACCCATTCCCTCATAATGTATGTTTACCTTGAACCAATGAACGGTCCATACCTCGTTATATGCTTTCCATAAAAAGCAGGTTCCTATAGGCGTGTCACTCTCATCACATACAAACAAACACCTTTTAAAGAATAAGTCACCATAGGGTAAATAAACTTGATTGAAAAATTCCGTCATGAAATGATGGTATTGAGTCGCTAATTCTGGCGTATCAAAGGGCATTCTCTTCCATATATCTACTTCATCTTTTCTACAAAACCGAACGTGATAGCCTTCAGGTAGTTCAGTTATAGCAGATGTATTTAAACTGTTACATATCATAAACAAATTATAGTCTGGTATTTCTTCTTTCATTTGAATCCTCCATTAATTATTATTTTTTAGAGTATAGTTCAAATGAGTGTAAGCGTAATCTCTCAAAGTTCATAATAATCCTCCTCAACCAAACACAAGTGCATTATATATTCTTATTCTAATTGAATCACCTTTATCTTGGAACTGGATAAATGTATAAATCACTTTTCAAAATGATACAATTATCAGTAAAATCTTACAAATAGTAATCAATAATATGTTTTTTCTTGGAAAAGAAGTTTACCACTAAGGATAAGCTTCTTTTTTAATGCAATTAATTATTGAGTTGGAGGGTTCATTTTGAAATAATTGGTAGTGAAAGCATATAGAGATCGATGGGAGGAACACAAACTTGAACAAGTACGGGCAAGACCTATTTAAAGGCACTTCAAGGTATTATTCGAAATACAGACCGATGTATCCTTCTTCGTTAATACGATTCCTTGTTGAAACGTTTTCTTTAAATGGAGAGCAGAACCTCCTTGATCTAGGCTGCGGCACAGGACAGCTCACCATAAGGTTTTCTGATTGGTGTCATAAAATAGTGGGTATAGATGTTGAACCGGAAATGATTGAAGAAGCTACGCGTATCCATCAGGAAGTAAGGATGGGTCAGATTGAATGGTTCAATGGAACCTTGGAACAGTACACCCTTGAGAATCATGAGCATTTTTCTCTCGTGACGATAGCCAAGGCTTTTCATTGGATGGACAGACCAAAGGTATTAGAGGAATTATTTGATATGATTTCTCCTGGTGGCGGGGTAGCGATCATTGATAATTATGATCCCAATCAAACGTTGAAACCTTGGCAAGTAAGGTTTAATGAAGTGATCGAAAAATGGTATGGAAAAGATCGAAAGGCTGGAAATTCAACCTATACTCATCCCGTTACCAGTCATGAAGAAGTCATATCCCATTCTCAATTTGACCTTGAAGTTCATACCTTACCAACATACGAAATCACTTGGACCATTGAGTCGTTACTAGGGAATCTGTATTCTACATCCTATGGATCCAAGCGTTTTCTTGGAAGTGACATCTCGCTATTTGAACGTGATGTGAGGGAGGCCATGCTCGATATTGGTGAATCTGGAGAATATAAAGAAGAATCAACGCTATCAGTGAAGATCGGGAGAAAAGGGTTATGAAAAATATGGAAGTTACAGCAGGGGAAACCCATGTGAAAAGAGAATGTTTACTATATCTGATTGCGGGAGGGAATTATTAATGAACGAAAAATTATTAAGGGTTGGTACAACCTATATTCCAGTAACAAATGTGGATCTTTCATCTGAATGGTACATACATAAATTAGATGCAGGATTAAGCTATAAAGATGAAGATAAAGCCATCTTGAATCTTGCAAACCAAAGTATTTTTCTTGTTAAATCAAAAGAAAATCAAAGTGCTAATTTCATAGATGTTTATGGTGAAGAACGATTTTCATTAACTTTTGAAGTGAATGGTTTAGAAGCGTTGGAAACACTGCATAAGGATTTTATAGACAATGGGATTCGGGTTGGCACTATTGAAAACAGAGGCCACTCTGGAAGGAATTTTGTTTTTTATGATTTAGATGGAAATAAGTTTGATGTGTGGAGTGAGCTTAGTCCGGTTTTCCGGGAGAAATATTTCATTTCACAGTGATCAATGTAGATACACGATGCGAATAATTATTAATGCGCAAAAAGGAGCTTAGGCAGCCCCCAGGTAAATTAAATAATCAAGTGTAAAACATATTGAGGCCCTTTAGGTCCCTCATACATTTGTTTTTCATCTACGAAACCACATTTCAGGTAGAGATTTATGGCTGCCGTGTTCCTTTTGTTAACCCCAAGAACCACTTCATTGATATCAGGCAGAACGTTTTTCACAAAAGAAGGAAGTAGTTTTAGACCTTGTTTTGCCAGTCCTTTTCCTTGAAACTTTGAATCGATTGAAAAAGATGTTAAGATTTTGGCTTTTGGATTGTCACTATACTTATGAACCTTTTCCCCATCTTCTAATGCAAAATATCCCACTGGTTCATTATTACTCATGACTAATACATGAATAGAAGTTTTGGAGACTTTGGGGTGATTGATTTTTTCTAAAGGAAGGCTAGTAAACTCTAGTTGATCTTCAGGCAAGGAAAAGTTGGACAATTGATGTGTGTATTGTTCATGAAACTCAACTAGTTTAACTGTAGGGCTTTTAGTATTTGACGTCATAATGATCATCTCCACATAATGTAATATTTTCCATTATAGGATATCGTGAAAGTGTAGACAAGCTATATACTGCGTGCCGCATCACTTCATAAGGGGGAATTACGGAGAATGTTTAAATCTGAGATTACAAATAGAATCATATCGTTAATAGTTTTATAGTAGGGGTTGGAAGTAGATTAAGTAATGTCTAGTGCTCTCTCAATTGTGGATGAGGTGTTTAATTGAAAAACCCGGACAGCGTCCCTAAATTGGGGGGATTTAAGTGAAAAGTAAGGATGAAAAAGAAGAAATGCTAACAGGAGGGAATGTCTCGGATGTATATCGTTCGGGAGATACTATACGACGGGAAATGAAGTCTGATAGTGTTAAAATCCATATGTTATTGCAGCATTTGGAAAGTAAAGGTTTTGAATATGCACCGAAGTTTTTGGGAATTGATGAAAAAGATAGAGAGATATTATCATTTATAGCAGGAGAAGCCGGCAATTATCCTTTAAAAGAATACATGTGGTCTAATGATGCTTTAAAAGACATAGCGAAGATGCTCCGGCATTACCATGATGCAGTGAGTGACTTCCCATTAACGGATGAATGGCAGCCCATGGACAATACACCAGCTAACATGGAGGTTGTATGTCACAATGATTTTGCCATATACAATATTATTTTTAACAAGGAAAAACCAGTAGGTATCATTGATTTTGATGTTGCCGGCCCCGGTCCGAGACTTTGGGATATCGCTTATACTCTGTACACCTGCGTTCCTTTAAGCAGACATTATCATACCGAAGCGGGTGAAGCTGTTCACTACGATCCAAAACGTGATGCCGGCCGTATAAAACAAAGAGTAAAATTGTTCTTTGAATCCTACGGTATGGAGGGAATGGAAGAAGATTATTTGGAAATGGTATTGCTGCGCTTGGAAGGATTGTGTATCTACATGAAAAGAAAAGCCGGTGAAGGTGACCTTGCTTTTCAAAAGATGATCGATGAAGGGCACCATGAGCATTATCAAAATGATATAAAGTTTATTCGTGAACATGGTGAAGAGTGGGTTTAAGAGGCAGGTCAGTAAAAAAGTTCTTTTTTGCTGGATGGATTCATTGCTAATTGGTATGTAGTTTAAGCAGGATTCGACCAAAGTTGTACCGAATATATAGGTAAAAAGTGGAATATAGGTGAAAACATGAGTAAGATCATTCAGTATTACAATCAATTTGATGAGTGGGGAAGACTTGAACGTGAACCAGTTGAATTCCAGGTGAATTGGCATTATATAAGAAAATATATGTCTCAAACAGGCTATGTACTTGATAATGGTGCTGGACCGGGGAAATATTCAATGGAACTTGCCAAAGCTGGTTATAGGGTAACGCTGACCGATTTGACCCCAAGATTAGTTGATATTGCAAAAGACAAAGCAAAAGAACTGGATTTAGCTGAACAATTTGAAGGGTTTTATGCAGCTGATGCCAGAGACCTAAATCTGTTTGAAGATGAACAGTTTGACTCCTCATTAATGCTCGGACCCATGTACCATTTGCAGGAAGAAAATGACCGTGTACTGGCAGTGAAAGAATTAAACAGAGTGACTAAAAAGGGTGGGCTGGTCTTTGTTGCCTTTATGCCTAGAATTAGACACATCCTTACATCGCTCTTATCTCCTGACAATTGGAAACCAAACAATGATATGGATACCATCTTACAATTTTCCCAATCAGGCTGCTTTAATCACGCAGATGAAGGACGTTTTACAGGCGCCTATTATTTTAATATAGAAGACATTAATCCTTTTATGGAAGCAAACGGATTTGAAACAATCGAGTTAATAGGATCCAATGCAGGAGCGGTTTTGAATAATGGCAATTGGGATTACTGGAGAGAAAAAGGTGACGAAGAAGTAAGGAAAATAATCGATTTAATTATAGAAAGTGCAACAGATCCTTATATTCTTGGTATTTCCTCTCACTTGCTTTATATTGGCAGGAAAAAGTAAACTGCTAATCTATTTTTATTATTAAATGGCGTCCGATCTCGTACTTCTTTTTGCATTACATTAGAATCATTGAAACCGTCCCGTCACATACAAAGAAAACCCACCTCTAAAACTGGAGTGACACAGTCAAATAAGACTAAATAAAACACCTAAGCTGCCATGACTCTAAATTCTACCGGAGTCTGGCAGT